>NZ_CP031320.1:2967366-3638346 GCF_003355155.1 Streptomyces armeniacus | reverse complement strand
TGAACACCAGCGCGCCGAGGAAGGCGGACAGGAACCAGCCGTTCAGGATGCGTACGTTGATCGACCGCACGGAGCGGACGAAGACGGCGTCGTCGACCCGCGCCAGACCGGGCATGACGGCGATCGAGAAGGCGGCGTAGATCCCCGCCATCAGCCCTGTCAGCACGGTCGCCACCGCCAGCGTCACTGCCTGCCACATCGTCGGTCACCTCGCGCGTACGTGCCGTCGGGGCCGGTCGGCGCCCGTACTCCGGCCGTACCCCCGCCAGTCAACCCCGTGCGGCACCCCCCCGGCCATCGCCCCGCGTCTCGCCCTCATGCGCGCGCGTCCAGGGCACACGGCTCCAGCGCTGACCGGCGCGAGCCGGGACCCCTCCCCGCGTACGCGGATAGTGTCCGCCCGGCCGACGACGCACACGGCGCCGGCCGGAGGGCGAGGACGGAAAGGGGGCGGTGCGCCGTGCTCGAGGTGGGTTTCGGCGGCGTCGCACTGGTGCTGTTCGCGGTCGGCGGCTGGCTCTGGGCCGACGTCGAGGCTGCGGCGGGAGCCGCGGTGTGCACGATGGGCCTGGTGTTCGCGGCCGGCGCCGTGCTGCGCTTCCGCGGCAGGCGGGCCCTCCCTCCGTACGCGGCGCCCCCGGTGGGCCCGGACGGCCCGCCGCCCGCCCCCGTGTACGGGGAGGAGGCCGAAGTCACCGGCACACAGGCCGAGTTGTACGGCGGGCCGCGGCCCGACCCGGGCGAGCGGATCGCCGTCTTCGAGGCCCGCCGCCCGTTCCTGAGCTCCACCGGCGGCCTGCTCGTCTCGCTGGGCGTGGCCCTCGGGCTGTGGGTCTTCACGTCCGGCTACGACGACTTCGGCCTCGCGCTGAACCTGGCGCTCTCCGCCTTCCCGCTGTTCGTGCTGATGACCGGCCGGTACGCCGTCGTGGAGACGGTCCCCCCGCCCGGCGGCCGGCGCACGTACCTGGTGTACACGGAGGGCCTGGCCGTCGAGACGGACACCGGGCGCCGCACGGTGCGCTGGGAGGACGTACGCGCTGTGTGGCACCGTCCGGAGACCGCACAGGACTTCGGCTCCCACGTCACCACGTACTCCGACTGCTGCGTCCTGGCGCTCACCGGCACCGGCGAGCCGCTGCCGGTGTACGGCGCGCGGCGCCAGGCCGTACTGTCCGGCCTGATCATCGAGCACACCCGGGACGCCCTCGTACGGCGCCTCGCCACGGCTCTGGAGCAGCACGGCGCGATACGCCTCGGCGACCTCACCCTCTCCGGCGGCGGCGTGTACGACACGGAGGGCCGCTTCCTCCCCTGGAGCCCGGACTGGAGCCTCGGCGGGCTGTCCGGTGCGCGGGGTCCGCAGGTGGTGATCAACACCCGGGACGGCAAGCGCCTGCTCGCCGCTGTCCCCGAACTCCAGGTGGCGACGGCCCTGTTGGGGCGCGAGTCCCACGCCCGTGCCGCCGGGGCGGGCGCTCCCGACGGGGCGTGAGCGCGTGGCCGCCACGGGCGGCGCCGTACGGCTCTCACCGCACGCGATCGCGCCAGGGGCCCTCCGGTGCCAGCGCCGCGACGACGGACGGCAGTCCGGGCGGCTCGAGCCGGTCCGGCAGCGCGTTCAGGCCGCCCCGGGCGACCCAGGCGTACGTGCCGAGGCTGGCCTGTTCGTCGGGGAGCAGGCCCGTCCGCACCAGCGCGGGGCGCTCCGTGGTGAAGCGGGCCACGAAGAAGGTCTCCGCGCCGACGTACCGCTTGCCGTTCCACCGCACGTCGCGCTCGACCTGCACCGGCCGGTCGAGGACCGCGTCCGGGTCCAGCCCGGTCTCCTCGGCGAGTTCACGCCGCGCGGCGGCCAGCGGGGTCTCGCCCGGTTCGATGCCGCCGCCGGGCGGCTCCCAGAGCCACGCGCCGTCGTACGGGTCGCGCCAGTGGAGCAGCAGCACGCGGTGCGCGGAGTCCAGGCAGACGACCCGCGCCGCCGGCCGGTGTGTCGTGTCCACGCCCCGACCCTAGCCGCACCACGCTCCGGCCGCCGCACGCCCCCGGCCGCCGCCGGGACCCGTCCCGGCCGGTGCTTGTTAGCGTGCCGACCCGCTCTCCACCACCTGGAAAGGCAACGCCATGACGGGTGCCGCCAACATGGTGCTCGCCGTCGTAGTGGTCCTGCTGCTCGCCGTCCCCATCGTCGTCGCGGCCCTGAAGGGCAAGTACGGCATGGTCGTCCTCGGGGTGCTCGTCCACCCGTGCTGGTGGGTCGCCGCGATCCGGCTGGCCAAGCCCCACTCGTTCTGGGCACGGCGGTTCTACGACGAGGAGACCCTGCGCGAGGCCCAGCACCGCTACCCGGATGGCCCGCGCCCCCGAAAGCGGTTCGAGGACCGCCCGTGGAGGGCGAGTTGAGGAGAACACCGCGAGGCCCCTCCCGAACCGCGGGGAGGGGCCTCGCGACGAGCGTCACGAACGGGCGTGCGCCTACGGCAGGTTGCGCGCCATCACGATGCGCTGGACCTGGTTGGTGCCCTCGTAGATTTGCGTGATCTTGGCGTCCCGCATCATGCGCTCCACCGGGTAGTCCCGCGTGTAGCCGTAGCCGCCGAGGAGCTGGACCGCGTCCGTGGTGATCTCCATGGCGGCGTCGGAGGCGTAGCACTTGGCGGCGGCGCCGAAGAAGGTCAGGTCCTCCTTCGCGCTGCCCAGCGTGACGCGCTCGGAGCGCGCGGCCGCCGCGTACGTGAGCTGGCGGGCCGCCTCCAGTTTCATCGCCATGTCGGCCAGCATGAACTGCACGCCCTGGAAGTCGCCGATCGGCTTGCCGAACTGCTTGCGCTCCGTGACGTAGCCCTTCGCGTAGTCCAGCGCGCCCTGTGCGATGCCCAGCGCCTGTGCCGCGATGGTGATGCGGGTGTGGTCGAGGGTCTGCATCGCGGTGGCGAAGCCGGTGCCCTCGGCGCCGATGAGGCGGTCCGCGGGGATGCGGACGTTGTCGAGGTAGACCTCGCGGGTGGGTGAGCCCTTGATGCCGAGCTTCTTCTCGGGGGCGCCGAACGACACGCCCTCGTCCGCCTTCTCGACCACGAACGCGCTGATGCCCTTGGTGCGCTTGTCCGGGTCGGTGACGGCCATCACCGTGTAGTAGTCGGAGACGCCCGCGTTGGTGATCCAGCGCTTGACGCCGTTCAGCACGTACGAGTCGCCGTCCCGCACGGCGCGGGTCTTCATGCCGCCGGCGTCCGAGCCGGCGTCGGGCTCGCTCAGGCAGTACGAGAACATCGCGTCGCCCTTGGCCAGCGGCCCGAGGTACTTCTTCTTCAGCTCCTCCGAGCCGGAGAGGACGACCGGCAGGGAGCCCAGCTTGTTCACGGCGGGGATCAGCGAGGAGGACGCGCAGACGCGGGCGACCTCCTCGATGACGATCACGGTCGCGAGGGCGTCGGCGCCCGCGCCCCCGTACGCCTCGGGTATGTGCACCGCGTGCAGGTCGTTGGCGACCAGCGCGTCGAGGGCCTCCTGCGGGAACCGGCCCTCCTCGTCCACCTCGGCCGCGAAGGGTGCGATCTTCGCCTCGGCGAGCGAGCGCACCGAGTCGCGGAGCATGTCGTGCTCCTCGGGCGGCCGGTAGAGGTCGAAGTCAGCCGCTGTGCTGTTCGCTGAGGGCGCCACGGTCTCTCACTCCCCTGTCAGTGCGGCGCCGGAAGAGCGCCGAAGCTAATTACCGTTAAGTAACCCAATTCTAGGGGCCCGGCTCCGAGCCGGCATACGTGAGGTTCATCTCCGGCGCCCCGGTTATGCTCGCGGCAGCGTGTACGCGCCTGCGTGCCACCCCGAAGCCCGCCCGGGCACGCCCCGGCGGACACCGGCGGCACGCCCATCGGAACCCACGACCACCGCGCTCTCGCGGGGAGCAGGAGCAGCACATGGCCACCGCGGCCCGTCCCCGGATCACCGTGATCGGCACCGGATACCTGGGTGCCACGCACGCCGCCGCGATGGCCGACCTCGGCTTCGAGGTGCTCGGCCTGGACGTGGTGCCGGAGAAGGTCGAGATGCTCGCGCGCGGCGAGGTCCCGATGTACGAGCCCGGGCTCGCGAAGCTGCTGCGGCAGCACGTCGAGGGCATCGAGGGTGCGTCCGGGCGGCTCCGGTTCACCACCTCGTACGAGGAGGTCGCGGAGTTCGGCGACGTCCACTTCGTCTGCGTCAACACCCCGCAGAAGCACGGCGAGTACGCCGCCGACATGAGCTATGTCGACACCGCCTTCGAGACGCTGGCGCCGCTGCTGACGCGGCCCGCGCTGGTGGTGGGCAAGTCCACCGTGCCCGTCGGCAGTGCCGACCGGCTCGCGGCCCTGCTGGCCGGGCTGGCGCCCGTGGGCGAGGACGCCGAGCTCGCCTGGAACCCGGAGTTCCTGCGCGAGGGCTTCGCCGTACAGGACACGCTGCACCCGGACCGTATCGTCGCGGGAGTGCGCAGCGAGCGCGCGGAACGGCTGCTGCGCGAGGTCTACGCGGGCCCGCTCGCGGAGGGTTCGCCGTTCGTCGTCACCGACTTCCCGACCGCCGAGCTGGTCAAGACCGCCGCCAACTCCTTCCTCGCCACCAAGATTTCCTTCATCAACGCCATGGCCGAGGTCTGCGAGGCCGCCGACGGCGACGTGGTGAAGCTGGCGGAGGCGATCGGGCACGACGACCGGATCGGCCGCAAGTTCCTGCGCGCGGGCATCGGCTTCGGCGGCGGCTGCCTGCCCAAGGACCTGCGGGCGTTCATGGCGCGCGCCGGTGAACTGGGCGCCGACCAGGCGCTGACGTTCCTGCGGGAGATCGACTCGATCAACATGCGCCGCCGCAGCCACATGGTCGAGCTCACCCGCGACGCGGTCGGCGGCGGCCTGCTGGGCAAGCGGGTCGCCGTGCTGGGCGCCTCGTTCAAGCCGGACTCCGACGACGTACGGGACTCGCCCGCGCTCAACGTCGCCGGACAGCTGCACCTCCAGGGCGCGCAGGTCACCGTCTACGACCCGAAGGGCATGGCCAACGCCCGCGCCCTCTTCCCGACCCTCGGCTACGCGCCGAGCGCGCTGGAGGCCGTACGGGCGGCGGACGTGGTGCTGCACCTCACCGAGTGGCGCGAGTTCCGCGAGCTGGACCCGGAGGTGCTGGGCGAGGCGGTGGCGCAGCGGCACATCCTGGACGGGCGCAACACGCTCGACCCGGCGCTGTGGCGGAAGGCCGGCTGGCGGTTCCGCGCGCTGGGGCGGCCGACGGCCTGACGGGCGGCCCCGGCCGGCACGGCGAGCGGCCCTCGCGGTTACGGGGGCGGGCGGCGCCGGCGCTACGGCCCCGGCGGCACGGCGAAACGGCGGCACGGCGGCCGTTACGGCGTCCCGCGCCGCGCCCGGTACGCCCGCATCTTCGCCCGGCTCCCGCAGACCGCCATCGTGCACCAGCGCCCGCGCCCTCCGGGGCTGCGGTCGTAGAACACCCACTGGCAGTCGTCCGCCTCGCACGCCTTGAGCCGCTGCCAGCCGCCGTCGCCCGCGGCGCCGGCGATGGCCGCCGCGACGCGCGCGGTGAGCCCCGCGGCGCCGGTCAGGCCCGGCGCGGGCCGGAGCGCGGCCGCGCCCTCGCCGTCCACGTGCAGCACGAGCGGGGCGTCGGCGAGGAGCCGGTCCAGCGTACGGGCGCTCGCCTCGGGCAGCTCCGGGCCGGTGTGCGCGAGGCACGCGGCGCGCAGGGCCTCGCGCAGCTCCACGACCGGCGGCAGGTCGCGTTTGGTGAGACCCAGGCCGGTCAACCCGTGCTCGCGGGCGAACTCGGCGAGACCCCGCGGCGCGGTCAGAGCGTCCTGCCCCGTCTCGATGTCGAGCGTGTTCGCCAGCTCCTGCACCAGTGCGAGGGGCGGTGGCGCGGTTCGGTCTCCCACCCTTGCCACGTTACTGGCTGCGGGGCATCATGAGGTAACTGCGTTACCAGTTAAGCAGCCTTGGAAGTAACGCCGCAGGAGGGATCATCATGCCCATCGCCACACTTGGTGTCACCGTGCTGGACTGTCCCGACCCCCGGGCGCTCGCCGAGTTCTACGCCGCCGTGCTGGGCGGGGAGGTCGGAGGCGAGGGGGAGTGGTTCGAGGTGTCCGCCCCGGAAGGGCGGCGGCTGGCCTTCCAGGAGTCGCCCGGGTTCATCCCGCCGCAGTGGCCGAGCACGGAGCACGGGCAGCAGTTCCATCTGGACCTCGACGTGCCGGCCGACAGGATGGACGAGGCGGAGAAGCAGGTCCTCGCTCTCGGCGCGCGGCTCGCACAGGGCGACGACGGCGGGAAGCGCGACTTCCGCGTCTATCTGGACCCGGCGGGGCACCCGTTCTGCCTGTGCGCCACCTGACCCGGCGCAACGGGCGCTCGTACGGGTCCGGCGCTCGTACGGGACCGGCCGCTCGTACGGGCCGCGCCGCGGCGGCCCTCAGCACCGTCCCGGCACGTGAAAGGCCGGCGCCCGCCCCCTGCGTACGGGGGCGGGCGCCGGCCTGCCGCCTGTGCGGCGGCGCGCGGGTGCGCGCGTGGGGGCGTACGTTCAGTCGCCCTTGACGGTGACCTTCTCGTCCGCGTTCAGCTGCGACACCAGCTCCTTGACCTTGGGCATGTCCCACTTCAGCGAGCCCGCCGGCGCGCTTCCCGCGATCGGCATGTTCATCGACGTGCCGTCACCGCCGGTGATGCCCTTCATCGCCCAGAACATCGAGGCCAGGTTCCACAGGCTCATGTCCTTGTCGACGATCAGCGTGTCCAGGCCGGCACCCATCGTCGGGTACAGCTTGAACGGGTTCAGGACCGTCGAGGGCGTCGCGGTCTGGCTGGCGAGCGCGGACAGGAACTTCTGCTGGTTCTTCGTCCGCTCCAGGTCGCTGCCGGCCTCGTAGCGGTTGCGGACGAAGGCGAGCGCCTGCTCGCCGTTCAGGGTCTGCTTGCCCTTCTCGAAGTCGGCGCCCGAGTTCTTGTCCTTGATGTCCCGCGGGATGTCCAGCTCGACCCCGCCGATCGAGTCCACGATCTTCGCGAAGCCGCCGAAGCCGATCTCCGCGTAGTGGTCGATCTTCAGGCCGGTGTTGTGCTCGACCGTACGGACCAGCAGCTGCGGACCGTCCTGCGAGTAGGCGGCGTTGAGCTTGTTCGGGCCGGGCGACTCGTAGTGCTTGCCGCTCTCCGAGCCCGTGAAGTCCGGTATGGTCACCCACGAGTCGCGCGGCAGGCTGACCATGGTGTTCCCGTTGTCACCGACGTGCAGGATCATCATCGAGTCGGTGCGCTTGCCCTCGGCGGAGCCGGTGTGCAGCTTCTTCTTCTCCTCGTCGGACAGGCCCTCGCGGCTGTCCGAGCCGACGATCAGGTAGTTGGTGCCCTCGCCGCTGTCCGGCCGGTCCTCCACCTTGCTGAGGTCGACCTCGCGCTTGAGCTTCGAGTCCGCCCAGAAGTACGTGGCGACGGACCACACCAGCAGCACGGCGAGGAGGGTGACAAGTCCCACCGTTATCCGGCGTTTCCAGTTCGGCCGCGGCCGGCCGCCGGGCCCGTAACCGCCGTCACCTCCGTCGTACCCGCCGGCGCCACCCTGCGGATCGCCCTGCCGGCCGCCGTAGACCTGACCGGGGCTGTACCCCGAGTCGTACGAGCCGTCGCCGCCGGGCCCCTGGCCGTAACCGCCTCTGCTCTGCGGCGGTACTCCGGGGCGCTGCGTGTGGGGCATGACGCGGGTGGGCTCCGGCTCGGGTGCGGCGCTGCCGCGTCCGTACCGGTCGCGCCCTTCGTCGGTCCATCCGTCCGGCCACTGGTTCATGCCCCGTAGTCTGCACGGCTCCACCCGCGCGGACACAGGGCGGGTGCGGATTCGGGCCGAGGCTGTAGCAGAGCTGTCGCAAAGCCGGGGCGCCGGGGTCCCGCCATGTCGCCGCATATGGTGGTGACCATGACCGACCAGGCCACTCAGGCGGAAGGCACGCTTCCGGGCAAGCCGACCTCCGCTTCCCGCACCACCCTGTCGCACATCATGACGGCGAACGAGACCAACCTGCTGGGCACGGTCCACGGCGGCGTGATCATGAAGCTTGTGGACGACGCCGCGGGCGCCGTCGCCGGGCGCCACTCCGGCGGGCCCGCGGTCACCGCGTCGATGGACGAGATGGTCTTCCTGGAGCCCGTGCGCGTGGGCGACCTCGTACACGTCAAGGCGCAGGTGAACTGGACCGGCCGGTCCTCCATGGAGGTCGGGGTACGGGTGCTGGCCGAGCGCTGGAACGAGTCGACGCCCGCCACCCAGGTCGGCAGCGCCTACCTGGTGTTCGCCGCCGTCGGCGAGACAGGCAAGCCGCGCGCCGTGCCGCCGGTCATCCCGGAGACGGGCCGGGACAAGCGCCGCTACCAGGAGGCGCAGATCCGCCGCACGCACCGGCTGGCCAGGCGCCGCGCGATCAAGGAGCTGCGCGAACGGCGGGCGGCCGAGGGCCTGTTGGAGGACTGACGGCGGGCATCCCGTACGGCGTCAACACCCGGCTGTGCGCGGCCTCTTGACCGATTCCGGACACTCTGTATGGTCTAGACTAATGGCGAACGGGAATCCGAATCGACCACTTTCGCAGCCGTCAGTTCACTTCACGGGACGGCTGCTCCCTCACCGCTGGCGGTACATCCGTCTTCGCGTTCGCCCCGCAACTCGACAGAGCCGTCGACGGCTTCCTGTACCCCCCATGGTTGCCGGCCCCCATCCCTGAGCGGCGGCTCTTACCGTGAAGGAGTTGGCATGCACGCGAAAAGAAAACTGGCCGCCGTGATCGGCGCGGGCGTCGCACCGCTCATCGCCGTCTGCCTCCCGGCGAACACGGCCAGCGCGCACGGCTGGGTGACGAACCCGGGCAGCCGGCAGGACCAGTGCGCCAAGGGGACCGTGAGCTGCGGTTCCATCCAGTGGGAGCCGCAGAGTGTCGAGGGCCCCAAGGGCCTCAAGAGCTGTAGCGGCGGCAACGGCCGCTTCTCCGAGCTCGATGACGACAGCAAGGGCTGGAAGGTACACAACGTCGGCAGGTCCCAGACATTCACCTGGCAGCTGACCGCACGTCACCGCACAAGCACCTGGCAGTACTTCGTCGGCAACCAGAAGGTCGCCGAGATCAACGACAACGGCGCGCAGCCGCCCGCCACGGTCAGCCACAACGTCAACTTCGGCGGCATCAGCGGCAAGCAGAAGGTGCTGGCGGTCTGGAACATCGCCGACACCGCCAACGCGTTCTACGCCTGCATCGACGTGAACATCTCCTAGCAGCGGACATCCGGTGCCGCGCGGACCGCCGGCCCTCGGGCCGTGCGGCACCGGAGTTCCCGGGCCCGTCCGCCAGCCATTCCGGCCGCCCCCGTCAGGGGCAGGTCACCTTGTCCCCGGTGACGGCCTGGAAGCCCTTCCCCGACTGGCCGGGCCCGGTGGCCGGCAGGGGCTCCACCGCGCGGACGGCCTTCACCGCGCGGTGGTCCGCGCCGACCGTCACCTTCATCGACGGCCCGCGCCCCTTCTGCTTGTGCAGCTTGGCGCCCGGCAGCGCCGCGGCGAGGGTGCGTACGGAGCGGTTCCAGCGCGGGTCGTACGTGATCACCGTCTGCTTGAGGCCCTTCCGCGCCGCGTTCCGCGGGATGCCGGTGGTGTTGAAGTGGGCCTCGCGCAGCGCCGTGTCCACCTTGTGCCCGAGTCCGGCCGTCGCGGTGCCGTTCTCGACCTGTACGCGGATACGGCCCGGCGGGATGTCGACGGGGACGGCGTTCGGGTTCTTCCCGTCCGCCTGCTTGCCGCCCTTCGTCTCCTGGCTGTCCTCCCGGCCGTCCGCCCCGTTCCGCTGCTTGTGCTCGGCCAGCGGCCGGTCCTCGCGCAGCGCCGCGAAGAGCCGCGCCGACTTCGCCGCGTCCCACTTCACCGTCGAGCCCAGCCCGCGTACCCGGTGGTCCCCGTCCGCGACCGGCACGGACACGAACTCCGACGACGCCGGCGTGAACCCCCGCATCGCATGCCCGAGCGCCAGCATCTCGGAGGTGCCGAAGCCGCGGTCCGCCCGTACGGACTTCAGCATCGTGGACGCCACCTTGTTGAACTTCACCGGGTTCATCAGCACCCCGCTGCTCGTCGCCTTGTCGATGACGGAGGCGATGAACCGCTGCTGCCGCTGCATCCGCCCGAAGTCGGAGGCGCCGTCGAGGTGCCGCGCGCGGACGTACGACAGCGCCTCGGCGCCGTTCAGCTGGGAGGTGCCGGCGGGCAGGTTCAGCCCGGAGTAGCGGTCCTTGAGCGGGCGTACGGTGCACACCGGCACCCCGCCCAGCGCGTCGACGGTGTTCATGAAGCTGCCGAAGTCGACCTCGAGGTAGTGGTCGATGTGCACCTTCGTCATCGCCTCCACCGTGCGGACCGTCAGATGCGGGCCGCCGTGCGCGTAGGCCGAGTTGATCTTCGCGGGGTAACCGGTGTGCCGCTTGCCGGTGCCGTCGTCCTTGTGCTCGGGCAGCTTGACGTACGAGTCCCGCGGGATGCTCACCACGCTCATACGGCGCCGGTCCTCGGACAGATGGACCAGCATCAGGGTGTCCGTGCAGTCACACGAGCCGCCGCCCAGCCGGTACTTCTTGCGCGTCGCCGCGCTCAGCTTGTCCCGCCCGTCCACGCCGACGACCAGGAAGTTCAGGCCCCTGGAGGCGTCCGGCCGGTCCGACAGGCCGGAGAACGGGTCGATCCGCCGCACCCCCTCGTCCAGCCCGCTGACCAGCGCGTGCCCGACGCCGCTGGTGGCCAGCACCAGCGCCGAGGTCGCCATGACGATCCGCAGACCCCAGTGCGGGCGCCGTCTGCCGCGCCGCGCGCCGGTGCGCCGGTCCGCGCGCCGGCCGCGGGGCGGGGGCGCGCCGCGTTCTCCGGTGCGCTGGGGCGCGGCACGGCGCGGGGCCGCGCGGCGCGCGCCTGAGCGGCGGGCGCCCGTGCCGTGCGGACGGTCGTGCGGACGGTCGTGCGGGCCGGTCGGTGTGGGCAATGCGGACCTCCGCGGCTGGGGGGCACCTCCCGGGCCGAAGGCCCAGGGGGCGGGCCGGGTCGTGCTGCGGTCGCACTGTAGACACATACGATCGGCAGACCGGTCCCCACACGCCGCAGGTCCGCGCGGCGGGCACCCGGCTGGCGTCCCGGGGCGTCCCCCGTTCGCGGTAACGTGGCCGCCGTGACTGGATCTGTTCCCCCCGCCGTCTCCGTGATCATGCCGGTGCTCAACGAGGAGCGCCATCTGCGCACCTCCGTCCGGCACATCCTGGAGCAGGAGTACGACGGCGAGCTCGAAGTGGTGATCGCGCTCGGCCCGTCCGAGGACCGTACGGACGAGATCGCCGCCGAGCTCGTACGCGAGGACCCGCGGGTGCACACGGTGCCGAACCCGACGGGCCGTACGCCCGCCGCGCTGAACGCCGCCATCAAGGCGTCCCGGCACCCCGTCGTGGTCCGCGTCGACGGCCACGGCATGCTCTCGCCCGACTACATCGCCACGGCGGTGCGGCTGCTCGACGAGACCGGCGCCGCGAACGTGGGCGGCATCATGCACGCCGAGGGCGAGAACGACTGGGAGCACGCCGTCGCCGCCGCCATGACGGCGAAGATAGGCGTCGGGAACGCGGCGTTCCACACCGGCGGCGAGGCGGGCCCGGCCGAGACGGTGTATCTCGGCGTGTTCCGGCGCGAGGTGCTGGAGCAGCAGGGCGGCTACAACGAGGAGTTCATCCGCGCCCAGGACTGGGAGCTGAACTTCCGCATCCGTGAGGCGGGCGGGCTGATCTGGTTCTCGCCGGAGCTGCGGGTGTCGTACCGGCCGCGGCCGAACGTGCGCGCGCTCGCCAAGCAGTACAAGAACTACGGCCGTTGGCGGCACGTGGTCGCCCGCTACCACGCCGGCTCGATCAACCTGCGCTACCTCGCGCCCCCGATGGCGCTCTGCGCCATCGCGGCGGGCGCGGTGGTGGGCGCCGCGGTGACGCCGTGGGGCTTCGCCGTCCCGGCCGGGTACCTCGCGGCGATCACCGCGGGCTCACTGCCGGCGGGCAAGGGGCTGACGGCGGGGGCGCGCGTACGGATTCCTGTGGCGCTCGCGACCATGCACATGTCGTGGGGCTGGGGCTTCCTCACCAGCCCGCGGAAGCTGGCCCGTCACGTGCGGGCGAGCCGCCGCGACCCGAATCCGTCGGGTAGCCCGACGAGCCCGTCTGGTACCTCCAGCCCGTCCGGCAGCAACTCCAGCCCGTCCGGCGTTTGAGGACGGCCCTCAGCCACTGACGCGCGGCAGCCGCCGGTGGGCGGTCACCGCATCGTGCGCCGGGCGCGGCCCGGGACGGGCCGGGGTCCGTCCTCAAACGCCGGACGGGCTTGGGGTGGCGGACACCGCCTGGGTGTCACCACACGTTGTTCGGGTTCACGTCCATGCAGGCCGTCTTGTCGTTGCCGTTCAGCGAGTCCGCCGTGTCCGGCGCCTTGTTGTCGTCGGTGCCGCCGGCCTCTTCGCCGCCGCTGTCGCCGTCACCCGACGCCTTCGGGTACGCGGTGCCCGTACGCCAGTCCGCGCCGACCACCAGCGTCACCTCGTCAACCGCCGACGAGTGCTTGACCAGCCGCTCGGGCACGCCCAGCGACTCCGCCAGCGCGAACGCGTCCGCGCGCTGCTCCGTGGTCGCGTAACTGATCGTCGTGTCCGCCTGCGACTTCGGGGTCTGGTCGGCGGTCGCCTGGGTGAAGCCGTCCGTGTTCAGCTGGTCCGCGACGGCGCCCGCGCGGCCGGAGACCGGGGACTGGGCCGCGGTGCCGGTGCCGTTCATCACCCGTACGGGGATCTCGGCCTTCGGCCTGGCCGAGTCGGCCGCGTTCGACGGGTCGTCGGGCTTGTCGGACTTCGGCTTCTTCTTGTCCTTGCCGTCGAGCGCGATGTCCTGCCGCACCATCGAGAACAGCTTCTCCGCGTCGCCCGGCTTCGGCTCGACGAAGCTGCCGCCGCTGGAGTACTGCCAGGGCATCGTGGCCATGGTGATACGCGAGGTCGGCACGCGCTTGAGGTCGTTGCCCAGGTCGTAGAGCTTCTTCACGCTGCCCAGGCCGTGGTCGACGGTGAGCGCCTTGGTGGCGGACTCGGCGAGGTTGCGCAGCTTGCCCGGGTCGGTGAGCTTCGTGCCGGCCTTCAGCTGGCGGACCATCGAACTCATGTAGAGATGCTGCGCCTTGGCCCGCCCGATGTCCGTACCGTCGCCGAAGCCGTGCCGCGTACGCAGCCACTGCAGCGCCTGCTCGCCCTGGACGACCGACTCGCCCTTCTCGAGCTTGAGGCCGGACTTGGAGTCCTGGATGTTGTCCTTCACGCAGACCGGCACGCCGCCGACGGCGTCGGCCATGGAGACCACACCGGCGAAGTCGATCATCATGAAGTGGTCGAGGGGCACGCCCGTCAGCGCCTCCCAGGTGGCCACCGTGCAGCCCGGACCGCCGTTCATGAGGCTGGCGTTGATCCGGTCGGAGGTCTCCGGGTAGACCTTCCCGTCCTCCTTGTCGGTGCACTTGGGAATGTCCACCCTGGTGTCGCGGGGGATGGACACGACCGACATGTTGCTGCGGTCAGCCGAGACGTGGAGCAGCATCTGTACGTCCGCCAGCGGCGGCCGGTCGGCGTCCGCGCGGGAGCCGCCCAGGTCGACGTTCTTCTTCGAGGCGCGCGAGTCGGAGCCCAGCAGCAGGATGTTGAGTGGGCGCTGCCCGTCGGCGTTGGGGTCGCTCGGGTCCAGCTTGTGGTCGCCGAGGTTGAGGTCGTCCTTGCCGAGATTGCCGTTGAGATGGCGGTAGTAGAGATACCCCGCGCCCGCGGTGCCGAGGATCAGCAGCGACGTGACCAGCACGAACCACCGGAAGATGCGGCGCTTCAACGAACTCGGGCGTTTTCGCTTCGTACGGCGCCCACCACCGCGGGCCCCGCCGGCCCCGTCGCCTTCGCCGTCTCCCGGCCCGCCCTCGGCGCGGGCGGCCCCTGCGGCGCGCGCGTCGCGCGTACGCCGTCCGTCTCCCTCGTACAGGCCGTCGTCCCAGCCGAGTTCACTGGCAGAGGGCGCGGAGCGCCCCCGGTCGCCACGGGTGCCGTTCTGCTGCCGCACGTGGCCTCCCCGTTCTCATGTGGTGGTGCACCCGGTCGCCTGGCGGAGCGGCTGGGGTCCGGAGTCGTTCCGGGAGCGGCTGCCGGCGCCGGGGCTCCCGCCTCCGTGTGCTTCGCATACGCCGAGTACATCGCGTACGTCGCACACGTCGGGGAGGGCGCCGCCGCGGCAGCCGCTGTCCGGGTCACTTTGCGCAGACGTTCTTGTCGCCGGCGTTGACTTCCTTGACGCCCTCCGGTGTCTTGGCGGGTGCGTCGATCGGCTGACCCGCCTCGGTGAAGTCCTTGCCGAGTGTCAGCTTCATCGGTTCCTCCGGGCCGGCGTCGGCGGACGCCTTCTTCAGCGCCGAGCCGGGCAGGCCCATCATCTTGACCAAGGCCGCGGCCTGGCTCGCCTGGTTGGGCGCGTACTCGAGCCGGGTCTTGGACAGGTTCTCCGACGCGTTGCCCGCGTTGGTGGACAGCGCCACGCCCTCCTCGTTCTGCAGCCAGGTGACCGTCGACTGCGCGGCGCCGACCGGGCCGCCGCCGTTGGTGATGTCCACCCGTACCTCGGAGGCGGGGGCGGGCTTCACCTTGCCCAGGCCGCCGTCGTCCTTCTTGCCGCCCTTGTCCTTCTTGGTCTTGGTGAGCGACTTGTCCTGCTGCAGCATCTTGAACAGCGGCGCGGCCTTCGACTCGTCGAGTACGACCGAGGCCTTGTCCTCCGGGTTGTCGACCACGGGGGCGGTGACGAAGGTGATGTTGTCCGTGTTGACCCGGCGCAGGTCCTTGCCCAGGCCGATGAGCTTCTTGACGCTCCCTATGTTGCTGTCGACCGTGAGCGCCTTGGTCGCGGCCTCCGCGAGGTCGAACAGCTTGCCCGGGTCCGTCAGGGTGTTGCTCGACTTCATCTTCCGGATCATCGCGCTGAGGAACTGCTGCTGCAGCTCGATCCGGCTCAGGTCGCTGCCGAAGCCGACCGAGTGCCGCGTCCGTACGAACGCCAGCGCCTGCTCGCCCTTGATGGTGTGCTTGCCCGCGTCGAGCTTGAGGTGCGACTTCGGGTCGTCTATGTCCTTGGCGACACAGACCTCGACGCCGCCCACCGCGGCGGAGAGCTCCTTCACCGCGTTGAAGTCGGCCATCATGAAGTGGTTGATCTCCACACCGGTCATCTTCTGCACGGTGCGCCAGGTGCAGCCCGGGTCCCTGCCGCGCTGGCCGAGGCTGGTGTTGAAGCGGACGCCCTGCTCGGCGGAGATGGTCTTCGTCGAGCCGTCGTCCTGCTTGGTGGGGCACGCGGGGATGTCGGTGATCATGTCGCGCGGAATGGACAGCGCCGTCGCGTTGGACCGGTCCGCGGAGACGTGCAGGAGGAGCGTCGTATCGGCGTGGCCGACGCTGCCCGCGTCCCCGTAGCCCTTGTTGCCCTTCCCGGTACGGCTGTCGGTGCCGATGATCAGGATGTTGGCGGGGCCGTCCGTGACGGCGGGATTGTCGATGCCCACATCGACCTTGTCGATGTTGTTGTTGAGGTGCTCGAGGTACAGATAGACCCCGCCGCAGCCCGCGACCAATATCAGCGCCGCCGAACCGCCGCCCCAGCGCAGCACTTTCTGCTTGCGGCTCAGCTTCGCCTTCGGTTTACGGCGGCTGGCGTTCGCCGCCCGGCGGCCGCCGCCGCTCCCGCCACCGGCCCCGCCCTGGGGGCTCCGCTGGGACGGAACCTGCAATTCCGTGGTCTCTACGTCGCTCTCCGTGCCGGCCGCAGAGGAAGTTCTTCTCCGCCGTGGGGTGGTGGGGCGGGCTCCGTCGCCGTACGAAACGGGTGTCTCGTCGGCAGCGGGCGTCAGGCGCAGCTCGTAGCTGCCGGTGTTCGGATTGAACACCCATTGATCCGCGGGGTCGATATCGCCCGCGTGCCGCCGGCCATGCGCGTCCACGATTGCGAAATTCCTCCATTATGCCGCTGTCGCCCCGGGGGGCAGACCGGATCGCTCACACTATCCGGCACGTTCCTGGGGGAGCGACGCCGGTGACAAATTCCACTGGATCAGAAGCGGTCAATTCGCCCCATTCCCTGCGCCCTCCTGTGTGCAGACATCGCGAGCGGCTGTGGTGCCGCGGTAAGTTGGCGTGGGTCCGGGTGAAGGGCTCGTGTCATCGGCACCCTCGCCGGCGCTCCCGTCGGCGTCCGGCTCGTCGTCCACCGGAACCGGCAGATCGTCCCTTAGGAGGGTGAACAGCCGGTCCGCGGCGGGCTGTACGAGTTCGTCGCGATTGCCGTCCTGTGCGTACGGGCGGCGCGGCACCGTCAGGAAGCGCACCTGCTCCTCGGGTATCTCCCGCAGGCTGCGCACCAGGTCGTACAGCTCCCGCAGCGAGTCCAGGCCGGTGTCGGCGGTGAGCGCCGAAGTCGCCGCGTTCAGGACGGGATAGAGCTTCGCCGGATTGAGCAGTACGCCGTTGCTCCGGGTCTTCTTCACGAGCGAGCCGAGGAATTGCTGCTGGCGTTCTATTCGTTGCGTGTCGCTGCCGTCGAAGCTCTTGCGCGCGCGGACGAAACCGAGCGCGTCCGCCCCGTACAGGGTCTGCCGGCCCGCGTCCAGGTCGAGATGGGCGTCCTGGTCGTGCACTTCCTCGCGGAGGCAGACCTCGACCCCGCCGAGCGCGTCCACCAGCTCCTTGAAGCCGCTGAAGTCGACGATGAGGTGGTGGTCCACGCGGATGCCGGTGAGCCGCTCCACCGTACGGATCGTGCAGGCGGCACCGCCGTACTCGAACGCCCAGTTGAACTGCGCGAACTGCGGCCGGGTCGTGCCACCGTCCGGCCTGCTGCAGCCCGGTATGTCCACCATCAGGTCGCGCGGCAGCGAGACGGCCGTCGCGTCCGAGCGGTCGGCGGGCAGGTGCAGCAGGATCGTGGTGTCGGCGCGCTCGGTGCCCCCTCGGCCGTACTCCGCGTTGGCGCCGTCCCTGCTGTCCGAGCCGAGCAGCAGGATGTTCTGCACCTCGCCGCCCGCGGCCGCCGGGCGCTCGTTCTCGTGCCGGGCCAGCTCCTCGGCGGTGTCCCGGTCGGTACGGATGTTGCCGTTCAGCTTCTGGTACAGCGCCCAGCCGACTCCGGTCGCGGCGAGCACGAGCACCGACGTGCCGAGCGCGACCCAGCGCAGCCACCGGCGCCGACGGGGCGCCGGCGGTGGTGCCGGCGCGGGCGCGGGCGCCTCGTCGGCGGTCGTCGTGCCGGTGTCGGTCACGTGTGCGTCCATCCCTCGCGATGTCGTCGGTCCGGGGTCGCTCGCGCCGCCGCCGCGACCGCGTGGGTACACGCGTACGGACGCCGGTTAAAGGGACAGACGGTCAAAACGTTGGATTGGTTGTACGGAGGGGCTCGCGAGTCGGAACGCGATCCCCCCGACGGCGTCCACGCCGTCGCCACGGGATCCGCACACGCCCCTGCCCGCGCGCGTACGCCGGGCGCGTGTCCGGACCGGCTGACCTGCCGTCAGTCCGCTGTCGGTACGGGCGTTGTCCGGCTGCCGGTACGGGCGCCGGTACGGGCTCGGTCCGCTGTCCGTACGGATGCCGGTCCCGGCGCCCGTACGGGCGTCAGCGTCCCTCAGCGGTGTGCGTGACCTGCTCACTCTCCGCGCGCTTGGCCAGTTCGGCCGGGTCGAGCCCGGCCGTGTTGCGGCACAGGACGACGGAGGCCCCGGCGGCCAGCGGTGCGTACAGCCCGGCGGAGAGCCCGTCCCAGCTGTCGTACCCGAGCGTCGACAGCAGCCGCGAGCCGGGCGCGAGGCCGCGTACGCCCGCGTCCGCGCGGGCGCGTTCGACCACCTGCGCGCCGCTCAGCTCCCCGGCCTGTGACGGCGAGCCGCCGCCCCGCGCGTCGCCCGGCAGCGCCAGCGCCGCCGCGTCCGGATCGACCGGGACGTACGGCGCGAAGCGGTCACCCTGGCCCGGCACCTCCACCGCGTAGTCGGTGAACCCCTCCGGCGGCTGCGGGAACCGCGCCCCGAGCGGGCGCAGGCTGAGCGCGACACGCTCGCCGCCGCAGGCGCGCGCGGCGTCCAGCGTGTCCGGCCCCGCGACGGCCAGGTCCGCGCCCGCGGGGTCGCCGGCCACGTCGGCGACCACACCGGTGGCCGAGCACGCGAGCAGCCATACGGCGGTCTGCCAGTGCGCGGGCAGCAGCAGCGCGAGCCGGTCGCCCGGCTCGGCGCCGAGCTCGTCCTGCAGCAGATTGGCCGTCTTGGCCACCCAATTGGCGAACGTGGCGACGGAGAGTTCGACGCGTTCGCCGGTGGCGTCGTCGTAGAAGGTCACCAGCGGGCGCGCCGGATCCCGGGCCAGGGCGGAACCCAGCAGGTCGGCGGGGGTGCGGTCGGTGGCGTTCATTGGGGCCAGCGTACGCGGCCGACGGCGCGTCAGCGGCGGTGCGGTGCGGGGCCGGTGGCGGTACGCCGGGCCGACTGGGCGTCAGATCCCGAATGGACAGATATAAACGCGTATGTCCACGATCAGTGTTATGCGCGTACTATCTGCTTCCTCGCTCGGCGCTCTGACATCCGCCGCCCTGCTGCTGACCACGGGCCTGCCCGCCGCTGCCGCCACCTCCGCCCACGCCACGACGGGCACCGCCACGACGGGCACCGCCGCCCTCGGGACCGCCGGCGCCCCCGGGGCGCCCGACCGGGCGCCCCGCATGCCCGGCGCGGGCAGCACCCAGTCGCTCCCGCTCACCTCGCTCACCCCCTCCGACCGCGGCCCGCGTACCGGAGCCGACGGCGCGCTGGGGCTCGCACCGCGCACCGTCAAGCCGTTCTCGCTGCTCGGCGTCGTCTGGGAGGACGCCGACGCCGAACTGACCGGCCGGGTGCAGGTGCGCACCCGTACGGCCGGTACGGACCGCTGGTCCCCCTGGCGCGAGTTGGACACGCACAGCGGCGACGCACCCGACCACGGGCGGGAGGAGCAGACGGGCGGCGCCGCGCGCGGCGCCACCGCGCCGCTGTGGGTCGGCCCCTCCGACGGCGTCCAGGTCCGCGTGGAACGGGCGGCGGACGCGGCCCGTACGGATGGCACGGCGCGTACGGACAGCGCGGCCGAGGGCGCCGCGCACGCCGGAGCCGCGACCGGAGCCGAGGCCGGAGCCGCCCCCGGCGCGCTGCCCGAGGGCCTCCGCCTGGAACTCGTCGACCCGGGCGACACGAAGGCCGCCTCGGGCGCCGCCGAACCCGGCGGCGAGACGGGCGGCGCCGTGATCCCGCCGCTCACCCGCACCGAGACGGACGCCGAGGCCGCGGCGCGCGGCCTGGGCATCGAGTTCGCGGAGGGCGGCAAGCACGTCGGCCCCCGGCCCGGCATCGTCACCCGCAGCGGCTGGGGCGCGAACGAGCGGCTCCGCGAGTCGGGCTACGCGTACGGCAAGACCGTCCGCGCCGCGTTCGTCCACCACACCGCGATGGGCAACGACTACCGCTGCTCACAGGCCCCTTCGATCATCCGCAGCATCTACCGCTACCACGTCAAGAGCAGCGGCTGGCGCGACATCGGCTACAACTTCCTCGTCGACAAGTGCGGCAAGATCTACGAGGGCCGCGCCGGCGGTGTCACCGAACCGGTGCAGGGCGCCCACACGTACGGCTTCAACACGAACACCATGGGCGTCGCCGTCCTCGGCTCGTTCGGCAAGTCCAAGCCGTCCAAGAAGGCGCTCGACGGCGTCGCCAAGCTGACCGCCTGGAAGCTCGGTCTGTACGGCGTCAACGCGCGCGGCAAGACCACCATGACGTCCGGAGGCGGCAAGTACGCGAAGGGCAAGCGCGTGCGGATGAACACCATCTCCGGGCACCGTGACGGATTCAACACCGAGTGCCCCGGCGCCCGCCTCTACGAGCGCCTCGACACGATCCGCGCCACGGCGGGCCGCCTCCAGGGCCGCTGAGGGAATCCCGCCCGGCTCGCCCCGGTCCCCACAGACGCCCCTGCCGTACCCACGGGTACGGCAGGGGCGTCTGTGGGGGAGAATCACCCGGAAGTCCATCGGCCACCCCGGGTGCCGCTCCCGTGCCACCCGCCCGTCCAGGGGGATCTATGCAGGTCAGAGCGTCAGCCGGCACAGAGGCGATCCTGCTGGTCGGGGGCCGGGGCAGCCGGCTGCGGCCGCTGACCGTGAACACCCCCAAGCCGATGGTGCCCGCCGCCGGCGTCCCCTTCCTCACCCACCAGCTGGCCCGCGCCCGCGCCGCCGGTGTCGAGCACGTGGTGATGGCGACCTCGTACCTGGCGGAGGTCTTCGAGCCGTACTTCGGTGACGGCGCCGCGCTCGGCCTGCACCTGGAGTACGTCACCGAGGAGGAGCCGCTGGGCACCGGCGGCGCGATACGGAACGTCGCCTCCCGGCTGTCGTCCGCCCCCGGCGACCCCGTCCTCGTCTTCAACGGCGACATCCTCACCGGCCTCGACATCCGCGCGCTGGTCTCCACCCACACCGAGTCCGGCGCCGACGTCTCGCTGCACCTGACCCAGGTCACCGACCCGCGCGCGTACGGGCTGGTGCCCACCGACGCGTACGGCCGCGTCACCGCCTTCCTGGAGAAGCCGCAGACGCCGGAGGAGATCGTCACCGACCAGATCAACGCGGGCGCGTACGTCTTCAACCGTTCCGTCATCGACACCATCCCGCAGGGCCGTCCGGTGTCGGTGGAGCGCGAGACGTTCCCCGGGCTGCTCGCCGACGGCGCGCATCTGCACGGCATGGTCGACTCCACGTACTGGCTCGACCTCGGCACCCCGGCGGCGTTCGTACGCGGCTCGTCGGACCTCGTGCTCGGCCGCGCGCCGTCACCCGCCGTGCCGGGACGGCGCGGCGAGTGCCTGGTGCTGGACGGCGCCGACGTCGCGGTCGACGCGAAGCTGACCGGCGGTACGGCGGTCGGCGCGGGCGCCGTCGTGGGCCACGGGGCGCGCGTCGAGGGCAGCACGCTGCTGGACGGCGCCGTCGTCGAACCGGGCGCGCGGATAAGGGAGTCGATGGTGGGCGCGGGCGCCCGCGTCGGCGCCCGCGCGGTACTGGACGGCGCGGTCGTCGGAGACGGCGCGGTGGTCGGCGCGGACAACGAGCTGCGCGCGGGCATCCGCGTCTGGTGCGGCACGGAACTCGCGGCCGGGTCCGTCCGGTTCTCCTCGGACCAGTGAGGCGGCGGGTGGTGGCGTGACACGGGGCCGAGGCGCACCGAGGGGCTGGCCGGGCGGCGGCGCGGAGGGCAGCACTGCCCGTACGGGCGGCGCGGAGGGCACGGGGGTGCCGGGACCGCGTACGGCGGGTGCGTCCCGTACGGCGGGTGCGTCCCGTGCGGACCCCGACACGCCCGACGCGCGGCGCAGTTGGGAGCCGCACGGGCCGTACGACCTCGGGCAGAGCCTGCGCGTGCTGCGGCGCGGCCCGTACGACCCCGCGTTCCAGGTGCGGGACGGCGCGCTGTGGCGGGCGAGCCGTACGCCGGCCGGGCCCGTGACGCTGCGCATCGCGCCGTACGGCACGGGCCGCGTCGGCGCCGACGCATGGGGCCCCGGCGCCGACTGGGCACTCGACCGGCTGCCCGCGCTGCTCGGCGCGGACGACGACCCCGGCGCGTTCGTACCGCACCACGACCTGACCCGGGAGGCGCACCGGCGGCACCCGGGGCTGCGGCTCGTCCGTACGGGGCTGGTGATGGAGGCTCTCGTCCCGGCTGTCCTGGAGCAGAAGGTCACCACCCAGGAGGCGTACCGCGGCTGGCAGTTGCTCCTGCGCCGGCACGGCGAACCGGCACCCGGACCGGCCGACGGCATGTACGTACCGCCGGATCCGCGCACCTGGTGCCTGATCCCCTCGTGGGAGTGGCACCGGGCGGGCGTGGACAGCAAGCGCTCGTCCACCGTCATCCGCGCCGCGCGCCGCGCCCGGCGGATGGAAGAGGCCGCCGCGATGGACCTGCCGGCGGCCATCACCCGGCTGTGCGCCATCCCCGGCATCGGCCCGTGGACGGCCGCCGAGACGCTGCAGCGCAGCAACGGTGCCGCGGACGCGGTGACCATCGGCGACCTGCATCTGCCGGGCATCATCGGGTACGCGCTGACCGGGCGCCGAAACACGGACGACGCCGGGATGCTGGAACTGCTGGCGCCGTACGAGGCGGAGGGGCAGCGGCACCGTGCGGCCCGCCTGATCCTGACCACGGGCCGCACCCCACCACGCCGCGCGCCCCGCTTCCCGATCGGCGACATCGCCCGCCTCTGACCCGAAGCGCCCGTTTCAGCCCGTCCGGCGTTTGAGGACGGCCCTCGGCCACGATGCAGGTGTGGGTGGCCTCGTGCGGTCGGGGCCGCGTGCGGGCTGGTGGCCGCTTCGGGCCGTCCTCAAACGCCGGACGGGCTGGGATGGCGGGCCGCGTCAGCGGACCGTCACGAAGTCCGACCCGTCGCGCGGTGGCCGCTCCCGCGGCGGAGCCGCCGCGTGGCCCACCGCGACGGAGCCCATCGGGTCCCAGTCGTCGGGGAGTTCGAGCACGCGCCGTACGACGTCCCGGCAGAACATCGTGGACGACACCCACGCCGAGCCGAGGCTCTCACCGGCCAGCGCGACCAGGAAGTTCTGGATGCCCGCGCCGTTCGCGACGACGAACATCTCCCGTTCGGCACCGGCACGCCGCGCGTCCGGATACGGATGCGCGCCGTCCGCCACGAGGCAGGGCACCACCAGGTACGGCGCGTTCCGCAGCACGTCGCCGCGCCGGACCCGCTTGGCGATGCTCTCCTCGCTCTTGCCGTCGCGCCGCAGGTCGGCGATCCACGCTTCGCGCATCGCGTCCAGCAGCCGCACCCGGGACTCCGGGGACTCCAGCAGCACGAACCGCCACGGCGTCGTGTGGTGCGGCGCGGGCGCCGTCACAGCGGCCGCGACGGCACGCCGTACGGCCGCCGGATCCACGGGCTCGGCGGTGAACTCGCGCACCGTACGGCGCAGGGTCACCGCTTCCCGTACGGCTTCCGAGGTGCCCAGCCGGAACATGTCGTGCGCGGCGTCCCGTACGAGCGCCCGCGCGGGCTGCGTGTCCTCAGGCCCGGCCACGTCGCCGTACGCCGCATCGCCACCCGCGGCATCGCGACCCGCCACGTCCCGACCGGCGGCATCGCCACCCGCCGCATCGCGACCGGCGTCATCACGACTCGCCGCGCCGTCGCGCGCAACACCGTACGGGTCGCGTGCGGCACCGTACGGAACGTGACGCGCCAGCCCCCGTACGACCGCGACCGGCAGCCCGTCCGCCTTGCCCTTCACCAGTTCGCCGGCGGCGGCCAGTTCGTCGCCGACCGCCGTCACCGTGACGCCGAGGGGGTTGCCGAACGCGTCCACGCCGCCGCGCAGATCCTCCAGCACCCGCACCCCGGCGGCCCCGATGGCGACGTCCGTCTGTCCCTCGCGCCACGGCCGCCCGAAGGTGTCCGTGACGACGATCCCGACCTCCGTGCCGAGCGCCTCGCGCAGCCCGTCGCGCAGACGGCGGGCCGACGCGTCCGGGTCCTCCGGGAGCAACAGCACGGTGCCCGCGGGGGTGTTGGACGCGTCCACGCCCGCCGCCGCCATCACGAAGCCGTGCCGGCTCTCGACGATCCGCGCCGGGCCGCGCCGTGCGACGACCCGTACGGTCTCCGCGTCGATCGACGCCTCCCGGTCGGCGGCGCGTACGATCCGGCCCTCCGCCTTGCTCACGATCTTCGACGTCACGATCAGCACGTCGCCGTCGGCCAGCCCCGGCAGCCCGTCGTTCACGGCAGCGTCGGCGATGAGCTTCACCAGGTCGTCGCCGGGCTGCACTTCGGGGATGCCGGGGAGGGCCCACACGCGGTACGAGTTCGGGGTACCGGCCACGGCGGCCCCGGAGGGGGCGGCGCCGGTCGGACCGGTCGGACCGGTCGGACCCGTCGGACCAGCCGGGCCGGTCGGGTCAGTCGGGCCGCTCGGGCCGGCCGAGCCCGTCGGGCCGGTCACGCGCGGACCTCCTCGGCCAGAGCCAGCGCCTCGCGCGCCATCAGCGCGGTGGCTTCGGGGCCGTTCATCATCAGCGGCACGGCGCGGCACCGGATGCCCGCGTCCTCCACCTTCGGTACGGACTCGGCGTCGACCGTGTCGACGAGCCAGCCGTCCAGCAGCCCGGAACCGTAGTGCTGCGCGACGGCCGCCGCGCTCGACTCGACGCCGATCGCGGCGAGCACCTTGTCGGCCATGCCGTGCACCGGCCCGTCCCCGACGATCGGGGACAGCCCGACCACGGGCACCCCGGCCTCCGCGATGGCCTCCCGGATGCCGGGGACGGCGAGGATGGTGCCGACGCTCACCACGGGGTTGGACGGCGGGAAGAGGACGACGTCGGCCTCGGCGATCGCGTCGAGCACGCCGGGCGCGGGCTTGGCCTGGTCGGCACCGACCGGCACGACGGCGTGCGCCTCGACGGACGCACGCAGCCGTACCCAGTACTCCTGGAAGTGCACCGCCCTGCGCTCTCCGTCGAGATCGACGGCGACGTGCGTCTCCACGCGGTCGTCGGTCATCGGCAGCAGCCGTACGCCGGGCTGCCAGCGTGCGCACAGCGCCTCGGTGACCTCGCTCAACGGGTAGCCCGCGCCGAGCATCTGGGTCCGGACGATGTGGGTGGCGAAGTCCCGGTCGCCCAGCCCGAACCAGCCGGGCCCGACGCCGTACGCCGCCAGCTCCTCCTTGACGGTGAACGACTCGTCGTCACGGCCCCAGCCCTGCTCCTCGTTGATGCCGCCGCCCAGGGTGTACATCACCGTGTCGAGGTCGGGGCAGACCTTGAGGCCGAAGAGATGGATGTCGTCACCGGTGTTCCCGATGACGGTGACCTCCGCGTCAGGCGCGGCGGACTTGAGCCCCCGCAGGAACCGAGCCCCACCGACACCCCCGGCCAGAACCACAATGCGCTGCATGCCCACAAGTCTCTCAGCCGCAGGTTGATTCGATGTGGGGTGGTGGCTGGGCGACGGGCGGGCGTCTCAGCCGGAGGCTGAATCCTTCAGGCAGGCCTCAGCCCGAGGCCGAACCCGCCAGCGGGGCCCGGCCCGTGGCGGAGCAGTGCGGCGCGTGCATCGGCATCTCCGTGAGGCCGGGGAAGTAGACGTGCAGACTGACGGCGGGCTCGAGGCTGTCGTTCACCACTTCGTGTACGTATCCCGGTGCGAAGACCCGTTGCGCGCCCGGGCGCAGCGCGCGCGTGGTGGCGCCCGGCTGTCCGGCGGGCGCCCCCGCGTGTTCGGTCAGTTCGCCGCCGAGGACGGTCAGCACGCCGGAGGACGGGCCGTGGTCGTGAGGGCCGCTGCCCTGTCCGGGCAGCCAGCTGAGCAGCCACACCTCGTAGCCGGGCCCGGTGCGCAGCCGGTGGTACCAGCGGGTGGTGGCGTCGTACCGGACGAGCGGCGCCCACGTGTCGCGGTCGGCGGCGATCGTACGGGCGAGGCCGGCGAAGCCGGCGACGGTGCTGGGGTGCGCCGGTGCGGGCTGCAGGAGGTGCGGGAGGGCGAGCGGGTCGCCGGCGATCTGGACGTCGCTGTTCACTGCGGTGTGTGCCTTCACTGGAGGTGCGAACGAGGAGGCCGCGGGGCCGTGGAACCTGCGCGGTCACGGACCTGCGCGGCGGCTACGGCCTGCGGAGCCCGCGACGGCGGGCGGCGGGAGTGGTGGTGCTGTGGTGCCGGCTGGAGTGGGAACTCAACAGCAGCGACAGCGGCAGCCGCGGAGACAGCGGCAGTGCCCGGACGCAGCGCGAAGGGACCCGGCGGGGCGGGTCTGGCTGAGCGAACGGGTCACGGGCATGGGCCCAAGGAGACCGGAACGCCGCGACGGCTGTCAACCGGACGCCGCGTTTGGCGGTAATCATTCACTGCATCCGGTTGCCCTGTAAGGAGAAAGGTTTGTGCGACACGGATCCGGGACAGGTGGCGCAACATCCGCGTGTACAAACGTCGTTGTGGTTCTGTGACCCGACTGTGATCGTCATCGCTTCGGTGCGCGGGGCGGAACGTCACGGACTTCCGCCGCGTCCCTCATTGCGGGGAGGCTGAGGCGGCCGGTTGCCCGGCGTGGCTGTCATAGTTTGTGGAGATTTGAAGACTTTCCGCATGGTCTTGGTTCCGCAGAGTGAATAACGATCCCAATAGCAGATCCCGGCTTGACTGCCCCGGATCAGCGCACTTGTAATTTCACTCGTGTCGTTCATGCGGAATCGATAACGACTGCATCACGGGGAAGCAAAGACAGACGAGGGGCGCGCACATGACCGAGCTGTTCCACCAACTGCTGGTCGAAGAGGCGGAAGAGGAGCTCGGCTGGCAGGAGCGCGCCTTGTGCGCCCAGACCGACCCCGAGTCGTTCTTCCCCGAGAAGGGCGGATCCACCCGTGAAGCGAAGAAGGTCTGCCTTGCCTGTGAAGTCCGTTCCGAGTGTCTGGAGTACGCACTCGCCAACGACGAACGCTTCGGAATCTGGGGCGGTCTGTCCGAGCGTGAGCGGCGACGGCTGAAGAAGGCCGCGATGTGACACTCGCGTCGGCCCTCCGCCCGGCTCCCGCGCCGGGTACCGGGCCGGGCACGGCGCCGGGCGCCGGGCAGCCGCCGTACGAGCCGCCGGCCGCGTGCCCGAGCACACGTCACATCCCCCGGCGCTGAGCTTTGTACGGACCCGGCGGGAGCCGGGCGGTGAGCCGTTAGTGTGGGGCACCGTCCGAGACGTGTCCGCTCCCGTGGAGCGCGCGCGTCCACCGCAGTCCACCCAAACGGGGCCCGTACCTCGATGTCCGTGCACAGTCACTCGGCGGCCCAACACGAGGCGGCCACAGCAGGGTTGGCGGTCACCGCCAACCCACCCGCGTTCCCGCGGCACGTCGTCACCGCCGTCCTCGTCTCGCACGACGGCGCACGCTGGCTGCCGGAGGCGCTGGCCGGACTGGTCGGCCAGGAGCGCCAGGTGCAGAACGTCGTCGCCGCCGACACCGGCAGCGCCGACGACTCCGCCCGGCTCCTCACCGAATCGCTCGGCCCGGACCGGGTGCTCCACATGGCACGGCGTACGGGCTTCGGCACCGCCGTCGACGAAGCGGCCCGTACGGCGGGCGTGCTCACCCCCGACGACCTCCCGTATCTGAAGCGCCCCAGCGGCTGGGACCCGGTCACGCGCACCTGGCGCGACGACGCGTACGACATGCCGGAACTGCCGTACGGCGAGCCCGTCCAGTGGCTCTGGCTGCTCCACGACGACTGCGCGCCCGAGCCGGACGCGCTCGCCGAGCTGCTGCGCGTCGTGGACGCCGACCCGTCCGTGACGATCGCCGGGCCGAAGCTGCGCAGCTGGTACGACCGCAGGCAGCTGCTCGAGGCGGGCGTCACCATCGCCCACAGCGGGCGGCGCTGGACCGGCATCGAGCGGCGCGAGCAGGACCAGGGGCAGCACGACCACGTACGGCCTGTGCTGTCCGTGTCGACCGCCGGGATGCTCATCCGGCGCGATGTGTTCGACAAGCTCGGCGGCTTCGACCGGCGGCTGCCGCTGATGCGCGACGACGTCGACCTGTGCTGGCGCGCGCACTCCGCCGGGCACCGGGTGCTCGTCGTGCCGGACGCGGTCGTACGGCACGCGGAGGCCGCCTCGCGGGAACGCCGCCCCGTCGACTGCGTGGGCCGCGGCGGCGGCGCCAGCCCGCACCGCGTGGACAAGGCCGCGGCCGTCTACACGCTGCTCGCCAACGCCCGTACGGCCGTGCTGCCCTGGGTGCTCGTCCGGCTGGTGCTCGGCACGCTGCTGCGCACCCTCGCGTATCTCGTCGGCAAGGTGCCGCGGCAGGCCGTGGACGAGGTGTCCGGGCTGTTCGGGACGCTGCTGCGGCCGCTGCGCATCGTCGGGGCGCGGCGCAGGCGCGGCAAGCCGGTGGTGAGCCACAGCGATCTGCGCCCCCTGTTCCCGCCGCCCGGCGCGACCGTACGGGCCACTGTCGAGCAGGTCGCGAGCAACTTCGGCGGCCGCTCCGAGCCCGAACTCTCCTCCGGCGGGCGGCACGGCGCCGTCGAGACCGGGCCGGGGGACGAGGATGCGGACTTTCTGGAGGTCGAACAGTTCGCGCGGCTGAAGCGCGTCGCGCACAGGCCCGGTCCGCTGCTGTTCGTCGTGCTGCTCCTGGTGTCGCTGATCGCGTGCCGCGGACTGCTCGGCGGGGGCGCGCTCGCCGGCGGTGCGCTGCTGCCCGCGCCGGCGGACGTCGGCGACCTGTGGGCGCACGTCTACAACGGCTGGCACGCCGTCGGCACCGGCGGCACCGCGAGCGCGCCCCCGTACCTCGCGATCGTCGCCGCCGTCGCCACCCTGTTCTTCGGCAGCACCGGCTTCGCCCTCACGCTGCTGCTCGTCTGCTCGGTCCCGCTGGCCGGGCTGACCGCGTACTTCGCCTCGCGCCCGCTGGCCGAGTCCCGGCTGGTACGCGCCTGGGCCAGCGTCGCGTACGCCTTCCTGCCCGCCGCCACCGGCGCACTCGCCGGCGGCCGGATCGGCACCGCGGTGCTGGCGATCGTGCTGCCGCTGCTGGCGCGCGCGGCGGTCGCGGCGAGCGGCCTGCGCGGGCGCGCGTCCTGGCGCGCGGTGTGGGCGTACGCCCTGCTGCTGACGCTCACCACCGCGTTCACGCCGGTGGTGTGGCCCGTCGCGCTGGTGCTGGCGCTCCCGCTGCTGGCGCTGCGCTGGCGCGAGGGGGAGGCGCTGCTGGGGACGGCGGCGCGCGCGCTGGCCGTCCTGCTGACGCCGCTCGTGCTGCTCGCCCCCTGGTCGCTGACGCTGCTGAGCAGCCCCTCGCGGTTCCTCGACGAGGCCGGGCTGCCGTACGGCAAGGGCTCGGCGGACGCGCTCGACCTGCTGACCCTCACCCCGGGCGGGCCCGGCGCGGCGGGCGGGCTGCTGCTCGCCGGCGTCGTGCTGGCCGCGCTGGCCGCGCTGCTGCGCGCCGACCGGCAGCAGGCGACGGTCGCCGCCTGGGTGGTGGCGCTGACGGGGCTGCTGTTCGCGGCGCTCAGCAACGCCTCCGGCTGGGCCGGACCGGCCACCCTCGTCTACGGCAGCGCGCTGCTGTCGGCGGCGGCGATCGGCGCGGACGGCGCCAAGGAACGCGTCGCCGCCCAGAGCTTCGGCTGGCAGCAGCCGGTCGCCGCGCTGATCGCCGCCGCGGCGGTGGCCGCGCCGCTGATCGCCGCCTTCGGCTGGATGGCGGGCGGCGCGGACGGGCCGCTGTCGCGGCGCGACCCGGTGCAGGTCCCGGCGTTCGTCGCGGAGGACAGCGCGACACGGGACCAGGCGCGCACCCTGGTGCTCGCCGGCGACGGAGCACAGGACGGGCAGCAGGCGTCCGGCAGCGAGGTCTCCGGAGTGTCGTACGCGCTGGTGCGCGGCTCCGGCGCCCGGCTCGGCGACGCCGACCTGGCGGCCGCGGACGGCGCCGACTCGCGGCTCGGCGGCGTCGTCGCCAACCTCGTCGCGGGCTCCGGCGCAGACCAGACCACGCAGCTGGGCGACTACGCGGTGCGCTACGTCCTCGTACAGGACGGTGCCCCGCGCGGGATGAGCCGTACCCTCGACGCCACCCCCGGACTGACCCGGCTCAGCCAGGAGGACGGCAGTGCCCTGTGGCGCGTCGACGCACAGGTCTCGCGGATCTCGATCGTGCCGGGCCCGGAGAAGAACGGCTCGGCGGGAGCGGTCACCAAGCCGGTGGCCGTGGCGGCGTCGCCGGTGGAGGCGCACACGGACGTGCCGTCCGGCCCCGACGGCCGCGTGCTGCGGCTCGCGGACGCGGCGGACGAGGGCTGGCAGGCCACGCTCGACGGCAAGCCGCTGAAGTCCGTGACGGTCGACGGCTGGGCGCAGGGCTTCGAGCTCGGCACGTCCGGCGGCCGGCTGGACCTCACGTACGAGACGCCGGTCACGCACACCGCGTGGGTGTGGGGGCAGGCGCTGCTCGCGCTGGTGGTCGTCGTCCTGGCGCTGCCCGGCCGCCGCCGCCAGATCGACGACGACCTGCCGGAGGCAGGGGCCGCCGCGGCCGTGCCGGCGGAGCCGGTGGCGGGCGAGGGGCGCCGGGCGCGCAGGCTGCGCGCGGCGGCCGAGGCGGCGGGGACGGCCGGTACGGAGGGTGCGGCCGGTACGGCGGCCACGGCGGAGGAGCCGGGAGCGCCGGGCACGGAGCCGGCGGGGGAGCCGCCCGCGTACGCGGTCCCGGAGCCGTCGGCGGACGGCCCGCGGATGCCGCCGCCACCGCCTGTACCGCCGCAGATGCCGCAGGGCGCGCCGTACGTGCCGGAGCAGTCGCGGTACGAGGACGGGCAGTACGGCGGGCAGTACGAGGGCGCCCCGTACGAGGGGTCTCCCTACGAGGGCGCGCAGTACGACGGTGACCCGTACGGCACGCAGCAGTACGACCCCCAGTACGGCGGCACGCCCTACGACCCGCAGCAGCAGGGCGGCCAGTACGGCGGCGCGTACGACCCGCAGCAGCCGTACGCCGACTGGCAGCAGCAGGCGCAGGCGCAGCAAGCCCAGCAGACGCAGCCCTACGGGGCGCCCGGTGACCCGTACGGCTACGACCCGCAGCAGGCCGGCTACGACCCCGCCGACTACGACGGCACCCCGTACGGCAACAGGAGCGAGCAGCAGTGAACCGCACCACCCTCACCCTGATCGGCGCCGTCACCGCGCTCGCCGCGGTCACCGGGGTCGGCGCGCTCACCGTGCCCGACGACGACTCCTCGGACAGCGCGCCGGCCGCCCAGCGGCTGCCGGTGGAGCGGTCCACGCTGGTGTGCCCCAAGCCGACCGAGTCCGACCTGGCGAAGACCGAGTACACCGCGTTCACCCCGAAGGGCAAGGCGGGCGGCGAGGGCAGCGCCGAACTGCTGCCCGCCGAACTGGCCGACCCGGCCGCCCCGGACGACGGGGCCGAGGACGGCGGCAAGGACGGCGAGGACGGCGAGGACCGGGACAAGGAGAAGGACGAGGACAAGGACAAGGAGGAGCAGCCGGGCTCGGCGAAGCCCGTGCTGCCCCTGAAGCAGCCCGGCACCCCGGTCACCGCCGACACGGAACGCGCCGGCGCGCCCGCCCTCATCGGCTCCGCCGACGGCCCGTTCGCACCCGGCTGGACGGTGCAGCAGACCACCACCGTGAGCGCGGGCAGCGGGCGCGGCCTGCACGGCACGTCCTGCGCGGAGGCCGACACGGACTTCTGGTTCCCCGCCGCGAGCAGCGCCGACCAGCGGCAGGACTACGCGCACCTCACCAACCCCGACGACACCGCCGCCGTCGTGGACCTCGAGCTGTACGGCAAGGACGGCCCGATCACCTCCGAGGCGGGCCGGGAGATCACCGTCCCGCCCCGGTCCACGGTGCCCGTGCTGCTGTCCACGCTGACCACGGAGCCCGTGGCCGACCTGGCTGTCCACGCCGTCGTCCGTACGGGCCGGGTCGCCGCGCAGGTGCACGCCGTGGACGACAAGCTGGGCGGCGACTGGCTGCCGCCGACGGGCGTCCCGCGCGCCACCGCTGTGCTGCCGGGCATCCCGGCCGACGCGACGTCCGTACGGCTCGTGGTGCTGGCGCCCGGCGAGAACGACGCCGACCTCAAGGTGCGGCTCGCGGGCCGGTCCGGCCAGATCACCCCCGCCGGACACGAGACGCTCCACGTGAAGCCGGGCGTGGCCACGGCCGTGGATCTGGAGGACGTCACCAAAGGCGAGCCCGGTTCGCTGATCCTGTCGCCATCCGACAGCGGCGACGACACCCCCGTCGTCGCCGCGCTGCGGGTGACGCGGGGCAAGGGCTCGAAGCAGGAGACGGCGTTCATCCCGGCCACTGCCCCCGTCGAGGAGCGGGCCAGCGCGGCCGACAACCGCGCCAAGGGCTCGACGCTCTCCCTGGTGGCCCCCGGCAAGGCCGCGACCGTACGGGTCACCGCGTCCGCGGGCAGCGACGGCGGCAGCCCGAAGAGCGAGACGTACGCGGTGAAGGCCGGCACCACGATGGCCGTCACGCCGCCCCGCCCGTCGGGTGGCAAGGGCACGTACGCGGTGACGGTGGAGCGGCAGTCGGGCGGCGAGGTGTACGCGGCGCGGACGCTCGAGGCGGAGTCGGGCGGCGTGCCCGCCTTCACGGTGCAGTCGCTGCCGGACGACCGGGGCACGGTGGCGGTCCCGGAGGCGGGGCAGGACCTGTCGGTGCTGACGGACTGAGCCGGCGCCCGGGACCGTACGCCGGTCCCGGGCGCGGACGCCGTACGGGAGCGCCGGGAGCGTGCACCGTACGGACGCGCCGGAGCCGTGCACCGTACGGACGCGCCGGAGCCGCGCACCGTACGGACGCGCCGGGAGCGTGCACCGTACGGACGCGCCGGGAACGCGCACCGTACCTAAGCGTGCACCGTACGGACGCGTGCGGCGTCAGTCCTGCCCGTACCGCGGGTCGACGGACTCCGGTGCCATCCCGAGGAGTTCGGCGACCTGCTCGACCACGACCTCGTGGACGAGCAGCGCCCGCTCGTCACGCGACTTCGTACGGATCTCGATCGGCCGCCGGTAGACGACGACACGGTCCGGAACACCGCCGTGCGCCGGGATCAGCCTCCCGAGCGGGACGACGCCGGTGTCGTCGAGCTCGCCGGTGTCCGCGCGCGGCACCTCCTGGACGGCGAAGTCGATGCCGACCAGCTGCGGCCAGTGGCGTTCCAGCCGGTCGGCCGAGTCCCGCACCAGGTCGTCGAACGCCTCGCCGCGGCTGACCGCGAGCGGCACCTGCGGCGGCGCGACCGGTCCGCGCATGCCGCGGCCGTGCCGGTCACGGCGGCGCGTACGGCCGGCGGGGCGCTGGGGAGGGGCGGGGTCGGTCATCCCTCTGAGCGTAGCGTCCGGGGAGGCCACGGCCATGCGCGAGCCGCTCCCGCGGGGAGGAATTCCGACCGCTGATCGCTCCGGGCGTACTCGGTGGCGGAAAAGCGCCGGAATGCGGCTCCGTACGGATCGCGGGGCACCGTACGACGACCGTAATCGGGCACCCAACGACTGTTTTCCGTCGAGTCCGCGTCGGATTTTCATCGGGTTCACGCCACGTTCGCCCCCCGGTTCCGCCCGGGTGCGGAGCACGGCCCGGTGGCCCGTCGCGGCCCGCCCTGTGCCCACGCCGCGGCGGAAGGCCGCGTACCGGAACGACACGGCGGGGTGACGTGCTGGGGAGTCGTCGCAGCCCGCTCAAGAGTGCGGTACCGTCCAACGTCGTGAGTCCTGTACGTCGCTGTTCGCGCACCGCGTGCGGCCGCCCTGCCGTGGCAACGCTGACGTACGTCTACGCGGACTCCACCGCCGTTCTCGGCCCCCTCGCGACGTACGCCGAACCGCACTGCTACGACCTCTGCTCGGAGCACTCCGAGCGGCTGACGGCACCGCGCGGCTGGGAGGTCGTACGGCTCGCACTCGACACCGCGCCGCCCCGGCCCAGCGGCGACGACCTCGAAGCGCTCGCCGACGCCGTACGCGAGGCCGCCCGGACCCGCGGCAGGCCCGAGAACGGCGACGGCCAGGCGCCGGGCCCGGTGGGCCCCGGCGGGCGCGACGCGGACCCGATGGAGGTCGCGCGGCGCGGTCATCTGCGGGTGCTCCGTTCGCCGGAGCCCTGACGGGCCCCCGTACGATTGCGCGCCGCCGAACTCCTGCTGAAGCCGGGCTGAACGGCCGCCGCCCCGGCGGCCCTGCGCGGGTACGGCGGCGGAAGGGCCGGTAGGTTTGGGGATCCGTCGAGGATTCCGGGAGGGCTGCATGGCCGCTGCTGATCTGTCGCAGATCGTGAAGGCGTACGACGTGCGCGGTGTGGTGCCGGACCAGTGGGACGAAGGGCTGTCCGAGCTGTTCGGCGCCGCGTTCGTGAAGGTCACGGGTGCGGACGCGATCGTGGTGGGGCACGACATGCGGCCGTCGTCGCCGGGGCTGTCGCGGGCGTTCGCGCGCGGCGCGGCACGGCGCGGGGCGGACGTCACCGAGATCGGGCTGTGCTCGACCGACCAGCTGTACTTCGCCAGCGGCAGCCTCGGACTGCCCGGCGCGATGTTCACCGCGTCGCACAACCCCGCCCAGTACAACGGCATCAAGCTGTGCCGCGCCGGTGCGGCACCCGTCGGGCAGGACACCGGCCTGGCCGAGATCCGCGCGCTCGTCGAGGAGTGGTCCGCCGCCGGGCTGCCCGCCACGGACGCGCCGGAAGGCACCGTCACCCAACGGGACGTGCTCGCCGACTATGCCGCACACCTGCGCGCGCTGGTGGACCTGACGTCGATGCGCACCCTGCGCGTCGTGGTCGACGCGGGCAACGGCATGGGCGGGCACACCGTGCCCACCGTCCTCGACGGGCTGCCGGTCGAGCTGGACCGCATGTACTTCGAGCTGGACGGCACCTTCCCGAACCACGAGGCCAACCCGCTCGACCCGAAGAACATCGTCGACCTGCAGGCACGCGTACGCGAGACCGGCGCGGACCTCGGCATCGCCTTCGACGGCGACGCCGACCGCTGCTTCGTCGTCGACGAGAACGGCGACCCCGTCTCGCCCTCCGCCATCACCGCCCTGGTCGCCGCCCGCGAGCTGGCCAAGTCGCCCGGCTCCACCGTGATCCACAACTGCATCACCTCCTGGTCGGTGCCCGAGGTCGTCCGCGAATCGGGCGGCGTCCCGGTGCGTACGCGGGTGGGGCACTCGTTCATCAAGGAGCAGATGGCCGCCACCGGCGCGATCTTCGGCGGCGAGCACTCGGCGCACTACTACTTCCGCGACTTCTGGAACGCCGACACCGGCATGCTCGCCGCCCTGCACGTACTGGCCGCGCTCGGCGGCCAGGAGGGCACGCTGTCGGACCTCGTCGCGAAGTACGACCGCTACGCCGCATCCGGCGAGATCAACAGCACCGTGGCCGACCAGGCGGCCAGCCTCGCGGCGGTCAAGGGCGCGTACGCGGGCCGCGACGGCGTCGAACTCGACGAGCTGGACGGGCTGACGGTGACCGCCGCCGACTGGTGGTTCAACCTGCGCGCGTCCAACACGGAGCCGCTGCTCCGGCTGAACGTGGAGGCGCGGGACGCGGCGACGGTCGGCACGGTGCGCGACGAGGTGCTGGAGCTCATCGGGGCGTAGCGGGGCGCGGTGGGGCGTACGGGGCGCGGCCGGGCCGCGCCCCGGGCGGGCGCGCGTGCCCAGGGGCGCCCGTACGGTCGGGCGCGAGTGCCCGGCGGTACCCTGGCCCCACAGTCGCCGTGCGCGCTCGCCTGCCGTGCTTGCCTCCGAAGGGACACACCCCATGCCGCTCGAAGCCGGGCTCCTCGAGATCCTCGCCTGCCCCGCGTGCCACGCGCCGCTGCGCGAGGAACCGGACGCGGGCGGAGAGGGCGGTTCCGCGGGTGCGGAGGGCGCGGAGGGTGCCTCCGGCGGCGAGCTGGTCTGCACGGGCGCGGACTGCGGCCTGGCGTACCCCATCCGCGATGACATCCCCGTCCTGCTCGTCGACGAGGCCCGCCGCCCCGCCTGACGAACCGTTAACGGCACGGCGCCCGATCGGAGGCTCCCACCGGATGCTCGACGAGTCACTGTTCGATGTCCCCGACGCGTTGGCCAGAGCCGATGTGCACGGACTGCTGCACGGCGCGGCCGAATCCGGGGCCCGGGCGCGTACGGCCATACGGCTCGCCGACGACGCCGGACTCGCCGGCCTCCGTCCCGACGGGCGGCCGCGCGCGGTGCTCGTCGCCGGGTACGGGCCGGCCACCAGCTGCGTCGCCGACCTGCTCGGCGCGTTCGGCAACGGCGGTGTGCCCGTCACGCTGCTGCGCCCCACCGGCGCGCAGGCCGCGCCCGCCGCGCTGAGCTGGCCGCTGCCGGGCTGGGCCGGGCCGCTCGACCTGCTGCTGATCGCGACCTCCGGCGGCGAGGAACCGGGCCTGGAGGCGCTGGTCGAGCAGGCGTACCGGCGCGGCTGCACCGTCGTCTCCGTCACCCCCGCCCGTACGACGCTCGCCGAGGCGACCGGGCAGACCCGCGGCCTGACCATCCCGCTGGCCGCCAGCCCCGTACCGTACGAGCCGCCCGCCGCCGTCCAGTCCGGCGGGAGCGGCACCGCCACCGCCGAGCAGCGGACGCAGCCGCCGGTCAGCGCGCCCGGCACGCTGTGGGCGCTCATCACCCCGCTCCTCGCCCTGTGCGACCGGCTCGGCCTGCTCTCCGCGCCGCCCACCGCGCTCCAGGCGCTCGCCGACCGGCTGGACCGGACGGCCGAGCGGTGCGGCCCCGCCGTCGAGACGTACAGCAACCCCGGCAAGACCCTCGCCGCCGAGCTCGCGGGCGCGCTCCCGCTGCTGTGGAGCGAGGGGCAGATCGCGGGGGCCGCGGCGCGGCACTGCGCCACGACGTTCGCCTCGCTCGCGGGGCGGCCGGCGCTCCCCGCGGAGCTGCCGGAGGCGTTCGACGGGCACGGCGCGCTGCTCACGGGCGCTTTCGGGGCGGCCGGTGACCCGGGCGACTTCTTCCGCGACCGCGTGGAGGAGGCGGAGTCGCTGCACACCAGGATCGTGCTGCTGCGCGAGCACGCGCCCACCGGGAGCTCCGCCGTCGTCGCCGCCCGCGATCTCGCGTACGCGCACGACATCCCGCTCAGCGAACTCGAACCGGCCGAGGACAGCGGGCCGTTGGAGGCGGCGGCCGAGCTGATCGCCACCACCGACTTCGCCGCCGTCTACCTCACGCTCGCCGCGGGCGACGCGTCCTGAGCCCGGCCGTGAGCGTCGTCTCCGCAGCTCCCGCCGCCCGCGTCGTCTCCGCAGCGCGCGTCATCCGCGTCGTCTCCGCCGTTTCCGTCCCGTAGCAGCGCCCACAGCGAACAGTCAGGAAGCCCGCACCACCATGGACCGCCTCGAAAACGCCGTGCGCCCCTACGCCTGGGGCTCCACCACCGCCATCCCCGAACTGCTCGGCGTGCCCCCCACCGGCGAGCCGCAGGCCGAGATGTGGATGGGCGCGCACCCCGGCGCCCCCTCGCACCTCGACCGCGGCGCCGGACCGGTGCCACTGTCCGAGGTGATCGAGGCCGATCCGGAACGTGAACTGGGCGCCGCGACCGTACGTGCCTACGGGCCGCGGCTGCCGTTCCTGCTGAAGCTGCTCGCGGCCGCCGCCCCGCTGTCCCTCCAGGTGCACCCCGACCTGACGCAGGCGGCCGAGGGCTTCGCGGCCGAGGAGGCACAGGGCGTACCGGTCGATGCGCCCCACCGGAACTACAAGGACCGGAACCACAAGCCCGAACTCGTCTGCGCCCTCACCCCGTTCGAGGGCCTCTGCGGCTTCCGGCCCGCGGCCGAGGCCGCCGACCTGCTCGCGGGGCTCGACGTCGACGGGCTCAAGCCGTACGTGGACATCCTGCACGCCAGCCCGGAGAACGACGCCCTGCGCGAGGTGCTCACGGCGGTGCTGACCGCCGACCGTGACGAGATCGCCGGGACCGTGGCCCAGGCGGCGGCAGCCGCGGAGCGGCGGTCCTCGGCGGACGCCCAGGCCGCTCCGGACGGACAGGACGGACCACACGGCCCGTACGGCCCGTACGCCTCGATCGCCCGGCACTACCCCGGCGACCCGGGCGTCATCGCGGCGATGCTGCTCAACCACGTACGCCTGCAGCCCGGCGAGGCGCTCTACCTCGGTGCCGGAGTGCCGCACGCGTACTTGGACGGGCTGGGCATCGAGATCATGGCGAACTCCGACAACGTGCTCCGCTGCGGTCTCACCCCCAAGCACGTCGACGTGCCCGAACTGCTGCGGATCGTCCGCTTCGAGAGCAGCCCGCCGGAGATCCTGCGCCCCGAGGCGGACGGCGCCGAGGAGGCATACGCCGCCCCTGTCGGCGAGTTCCGGCTCTCCCGGCTGGTGCTTGCGGCGGACGGGCGGCCACAGACGCTGGCGGGACGCGCACCCGTCATCCTGCTGTGCACCGAGGGCCGCGTCCTCCTCCGCGATGCCGGTGACGGCTCCGAACTCGCCCTGGAACGCGGGCAGTCGGCGTACGCCGCTGCGGAAGACCGGCTGGAGGTCTCCGGCGAAGGTACGATCTTCCGCGCGACAGTGGCCGTTTGACACAGGGCGCCCGGCCGTGGCACCACGGCGCGCGGCGCACGGAGAAAGGGACCCTCCTCGTATGAGTGCATCAGGCGGAACGAAGGCGATCGTCGCCGCGCTGGGCGCCAACCTGTCCATCGCGGTGGCCAAGTTCGTGGCGTTCGCCTTCAGCGGCTCGTCCTCGATGCTCGCGGAGGGCGTGCACTCGCTCGCCGACTCGGGCAACCAGGCGCTGCTCCTCGTCGGCGGCAAGAAGGCGAAGCGGGCCGCCAGCGAGGAGCACCCCTTCGGCTACGGGCGGGAACGCTACGTCTACAGCTTCCTCGTCTCCGTCGTCCTCTTCGCGGTCGGCGGCGTCTTCGCGCTCTACGAAGGCTACGAGAAGATCAAGCACCCGCACGAGATCGACCACTGGTACTGGCCGGTGGGCGTGCTGGTGTTCGCGATCATCGCCGAGACCTTCTCGTTCCGTACGGCCATCCAGGAGTCCAACGAGGTCCGCGGCTCGCTGACCTGGACCCAGTTCATCAAGCGGGCCAAGGCGCCCGAACTGCCCGTCGTGCTGCTGGAGGACCTGGGCGCGCTCGTCGGCCTGATCCTCGCGCTCGGCGGCGTCCTCATGGCGCTGGGCACCGGCGACGGCGTCTGGGACGGCGTGGGCACGCTGTGCATCGGCGTACTGCTGGTCGCGATCGCCGTCATCCTGGCGGCCGAGACCAAGTCGCTGCTGCTCGGCGAGGCGGCCGACGCGAGCCAGGTGGCCCGTATCCGCGAGGCACTGGTCTCGGGCGGCACGGTCACCGGTGTGATCCACATGCGTACGCTGCACCTCGGGCCGGAGGAACTGCTCGTCGCCGCCAAGGTGGCGGTGCAGCACGACGACACGGCGGCGCAGGTCGCGCAGGCGATCAACGACGCGGAGGACCGCGTACGGGAGGCCGTGCCGATCGCCCGGGTCATCTACCTGGAGCCGGACCTGCTGCGCGGGGGCGGGGACTCCGGCGCGGACGCGGACGCAGACGCTGACTCCGAGGCGGGGCCCGGCCTGAAGAAGTAGCGGAGGGGGGAGGCGGTGCGGGGAGCCCCGCACCGCCTCCGATCTTGTTACGGGTCTCGGCTACCGGATCTCGCCCAGCACGGACATGATCGCGTCCCTGTCGGGCGCCGCCAGCAGCCGCTCCCGGTAACCCGGGTCCATCAGCTTCCGCGACAGCAGCGCCAGGATGCGCAGGTGCTCGTCGCCCGCGGCCGCCTCCGGCACGGAGATCATGAAAACGAGCCGCGCCTTCGTACCGTCCAGCGCGCCCCATTCGATGCCCTCGGCGGAGCGCGCGAAGCCGACGACGGGCGCGGAGACCGCGTCCGTCTTGGCGTGCGGGATGGCGATCTCCTCACCGAGCCCGGTGGTGCCCTGGTCCTCGCGGGCGAGGGCGGCCCGTACGAGCTCCTCCGGGTCGGTCACCCTGCCGGTGGTGGCGAGGAGCCCGGCCATCTCGCGGATGGCGTCGTCCTTGGCGGTCGCGGCCAGCTCCTCCTTGACGGTGCTGCGGGTGAGGTGCCCGGAGAGCACTTCGGACGCGTCCGCGGGCTCTGCCGCCGCCGGAGGTGCGGGCTCGTCCGCCGCCTCAGCCGTCTCCGTCGCCGTCTCCGTCGCCGCCGCCGTCGCGGCCGGTCCGGTGCCGCCGCCCGCCAGCGCCGGCTCGGGCACGCTTACGGCCGCCGCCTCCGTTTCCGTCGCGGCCTTCGCGGCGCCGTTCCCGGCCCCGCCGCGGCCGAGCGACATGAGCGCGACGGTCGTCACGCCCGTCACGGCCGTACCGATGACGATGGCGATGAAGAACACCGCCATCCCGTCGATCGCGCCCAGCACCGCGACGATCGGACCGCCGTGCGGCACGTTGTCCTGTACGGAGCCGATGCCCGCGATGGCGCCGGCGACCGCGCCGCCCAGCATGTTCGCCGGGATCACGCGCGCGGGCCGGGCCGCCGCGAACGGGATCGCGCCCTCCGTGATGCCGAAGAAGCCCATGAACAGCGCGGCGTAACCGGTGTCGCGCTCCTGCTGGTCGAAGTACCGGCGGCGCAGCAGCGTCGCCAGGCCCTGACCGAGCGGCGGCACCGGGATCGCCGCCGCACACATGCCCATGACCTCCGGGTTCTTGGACACCAGGCCCGCGCCGAAGAGGAACGCCGTCTTGTTGACCGGCCCGCCCATGTCGAACGCGATCATCAGCCCGAGGATGATCCCGAGCAGCGCCGCGCTCGTGCCGGTCAGGCCGCCGAGCCAGTCGGTGAGGTTCTCGAACACCCAGGAGATCGGCCGGCCGATGACGTAGATGAAGAACAGGCCGAGCGCCGACGTCGCCACGATCGGGATCACGATGATCGGCATGATCGGCTGGACGAACTTGGGGATCGGCGCCTTCTTGATCCACTGAACGAGATATCCCGCCAGGAAGCCGGTCACGATCGCACCGATGAAACCGGCCCCGGACTTGGAGTCGTAGAGCTCACCGGTGTTGGCGATCCAGCCGCCGATCATGCCCGGCACGAGCGCTGGGCGGTCGCCGATCGCGTAGGCGATATATCCGGACAGGATCGGCACCATCAGCGTGAAGCCGATCGTCCCGATGTCGTTGACGTGCTTCCAGAAGGTGTCGTCCGGGATCACCAGGCCGCCGTCGGCCTGCGGGTCGCCGCCGAGGGCGAGCGAGACCGCGATGAGCAGGCCGCCGACGACGACGAACGGGATCATGTACGAGACGCCGTTCATCAGCGCCTTGTAGCCGATGCTGCGGCCCTTGCCGCCGCCCTCGCCGCCGGAGGCGCCCGCTCCGGCACCCGGCCCTCCGTCGCCGCCGCTGAGCACGGGCGCGCGCTGGACCCGTTCGATCAGGCCGTCCGGGTCGCTGATGCCCTCTGCGACACCCACGACCAGCACCCTCTTGCCGGCGAACCGGTCCTGGGCGACGTCCTTGTCGGCGGCGATGATGATGCCGTCCGCGTCTCTGACATCGTTGTCGGTCAGTACGTTCTCGGCGCCGATCGACCCTTGGGTCTCGACCTTCATACCGATACCGCGGGCCTCCGCCGCCTGCGTCAGCTTCTCCGCCGCCATGTACGTGTGGGCGATGCCGGTGGGGCACGCGGTCACGGCGAGCAGCCTCAGCCCGGGCTCGGCCTCCTTCCCCGTCTCATCGCGGGGGTCGGCAGAACTCGTCACGAATATCTCCTTGCATAGCCGGCTCGACGGTGGGGGAGGATGAGTCAACGACCCTACGAGCCGGGGTTCCGGGGCTGAAATCCGACCCATGGTCGCCCTTGAACCCGCCCTAGGCAATCCGCTCGACTGGACGAGCGGTGTAGATTCGTAGAGCACAGACGTCGCTGCTGATGGCGGTCGGGCGGCCCGCGACAACGGGCCTCCGAGGGAGAGAGGGCCTCCGACGGACTGCGCTGTGACCCAGGGAGACGTGTGCCCGTCGACGTGATGTCCGCGTCACATGCCGCACGTCCGCCTCCTGCGCCGCAGCACGGACCAGCAAGCCACACACCTCGACATCCCGAGGAGCAGCCCCGAATGACGACTGCCACTTCCACCACGCAGGACTTCAAGGTCGCCGACCTGTCCCTCGCGGCCTTCGGCCGCAAGGAGATCCAGCTGGCCGAGCACGAGATGCCCGGTCTGATGTCGATCCGCAAGGAGTTCGCCGCGCAGCAGCCGCTCGCCGGCGCACGGATCACCGGCTCGCTGCACATGACGGTGCAGACGGCCGTGCTCATCGAGACGCTGACCGCCCTGGGCGCTCAGGTGCGCTGGGCGTCGTGCAACATCTTCTCCACCCAGGACCACGCCGCGGCCGCCGTCGCCGTGGGCCCGGAGGGCACGCCGGAGTCGCCGCAGGGCGTGCCGGTCTTCGCCTGGAAGGGCGAAACGCTGGAGGAGTACTGGTGGTGCACGGAGCAGGCGCTGACCTGGCCGGGCACCGAGACCGGCGGCCCGAACATGATCCTGGACGACGGCGGCGACGCCACGCTGCTCGTCCACAAGGGCGTTGAGTACGAGAAGGCCGGGTCCGTCCCGGACCCCGCCACCGCCGCGGAGAGCGACGAGCACCGGGTCATCCTCGAGGTGCTGACGCGCACCCTGGCCGACACCCCGCAGAAGTGGACGCAGCTCGCTTCCGAGATCCGCGGTGTGACGGAGGAGACCACGACGGGCGTGCACCGCCTGTACGAGATGCACACCGCCGGCACCCTGCTCTTCCCGGCGATCAACGTGAACGACGCCGTGACGAAGTCCAAGTTCGACAACAAGTACGGCTGCCGCCACTCGCTGATCGACGGCATCAACCGCGCCACCGACGTCCTGATCGGCGGCAAGACCGCCGTCATCTGCGGCTACGGCGACGTGGGCAAGGGCTGCGCGGAGTCGCTGCGCGCCCAGGGCGCCCGGGTGATCATCACCGAGGTCGACCCGATCTGCGCGCTCCAGGCCGCGATGGACGGCTACCAGGTGACCACGCTGGACGACGTCGTCGAGACGGCGGACATCTTCGTCACCACCACGGGCAACAAGGACATCATCATGGCCTCGGACATGGCCAAGATGAAGCACCAGGCGATCATCGGGAACATCGGCCACTTCGACAACGAGATCGACATGGCCGGCCTGGCCGCCATCGACGGCGTCGTCAAGGACGAGGTCAAGCCCCAGGTGCACACCTGGACCTTCAAGAGCGGCAAGAAGATCATCGTGCTCTCCGAGGGGCGACTGCTGAACCTGGGCAACGCCACCGGCCACCCGTCGTTCGTGATGTCCAACTCCTTCGCGAACCAGACGATCGCGCAGATCGAGCTGTTCACGAAGCCCGAGGAGTACCCGACCGACGTCTACGTGCTGCCCAAGCACCTGGACGAGAAGGTCGCCCGGCTCCACCTGGACGCCCTCGGCGTCAAGCTGACCGAGCTGCGTCCCGACCAGGCCGCGTACATCGGCGTCCCGGTCGAGGGCCCGTACAAGCCGGACCACTACCGCTACTGAGCGGCTGACCGGTCCTGCCCGGCCGGCCGGCGCGCGGCGCCCGGCCGGCCCGGAACGGCACACCGGCTCCGGCGGCACCACCGCACAGCGCGGTGGTGCCGCCGCGGCCGTTCGGGGCCCTGCCGCATCCGTACGGCCTTCCGCCGTGCCCGCCCCGCCCGCTGCCGCATCTGTCCGCGGCTCCGCGGAGCCCGTACGGACCCGCGCCGACGCCGTACGGATCCGCGCCGATCCCGTACGGACCCGCGCGTCAGGCGGCCGCCCCCGACGGCGGGCCCGCGCCGCCCACCGCCGTACAGTCCACCTATGCCACGCGGCCGCTACTCGCTCCACGATCCGCACGACCACACCCCCCTCGGCGAAGAACACTTCCACTGCGCCACCGGCCCCTCCGGCTGGCGCTACGTCTCACAGATCACCGACCCCTCCGGCGATCACGCGGGCTCGGTCGACCTCACCCTCGACGCCCTCGGGCGCCCCATCCGTATGGAGCTCCACGCCCGCAGCTGGCAGGTGCGCGGCGCGGCTCTCGACGGCGTCACCTGGGTCCGTACCGACCCCACCGGTACGGAGGCTCAGGAGGGCAACGTCCCCGCGCACTCCTTCACCGGGGCGTCCCCCGCCTTCCTCGTGGCCACCGCCCTCCTGCTGAAACCGGCAGCCGGAGCCCCCGCCACCCGCGTACGCCTCGTCGCACTCACACCCCCCGTCCTCGCCCCCCGCACTCTCGACCAGTCCTGGGCGCTGCTCAACAGCGAAACACACGCCACTGACAACGGCCCCCTGACCGTGGAGAACTACCAGGTCAACGACCTTGAGACGGGGGAGCAGCACACCGTTCACCTCGTCGGCGACGTCGTGCTCGCGGCGCCCGGCATCGAGCTCGAGGACCTCGAGTCCCCGCCCTCGACGTTCAGTTGACGCGCGAGGCGTACCGCCGAAGCGCGCACCCGCTCGCGTCCCTCCCGTACCTGCTCAGGCCGGTGGCACGAACCCGGTACGCGGCTCCGGCGCCGCCTCGTTCCCGCGGTCACGGGCGTCACCCGGCGCGGGCGCGAACACGGCCGCACCGGCGGGCCGTTCGCCACCCGGAGGCGCGAAGCCCCCGCGCGTGGCCGGCGGCCCGGCAGGCCGCTCCGGCAGCCCCGGCCCGACGCCCCCCGGCGCGGGCACCTGCCCCGTACCGGGAGCCACCCCGTACGCCGTGCCCGGCCCGAAGGCCCGCTGCGCGTCCCGCGCCTGCCGCTCGGCGACCACCCCGGCCAGGTAGGCCGCGGCGGGCACGTCCTGCGGCGCCGGAGCGCCGGTGTACGCCACGACGTCCGCCGCGAGCCGCCGCGCCATCGACTCCGCCACGGCGGCGTCGAGCTGCCCGGCCCGCATCAGGTACTGGCGCACCGCCAGCCACAGCCGGTCCGGTACGCGCGACAGGTCCAGCTCCCGGAACTGACCCACCAGCCAGGGCGGTGGCGGCGGTACCCGTACGGCACGCGGCGTCGGCACCCGCTCCCGTACGACCAGCGTGCCCGCGAACACGTCCCCGAGCCGCCGCCCGCGCGCCGACACCAGCGACGCGACGCAGGCGATCACCCCGACGAACAGCTGGATCTCCACGACGCCGATCGCCCCTCGTACCAGCGCGTGCCGGAAGCGGATCGGCCCGCCGTCGTCCTGCACCACGCGCAGCCCGCAGGCCAGCTTCCCCAGCGACCTCCCGTGGCTGAGCGTCTCGACCGCGATCGGCACCCCGACGAGGACGAGCAGGAACAGCGCCACCTGCACTGCGGCCAGCGCGGCGGCGTCCAGTGACGCGGTGGCCGTGAGCAGCACGAGCGAGAGGACGATGTAGGCCGTCCACGCGAGCACCAGGTCGATGAAGACGGCCAGCGCGCGGCTCGGCAGCCGCGCGGGCCGCAGCCCCAGCACGACGGCGTCGCCTGTCACGAGTTCGCTCACCGGACACGTCCTCCCTCGCGGCGCCCCGCAGAGTCACCTGACACGTTGTCTGACTCTTCGCCTTGTCTGAACAGTCTGCCGTCCGGCGCGGATGATCTGCCAAGCTCTCCACATGGATCTCGATGTCTTCGTCTCCGCACGCCGCGCGGAGTGGGACCGTCTGGATGCCCTGGTACGGCGCCGCCGACGGCTGAACGGAGCGGAAGCGGACGAACTCGTCGCCCTCTACCAGCGCACGTCCACACACCTCTCGCAGATCCAGTCGAGCGCGCCGGACCCGGCGCTCATCGGCCGTCTGACCACCCTGGTGGCGCGTGCGCGCAGCGCCGTCACAGGCGCACGCCGGGCCTCCTGGCGGGACGCCGTCCACTTCTTCGCCGCGGGATTCCCCGCCGCCCTCTACCGCACCCGGCACTGGTGGGTGCCGACCGCGCTGCTGTCGGCCCTGGTGGCCGCGCTCATCGGCTGGTGGATCGGCACACACCCGGAGGTGCAGGCGTCGATCGCCGCGCCCGCCGAGCTGCGCGAGATGACCCGGCCCGGCGGCAGTTACGAGTCTTACTACTCGAGCCACCCGGCCACGTCCTTCGCCGCACAAGTGTGGACGAACAACGCACAGGCCGTCGCGATCTGCCTCGTCTTCGGCGCCCTGCTGGGCATCCCGGTGCTCTGGGTGCTGTTCCAGAACATGCTGAACCTCGGCATCGGCATCGGCCTCATGCACTCCGCGGGACGCCTCGACACGTTCCTCGGACTGATCCTGCCGCACGGACTGCTGGAGCTGACGGCTGTCTTCATCGCGGCCGGCACGGGCCTGCGCCTGGGCTGGACCGTGATCGACCCCGGCCCCCGCAGCCGCCGTACGGCTCTCGCGACGGAGGGACGTGCGGCCCTGGGGATGGCGATGGGGCTCGCGGTCGTGCTCTTCGTCTCGGGCGCCATCGAAGGCTTCGTCACGCCTTCGGGACTGCCGACGTGGGGCCGTATCGGCATCGGCGTCGCTGCCGAACTGGCATTCCTCGGCTACGTCTACGGGGTGGGCGGCCGGGCCGCCCGCGCGGGAGAAACGGGTGATGTAGCCGCCTCTGATCGCCCGGCCGAGGTACCCACTGCGGCGTGATGTGCGTACGGCCCCTGTGACCTGCTAGGGTCCTCATCACCCCAGGGAAACCGTTGACACGGTGTCGTGGGGGCAGTAGATTTGAACAGTTGCGCCGAACTCGACGAGATCGGCAGCAAGGGTTAGTATCTCCTGCAGCTTCGAAATGCGAGCCGGTAATTACGGGCTCAGCGAAGAAGCTCCCTCGATTTCTTGGCAGCACATTCCGTCTGCTAGAGTCGAAAACGCAAAACCACGAAGGGAAGCGCCCGGAGGGTCCCGGTGAAACGGGTCCGATGGAAGCGTCCGTTCTTTGAGAACTCAACAGCGTGCTAAAAGTCAACGCCAGATATGTTGATACCCCGCCCCCTGTTTTTGTGGGGGGTATGGGTTCCTTTGAAGAACAACACACAGCGAGGATGCTGTGGACGTGTCCGGGTTATTCCCCTGGACCGTCCCGCTCCCTGTGATGTCAGCTCTCTAGCTTTCTTGCTGGAGGGTTGTGAGGCATTCACGGAGAGTTTGATCCTGGCTCAGGACGAACGCTGGCGGCGTGCTTAACACATGCAAGTCGAACGATGAAGCCGCTTCGGTGGTGGATTAGTGGCGAACGGGTGAGTAACACGTGGGCAATCTGCCCTGCACTCTGGGACAAGCCCTGGAAACGGGGTCTAATACCGGATATGACACACGGAGGCATCTCCTGTGTGTGGAAAGCGTTAGTGGTGCAGGATGAGCCCGCGGCCTATCAGCTTGTTGGTGGGGTGATGGCCTACCAAGGCGACGACGGGTAGCCGGCCTGAGAGGGCGACCGGCCACACTGGGACTGAGACACGAGACATCCGTGCCTGGATCACCGCATGGAACACCGACCCCAAGCCCTACGTGTGGACCAAGACCGCAGACGAGATCCTCGAACGCCTCGCCAGCTATCTGAACAGAATTCCCGACTCAGAAGACTAGGGCCTGTCGTCAAAGTAGCGCCGTCCGCCGAAGGCGGTGCCCACGGCGTCCGGTGCGTGCAGCTGCAAGGCGGAGTGCCGTCCTCGTAGTGGGCTACTCGGACGGTGCGACAACGCAGCAGATGTGCGTGCAGGGCGTCGCGGGCAAGGCGGGACTTTGACGACAGGCCATAGCCGCGGCCGCGATCGGGCTCCGGCGCTGTGCGCGGCGCAGTCCGGGTCCCGCCGGGGCCGGGACTGCGCCGTTGACAAAGCGGAACGCTGCTCCGTAACGTTCTGGAACAGTGCTCCGCTTTCCGTGGCGGGGCCGTGGAAGGGACCCATGCCATGAGCGGATCGCCGCGTCCAGCCGACCTCTTCGCCTCGCCTGCCCCCGTACTCTCGGTCGCCCCGGTGCTGCTGCCGGCCCCCGGCCGCGCCGTGGACCTGGAGATACGCGTCTCCGCGCCCGTGACCGGGAACGACCTGCCCGTGCTCCTCCTCTCGCACGGCCAGGGCTACTCCCACCACCTCTCCTCGCTGAACGGCTACGCGCCCCTCGCCGACTTCTGGGCGGCGCACGGCTTCGTCGTCATCCAGCCCACCCATCTGAGTTCGCGGACGCTGACCCTGGACCCCGCCGACGACCCCGAGGCGCCGCTGTACTGGCGGTCGCGCGCCCAGGACATGACGCGCGTCCTCGACCGGCTCGACGAGGTCGAAGCGGCCGTTCCGCAGCTCGCCGGGCGCCTCGACCGCGGCAGGGTCGCCGTCGCCGGGCACTCGATGGGCGGGCACACCGCGAGCCTGCTCCTGGGCACCCGGCTCACCGATCCGCACGACGGAACGGAGGTGGACCTGGCCGAGCCGCGGATCACGGCGGGTGTGCTGCTCGCGGCGCCCGGCAGGGGCGGCGACGCCCTCAGCGAGTTCGCGGCCGAGAACATACCCGCCTTCCTCACCACGGACTTCTCCACGATGACGACGCCCGCGCTCGTGGTGGCCGGCGACAAGGACACCTCCGGGCATCTGACGGTCAACGGCCCCGACTGGCACGCCGATCCGTACACCCTCGCCCCGGGTCCCAAGACTCTGCTGACGCTGTTCGACGCGGAGCACGGGCTCGGCGGGATCTCCGGATACGACGTCGCCGAGACCACGGACGAGAACCCCGCGCGGGTGTCCGCGGTCCAGCGGCTCACCTGGGCGTACCTCCGCACCCGGCTCTACCCCGGCGACCCCGCCTGGCAGACGGTGAGCGCCGCGCTGACGGCCGGACCGGACGCGGTCGGACGGGTCGACGCCAAGTAGTCCCCTCCGAGCGGACCGAAGAGGCCCGTATCGGGGGCCCGTATCAGGGTGCCGTGGGCCAGCCGCGCAGGCTGAACTGCGGGCCCCCGCCGCTCAGATACGCCGTCAGCGCGGTGTACGAGGACGGCACGCACGCCTCCGGGAGGGCGTCCGTGGACGTCCAGCCGACGTGACTGTGCTTCTCGGGCTCGACGTTGACCGGCTCGCCCGCCCACTCGTACGTCACGAAGACGGTCTTGAGGAAGCCCTCCGGCGCGTCCATGCCCCGCGCGGCGTGTACGACGTGCGCCAGCCGCAGCGACTCGGGTGCGACGGACAGGCCCGTCTCCTCGAGGAGTTCGCGTACGGCGGTCCCCGTCAGCGGCTCGCCCGGCTCCTGCTTGCCGAGGGGCAGGTCCCACAGGCCGGGGGCGAAGCGTGCCCGCGGGCTCCGCCGGAGCAGTACGACCCGCCGCCGCTCGCGGTCGTGCACGATGACGGCCGCGATCAGCCGGGCGGCCGTACCGTCCGACCGGGGGTCCAGGTCCGGCGGCTGGGCTGCGGCGTCGGTCTGCGGCGGCTGGGCCACGGCGGGTCCTCCTCGGTGCGGGCACGGCGCTCGGCGCCGGTCAGCGGACACGGGCGCGCTCGTCAGCGTACCGAGGGCCGTGCGGCAGGCGCCGCGCGTCAGGCCGGAGCCTCCGTATCCGCCTCGGCTTCCGGTTCCGCCTCGGCTTCCGGTTCCGCTGCCGCCTCCGCCTCGGCGGTCCGGCGGCGCAGCAGGAGCAGCGCGATGTCGTCGTGCGCGTCCCGTGCGCGTGCCGGCGCGACGAGCTCGTCCGCCAGCGCGTTCAGGCAGCACGTCTCCTTGCGCGCGCCCCCGTCCGTACGGGCGTCCCGCTCCGGTTCCCGCTCCCGCAGCTTGGCGACCAGGCGTGTCAGCCGGTCGGACAGCATGCGCACCGACTCGTCGTAGTCCTGGCCGCGCCGCTCCACCAGTCCGTCGGTGTACAGCAGCAGCGTCGCGCCCGGCGGCAGCGCGTGCTCCGTCACCGCGTACCCGTCGAACTCGCCGTTCTCGAAACAGCCGAGCGGGATGCCGCCGGGCACGTCCAACTCCCGTACCCGGCCGTCCGGGTCGAGCAGCAGCGGCTGGGCGTGACCTGCCCTGGCGATGCGCAGCAGGTTCCTCGACGCGGTCACCTCCACGGCGGTGCAGGTGGCGAAGCGTTCGGTGTCCAGGTCGCACAGGATGCGGTTGCCGTGCCGCAGCAGCGCGGCCGGGCCGATGCCCTGGGTGGCGTACGCCTGCATGGCGACCCGCAGATGACCCATCACGGCGGCGGACGGGGCGCTGTGGCCCTCGACGTCGCCCACGGTCACGACGACGCGGCCGTCGTCGGAGGGCAGGACGTCGTACCAGTCGCCGCCCACCTCCAGTCCGCCCGAGCCGGGGACGTAGCACACGGCGAGGTCCAGCCCGGGGAGTTCGGGGACGCGATTCGGCAGCATCAGCTGCTGCAGCTCCGTCAGCTGCTCGCGCCGCAGGTCCAGCAGCCGCGCCCGGTCCACGGCCTGTGCGAGGACGCCCGCGGTCGCGTGGCACAGGGCCTTGTCGTCCTCGGAGAAGGTGTGCGGGCGGTTGAAGGCGATCACGCAGACGCCGACGGTCCCCTGGGTGATCACGGGCAGCGTCGCCCACGCCCGCTGGCCGGGGAGCGGCTGGAAGTCGCGGGGGAAGAGGGAGTAGAACGAGTCGGCGGACTCGAGGAACATCGGGCGCCGCATCAGCGTCGCCATCAGCCCCGAATACCGCGACACCGTACGGCCGTTGGAGCGGAGCCGCTCCAGCATGCCCTCCTCGAAGCCGTACGAGCCCGCCAGCTCGAACCTGTCGCGCTCCCGTACGAACAGCGCGAGGTTGCGGGCGCCGAGCACCGGGAGGACGCGGGCGGCCGCGGTGTCGATGACCTCCTGGGTGGAGAGCGCGTTGACGACGCCGCGCGTGACGCTGAGCATGAACTCGCGGCGGGCCGCGTCCCGCGTCTCCCGCAGGTGTTCGTCGGTGCGGTCCTGCACGATGCCGACGAGGCCCTGCGGCCGCCCTTCGGCGTCCTGGGAGACCCGGCCCTCCATCTTGACCCAGCGCATGGAGCCGTTCGCGTGCACCATCCGCTGGGAGACGGTGAGCCGCCCCGATTCGAGGCCCTCCGCCAGCGCCACCTCGAAGGCGCGCTGGTCGTCGGGGTGCAGCGCCTCGTGGAACGTCTCGATCCGCTCGTCGAACTCGTGCGGCCGTACGCCGAGGATGTGGCACAGCCGCTCGTCGCAGCTGATGCGGCCGGTGCTGAAGTCCCACTCGAAGAAGCCGATGTCGGCGCCGGTCATGGCCAGTTCGAGCCGGGTCTTGCGGGAGCGGCTGTCGATCAGGCTCAGGGCGCGGCCGAGCCGTACGCTGCCGGCGTGCTCGACGGAGCCGCCGAGCGCCAGCAGGTGTTCGAGCCGGTGTGCGCAGACGGACGTGATCATGGTGGCGGCCACCACCAGGTCCGGGGTCGGCGGCGTCGGGGCGGTCTGCACGAGCATGGCGCCCAGGCAGCGGTCGTCGACGAGGAAGGGGAAGGCGGCGAAGCCGTACGGCTGCCGGAACAGCGGCACGTCCGGATAGTCCTTGGCGTACTCCTCGAAGCCCCCGTACACGGGCCGCCGCCACTGGATGGACTGCGCGGCGGGCAGCTGCGTGCGCGGGGAGATCGTACGGAAGCGCTCCACCAGGTCTTCCGGGTAGCCGCGGACGGCGGCGAGGCGGAGCCAGCCGTCGTCCTGCAGGAGGTAGATCACGCCGTGTGCGCTGTCGAACTCCCGCAGGCAGCCGTCGAGCGCGACGCTGAGGAGTCTGGACGAGTCGGTGCAGGACAGCAGGCTCAGGGCAGCGCGCTGGACGGACGTGTACGGCCCTTCGAAGCCGCCGTCCTGCGTCATCGCGCTCGGTGTCCCGTCCTCCACCGGCCCCAGTCCTCGCAATCGGCGCACCCGTCCCGGTGCCCCGTACCGTCGGAATTCTTGCGGTTTACACCATTGTGCACGGCACGGCAGCAGGCCGCCGTGACGGAACCGCGCGCTCGCACACGGGGTGCGAGCGCGCGGTTCCGTACGGGTACGGGTACGGGTACGGGATGCGGGGGCGGGCGGGCGTCAGGTGCCGACCGGGTGCCAGACCGTCTTCGTCTCCAGGAACGGCAGCAGCCGGCCCGTGCCCGGGTCGGCGGCCCAGTCCTCGGACGGCGCCGGGCGGAGGACGCGCTTCAGGTTGTCCGCCGCCGCGATCTCCAGGTCACGGGCCAGCTCGGGTCCGGCGCCGGTCAGGTCGATCGCGTTGACGTCCTGGTGCGCGGCCAGCGGCGTGCCCAGCTCGCTCGTACGCCCGGACAGCACGTTGACGACGCCGCCGGGCAGGTCCGAGGTGGCCAGCACCTCGGAGAGGGAGAGGGCGGGCAGCGGGCGCTCCTCGGAGGGTACGAGCACGGCGGTGTTGCCGGTGACGATCACGGGCGCGAGCACCGACACCAGGCCGAGGAACGACGACTCCTGCGGGGCCAGGACCGCCACCACGCCCGTCGGCTCCGGCGAGGACAGGTTGAAGTACGGCCCCGCGACCGGGTTCGCGCCGCCCGCGACCTGGGCGATCTTGTCGGACCAGCCCGCGTACCAGACCCAGCGGTCGATCGCCGCGTCCACCCGCGCCGCCGCCTTCCCCCTGGCCACGCCCTCCGCGGCCACGACCTCGGCGGTGAACTGGTCCCGGCGGCCCTCCAGCATCTCCGCGACGCGGTAGAGGATCTGCCCGCGGTTGTACGCCGTGGCCCCGGACCAGCCGCCGAACGCCTTGCGCGCCGCGGCCACCGCGTCCCGGGCGTCCTTGCGGGACGACAGGGGCGCGTGCGCCAGCCAGTTGCCCTTGGAGTCGGTCACCTCGTACACCCGTCCGCTCTCGGAACGGGGGAACTTGCCCCCGATGTAGAGCTTGTACGTCTTCAGGACGCCGAGCCGCGGTGCCGCGCGCCCCGCGGTCGCCTTCGGTGTGTCAGACATCGAGGTAAGCCTCCAAGCCGTGCCTGCCGCCCTCGCGGCCGAACCCCGACTCCTGGTAGCCGCCGAACGGCGAGGTCGGATCGAACTTGTTGAAGGTGTTGGACCAGATCACGCCCGCCCGCAACTGCTGCGCCATCTTGAGGATGCGCGAGCCCTTCTCCGTCCACACGCCCGCCGACAGCCCGTACGGGGTGTTGTTCGCCTTGGCGACCGCCTCGTCCGGGGTGCGGAAGGTGAGCACGGAGAGCACCGGGCCGAAGATCTCCTCGCGCGCGATGCGGTGCGCCTGCGTGACGTTCGTGAAGACCGTCGGCGCGAACCAGTAGCCGGTGCTGGGCAGTTCGCAGGCCGGGGACCAGCGCTCGGCGCCCTCGGCCTCGCCCGCGCGCGTCAGCTCGGTGATACGGGCCAGCTGCTCGGCCGAGTTGATGGCGCCGACGTCGGTGTTCTTGTCCAGCGGGTCGCCGATCCGGAGGGTGGCGAGGCGCCGCTTGAGCGCGTCCAGCAGCTCGTCCTGCACCGACTCCTGTACGAGCAGCCGGGAGCCCGCGCAGCAGACCTGGCCTCCGTTGAAGTAGATGCCGTTGACGATGCCCTCGACGGCCTGGTCGATCGGGGCGTCGTCGAAGACGATGTTCGCGCCCTTGCCGCCCAGCTCCAGCGTGAGCCGCTTACGGGTGCCCGCGACCGTACGCGCGATCTCCTTGCCCACCGCCGTGGACCCGGTGAACGCCACCTTGTCCACGTCGGGGTGCGCGACCAGCGCGGCGCCGGTGGGCCCGGCGCCCGTGACGATGTTGACGACGCCGCGCGGCAGGCCCGCCTGGCGGCAGATGTCCGCGAAGAACAGCGCCGACAGCGGGGTCGTCTCCGCGGGCTTGAGCACCACCGTGTTGCCGGTGGCCAGCGCGGGCGCGATCTTCCAGGCCAGCATCAGCAGCGGGAAGTTCCACGGGATGACCTGGGCGGCGACGCCGAGCGGCCGCGGGTCGGGGCCGAAGCCGGCGTGCGGGAGCTTGTCGGCCCAGCCCGCGTAGTAGAAGAAGTGCGCGGCGATCAGCGGGAGATCGGCGTCGCGGGTCTCGCGGATCGGCTTGCCGTTGTCGAGGGTCTCCAGCACCGCCAGCTCGCGGGCGCGCTCCTGGACGATGCGCGCGATGCGGAACAGGTACTTGGCCCGTTCGGCGCCCGGCAGCGCGGCCCACTCGGCGTGCGCGGCGCGGGCCGCCCGTACGGCCGTGTCCACGTCCTCCGCACTGGCCTGCGCGACCTCGGACAGCACCTCCTCGGAGGCGGGCGAGACGGTCTTGAACACCTTGCCGTCGGACGCGTCGCGGAACTCGCCGTCCACGAACAGGCCGTAGCTCGGCGCGATGTCCACGATCGCGCGGGACTCGGGCGCGGGCGCGTAGGCGAACGCCTTGGCGGGGCCGGTGCCGGCGGCGGCGCCGGTGCCGCCGGTCACCTGGGGGGTTTCACGTGTCATCTGGGTCAGTCCACCGTCACGTAGTCGGGACCGGAGTAACGCCCGGTGCTCAGCTTCTGGCGTTGCATCAGCAGATCGTTGAGGAGGCTGGAGGCGCCGAACCGGAACCAGTCCGGGCTGAGCCAGTTCGCGCCCGCCGTCTCGTTCACCAGCACCAGGTACTTGATCGCGTCCTTGGACGTGCGGATGCCGCCGGCCGGCTTCACGCCGATCTGCGTGCCGGTGGCGGCGCGGAAGTCCCGTACGGCCTCCAGCATCAGCAGCGTGTTCGGCGGGGTCGCGTTGACGGCGACCTTGCCGGTGGAGGTCTTGATGAAGTCCGCGCCGGCGAGCATCGCCAGCCAGGAGGCGCGGCGGATGTTGTCGTACGTGGACAGCTCGCCGTTCTCGAAGATCACCTTGAGGTGGGCGGCGCTGCCGTCGGGGCGTACGCACGCCTCCCGTACGGCGCGGATCTCCTCGAACACCGCCATGTAGCGGCCGGCGAGGAAGGCACCGCGGTCGATCACCATGTCGATCTCGTCGGCGCCCGCCGCCACCGCGTCGCGGGTGTCCGCGAGCTTGACCGGCAGCGCCGTACGGCCGGCCGGGAAGGCCGTCGCCACGGACGCGACGTGGATGCCGGAACCGGCCAGCGCCTCGCGGGCGGTGGCCACCATGTCCGGGTACACGCAGATCGCGGCGACCTTGGGGGCCGTTCTGTCCGTGGGGTCGGGGCTGATGCCCTTGGCGCAGAGCGACCGGACCTTGCCGGGGGTGTCGGCGCCCTCGAGGGTCGTCAGGTCGATCATCGAGATGGCCAGATCGATGGCGTACGCCTTGGCCGTGGTCTTGATGGAACGGGTGCCGAGCGCGGCGGCGCGTGCCTCGAGGCCGACGGCGTCGACGCCGGGCAGCCCGTGCAGGTAGCGGCGCAGGGCGGCGTCGGACGCGGTCACGTCGGCGAACGGTGAGCCGGTCGCGGCCGGGGCCCCGGAGGGGGTCGCGGGCGCGCCCGCGGACGGGGCCGGTGCGGGGGTGGAGGGCGCAGAGGACATGGTCACCAGACGAGCATATCTACACGCGTAGCGTCCTCTGAAGCGTGCGCTCCGAGATCGATGCCGGACCGCAATGTCCGGCATACGGACGGTCGGGCACAATCACCCTCATGACGAGCGAGCACAAGGGCCCCGAGCGGCGCGAGGGCAGGCGGGAGCGCGAGCGGGAGGGCGGCGCGGTGTCGGAGCGCGAGCGCGAGACGTCGTCTGAGCCGGAGGGGGAGTCCGCATCGGCTTCCGAGCCGGTTTCCGGTTCGGCTTCCGATTCGGCTTCCGATTCGGCCTCCGGTTCGGCTTCCGCAGCTGCCGCGGCCGCGCCGGAGCCGCCGAAGTACGCCGACCGCTGCTACCGGTCGCCCTCCGCCATCGCCGGCGGTGTCGTCCTCATCGCCCTCGCGGTCTGGCTGGGCGCCGACGCGGTGCTGAACGGCACCGGCCGCACACCCGTGACCGCCCTCGCCGGGCTGCTGTTCTTCGTGCCGTCTGTGGTCGCGTACACCCTGCGCCCCGCGGTCTTCGCGGGCGCGGAGGAGATGCGCGTACGGAACCCGCTGCGCACCATCACCGTGCCCTGGCCGTCGGTCGAGTCGCTGCAGGCGGGCTACACGAGCGAGGTGGTCGCCGGCGGCGGCAAGTACCAGCTGTGGGCCATCCCCGTCTCGCTGCGCGCCCGCAAGGGAGTCCAGCGCCACAACGCCCGCGTGCGGGCCGGTGAGCCGCCCGCCCGCGGCTTCCTGGGCATCGGCGGCCAGGCCGTCACCACCGAGGCGGACATGGCCGAGAAGCGCGCCACCTCGGACCAGGCCATCGACGAACTGCGCGAACTCGCCCTGCGCCACGGCGTCGACGGCCCGGACGCCGCCCCGGCGGGCGAGGTCACGGTGCGCTGGGCGTACGAGGTCCTCGTCCCGGCCCTGCTGGGCGCCATCGCCCTGGCGATCCTCTTCGCCACGCGCTGACGCCCTCCCGGCGCGCCGATCGCGCGTCAGATCGTGCCGGGCTCGGCCAGCCACTGAGCGGGCTGCCCGGTGCGGCGGGCGATGGTCGCGAAGTCACGGTCGTAGTGCAGCACCGTTAGCCCGTTCAGCTCGGCCGTCGCGGCGACAAGGAGGTCGACCGGGCCGGCCGACCGGTGCTCGCCGTGCCGGGTCAGCAACTCCTGCACGGTGTGGGCACGCCTCTCGACGCCGTCGGGCGTCGGGCACCAGCCGAAGAGCCGGCCGAGCAACTGCCGTTTCTCCGCGCGGTCGTGGAATGACTTCGCGGAGTACAGCACCTCCAGCTCGGTGAGGTCGCAGAGCCCCAGCAGCCCTTCGCGGAGCGCCGCTCCCCAGCGGTCGTCCAGCGTCTTGTCGAGCAGCAGCCGGACAGCGGCCGAGGTGTCGACCAGATAGGAAACAGTGCTCAACGGCGGTAGTTCTCTTTGTCGAGCAGCACGTCGAAATCACCCTGTGCGCCCATCTCGCGAAGCTCGGCCAGAGCCTGCGCTCTGGTGTGGCGCTTGGCCACCTCGAGCAGCGCGGAGTTCACCGTGTCCTTCTTCGTAGTGGTGCCGAGTATGGCGGCGGCCTCCGCCAGGGCCTCGTCGTCGATCTCGACCAGCAGCTTGGACATGCGACCCCCAATATATGCGGCTAGGGCTCAGTATATATCGCCGCGTCGGCGTGCCAAGGGATCTTCCGCCCTGTCCACCCGGTCCTCGCCGCCGTAGAACTCGTCAGCCTCGGCGCGCAGAGCTGCGGCATCGAGCCGCGGCCTGTGCCGCCATCTGTGCTGCAGGTCGATGACGGGGACAAAGCGCGGACGCAGCGGATTCCGCCGCTCGGTTGCGGTCATGGTGTGAGCGCAGGCGTGTACGTCGGTGCAGGTGGTCCGTACGCTCAGATGCCCGCCGCCGTGCTCAGGTCCGTCTTCAGGGCCGCGAGCGTCTGGCGGGCGCGGGTGCGGGCGTCGGGGAGGGCCGTGGCGTCCTCGACCGGGACGACCGCCTCCAGATAGCACTTCAGTTTCGGTTCCGTGCCGCTCGGCCGGACCACCACGCGTGCCGCGCCGTCGTCCAGCACGTAGCGCAGCCCGTCGGTCGGCGGCAGCGCGGCGGAGCCCGCGGTGAGGTCCTCGGCCGAGGTGACGGGCAGGCCCGCGAGTGACGACGGCGGGCGGCTGCGCAGCCGGTCCATCGCCACGGTGATCAGGGACAGGTCCTCGACGCGTACGGACAGCTGATCGGTCGCGTGCAGCCCGTACTCCACCGCGAGGTCGTCCAGCAGGTCGGTGAGCGTACGGCCCGACTCGCGCAGCTCGGCGGCGAGTTCGGCGGTCAGCAGCGCGGCGGTGATGCCGTCCTTGTCGCGGACGCCCTCGGGGTCGACGCAGTAGCCGAGGGCCTCCTCGTACGCGTACCGCAGCCCGTCCACCCGGGCCAGCCACTTGAAGCCGGTCAGCGTCTCCTCGTACGGGAGCCGCGCCGCCGCCGCGATGCGGGCGAGCAGGGAGGACGAGACGATCGTCGTCGCGAACGCGCCCCGCGCCCGCTTGTGCACCAGGTGCGTCGCGAGCAGCGCGCCCACCTCGTCGCCGCGCAGCATCCGCCAGCCCGACTCCGCGCCCGGGTCGGGCACGGCGACGGCGCACCGGTCGGCGTCCGGGTCGTTGGCGAGGACCAGGTCGGGGGCGGGGTCGGCGGCGCGGGCGGTGGCGTAGGCGAGGTCCATGGCGCCCGGTTCCTCGGGGTTCGGGAAGGCGACCGTGGGGAAGTCCGGGTCCGGCTCGGCCTGTTCGGGCACGGCGATCGGCGCGGGGAAGCCCGCCCGTACGAACGCCTCGTGCAACGTACGGGCCCCCACCCCGTGCAGTGCCGTGTGCACCGTACGGACGTCGCGCGCGGAGCCGTCGGTCAGCACCGCGCGCGTACGGTCCAGATACGCGTCCACGATCCCCTCGTCCAGCGTCTCCCAGCCGCCCTCGGGACGCGGCACCGAGGACAGCGGGCCGACGGCGGCGATCTCGGCGGCGATGTCGGCGTCGGCGGGCGGCACGATCTGCGAGCCCTCATCGAGGTACACCTTGTAGCCGTTGTCGCGCGGCGGATTGTGGCTCGCGGTGACGGTGACGCCGGCGACGGCGCCGAGGTGGCGTACGGCGAAGGCGAGTACGGGCGTGGGCAGCGGACCCGGCAGCAGCGCGGCGCGCAGCCCCGCGCCGGTCATCACCGCGGCGGTGTCGCGGGCGAACTCGGCGCTCTTGTGGCGGGCGTCGTACCCGACGACGACGAGGCCCTCGCCCTCCCCGTGCGTGCGCCGCAGGTACGCGGCCAGCCCGGCCGCCGCCCGGATCACCAGGGCGCGGTTCATCCGCATCGGCCCGGCGCCCAGCTCACCGCGGAGCCCGGCGGTGCCGAACTGGAGCGTGCCGGCGAACCGGTCCGCCAGCTCCTCACCGTCGGCCGTCTCGATGAGCTTGGCCAGTTCCTCCCGCGTCTCCGGGTCCGGATCCTCGGCGAGCCACGCGCGGGCCTGTGCGACGACATCGTTGTGCACGGGGGTTCCTGCCTCTCGAACGGGTCTGGGCCGGGGAACTGTTCCGGGGCGCGCCTCTGGGACGGCCCGTCTGGGGAGACGGGTTCCCGGTCAGATCCGGCCCAGCACCTGCGCGAGCAGAGATCCCATACGGCTGGCGGAGTCGCGGCCCGCCTGCAGGACCTCCTCGTGGCTGAGGGGTTCGCCGGTCATGCCCGCGGCGAGGTTCGTGACGAGCGAGATGCCGAGCACCTCGGCGCCCGCCTCGCGGGCCGCGATGGCCTCCAGGACGGTGGACATCCCGACCAGGTCGCCGCCCATGGTCCGCACCATGTTGATCTCGGCGGGGGTCTCGTAGTGCGGCCCGGTGACCTGCACGTACACGCCTTCGTCCAGGGAGGGTTCGATCTCCTGGCACAGGGCGCGCAGGCGCGGGGAGTAGAGGTCGGTGAGGTCCACGAAGTTCGGGCCGACGATGGGGGAGGCGGCCGTCAGGTTGATGTGGTCGCGGATGAGGACGGGCTGTCCGACCCGCATCCCGTCGCGGAGCCCGCCGCAGCCGTTGGTCAGCACGACGGACTTGCAGCCGGCGGCCACGGCCGTACGGACGCCGTGTGCGACGGCGGCGACGCCGCGGCCCTCGTAGTAGTGCGTGCGCCCCAGGAAGAGGAGCGCGCGCTTCGCGCCCACCTTGTACGAGCGGACCTTCCCGGAGTGGCCCTGCACCGTCGGCAGGGGGAACCCGGGCAGTTCGGTGACCGGGAACTCGTGCTCGGGCTTGCCGAGCACCTCGGCGGCGGGAAGCCAGCCGGAGCCCATCACGAGGGCGACGTCGTGGCTGTCCACCCCCGTGAGCTCCCGCAGGCGGTTGGCGGCTGCCTCGGCGGACGGGGTGCCGTGGTCTTCGGGTGTGCCCGATGTGGGAGATGCGTTCACGCGCACGAGGGTAGCCTGACTGAGCCTACGCGCGTAGAAGGGGCCGCTGAAGTGGATCGTAAACGGCGGGTTCCCGCCACGTTCCCTCTGCATTTCCCCCACATCACAGGGTGCGTTCGGCCCGGTTCGCCCCGTGGACCGGCTCAGCCGTGGTCGAGGCGGTCGCCGCAGTGCGGGCAGACGTAGTCGTCCGCGCCCGGCACCGCGGCCGCGGTCCGCGGCTCGCCCCAGTGCGCGCGGCAGCGGCTGCGGCGGCAGCCGCGGCAGGTGAGCCCGAGCGTCCGGTCCCAGCTGGCGTACACCCTGCACTCGCCGCGCGTACGGAGTGCCGCGAGCTCGCCGGAGTCCGTGAGCTCGCCCAGATACGACCGCCACCGCTCACCGCATTCGGAGCAGGTGCGCACGCCCGGCCCGTGCGCGGTGGCCGGCTCGTCCTTCTCCATTATCTGGATCAGCGGTCTGACGCCCGGCTGCGCCGATCTCCGGTTCCGCCACCGCCCGAGGAGCCCCATCCCGTACCCAGCCCTTCGTCGCCTCGACGTCGAAACGGCCGGGAACGCCCCGGCCGGCCGGGGATCATGCCAGCGCGGGTCCGGGACCGGTCCCGAAGGAGGGGCCGGGCTCGGAGGGCGCCCGGGGAGAGCACTAGCAGGGGCGCTTGCGCAGCTCCATCACGTAGTCGTGCGGGGCGCCGGCCGACTCGGCGGCGTCGGCGAGCTCGCCGAGGTAGCGGGCGGAGGGGAGGCCGCCCTCGTAGCCGTTGAGCACGTAGCACCAGGCCGGCTCGTCGCCGTCCAGGGTGTGCACCCTGACCCGCATCCGGCGGTAGATGTCCAGGCCCACGCCCTCCCAGCGGTCCATGGCGTCCTCGTCCATGGGCGCGATGTCGTAGAGGGCCACGAAGACCTGTGAGCGCGGTGCCTCGACCACCGTCGCCAGGGCGCCCTCCCAGCCCATGTGCTCGCCGCCGAAGGTGAGGCGCCAGCCGTCCAGCCATCCGGTGCCGCGCAGCGGTGAGTGCGGAGCGCGGCGTGACATCAGCCGCGCGTCGAGTGAGCCGGCGTAGGCGGCGAAGAGCGACATGGGTCGAGGGTACGGGAGTGGCCCCCGTGGTTCACCGCACCAGACATACGCCGCAACACGGGCCAGACCGGAATCGCGTAGTCCGGAACCTGGAGGCCCGTTCCGCCCGCTCTCCGGGGGCCGGGCGCGGAGCGCGGCGCGGATGCGGGACACTGGGACATGTGACTCGGATCGTGATCATCGGTGGCGGACCCGGCGGCTACGAAGCTGCGCTGGTGGCAGCGCAGCTCAACGCGGAGGTGACCGTCGTCGACTGCGACGGTCTCGGCGGCGCGTCGGTGCTCACCGACTGCGTGCCGTCCAAGACCCTCATCGCGACGGCCGAGGTGATGACGAACTTCGACTCCTCGCACGAGGAGCTCGGCATCAAGATCGAGGACGACACCCCGCCCATAGAGCAGGCGGCCCGCGTTGTCGGCGTTGACATGGGCAAGGTGAACCGCCGCGTCAAGCGGCTGGCGCTGGCCCAGTCGCACGACATCACCGCGTCCGTGACCCGTTCCGGCGCCCGCGTCATGCGCGGCCGAGGCCGCGTGGAGCCGAACCAGGCGCCCGACGGCTCGCGCCAGGTCGTCGTACGGGCAGCCGACGGGAGCGAGGAGCGGCTGACCGCGGACGCCGTGCTCGTCGCGACCGGCGGCCACCCGCGCGAGATCCCGGACGCGCGCCCCGACGGGCAGCGCATCCTCAACTGGACGCAGCTGTACGACCTGCAGGAGCTCCCCGAGGAACTGATCGTGGTCGGTTCCGGCGTCACCGGCGCCGAGTTCGCGGGCGCGTACCAGGCGCTCGGCTCGCAGGTCACCCTCGTCTCCTCGCGGGACCGCGTGCTGCCGGGCGAGGACCCGGACGCGGCCGCGGTGCTGGAGGACGTGTTCCGGCGGCGCGGCATGAACGTCATGGCGCGCTCGCGCGCGGCGTCGGCGAAACGTGTCGGCGACGGCGTGGAGGTCACGCTGAACGACGGCCGTACGGTCACGGGCACGCACTGCCTGGTCGCGGTCGGCGCCGTCCCCAACACGCGCGACATGGGTCTGGAGGAGGCGGGCGTACGGCTGCACGACTCGGGCCACATCTGGACGGACAAGGTGTCCCGTACGTCCGCGCCGGGCGTCTACGCGGCGGGCGACTGCACCGGCGTCCTCGCGCTCGCGTCGGTCGCGGCCATGCAGGGCCGGATCGCGATGTACCACTTCCTGGGCGAGACGGTGGCGCCGCTGAACCTCAAGACGGTCTCCGCGAACATCTTCACCGATCCGGAGATCGCCACCGTCGGCTACTCCCAGGCCGACATCGACGGCGGCAAGATGGACGCCCGGGTGGTGAAGCTGCCGCTGCTGCGCAATCCGCGCGCGAAGATGCAGGGCATCCGGGACGGCTTCGTGAAGCTGTTCTGCCGGCCGGGCACCGGCATCGTGGTGGGCGGCGTGATCGTGGCACCCCGCGCGAGCGAACTGATCCACCCCATCTCGCTCGCGGTCGACAACAACCTGACGGTGGAGCAGGTCGCCAAGGCATTCACCGTGTACCCGTCGCTGACCGGCTCGATCGCCGAAGTGGCACGGCAGTTGCACAGCCGCAAGGGCGCCGACGGCTGACTCCCGCGCTGCGTATACCACTTCGCAGCGAGTCGTACAAACAACTTCCGATAATTGCCGCAAGGAGCTGAAAGCAGACGGTCGGGGGCGTTACTGTCAGTTTTGTGTTCGCTGCAGAACGTCGCCAATTGATCCTTGAAATGGTCCGGGCCAACGGAGCCGTTTCGCTCCGTGAGCTCGCCCGAGTCGTCCAGACATCCGAAGTGACCGTCAGACGCGACGTGCGCGCGCTGGAGGCGGAAGGACTGCTCGACCGCCGCCACGGAGGTGCGGTGCTGCCGGGCGGATTCACCCGCGAGTCGGGCTTTCCGCAGAAATCCCTGTCCGCCACGGCCGAGAAGACCGCCATCGCCGAACTGGCCGCCGGGCTCGTCGAAGAGGGCGAGGCCGTCGTCGTCGGCGCCGGTACGACCACGCAGGAGCTGGCCCGCCGGCTCGCGCGCGTCGCCGGGCTGACCGTCGTCACCAACTCCCTGCTGGTCGCGCAGGCTTTGGCCCATGCCAACCGGGTCGAAGTCGTGATGACCGGAGGCACCCTGCGCGGCTCCAACTACGCACTGGTCGGCAGCGGTGCCGAGCAGTCCCTGCAGGGCCTGCGGGTCTCCCGGGCATTCCTGTCCGGCAGCGGGCTCACCGCCGAACGCGGCCTGTCCACCTCCAACATGCTGTCCGCCAGCGTCGACCGGGCGCTCGTACAGGCCGCGTCCGAGGTCGTGGTCCTCGCGGACCACACCAAGCTGGGCACCGACACGATGTTCCAGACGGTGCCGACGGAGCTGATGACCCGGCTCGTCACGGACGAGCCGCTGGCCCACGACGACCGCGCCGGGCGGGAGTTGCAGGCCCTGGCCGACCAGGGCGTGCAGATCGCCGTCGCCGGCACGGGGCCGGCGGGCGCGGGCATGGGGACGGAGCGGTCGTTCCAGACGGGCGGCGCGCACGGGGCCGGTTCCGGGCCCGTCGCGGGCGGCGCGTCCGGGCACGGGCCCGGCGCGGGCCGCCGCGAGGGGCCGCTGCCCGGGCAGCGGCGCAACCGGCCGCTGCGGGGCGGCGGGCCCTCCACGCCGCCCACGCTGCGGAGTGCGCCTCCGCCGCCGACGGCTCTGCCGGAAGGGTTCCGCTGACGCGCCGGCGGACGGCCGCCCGGCGTGGTGCGGCCACCCGCCGGAGCACGGCCCGTACGCCGCGCCGCCACGCCGTACGCGGGTGTGGCGGGTGTGGCGGGTGTGGCGCGGGTGCCGCGCGTGCCCGCCGGGCCGGACGGCAGGCTCGGCCCGCCCCGCGGGTCACCTCACCGCTTGTGGGCGACGATCGCGCCGGGGGCCGTCCCGGCCACGTCCGCTGCCGTCGGCCTGACCCCCGCCGCTCGGCACACCAGCTCAACGCCGTGCTCTTCGGCGGTGTCCATCAGGTCGTCGGAGCCCATCGCGGCGAGCGCCCGCCGCACCTCGGGCGCGTCCGGCCCTTCCCCGGTGCCGCCGTCCCAGTCCTCACCGGCGACTATCGCGCCGTCGCGGCGCACCACGAAGCACGTGTCGAGGTACCACCGGCAGAACGAGGCGGCGAAGGTGCCCTCCGACAGCTCCGGGCGGCCGGCCGCCGACGCACCCATGCTGTCCTCGACCACCAGGGTGTGCGGGCCGAGGGCGAACGCGGCGACGATCCCTTCGTTCAGGGAGAGTTCCTCACGCAGGGAGTGCTCCCGCAGCTCCCGCCACGTACCGGTCCTGATCCGCCGTGGCTCGACGCCCAGCCGGGACAGGGCGTCGAGAGGCGCCACGTCGTGGACGACGCTCACGCAGTATTCGGGCTCGGGGCTGTCTATGAGGAGCTTCAGCCATGAGGTGAAGTCCTCGCCCGGCTCCGGACCGCGGTCCGCATGGTCCGGAGCCGGAGCCGGAGGCGGTGCGATCACGGGGTCGTCGCGCATGTGCTCGTGCCAGAGCAGCCCGCCGTCGGCGTCCGCCAGGCAGAGCGACCAGAGCTTGTCGATCAGCCGCCAGGTGAGGACCGTCCCGTCCTGTTCCAGCCAGGGCACCAGCGGGCCGGTCAGCTGTCTGGTCACGCCGTGGCCGGTCCGGGTGTCCGTGGCCGAGATCCGCAGCGAGCCGTCGGGCTCGCGTGTGACCAGGCGGCGCCACTTGTGCTCGCGCACCAGATAGCGCGTGGGGGTGATCTCCGCGGCGGGTGCGGCGTCGTACACGGCCACCATCCCGGTCGGGCCGGTCCGCGAGTTGAACACCGGCATGCCGGGGCCATCGCACAGCTCCAGCTCGCCGCGGTTGTTGACGGTCAGGGACGCCGCTCCCGGCAGCGCGATGTCCGAGACCCAGACGGTCTCGTTCGCCGCGTCCTCCACCTGGACCGCGCCGCCGTCACCGAGCAGAAGCCGCCCGGCCGCTCCCCGGGCCCTGTCGCCCGCCCGCCACAGCACCTCTCCCGTGCGGAACACCGTGACGACGGCGATGCCCCCGGAGTCGTAACCCAGTCTGCACCGGCCGGACGGTGACCTGAGCGGATCGTCCTCGCTCAGCCGCTCATACGGCTTCAGCTCACGCACGCTTCGCTCCCTCTCCCCGCGGCTGCCGCCGGACGACGTGTGCAGTGCCAGGCTCACACGAGGGTCTGACAAGGCCCTCTCCGGAGCCTCTTCGCCGCGGCAGGGGGCCGGAACCGCGGGAGCCGGGGCGGTCGCCCGGCCTTACGGCCAGACCGCCCCGGCTCCTTCGCCGTTCAGACGCTACGAGCGCGTGCGCCCAGGTCCCTGCTCAGTCCCTGGTCAGTCCTGCTCAGTCCTTGATCTCGCAGATGACCGAGCCCGCCGACAGCGAGGCCCCGACCTCCGCGCTGAGGCCCTTGACAGTGCCCGCCCGGTGCGCGTTCAGCGGCTGCTCCATCTTCATCGCCTCGAGGACGACGACCAGTTCGCCCTCCTCGACCTGCTGCCCCTCCTCGACCGCGATCTTGACGATCGTGCCCTGCATGGGGGAGGCCAGCGCGTCGCCGGAGGCCGCGGAGCCGCCCTTCTTGGTGGCCTTGCGCTTGGGCTTCTTGCCGCCCGTGCCCGCTGCCGCCGCCCCCGCGGAGGCGCCCAACGAGGCGGGCAGGGACACCTCGAGGCGCTTGCCGCCGACCTCGACCACGACGACCTCGCGGCTGCCGTCGGCCTCGTCCTCCTCCGTGGCACCCGGAGCGGCGAACGGCTTGATCTCGTTGACAAACTCCGTCTCGATCCACCGCGTGTGCACCGTGAACGGGTCGGCCGTGAACGCCGGGTCGGCGACGACCGCCTGGTGGAACGGGATCGCGGTGGCCATGCCCTCGACCGTGAACTCCGCGAGCGCGCGCCGGGCCCGCTGCAGCGCCTGCTCGCGGGTCGCGCCGGTGATGATCAGCTTGGCCAGCAGCGAGTCCCAGGCCGGGCCGATGACCGAGCCCGTCTCGACGCCCGCGTCCAGCCGTACGCCGGGCCCCGCGGGCGGCGCGAAGGCCGTCACGGTGCCGGGGGCGGGCAGGAAGTTGCGACCGGGGTCCTCACCGTTGATCCGGAACTCGAAGGAGTGCCCGCGCAGTTGCGGGTCGTCGTACCCCAGCACCCCGCCGTCCGCGATGCGGAACATCTCGCGCACGAGGTCGATGCCGGTGACCTCCTCGGTGACCGGGTGCTCCACCTGGAGCCGGGTGTTGACCTCCAGGAAGGAGATCGTGCCGTCCTGTCCCACGAGGAACTCGCAGGTGCCCGCGCCCACGTAGCCGGCCTCCTTGAGGATGGCCTTCGACGCGCGGTACAGCTCCGCGTTCTGCTCGTCCGTCAGGAACGGCGCGGGCGCCTCCTCCACCAGCTTCTGGTGGCGGCGCTGGAGCGAGCAGTCGCGGGTGGAGACGACAACCACGTTCCCGTGCCGGTCCGCGAGGCACTGCGTCTCGACGTGCCGCGGGCGGTCCAGATAGCGCTCGACGAAGCACTCGCCGCGGCCGAAGGCGGCGACCGCCTCGCGAACCGCCGAGTCGTACAGCTCCGGCACCTCTTCCAGGGTGCGGGCGACCTTGAGGCCGCGTCCGCCGCCGCCGAAGGCCGCCTTGATGGCGATCGGCAGGCCGTGCTCGCGGGCGAACGCCACGACCTCGTCGGCCCCCGAGACCGGGTCCTTGGTGCCCGCGACGAGCGGCGCTCCCGCGCGCTGCGCGATGTGCCGGGCGGCGACCTTGTCGCCGAGGTCGCGGATGGCCTGCGGCGGCGGGCCGATCCAGGTGAGCCCGGCGTCGAGGACGGCCTGGGCGAACTCGGCGTTCTCGGAGAGGAAGCCGTAGCCGGGGTGGACGGCGTCGGCGCCCGAATCGGCGGCCGCGGTCAGCACCTTGGCGACGTCGAGGTAGCTCGCGGCAGGTGTGTCCCCGCCCAGCGCGTATGCCTCGTCGGCGGTCCGGACGTGCAGTGCGTCCCGGTCCGGCTCCGCGTAGACCGCGACGCTCGCGATCCCGGCGTCCCTGCAGGCTCGGGCAACCCGGACAGCGATCTCGCCGCGGTTGGCGATGAGCACCTTGCGCACGATGACTCCCTCCTGGAAACAAGGTGAGTTTAGGTATTGGTGACACCACACGCCGAGCGGCTCACAGGGGTGAGCTTGCCCACAGAGTGTGATCCGAGGGCGGCTGCACCCCCGTCATCCCTTGTCTGTACACGGTACGCCGGGTTTTGTGGGCTGCCTGCCGAACGCTGATGTGGTTAAGGTCTCTGTGGCAACAAGCATGGTCATTCCCCTTGTCTTTGTGGAACCCCTACGAACGTGGTGAGGATTCTTTAGCGTTCTGTCCAGGCCCTTGCCGCCACTCTTACCCGTGAGTAGCGTTCCCGGTGCCATGCGTTCGTGCTCGGCTGACGAGAGAAGTAGGGGTGGGTCGGGGTGGCTCGGAGACCCGTAGCCGTGGTTGGCGCGGCCGTGCTGATAGCGGAAGCGTTCGGGATCGTCCTGATCCATCTATTCCTCAGCATGGTCGTGGACGATCAGCAGATGTCTCTAGCCGGACTCGCGCCCCGCTCGATGACGGTCGCGACCGTCATCGGCGGCATTCTCTTCGGCGGCTATCTCCTCGTGTGCGCGGGGGTGTTGCTGCACATGGCGGTCCGCGACCGCGCTCCGCGCAACTTCCTGCGCATCCTGCTCATCAGCGCCGCCGTGGTGCACGGGGTGCTGGGCGCGTTCACCGTCGGGCTGGTCGGCTGGCCCGCGTTCCTGTTCATGATGCTGGTGCTCGGCCTGATCGTGTGGTCGCTGGTGTCGTACGGCGACCCCGAGGGCGGCGCCAAGCGCGAGAACAACGGCGCGCGCGGCAACGGCGGCAACGCGGGCCCGCCGCGTACTACTCCCGAGCCCACAGGTCCGTAACGGCCACCCCGAGCCGCCCGAGCAGCTCGCGCAGCAGCGGCATCGACAGCCCGATGACGTTCCCGTGACTGCCCTCGATGCCCTCGACGAACGGCGCCGACAGCCCGTCGAGCGTGAACGCGCCCGCCACGTGCAGCGGTTCACCCGAGGCGACGTACGCGGCGATCTCCGCGTCCGACGGCGTCCCGAACCGTACGGTCGTCTCCGCGGTCGCGGACGCGCGCGCCCCGCTCACCGTGTCGATCACGCAGTGCCCGGTGCACAGCACACCGGCCCGGCCGCGCATGGACTTCCAGCGCGCCGTCGCGTCCTCCGCGTCGGCGGGCTTGCCGAGCGGCTGCCCGTCCAGCTCCAGCAGGGAGTCGCAGCCGACGACGAGCGCTCCGGCGGCCTCGGGCCGTACGGCCACCGCGTCCGCCTTCGCCTCCGCCAGCACACGCGCCAACTCCCCGGGTGTGTCCGCGGACAGCGCATCCTCGTCGACCCCGCTGACGATCACCTCGGGCGCCAGCCCGGCCTGCCGGAGCAGCCCCAGCCGGGCGGGTGAGCCGGACGCGAGGACGAGACGGCGGGCGGTGCGCGGGGGGTGACCGGTGGCGTCGTTCATGCGCCGATCCTAGGAGAGCGCGCGAAGAGGCCGCCACCGCGGGCGGGCGACGTACACCGGGCGGTCAACGCCCGCCGGTGAGCAGCAGCGCGGCCAGCACCGAGACGGCGAGCAGCCAGCTCAGCCGGCGGAGCATGGTTTGGGCGGCACGGAGTTCCTCCGGCGGCTCGTCGTGGGGGTCAGACCAGAGCATAGGGACGATGGTCGGCCAGAACGGCGCGCAGCGCCTGAGTACGCGTACTCAGGCGCTGCGTTTATTTGTGCTCGGCTCGCCTCCGGGCCCTTGCACCCGGCGTCGACACTCTTCGACGCTGCACTCGGTCGTTCCTCGCTCACTTGGTCTCATCGCTTTCGACACCGGCGCGCCCTTGGCTCGCTCGCTGCACCCATGTCTCGGCTCGCGTCCGGGCGCTTGCGCGCGCCCAACAGGAGATCTCACCTCGGCCGCTCTTCGAGGCTGAGCTCGTTTCCGGCGGGCTCAGGCAGGCCAGAAGGTCGTCCGCCAGGCCTTCGGGCCCGGGTGGGGGACCCGGCTGCGCGGGATGGTGCGGGCCGGGTCGGACCACTCGTCGGCCTCGCGTGCGGCGGTGTCTCCCGCCGCCGCCGCGGCCGCCCGCGCACGGACCACCGCCAGGGCGGCGGCGAGCTCTTCGGGGGTCGGGTTGCCCCGTACGACCTTGATCATGGTGTTGCCCCTCTCCGTGGCTTTCGGCAGCGGACTGGCCGCTTAGAGCGGGATGTTGCCGTGCTTCTTGGGGGGCAGCTGCTCGCGCTTGGAGCGGAGCGTACGCAGCCCGCGGGTGATGTGGCGCCGCGTCTCGGACGGCATGATGACGGCGTCTACATACCCACGTTCGGCCGCCACATACGGATTGAGCAGCGCGTCCTCGTACTCCTCCGTGAGCTTCGCCCGCAGTTCCTCCGTCTGCTCGGGCGAACCGGCCTCGGCGAGTGCCTTGCGGTGCAGGATGTTCACGGCGCCCTGCGCGCCCATCACGGCGATCTGGGCGGTGGGCCAGGCGAAGTTGAGGTCGGCGCCGAGGTGCTTGGAGCCCATGACGTCGTACGCGCCGCCGAACGCCTTCCGCGTGATCACGGTGATCAGCGGGACGGTGGCCTCCGCGTACGCGTAGATCAGCTTGGCGCCGCGCCGGATGATCCCGTCGTACTCCTGGTCGGTGCCGGGCAGGAAGCCGGGCACGTCGACGAAGGTCAGCACCGGGATGTTGTACGCGTCGCAGGTGCGCACGAAGCGCGCCGCCTTCTCGCTCGCGTCGATGTCCAGGCAGCCGGCGAACTGCATGGGCTGGTTGGCCACCACGCCCACAGACTGGCCCTCGACGCGGCCGAAGCCGGTGATGATGTTCGGCGCGAACAGCGCCTGCGTCTCCAGGAACTCGGAGTCGTCCAGCACGTGTTCGATGGCGCTGTGCATGTCGTACGGCTGGTTCGCGGAGTCCGGGATGAGGGTGTCCAGCTCGCGGTCCTCGTCGGAGGTCTCGAGGCTGACCGCCTCGGGGAAGACGGGCGGCTCGGAGAGGTTGTTGCTCGGCAGGTACGAGAGCAGCGCCTTGACGTACTCGACGGCGTCCTTCTCGTCGCCCGCCATGTGGTGCGCGACGCCGGAGGTGGTGTTGTGCGTACGGGCGCCGCCCAGTTCCTCGAAGCCGACGTCCTCGCCCGTGACGGTCTTGATCACGTCGGGGCCCGTGATGAACATGTGCGAGGTCTGGTCGACCATCACCGTGAAGTCGGTGATCGCGGGGGAGTAGACCGCGCCGCCCGCGCACGGGCCCATGATCAGGCTGATCTGCGGGACGACGCCGGAGGCGTGTACGTTCCGGCGGAAGATCTCGGCGAACAGGCCGAGGGCGGTGACGCCCTCCTGGATACGGGCGCCGCCGCCGTCGTTGATGCCGATCACCGGGCAGCCGGTGCGCATCGCGAAGTCCATGACCTTGACGATCTTCTCGCCGTAGACCTCGCCGAGCGATCCCCCGAAGATCGTGAAGTCCTGCGAGTACACGCACACGGGGCGGCCGTCCACGGTGCCGTAGCCGGTCACGACGCCGTCGCCGTACGGGCGGTTGCGTTCGATGCCGAAGGCGACCGAGCGGTGCCGCGCGAACTCGTCCAGTTCCGTGAACGACCCCTCGTCGAGCAGCAGATCGACGCGTTCGCGAGCGGTCAGCTTCCCCTTCGCGTGCTGCTTCTCGACGGCACGCGCGGAGCCCGCGTGCGTGGCCTCCGCCGCCCGCCGCTGAAAGTCCGCGATCTTGCCCGCGGTCGTATGGATGTCGGGGCTTGTCTCCTGCTCGGACACGGCCTGCGGCTCCTACTCGTCTCGGGGGCTACTCGTTCGTAGGTTATCCGTGCGGCCGTTCCCCGTCGCTGCGGCGTTGGACACACCCCCGTTACGCACGGCGTACGTACGGCGCCGCCGCGGGCACCGTACGAGGGCTGCGGCGGCGCCGGGCGTGTTGCTCCACCCGGTGGTCATATGGGGGTCATCCCGTGCTTATCCGGTGGCGACCACCGCCTCGGGGGTGCTCTCGGTGACCGTTGCGTCACCGAGGGCGGCCAGGTGGCGCTCGGCGTCCAGGGCGGCGGCGCAGCCGGTGCCGGCGGCGGTGACGGCCTGGCGGTACGTGTGGTCCACCACGTCTCCGGCGCCGAAGACGCCGGGCAGGCTGGTGCGGGTGGTGGGGGCCCGTACGGCGAGGAAGCCGTGGCCGTCCAGCTCGAGCTGGTCGCGGAACAGCTCGGTGCGGGGGTCGTGGCCGATGGCGATGAAGAGGCCGCCGACGGCCAGTTCGCGGCCGGGGGCGCGGCGGTCGGAAGTGTCGCGGAGGGTGACGCCGTGCAGCCGGGTGTCGCCGTGGATCACGGCGATCTCACTGTTCAGGGCGAACCGGATCTTCGGGTCGGCGTACGCGCGCTGCTGCATGACCGCGGAGGCGCGGAGGGTGCCGCGGCGGTGGACGAGCGTGACGCTGCGGGCGTAGCGGGTCAGGAACGTGGCCTCTTCGAGGGCGGAGTCGCCGCCGCCGACCACGGCGACGTCCTGGCCGCGGAAGAAGAAGCCGTCGCAGGTGGCGCACCAGGAGACGCCGCTGCCGGACAGCTCGTCCTCGCCCGGGAGGCCGAGCTTGCGGTAGCGGGAGCCCGTGGCCAGCACGACGGCACGGGCGCGGTGCACGGTGCCGTCCTCGTCGGTGAGGGTCTTGATGTCGCCGGCGAGGTCGGCGCGTACGACGTCGGTGTCCCGCAGGTCCGCGCCGAACCGTTCGGCCTGCGCGCGCATCCGCTCCATCAGCTCCGTGCCCAGGACGCCGTCGGGGAAGCCGGGGAAGTTCTCCACGTCGGACGTGGTGGTCAGGGCGCCGCCGACGAAGACCGAGCCGCAGAACACCAGGGGGTGGAGGGCGGCGCGCGCGGTGTAGAGGGCGGCGGTGTAGCCGGCGGGGCCGGAGCCGATGACGGCGACGTCGCGTACGGCGTCCTGTACGACATCGCGTACGGCGTCGCGTTCGGGGGCGCTCACCGCTCGGCCCGCCGGTCGTCCGTGGTGGCGCTGCCGGCCGGGACGGTGTGCAGGAGGTTGTTCCCCGACCCCTCGCCGGGGTCCCGTACGCGGTCCTTGGTGGCGGCCGCGATCAGCGCCGCGTCGAGCTCCCTGGGCGTCGCCTCCGGGTGCCCGGCGAGATGCATGGCCGCCACCCCGGCGGTCTCCGCCGCGGCCGCCGAGGTGCCGGTCAGGGTGGTCCGGGCGGTGTCGCTGCAGGCGCCGGCGGTGACGATGTCCGTGCCGGGCGCGAACAGGTGCGCGCAGGAACCGTGGTTGGACCACTTCGGCCGGGTGTCGTCCGGGCCGGTCGCCGCCACCGTGATCGCGGTCGTCTGCCGGGCGGGGGTGACGTCGCAGGCGTCGCCGCCCGTCCCGTCCGCGTCGCCGTTGCCGGCGGCCGCGGTGTACGCGACGCCCCGCACGGTCATCTCGTACAGCTGCAGGTCGAGTACGGAGCCGGGCGGTCCCGAGAATCCCAGGTTGACCACGGCCGGCCGGCCGGACGCGGTGGCCTCGGTGGTGATCCAGTCCACGGCCGTCATGAGGTGCTCCATGGTGGCGGTGCCGTCGCAGCGGAAGGCGCGTACGGAGGCGATGCCGGCCTGCTTGGCGGCACCGTACGAACTGCCCGCGGCGGTCGCGGCCATGGCGGTGCCGTGGCCGTGGCAGTCCGTGCCGGACCGGCCGCCCTCCCGCTGCTCGACGGCGTCGTACGCGGCGCGGGCACGGCCGCCGAACTCCGCGTGGCTGACACGCACTCCGGTGTCCAGGACGTACACGTCGGTGCCGGCCGCGTCGCCGGGGTAGGTGTACGAGGCGTCCAGCGGCAGGTCCGTCTGGTCCAGCCGGTCCAGGCCCCAGGAGGGCGGATCGGGCTGGGTGCCGCCGTCATCCCGCGGGGGCGGCGAGGGCGCGTGCGTGCCCGCGCGGTGCGGGCCGTGTGGCGCGGGCCGCGACGGGCGGGCGGCGACCTCGTACGTGCGGTCGCCCGTCACCGAACTCACGCGGGCGTCCCGGAGATACGCGTCGACCTCCGCCTCGGTGAGGCTCACCGAGAAACCCTGGAGCGCGGAGTGGTAGACGCGGCGGAGCTCGCCGCCGTTGTCGGCGGTCATCTCCTCGGCCCGCCGGGTGACGGCCTCTTCGGTGGCGTCGGTCCCGTGTATCTGTACGACGTGGACGCCGCGTTCGCCGGTCCCCGCGGCGGGGGTGGCGTGCGCGGGGGAGAAGTGCGGTGGCAGGGCCACCGCCGCGGCGGCCGTCGCCACGGCCGCCGCCCGGAGCAGGTGCTTCTTGGTCATGGGGGTCATGGGGTACCTCTCGCAAGGGGGTTCGCCGCCGCGCGGGGCGCGGGCCCGTACGGCCCGGCGCCCCCGCGGGGACGCCGGGCGCTGGGGGACTGGCCGGGGAACTAGAGGTTGGACAGCCAGCGGCGCAGGGATTCCGGCCCGTCGAATCCGACGAGGCGGCTGCCCGCTTCCTCACCGTTCTGGATGTTCAGCAGCGCGGGAATCCCGCGGACGCCCCACTGCCGCTGAAGGTCCGGATTCCGGTCGACGTCGACGCGTGCCCATATCCAGGAGCCGTCGTCCTCGTCGTGGTACCGCTGCAGATATGGCTTCTGCTTCTGGCACCACTGGCACCACTCGGCGGTGAAGTCGAGGACGACCGGCTTTTCCTTCGACATCTCCATGACCTGCTGGTAGTTCTCCGAGGTCACATCGATGACAGTCGGGTCCGCGGCCGGAGCCGGAGCGGCGGCCTGTGAGGCGGCGGGGGAGGCGCCGAAGGCGGGGAGGGCGGCACCGCCCAGCAGCATGACCACCGCGGCGGCCACGACCGTTCCTTTTCTGAGCATGGGTCAATTCCTTTCCTTTGGGGGAGGAAAACCGTGGAGGGATTACGAGTGGGGCGCGTTGTCTCCTTTCCTCGCGGTGGGGAGGCCGCCGGCGACCCAGTCCTCGATTCCCTCGCGGTACTTGCGCACGTGGGTGTAGCCGAGGCGGAGCAGACGGGCGCCGACGAGTTCGCTGTTGCGGCAGGGCACGTTCGCGCAGTACACGACGATGGGCGCGGCGGGGTCGGGCAGCAGCCGCGGCGCCAGTTCGTCGGTGAACGCGGCGGCCTGCTCGTAGGGGAAGCCGGGAATGTTCACGGCGGTAGGCAGATGCTCGGCGCGGTAATAGTCGGCCGGCATGGTGTCGACCACGGTCACCGAGCCCGCGTCGATCTCCTTCTTCAACTCGTCCCTTGTCACCAGGGGAAGCACGTCAACCTCCGGCTTTCGTCAGCGTGATGTCCAATGGCCCGGCCCCGGCGGAAGGCGGGGGACGGCGTGCCGTACGCGCCGTCCGTACGCGGCCCGCGACCGCGTACAGCGCGAAGGCGGCGAGCAGCGAATTGATCGTGGGAATGCCCTGGTCGACGAATTTGCCGACGAGCGCGGCGGCCGCCCAGCACACCAACGACAGCGGCATCCAGTCCTGTTGGTTTCCGGGAAGTACGCCGGCCCGCCGGGCCCGGTCCAACTCGCCGCGGAAGCGCCGTACCACGAAATACTCGGCGATGATGATGCCGGCCACCGGCGGCGCCAAAATTCCGATCGTCTCCAGGAAATCCGTGAACCGGTCCATGATGCCGACCGCGGACAGCGCCGTTCCCGCCGCGCCGATCAGCACGGTCACCGACCGTCTGCTCACCTGCCGTCCGAACAGCACGTCCAGGGAATTGACCAGGCCCAGCGAAGAGGAATACAGATTCCAGTCGTTGATCTTCAGAATCGCGGTCGCCAGGATCAGCGTGCCCAGCACGCCCGACGAGGTGGTGATGATGCCGACGATGTCCGCGGTCCGTGCGGCCTGCGCCAGCAGCACCGCCGTCAGCCCGATCAGGTACTCGCCCAGCGTCACGCTGATCAGCGTCTGCTTGACGACGTCGGCGGGCCGGCGGTTGAACCGGGTCATGTCAGGCGTCATGATCGCGCCGAGGATGAACGCCCCGGACACCAGCGTCGTCCCCTCCGCGAGCGACAGCGCGGGCCCGGGCGGCGGCGCTTCCATCAGGGCGGTCAGGGAGTGGCCGCGCAGGGTGTCGACCACGGAGAACGCGGCGAGGAAGAGGAACGCCGGCACCGTGAGGTACGCGGTCCAGGCCATCATCGAGAACCCGTACACCGTGATGACCGTGATCACGGCCCCGCCGAGCAGCGCCCAGACCCACTGCGGGCAGCCGCCGGCCAGATCGTGCATCCCCTGCGCGAACACCCCGTTCTGCACCCCGAACCAGCCCGCCAGGCTCAGCGCGATGAGCAGCCCGACCAGCGCGGAGCCCTTGCGTCCGAATCCCGACCAGCGGGCCAGCACGGAGGTCGAGAGGCCCTCGCGGACCCCGGCGACGCCCAGCAGGATGGTGACGGTCTCGAGCATCACCGACCCGACGGTGATCGCCAGCACCGCGTCCCAGAACCGCATCCCGAACCCGAGCACGGCGCCGACCAGGAACTGCTGGAAGGACGAGACCTGCCCGAACCGCTGCACGGCCACCGACACCCACGACCGGCGGGCCTCCTCGGGCACCCGGGTCAGCGCGTAGTCGTCCCGCGCCTCGCTGCTCCCGGCGGCCGTACGGGTGCCGCTCTCCGCGGCGGACATCAGCTCACCGTCACCCGTGCCGTGGCGTCCCGGCGCCGTTGCCCGGCCTCCGGCGCGGGCCCCGAACCGTGCTCCCGTACGACGAGGAAGCCCTGCCCGGGGGCGGCGGACCAGGGCAACTCGCCGCCGTAGAAGCGCTCCAGGAATCGCACCCGCTGGTGGTACACGAACATCGACACGCCGCCGTCCCCCGCGCCCTCGGCCGCCGCGATGCCGCCGGAGTCGGCGAACAGCGGCAGCTCGGCCAGGAAGTACCGCACGGCGAGGAGCAGTTGCTCGCGGGTGGGCTCGGCGCCCGGTGCCAGCTTGTGCTCCAGCACCCAGCGGGAGGCGTCCAGGCAGGCGTCGCGGAACCGCCGGTCGCCGTCGAACAGCCCGTTCGCCTCGTCCAGCAGCTCCGCGTACCGCGCGTTCCGCCGCAGCCGGTCCATGCCCCACACCTGTTCGCAGGGGTCGGGCACGGCCAGCGAACGGAGCGCGGTGGCCACCTTGTTGTGGACGTACTGGCCCTGCCGCTGCGCCTTGTGCCGGGCCCGGCCGAGCGGATAGCCCTGGGCCTGCAGGGTGTACGCGGCGACCGTGTCGGGGACGAAGAAGTGGCAGCCGTCGAAGGTGCGCAGGGCCCATTCCGCCAACGCCGTGATGCGGGGGGTGCGGAAGTAGCCGTTGAAGGGGCTGACGCCAATACACACATGGGTGGCCCTGGGCAGTAACTCACCGCATCCCGCGGTAAGTGGTTCAACGTCGAACATAAACTTCCTCCGAACGGAAGAGGGCAAGCCGTGTCACCTTGGGGGGTGCCTTTCGCTGACCGGATCGTCGCGCTCCGGCCTGGCGCCGGGGTAGTGTCACCCGGCTATGCCGCACGGACATATCTCTCCCGTGCGCGCGCATTTCGCTTTTCGCCGGGATGGCTTCGGGAAAGTGTCTACGCGCGTCTTGCTGGCGGCGATCCGTATGCCCTGCAAGGGAGCTCGGTGCGAACTCGGTGCGGATTCGGTGTCCCGCGCAAGAAAAGTCGTCAACGGAACTCCGGCTTTGTTAACTTCAGTTCATGGACTTGCAGCTGCGCCACTTACGGAATCTGTGCGCGATCGCCGCTGCCGGATCCCTCAATAGGGCGGCCGCCGGGCTCGGTCTGCCGCAGCCCGCGCTGAGCCGGCAGGTCCGCCGTGTGGAGGAGCTGCTCGGCGGCGCGCTGTTCGAGCGCGGCTCGGACGGCGTACGCCCGACCGCCCTCGGCGAGACGGTGCTGACGCACGCCGAGACGATCATCCGGCAGTTCGACGAGCTGGGCCACCAGGTGCGGCACCACCAGCAGCACCACCGCCGCACCCTGCGGGTGGCCTGGTCGGCCGGCGCGATGTACGAGCAACTCCTCTACTGCCTGCGCCGGTTGTGCCCCGACGAGCGGCTGCAGATCGTCGCCGCCGGCTCCTCGTACGAGCTGACCCGACTGCTGCGGGACGGCGAGGTCGACGTGGCCCTGCGCGAGCAGTCGACCGACCGGCTGTTCCCGTGCGGCGACGCGGTGGTCGAGGTGCCGCTCGCGCACATCCCGGTTGTCGCCGTCCTCCCCGAGCGCCACCGGATGGCCTCGGCGGCCCGGCTCAGCCTGGCCGACCTCGCCGACGAGGAGTGGATCTCCACGTCCGGGCCCGACCGCTGCCACGACTTCCTCAACCGGCTGTGCGGCCCGTACGGCTTCAGCCCGCGCGTCGCGTACGACATCCCCGTGACCGGCCCCCGCTGCGAAGTCGTCCGGCACCAGCGGTGCGTGACCCTGCTTCAGGTGTCGCGGGCGCTGGCGCCCGGCGTGATCCAGCGGTACCTGCCGGATCTCGAGCTGAGCGTCCGGCACTCGGTGGCGTACCGCAAGGACAGCCGCATCGCCGCGTACGTGCCCGCCCTGGTGGCCCTGCTCGCGCAGGCGTACCGGGTGCGCGCCAGCGTCTGCCTCGCGCCTGGCACGCTGCCTGAGCCGTCCGCGGTGCCGCGGGCCGTCGTGCCGCCGTCCGTCGTGCCGCCGTCCGTCGTGCCGCCGTCCGTCGTGCCGCGGCCCGCCGAGGGCGCCGACCGCACCCGCGTGCCGTAGCGCGCCGCCGCGGGCCATGGGGGACATCGAGATACAGGACCTGCGACTGCTGCGCGCCGTCGCCGACACCGGCAGCCTCAGCGGTGCCGCACGTCAACTCGGCACGAGCCAGGGCAACATCAGCCGCCAGCTGCAGCGCATCGAACGCGTCACCGGCCTCACCCTGTTCCAGCGGCACAGCCGCGGGGCGGCACCCACCCAGGCCGGACGGATGCTGCTGCGCGGCGCCGACACCGTGCTGCCGCTGGTGGACCAGCTCCTGCTGTCGGCCGCGGAACACGCCGCCGAGTACGACGCGGAACGCGATGGCGAGTACGACGGTGAGCACGGCGGCGAGGGCGCCGGCGCACCGCGCACCGGCCGCTCCTTACGGCTCGGCGCCGTCCCCACCACCGTTCTGCCCGCCCTCACCTCCACCCTCGCCACGCTGCTCCCGCAGACGCCGCTGGACCTGCGCCTCGACGAGTCGCCCGAGGTGCTTCTCGGGCTCCTCCGCGGCGGCCGCCTCGACCTGGCCGTCCTGCGCCACTGGCCGGTGCTGGACGCGCCGTTGTCCGGCCGGGTCGACACCGCCGTCATCGCCGAGGAACGGCTCCACGTCGGCGTCGCCGCCCAGCATCCGCTGGCCCGCCGCCCCTGCGTCACCCTCGCCGACCTCCGCGACCTGTCCGGCCAGGGCCCCGGGATCCCCGTACTCGCCGAGGCCGGGCACGGCGCGCTCTGCCGCCACCTCGTCGTCGCCGCCGAGCGCCACGGCATCCGACTGCCCGTCAGCTGCGCCGCCGACCGCACCGACGCGACCGCGCGCGCCTGCGCGATGAGCGCGGTGCTGCTCGGCTACCACGGGCCGGCGCCCGTCCCGGGCATCGTCCACCTCCCGCTGAACGACGACGCCACCCGCTGCCTGCTGCTGCTCGCCTGGCCGGCGGGGGGCGGGCTGGCCCGGCACGGCGCGGAACTCGCGGCGCTGGCGCGCGAGACGTACGGCTGACCGCGGACCGTACGGGGGCGGCGTGCGGGTCGTACGGTCACCGGGGCGCGCGCCCCGTACCGGGACTAGGCTGGCCGTATGACCCGGAAACCGCCCGACGGCCAGGGAAACCGCTGGTCCGACCTTGATCGGCCACCGCTGAACGCCGACTCGCTGCGGCGCGCGCTGGTGCGCCCCGGCAGCATGTTCACTTCCCTCGACGTGCTCGACGAGGTCGGCTCCACCAACACCGAACTCGTCGAGCGCGTGCGCGCCGGGGACGCCGGGGCAGGCGCGGTGCTCGTGGCGGAGGAGCAGACCGCCGGACGCGGCCGGCTCGAACGCAGCTGGACGGCGCCCCCGCGCTCCGGACTCTTCTTCTCCATGGCGCTCGAGCCCGTCGCGCCCGTCGAACGCTGGGGCTGGCTCCCGCTGCTCACCGGCGTCGCGACCGCGACCGCGCTCGCGCGCGCCGCCGGCCTCGACACCTCCCTGAAGTGGCCCAACGACCTGCTCGCCGACGTCGACGGCAGCGAACGCAAGATCGGCGGCATCCTCGCGGAGCGCGCGGGCGAACGCGCCGTCGTCGTCGGCATCGGGCTCAACGTCTCGCTGCGCGCCGACGAACTCCCCGCCCCCGGCGCGGGCTCACTGGCGCTCGCCGGGGCTCAGGGCACGGACCGCGATCCGCTGCTGCGCGCCGTGCTCCGTTCGCTGGAGGAGTGGTACGGCCGCTGGAACGGCGCGGACGGCGACCCGGGAGCGAGCGGCGTTCAGGAGGCGTACGCCGCGGGCTGCGCGACGCTCGGCCGTTCCGTACGCGCGGAACTGCCCGGCGGCGGCGACGTGACCGGCGAGGCCGTGGCCGTCGACGGCGACGGACGGCTGGTCCTCGCCACGTCGGCCGGTATGCAGCGGCCGATCGGGGCGGGTGACATCGTGCACCTGCGCGGCGCTGACGACTGAGGCGGCGCGGTGCGCCGCGGCACGGGCCGCGGCGGGTGGCGGCACGGGCGCCGGTGTGGGTCCGTCCCGGGTGCCGGGTGTGCGTCCGGGGCGTACGGCGTGATGCCGGGCGTGACGGACGTGCCGGAGAGAGAGTGAGCTGGCACACACCTGCCGTATTGTTGGGATTCCGCGTACTCCGATGACAGGGAAGAGAACGGAAGGGCTGTGCACAGGGACGACCGGACCTGGCAAGGGGCGGGCAGTGGCCGTGGATGAGCCGGACACTCCCGGCGGCGAGGCGGCCTCCGCGTCCCCGCACGGCGGCCCCGAGGACGACCCCAGTGCCCTTCGGATCGAGGAGCTGATCCTCGGTTCGCCGCGGCAGTACACGCCGTTTCAGGCGGCCCGCGCCGCGGGTGTGCCGATGGAGCTCGCGTCCCGCTTCTGGCGCGCGATGGGCTTCGCCGACGTAGGCCAGGCCCGCGCGCTGACCGAGGGCGACGTGCTCGCCCTGCGGCGGCTCTCCGGCCTGGTGGAGGCCGGGCTGCTCAGCGAGTCGATGGCGGTGCAGGTCGCCCGTTCGGCGGGACAGACCACGGCACGGCTGGCCGACTGGCAGGTGGACTCGTTCCTGGAGAGCCTCACCGACCCGCCCGAGCCGGGCATGACCCGCAACGAGGTCACGTACCCGCTGGTCCAGCTGCTGCTGCCGGAGCTGGAGGAGTTCCTCGTGTACGTCTGGCGCCGCCAGCTGGCGGCGGCCACCGGACGGGTCGTACAGAACGACGAGGAGGAGATGGTCGACCGGCGGCAGGCGATCGGCTTCGCCGACCTGGTCGGCTTCACCCGGCTGACCCGCCGGCTGGAGGACGAGGAACTCGGCGAACTGGTCGAGGCGTTCGAGACCACCGCCGCCGACCTGGTCGCCGCACACGGCGGTCGGCTGATCAAGGCGCTGGGCGACGAGGTGCTGTACGTCGCCGAGGACGCGGGCACGGCGGCGGAGATCGGGATGCGGCTCATCGAGACGATGGGCAACGACAACACGATGCCGGAGCTCCGCGTCGGCATCGCCTTCGGCACCATGACGACGCGGATGGGCGACGTCTTCGGCAACACCGTCAACCTCGCGAGCCGGCTGACGTCGATAGCGCCGAAGGACACGGTGCTGGTGGACGACGCGTTCCGCTCGGAGCTCACGGCGGCGGGTGACGCGCCGGAGTCGGAGAAGGAGAGCGAGGACCTCTCGGGTTTCCGCTTCGCGCTCCAGCCGCTGTACCGGCGGCCGGTCCGGGGCCTCGGCATCGTCGAACCCTGGCTCCTGACCCGCCGCACCTGACCCCCGGGGGTTCGCCCGCCGCGTACGCGATGCCCCTGCGCAACCTGCCCGGCTCCCCGGGCCGGGATGTGCGTGCGGCATGCGACGGCGGCGCGGTCCCCCAACCCAGGCGTGCGTGCGGTGAGCGACGGTGGCGCGGTCCCGCAATCCAGCCCGTCCGGCGTTTGAGGACGGACGGGGGCGGTCGCCGGGCGGAGGTTCGTCGGGTCCTGGGCCGTCGGCGGCCGTACGCACATCGTGGCTGAGGGCCGTCCTCAATCGCCGGACGGGCTGATGTGGCTCGGGTCCGCCTCGAACGCCGGACGGCTGGGCGGGGCCGAGGGGCGGCCTCGGGGGCGGTGTCGGCGCGCTGGCCCGCCGCGCACGGCGCACGCGGCGTGCGCGATGATGCTCCGCAGCGTGAAGACGTGAGCGGCCGTTAACGGGTGAGGAGCGTGCGATGACGCGGTACGGCGAGTGGGTCGAGGTCAGGACCGGAGCGAGCGACGGTACGAGCGACGGTACGAGCGACGGCGCGAGCGAGGGAGCGGGCGCGGCGCACGTCGCCGAGCTGGTGCTGGACCGGCCGGGGGCGATGAACGCCGTCTCCACCGAGCTGGCCCGCGGCCTCGCCGCCGCCTGCGCGGATCTCGCGCGGGACACCTCCGTACGGGTGGTAGTCCTGACCTCGACGCACGAGCGCGCCTTCTGCGTCGGCGCCGACCTCAAGGAGCGCAACTCCTTCACGGACGCCGAGCTGGGCCGTCAGCGCCCGCACGCGCGGGCCGCGTACACCGGCGTGCTGGAGCTGCCCATGCCGACGATCGCCGCCGTACACGGCTACGCCCTCGGCGGCGGCTTCGAGCTGGCGCTCTCCTGCGACCTCATCGTGGCCGACCCGAGCGCCGTCGTCGGGCTGCCGGAGGTGTCGGTCGGGGTGATCCCGGGCGGCGGCGGTACGCAGTTGCTGCCGCGCCGCGTGGGTGCCGCACGCGCGGCAGAGTTGATCTTCAGCGCGCGCCGGGTCGAGGCGCCGGAGGCGCACGGGCTGGGGCTCGTGGACCAGCTGGTGGGGCCGGGCGAGGACCGTACGGAGGCGCTGGCGCTGGCCGGCCGTATCGCCGCGAACTCGCCGGTCGGGCTGCGGGCGGCCAAGCGGGCGCTGCGTACGGGCTGGGGCACCGGCCTGCGGGCCGGGCTGGAGATCGAGGACGCGGCCTGGCGCAGCACCGCGTTCTCCGGGGACCGGGCGGAGGGCGTGGCCGCGTTCAACGAGAAGCGGAAGCCGGACTGGCCGGGGGAGTAACGCCGGAACGGGGGCGGGACCGGCCGCCCGGCGGGCCCGTCCGCCGTCGGCCGTAGCCGGGGTGGTGCGGGTGCACCGTGTCGGCGTACGGCGGGTGCCGCGCGCGGGCGTACGGCGGGTGAAATACCCGGCGCGCATGACACGGCGCCGGGCGCCGAACACTTCTAGGCTGGGCGCATGGGAGAGGACGCGCGGCTGCGGGCGGTCGTGGAACTGGCGCAGGCCATGGCGGCGGCCCACACGTCGCTCGAGGTCGCGTACGCGGCGGCCGCGGGCGCCCGGGAGGCGATGGGCGGCGCGTTCGCGGCGGTCTCCGTCTGGGAACGGGAGCACGGGCGGCTGCGCGTACTGGTGAACGTGGGCGCGCTCGCGGACGACGAGGCGGAGTACCCGGACGACGAGTCGTACCCGGTGCACGACTTCCCCGAGATCACCGAGTTCCTGCACGAGCGCTGGGCGTGCGGCGGCGGCGAGCCGCACGCCTGGGTGGAGACGGCGGACGGCACCCGCGTCGGCGCACACATCAGCGCGCGCGCCAGCGGCAGGCGGGCGGAGGCGCTGCGGCGCCGCGGCCGCGGCTGCTGCGTGGTGGCGCCGATCGTGCTGCACGGCCGGGCGTGGGGCGAGCTGTACGTCGCGCGGGAGGCCGGCGCACCGGTCTTCCGGCGGGACGACGCCGACTTCGCGTCCGTGCTCGCCGCGATCATCGCGGCCGGGATCGCCCAGAACGAGCGGCTGGAGGAGGTGCGCCAACTCGCCTTCACCGACCCCCTCACGGGCCTCGCGAACCGCCGCGCAGTGGACGCCAGGCTGGACGAGGCGATCGAGCTGCACCGTACGGAGGACGCTGTCGTCAGCCTCGCCGTATGCGACATCAACGGCCTCAAGCGCGTGAACGACGAGCACGGGCACACGGCCGGCGACCGGCTGCTGGAGCGCTTCGGCTCGGTGCTGTCGCTGTGCGGCGCGATGCTGCCGGGCGCGCTGGCGGCGCGGCTGGGCGGGGACGAGTTCTGCCTGCTCGCGGTGGGCCTGCCCGCCGACGAGGTGGTGCGCGCGGCGGACGAACTGTGCCGCCGGGCAGGGGAGTTGGAGCTGGGCGAGGGCGTCGCGTGCGGGGTCGCGTCGACGGGCGACCCGATCGGGCCCGTACGGTCCGCGCGCCGGCTGTTCCGGCTGGCGGACGCGGCGCAGTACCGCGCGAAGGCGGCGCGCGCGGAGAAACCGGTCGTCGCGGGGCGGGACGGCGGCCCGGAGGACCCGGTGATCCGGCTGGCGGACGCCCCGGCCCGGCCGGGGGGTGAACGGCGCCGCTTCAGGGGGAGCGCGCCGCATTGAGGAATCGTTTCCGCTTCACTGTGCTCGGCTCGCCCGGCTGGGGTCGTCGCCTCGGGGCGACCACGCGGCGGAGCCGCGCGGGCACCGCGATTCACCCGGCCGTGACAGATTGCGATTCACTCTCTAGGGTGCCTGAATATGAATATGCACACTGTGGTGGTGGAACCGTCCGGCACGAGCGCCGAGGACGTTCTCGCCGTTGCCCGGGACGGTGCCCGGGTCGAGCTCTCCCAGGAGACCCTGGACGCCATCGCCGCCGCGCGCGGGTTCGTCGACGACCTGGCGGCCAAGCCCGAGCCCGTGTACGGCGTCTCCACCGGCTTCGGCGCTCTCGCCGTCCGGCACATCAGTCCCGGTCTCCGCGCCCAGCTGCAGCGCAACATCGTGCGCTCGCACGCCGCGGGCATGGGCCCGCGCGTGGAGCGCGAGGTGGTGCGCGCGCTGATGTTCCTGCGGCTCAAGACGGTCTGCTCGGGCCGCACGGGCGTACGCCCCGAGGTCGCGCAGACCATGGCCGACGTGCTCAACGCGGGCATCACACCCGTCGTCCACGAGTACGGTTCCCTCGGCTGCTCCGGCGACCTGGCCCCCCTCTCGCACTGCGCGCTGACGCTGCTGGGCGAGGGCGAGGCCGAAGGGCCCGGCGCGGCGCGGGGGTCCGCGCCGGGCGCCGCGGGCGGCACGGGCGCCGCGGAGGGCGCCGTACGGCCCGCCGCCGAGCTGCTCGCCGAGCACGGCATCGCCCCCGTCGAGCTGCGCGAGAAGGAGGGCCTCGCCCTCCTCAACGGCACCGACGGCATGCTCGGCATGCTCGTCATGGCCTGCGCCGACCTGGCGCGGCTGCTGACCTCCGCCGACATCACCGCGGCGCTCACCCTGGAGGGCCTGCTCGGCACCGACCGGGTGCTCGCGCCCGAGCTGCACGCCATCCGGCCGCACCCGGGGCTGGCCGACAGTGCGGCCAACATGCGGAAGGTGCTGGCCGGTTCGGGCCTGACCGGGCACCACCAGGACGACGCGCCGCGCGTCCAGGACGCGTACTCCGTACGGTGTGCCCCGCAGGTCGCGGGCGCCGTACGGGACACGCTCGCGCACGCCCGTACGGTCGCCGGGCGCGAACTCGCCTCCGCCGTCGACAATCCGGTGGTGCTGCCCGACGGCCGAGTGGAGTCGAACGGCAACTTCCACGGCGCGCCCGTCGCTTACGTGCTCGACTTCCTCGCCATCGCCGCCGCGGACCTCGGTTCCATCGCAGAGCGCCGCACGGACCGGCTGCTGGACAAGAACCGTTCGCACGGGCTGCCGCCGTTCCTGGCGCAGGACGCCGGGGTCGACTCGGGGCTGATGATCGCGCAGTACACACAGGCCGCGCTGGTCAGCGAGTTGAAGCGGCTCGCGGTGCCCGCGTCGGCCGACTCGATCCCGTCCTCCGCGATGCAGGAGGACCACGTGTCGATGGGCTGGTCGGCGGCGCGCAAGCTGCGGACGGCGGTGGACAACCTGACGCGGATCATCGCCATCGAGCTCTACGCGGCGGCGCGCGCCGTCGAGTTGCGCGCGGCGGAGGGGCCCGTGCCGGCGCCGGCATCGCGCGCGGTGCTCGCGGCGGCGCGGGACGCCGGGGTCGCGGGCGCGGGCCAGGACCGTCACCTGGCACCGGACATGGCGGCGGCCGAGGCGTTCGTACGGAGCGGCGGGCTGGTCGCGGCGGCGGAGTCGGTAACCGGGCCGCTGGTCTGACGGCGGGGCGGAGCGGGCGCCCGTACGGACGGCGCCCGCGCCCCGCGCGTACCTGCTGAACGGGCGCCGTGCGGCTCAGGTCCGCGCGGTGCGGCTGAGGTGTGCGCCGTGCGGCTCAGGTCCGCGCCGTGCGGCTCAGGTCCGCGCCGTGCCGCGGTCGCGCCGTACGGCACGTGCCGCGAGCAGTCCGAGTCCGGCCGCGCCGACGCCCACCCCGCCGAGGACGTACGGCGTGCTGCCGGTGTCCTCGTCGGCTTCGCCGGACGCCCGGGGCTGCTTGCCGTCCTGGCTCTCTGCCTCAACTGAAGTGCCGGAGTTGTCCGGAGACTGCCCGCTATGTGCGGAATGTCCGTTACCCGGGGCGGCGTGCGCACTGTTCACCGCGCCGGTCGAGGCCATGTCGGATGAGGTGTTCGCCGAGGGCAGGAACCACACGGCGAGCAGCGCCCCCGCCGCGACGACCGCCGTGGCCAGTGGCCTGCGGTGAGCGGTTGCGGTGGGCGGTATGGGCACGGGGAGCCCCCTAGGTGCTGCGAATCGGCAGTGCAGGGGCTGATGTTAGTGACGCCGCGGGTCGTGGGAAAGAAGTGGAGGCCAGGGCGCATACGCTCGCTGCCATGAGCGCTGACACCCCCTCCGGCACCTCGCCCCACGTACGGCTCCGGGTGGAACTCGTCGTGGAGATCGCCGATCCCGCCGCGTTGGCCGGTGCCGCCCGGGAGCAGCTGGCGGCGGACGCACACGTGCCGGACGCGGAGCGCGAGCGCGTCGGCGCGGCCGTGGCGGCGGACCCGGCGGAGGCGCTCTCATATCTCGTCGATCCGTTCGACCTGGTCAAGGGATTGCCGGGAGTTGAGCTGGCGCACGCGAGCTGGGGCAGCGAGCAGCGTGTGTGTGACATGGATGACGCCGGCGATTGGCCGGACGAGGTGTAGCGGCGGACTGGCCGGGCAGGCACCCGGGAGTCCGGAAGATCCCATACCTGTCGGTCACGGTCGTTCAGAGCGGCAGAGGATCACGATCAGGTGTCTTGTCCCACACTTTCCGCAGAGGTGGAACGGATCACAGCGCACCTGCGTATTGATGAGTAGAGCTGGGATACGCTTGTCCGGTTTTCGCCGGTACGGGGGTCTACGGCGGTTGGGGTTCTGGGAGTCTTGGACTCGGCAAGCAGATGGAGAAGCGTGTGATGACGGTGGGGAAGCACCGCAGGGCCGTAGCGGCGGCGGCGATGCTGCTGAGCGGTGCGCTGGCGCTGACCGCGTGCGGCGGCGACGACGGCGGCGACGGGGGGAAGGACGGCAAGGAGAAGTCCGACTCCCAGAGCAAGGCCGACAAGGCGGCTGCCGAGGAGAGCTCCGACGCGCGAATATCCATCGAGCCCAAGGACGGCAAGTCCGGCGCCAGCATCAACACCGGCGGCAAGGTCACGGTCACCAAGGGCAAGCTCGTCGACGTGACCATGACCGCCGCCCAGACGGGCACCGCGGTCGAGGGCTCCATCGCCGCCGACGGCAAGTCGTGGAAGCCGGCCAGTGCGCTGGAGCGGGCCACGAAGTACGAGGTCAAGGCCGTGGCGAAGGACGACGAGGGGCGCGAGGCGCACGAGGCCTCGACGTTCACCACCGTCTCCCCGGAGAACAGCTTCATCGGCTATTTCAAGCCTGATGACGGCAAGACCGTGGGCGTGGGCATGCCGGTGTCGATCAACTTCGACAAGCCGGTCACCAACAAGAAGGACGTCCAGTCGGCGATCAAGGTCAGCAGCACCGGCGGCCAGCAGATCGTCGGGCACTGGTTCAGTGACACGCGTATCGACTTCCGGCCGGAGGACTACTGGAAGCCGGGATCCAAGGTCAGCGTCGATCTGAACCTCGACGGCGTGGACGCCTCCGAGGGTGTCACCGGCGTGCAGGACAAGGAGTTCTCCTTCAACGTCGGCCGGTCGCAGGTCAGCACGGTGGACGTGAAGACGAAGAAGATGACGGTCGTCCGGGACGGCAAGACGGTCAAGACGATCCCGATCTCGGCCGGCAACGCCGAGAACCCCACGTACAACGGCGAGATGGTGATCTCCGAGAAGTTCACGGAGACCCGTATGAACGGCGCGACCGTCGGCTTCACGGACGACGACGGCAAGGGCGAGTACGACATCAAGGACGTGCCGCACGCCATGCGCCTGTCGACCTCGGGCACCTTCATCCACGGGAACTACTGGGGCGCCGACTCCATCTTCGGCTCCGCCAACACCAGCCACGGCTGCGTCGGTCTGAACGACGTCAAGGGCGCGGGCGACAAGAAGCAGGACGGCGCCTGGTTCTACGAGAACTCGATGCTCGGTGACGTGGTCATCGTCAAGAACTCGCCCGACAAGGAGATCAAGCCGGACAACGGCCTCAACGGCTGGAACATGTCCTGGTCCGAGTGGCAGGCGGGCTCGGCCCTCTGAGGCCGGAGCGCTGACGCACTCGCACTCGCGGGCGCAGCGGACGTACGCACGAGGCGGGGCACGGGAGCAACTCCCGTGCCCCGCCTCTGTCGTGCTCCGGCACGCGTGCTCCGGCACGCGCTGCGCCCACGGCGAAGTCGTCAGCCGGGTGTCGCCGCGCTCGCCGCGCGGGCGAACTCCGCGACGAACGCCTCGTCGAACGCCTTCAGGTCGTCCGGCTTCCGGCTTGTCACCAGCGAGTTGGGCCCGCCGCGGCAGACGAAGACCTGCTGGTCGACCCATGTCGCGCCCGCGTTGCGGAGGTCCGTCTGCAGGCTCGGCCACGAGGTGAGCGTACGGCCGTTCACCACGTCGGCCTCGATCAGCGTCCACGGCGCGTGGCAGATCGCCGCGACCGGCTTGCCCGCGTCGAAGAAGCCCTTCACGAACCGTACGGCGGTCGGATCCATCCGCAGGGCGTCCGGGTTCGCGACGCCGCCGGGGAGCACCAGCCCGTCGTACTCGTCCACCGTCGCCTCCTCCACGGTCTGGTCCACGGCGAAGGTGTCGGCCTTGTCGAGATGGTGGAACGCCTGCACGCGGCCGTTGGTCGTGGAGATGAGCCGCGGCGACCCTCCGGCTTCGATCACGGCCCGCCACGGGTCGGTGAGTTCCATTTGTTCGACCCCTGCGGGGGCCACGAGAAAGGCGGCCTTCACGGTCGTCACTCCTCTCCGGCTTACTGAGCTGCGGGTTTCCTCAGTGCCGGGTGTCCCGTACGGGGCGGGTCATGCACGCGCGGGCGCGCTCGCGCTGTGTGCCCGTGCCTTCAGCGGCTGCGGCCGCTTCAGCCGCGCTCGGCCCGTGCGTCCGCTGCCGCCTCCGAGGCATCCGCCGCCTCCGCTGCCCCGGCGGTCCCGTGCGCCACGCCAGCACCGCCCGTACCCGTCGCACTCGCCGCACTCGTCGCCCCCGGCGTCTCCGCCGACCAACTGGCCAGCAGTCGCAGCGCCTCCGCCGACGGCGATCCCGGCTCGGCGTGGTAGGCGATCAGCTCCTGCGACTGGTCCGCGGGCAGCTTCAGCGCCTCGTAGGACAGCGTGAGGCTGCCGACCAGCGGGTGGTACAGGTGCTTCACGCCGTACGACTTGTCCTGCACGTTGTGCGCCGCCCACATGCGGCGGAACTCACCGCTCTTCACCGACAGCTCCCCGATCAGCGCCGTGAGCTGCGGATCGTCCGGGTGGCAGCCCGCGTCGAGGCGCAGCCACGCCACGATGTCGGACGCCTTCTGCTCCCACTCCGGATACAGCTCCCGCGAGTGCGGGTCGAGGAAGACCAGCCACGCCATGTTGCGCTCATGCGGTGCCAGCGCGCGGAAGTCGGTGAGGAGTGCGCAGGCCATCCGGTTCCAGGCGAGGACGTCCATGCGCCGCCCGATGACGTATGCGGGCACGGACTCCATCGCGTCGAGCAGCTGCTGCAGCCCGGGCCGTACGCGCTGGGAGCGCGACTGGGCGCGGCGCGTGCGCCGCTTCGGCTTGGTGAGGTGCGTGAGGTGGTCCCGTTCCGCCTTGGTCAGGCGGAGCGCGGTGGCGATGGCATCGAGCACGCTGGCGGAGACGTTGTGGCTGTGCCCCTGCTCGAGCCGGGTGTAGTACGCGACGCTGACGCCGGCCAGCTGGGCCAGCTCCTCGCGGCGCAGCCCCGGTACGCGGCGCCGCCCGCCGTAGTCCGGCAGCCCGACGTCCTGCGGCTGCAGCCGGGCCCGGCGCGAACGCAGGAACTCGCTGAGCTCGGCACGGGGATCAAGCTGGTCCATACCGCCAGTATGGCCGACCGCCCGCCGCCCGCATTCCCGCCAGCATGACCCCGCCAGTGGTACGCACCGTGTGCGTACGCACAACGGAGGGCTGGGTAACGCGGGCGCGCTCCATCAGCATCGGTACGGGTCCGAGCCGTACGCAGGCCCGCCACCCGCGCGACGCACACCCGTACCGGCGCCGTGACGCACACCCGTACCCGTGCCGTGACGCACACCCGTACCGGCGCCGTGACGCACACCCGTACCCGTGCCGCGACGCACACCCGTACCGCGCCGCGACGCACACCCCTACCGGACGCGGCCGAGACCGCGCTGAGGAGCCACACCCCATGCCAGCCACCACGGCACACGCCTACGCCGCACCCGCCCCCAAGGCGCCCCTGGAGCCCACCACCGTGCCGCGGCGCGCGGTCGGCGAGCACGATGTCCTGATCGACATCAAGTACGCCGGAATCTGTCACTCCGACATTCACCAGGTCGACGAGGACTGGGGACAGTCGATCTTCCCGATGGTCCCCGGTCACGAGATCGCGGGCGTGGTCAGCGAGGTCGGCCCCGGCGTCACGCGGTACGCCGTCGGCGACCGGGTGGGCGTCGGCTGCTTCGTCGACTCCTGCCGCGAGTGCGACAACTGCCGCGCGGGGCTGCAGCAGTACTGCACCGGCGGCGGCATGATCGCCACGTACAACGGAACCGGCGTGGACGGCGAGCCCACATACGGCGGTTACAGCACGCACATCGTCGTCGACGAGCAGTACACCCTGCGCATCCCGGACGGGCTCGCCCTCGACCAGGCCGCGCCGCTGCTCTGCGCGGGCATCACCGTCTACTCGCCGCTGGCCCACTGGAAGGCCGGGCCCGGCAAGCGCGTCGCCATCGTCGGGATGGGCGGCCTCGGGCACATGGGCGTCAAGCTGGCGCACGCGATGGGCGCCGAGGTCACCGTGCTCAGCCAGTCCCTGCGGAAGCGGGACGACGGACTCCGGCTCGGCGCCGACCACTTCCACGCCACCGCGGACCCGGCGACGTTCGAGGAGCTGGCGGGCAGCCTCGACCTGATCGTCAACACCGTCTCCGCGCACCTCGACCTGGACGCATACCTCGGACTGCTCCGGAACGACGGCACCATGGTGAACGTCGGCGCGCCGGAACAGCCGCAGTCCGTCGGCACGTTCTCGCTGCTGGCCGGCCGCAAGTCGCTGGCCGGTTCCGCGATCGGCGGCATCCCGGAGACCCAGGAGATGCTGGACCTGTGCGCGCGGGAGGGCATCGGCGCGGAGATCGAGGTGATCGCGGCGGACCAGATCAACGAGGCGTACCGGCGGGTCCTCGCGGGCGACGTGCGGTACCGCTTCGTGATCGACGCGTCGACGCTCGCCGCGTAGGGGGTTGGCGGTTGGCCCCGGCCGGTGGCCGGTGGCCGGTGGCGCGTGGCGCGTGGCCTGTGGCGCGCCGCCTGGTCAGCCGGTCAGCGTCGGTCAGCCGGCGTCCTGGGGCTTCGTGTGGAACACGTCCCCGGGGCGTGCGACGCGGATCGGACCGTCGTACGCGCTTGCCGCCGCCGACACGGCCTCGTCCGGGTCCGTACCGGGCCACAGGTGCGTGAGCACGAGCCGTCCGACACCGGCCTCCGCGGCGTACCGGCCCGCGAGGCGGGCGCTGAGCAGGAACTCGGCGTCCGCCTCCGGCACGTGCTCCGGGTACGTCGCCTCGGACAGCAGCAGGTCGGCGCCGCGGGCCAGTTCGGGGATGTCCGCGGTCGGGCCGGTGTCGCCGGTGTAGGTGAGGGTGCCGCCGTTGGTGCCGTTGGCGCCCTTGGCGTCGCTTGTTTCGGTCAGGCGGAAGCCCGCGTTCGGTACGTGGTGCGGCAGCGGCATGCTGTCCACGGTGAACGGGCCGATGCCGAACCGGTGCGGACCGGCGTGGAGTTCGCGCAGGTCGTAGGAGTCGGTCAGCATGCCGGGCCGGTCCAGGGCGAGTACGGCGTCGAGTGCGCCGGGCAGCGCGTACACGGGCAGGGGGTGCCCGTTCGGGCCGCCGTCGGGGGAGTCCGCCAACGCCCGTGCGCGCAGCAGGGGGTTGAGGTCCGCGCAGTGGTCCGGGTGGCCGTGGCTGACCAGCACCGCGTCGACCGCGGTGACGGGCATGTGGTCCAGCAGCCGGGGCAGCGTCGCGTAACCGGGGTCGAGCAGCAGCCGGAAGCCGTCGCTCTCCAGCACGTACCCGCTGCATGCCTGGCGGGCGGTCGGCCAGGCGCCGCAACCGCCGAGTACGGTGAGCTCCACGCCCCGGACCCTACCGCCTGTCCCCTCGGGCGGTAGCGGCCACCATTCCAAGCCCGTCCGGCGTTTGAGGACGAACCGGAGCGGCCACGCTGCTGCGCTTGGCCCGTCCGCGTGTGGCCCACCGACGGGTCCGTCGTGGCCGGGGTCCGTCCTCAATCGCCGGACGGGCTCGGTCTGGTGGCCGCGGTCACGGCTGTGACAGATAGTCCGCGATCGCCGCCGGATTCGACGGGGTGGAGATCAGCGCGGCGTACGGCTACCTCGTCCACCAGTTCCTGTCCGGCAACGCCAACCAGCGCACCGACGGCTACGCCGACCACGTCCGCTTCGCCGTCGAGGTCGTCGAGGTCGTCGAAGCCGTCGCCGCCGCGATCGGCGCCGACCGTACGGCACTGCGCGTCTCGCCCGGCAACTCCCTGAACGACATCGCCGAGTCCGCCGTACCCCCGCGCTACCACCGGCTGCTGGCCGCCCTGGACGGGCTGGGCCTGGCGTATCCGCACGTCGTGCAGACCGGCGCGTACGCCGCGCTGGAGGACCTGCGCCCGCGCTGGCGCGGCACCCTCCTGGCCACCTACGACGGTCCGGGGCCCAGCCCCGGCGGCGTCGAGCGGGCGGAACGGGCCCTGCGCGCGGGGCTCGCCGACGTGTACGCGTTCGGGCGGCTGTATCTGGCCAACCCGGACCTGCCCCTGCGCGTCGCCGCCTGCGCCCCGCTCAACCGGATGCGGGGGACGGGCATGTACGGGGGCGGCGCGGAGGGGTGCACCGACTACCCCTTCCTGGAGGCCCGTTCCGAGGGGGACTTCGACGGCAGGTGCGAGATGCCGGCCACGGTGTGACCGGTCAGCGGCCCGTACGGGCGTCAGGTCCCGCGTCCGTACGGGCGTCAGGCCCCCGGGTCCGTACGGGCGTCGGGCCCCGTGCCCGTACGAGCCTGCGGCCCCGGGTCCGTACGGGCGCCCCGCAGGAACGCGTCCAGCAGCGCCGTCTGGCGGTGCGGCGGGTACGCGTCCGGGTCGAACAGCGCGTGGGCGACCAGCCCGTGGGTGAACGCCGCGGCGGCCGCGACCACCTCGTCCGGGTCCGCCGCGGCGGGCAGTTCGCCCTGGCGCTGCGCGTCGGTCACGTGCGTACGCAGGGTGGCGCGCCAACGGGCCAGCCGCGCACGTTCGTTGCGGTGGAAGCCGGGGTCGGCGAGGGCGTTGTCCCAGGAGCTGACCCAGACCCGGTTCATCGCCGCCGACTCCTCGGTGAGGGGCAGCACGTCGAGGAGTGCGGCCCGCAGCGCGGGCAGGCCGCCGGCTTCGGGGCGGCGCCGGGCGCGGGACGCCGTACGGGCTTCGGCCACCTCGAGGGCGTGCTGCACGAGTGCGCGTTTGGTCGGGAAGTAGTGCGTGAGCAGGCCGGTCGAGGCGCCCATCTCGGCCGCGACGGCGCGCAGCGTCAGCCCGCCGAGGCCGCGCTCGGCCAGGACACGCCACACCGCTTCGGACACGTCGGCCCGGCGGGCGTCGTGGTCGCCGCGTGCGGGTGGCATGGGGTCTCCTCTCCGGCCGGACAGCAGCCACAGGCGCGGCCATTGGCGCTTCAGGTGTCACAGCGCTCCAGTGTCACAGTTATAGTACGTAACGAATGTTTGGTACGCACCCGTTGCCGCCGCTCCCACGGCCCCGTCCGATCGGAGACCCCGTGTTCGCCCTCCCGTTGACCGACACCGCCGAGCTGCGGCCTCTGGAGCCGTGGCAGGCCGAGGAGTTCGCCGAGAGCATCGACAGCGCGCGTGCCCATCTCAGCCCCTGGCTGCCCTGGCCCGCGCTCATCACGGACGTGGGCAGCGCCCGCCGCTGGCTGCGCGACTACGCCGACAAGCAGGCCCGCGACGAGGGCCGCATCTACGGCATCTGGGCCGACGGCCGGCTCGTCGGCGGCCTCGTCTTCCGTACGTTCGACGTCGCGAGCGGTGTCTGCGAGATAGGGGCCTGGACCGTTCCGGAGGGCGAGGGCCGCGGGCTCGTGCACCGGGGGGCGCGCGAGCTGATCGACTGGGCGTTCCGGGTGCGGGGCATGAGCCGGGTGGAGTGGCGTACGGTGACCGCCAACGTCCGCAGCACGGCGGCGGCCAGGAGGCTCGGCATGACCCGCGACGGGACGCTCCGGCAGGTGCACGCGCAGGACGGCCGGCGGCACGACGTGGAGGTGTGGTCGCTGCTCGCCGACGAGTGGACGGCCGCGGCGGCGCAGGAACGCGGGGCGGCGTAGGACGCAGGGCAGAACCGGGCGCGGGGAGGGGTTCGCGATGGGGCAGGGGACCGACTGGACCGCTGTGTTCGACGACGGTTACACGCGGCAGGAGCGGCGTGACACCCGGCGGCGGATCTGGCGTGACGTGTACGGCGACGAGTACCCGGAGCAGGCCGACCCGTACAGCTTCACGACGCGCACCGAACTCGACCGCATCGCTGCGGAGACGGGCGTCGGCGACGGCGAGCTGCTCGTCGACCTCGGCTGCGGCCGGGGCGGCACGGGGCTGACCGTCGCGTCTCGTGCGTCGGCGGCCGCTACGGGCACGGCGGCCGGTACGAGCACGGGAGCGGGTACGGGCAGGGGACCAGGCACGGGCAAGGGCGTACGGCTGCTCGGCCTGGACATCTCCGAGGTGGCGCTGCGGGAGGCGCGGGCGGCGGTGGCCCGCTTCCCCGGGCTGGACGCCGCCCATGTGGACTTCCGGCGGGGCGAGTTCGCGGACACCGGGCTCCCGGACGGCGCCGCGCGCGCCGTCATGAGCGTCGACGCGCTGACCTTCGCGCCCGACAAGCAGCGGGCGCTGGACGAGATCCACCGCGTCCTCGCGCCGGGCGGCCGCGCCGTCTTCACCAGCTGGGACTACCACCGCACCCCCGAGGACCGCCCGCCCCAGGTGCCCGACCACCGCCCGCTGCTGGAGCGCGCGGGCTTCCACGTACGGGCGTACGAGGAGACCCCCGACTGGCGCCGCCGGATGCGGGCCGTCAGCCACGGCCTGATCGACCGCCGCGACGAACTCGCCGAGGAGGAGGGCGAGGAGGCCGCCGACGCGGTCGCCGCCTCCGTACGGCATCAGCTGGACCACCAGATTCCGCTGATGTCCCGCCGTGTGCTGGCGGTCGCCGAACGGCGGTCCTGAGCCGTGCCGGACCCGGGACCAGCGCAGGTGGACTTCTGGTTCGACCCCGTGTGCCCGTACACCTGGCTCACCTCACGCTGGCTGGCCGAGGTGACAAAGGTGCGCCCTGTGACGGTGCGTTGGCGCGTGATGAGCCTCCAGGTGCTGAACGAGGGCCTGGAGGTGAACCCGGAGGACCCGGACGGCGAGTGGGGCGAGTACCTGTGGGCGCCTGCGCGGCTGTGCGCGGTCGTGGGGGAGCGGCACGGGTCGGACGCGCTCGGGCGCTACCTCGCCGCGCTGGGCGTACGCCTGCACGAGCGCGGGGAGTGGACGGCGCTTGCGGACGCGCTGGCGGACGCCGGCCTGCCCGCGCACCTGGCCGACGCGGCCTGGGACGAGCGCCACGACGCGGCCGTACGCGCCTCGCACGCGGAGGCCGTGGCGCTCGTGGGCGAGGGCGTCGGCACGCCGGTGACCGCGCTGCGCGACGCGGGCCCGTACGGGCGTACGGCAGCGTTCTTCGGGCCGGTGGTCTCCCCGGCCCCGGCGGGCGAGGCGGCCGGCCGCCTGTGGGACGGCCTGACGGCGCTCGCGGCGGTCCCGGGCTTCTGCGAACTCAAACGGACCCGCACGGAAGAACCCGATTTCACCCGGGAAGTCTGAGCAACACGCCGTCTGTCCCGTGGTAACCCGCTTCGCCGTGCGGCGCCCGCTGGTAGAACTCGGAACGTGCGTGGGTGTCCTGGCAGCCGGGACGCACGTCCGCCGCGGGCGCGGGGCGAGTGATCGCGGAGGCGTGAGTGCCGCAGCTGTCCACGAGGGCTGTGAGCGGGCAATGTTGCACAAGTTGTTGACGCGCCCCTGACATCTCACTACGGTCCCCCGCGAAATCGATTGCACCCGCCGCCCCCACATGGCGGGAGCCGTCGGTACGCCAGCAGGACGGCGTCTCCAGCGCCGTTCTGACCCCCACCTGGAAGGAAGACACCCATGTCGCGAATGTCGCGGACCAAGCACGGAAAGCGCACGAGACGAGGGCTGGTCGGGCTCGCGGGCGGTCTGCTCGTACTCGGGAGCCTGTCCGTGACGGCGTACGCCGGAGGGTCCGACCCGCAGCCCTCGCCGTCGGCGTCGGCGCAGGACTCACGGCACAAGTCGAACGCCGAACTCCTCGCCGCCTGTGAGGTGCCGCCGGAGCACGACCCGGCGATCATCAACACCGTGCACCAGGTCGCCCTCGACCACCAGGTCACCCCCAAGGTGATGCTGGCCGCGTTCGAGGCGGGCTGGGTCGAGTCCCACATGCACAACCTCAACTGCGGCGACCGGGACTCCCTCGGCGTCTTCCAGCAGCGCCCGAGCGCGGGCTGGGGCACGCCGGAGCAGATCCTGGACCCGGTCTACGCGACGACCAAGTTCCTCGAACAGGCCATCCCCAACGACCGGAACAACCCCGGCTTCACCGCCGGTCAGCTGGCACAGAGCGTCCAGCGGTCCGCCTACCCCGAGCGCTACGACCAGAGCGAGGCCAAGGCTCGGGAACTGATCGCCCTCGCTGAGCAGACAGCGAAGTCGGGCTCGTCTGACTGAGCGACAGCTACGCGCGTTGCGCTACGCGCGTCGACACCGTTGACGTGCAGCGATGCGCGGTGACGTGCCGTACCGTCCTGTGCCCGCACGCGGGGCGGTACGGCACTTGGGCCCGACGGCCCGACGGCCCAACGGTCCAACGGCCCAACGGCTCGACGTGCGCGGCCCGGGAGTGGGCGCCAACTCCCCGGCCGCGCACGGCACATGGCGTGGCCGTACGGGCCTGTGGTCGTGCGGCCTGTGGTCGTACGGATTCCGTGGCCGTACGCGCCTGTGGCCGTACGCGCCAGTTGTCTCGACCTCAGGAAGCGGAGCCGCGCACCATCGCGGTGTCACGGTGCCGTTCGAGGAAGTGCCGGAGACCCCTCACCGTCCCGGAAGTCCCCAATTCCGCGCCGGGTTTGGCGGCGAGGCCGGGAATGCCTCCGGCATTGTCCGGCCCGGACGTGTTCTCCGGGCGTGAAAGTGCGATGCCGTCCGGGCCGTCCCGTTCCGTCGTGACGAATTCCGCGACACCGGTGAGGTTCATTCTGGTGACTCCACCCACGGCCCGTACGGCCCCGGAGCACGCGCCTGCCCGTGACCTGGACTTCGCGGACGGCCAGCGCCTCACTCTCGGCGGCACCACGATCCGGCTCCACCACACCCCGGGCCACACGCCGGGCACGGTCTCGCCGGTCATCCCCGTACGGGCGGGCCGCGCGCGCCACACGGCGATGCTCTGGGGCGGCGCCGACCCGCCCGCCACCCGCCCGGAGCTCCGCACCCACCTGGCGTCACTCCACTCGTTCGGCCACCGCATGCGCCGGTCCGGCGTGGACGTGGAGCTCTCCAACCATCCCAACGATCACGGCCTCGGACGCGCCGCCGCCCTCCGCGCCAACCCGCAGGGCCCTAACCCGTTCATCCTCGGCCGCGCCCGTACGGACCGCTTCATGGGGGTCATGTCGACGATGCTCCAGGCCCGCCTCGCCGCCGCACCGGCCACCGCCGCGTCGCCGTCCGCCTGCTGCTGACGGTACCGCGAGCGTTCTGGGCCGAAGCCGCACGGAGCCGGGCGCGGTGGAGGCCGGCCGGGGTACGAGCGGCTGCCGGGCCGCGTAGGCCGTCATGGCGGCAGCACGCGGCCCGCACCGGCACACCGTGTGCCGATACGGGCCGCCCGATACGGGCCGCATCGGGAAGACGTGAACTTCTGGCGACGGCGGGCTGCATCGCGTCCACCGGATCTGCACGGACCGGGCTTCGGGTGAAGCCGGTCAGGCACGCCGTAGCCGGGCGGCTATGCCGTGGCCGACAACGAGGTAGAGGACGGCGGGCAGGCCGTAATTGAGGACGAGGCGTATGTGCTCGTTCTCCATCGTGAAAATGTCCTGTGACCAGCCCGCGAGCCAGTTGGCCATGTCCTGCACGAACTGCACGAAGACATTGGCCTGATTGGCCTCGAGCAGGGAGAGAACGATCCACAGGACCAGAAAACCGGCGGCAATGTCGGCGATCGTATGGACTACGAGGGCTGTCCGCTTCGATGCCGATTCGTTCGGGGCGCCGCTCTGCCGATGGCTGGCCGGAGCAGGCCCGTTGGGGTAACTCATGACGTTCCAATCTCTGTGGGGCAGACGTCCGGGAAACACGGAGAGCGATCACGTGTGTGCGCGCACGGCTCATTCCGCATTTCCCTCTGCGCCGCGTGCTCCGAAGCCGTTACGTAATCCCGGACGTGGACCCGAGGAGAGCAGTTACGAAAAGTCCACGCGAAATCCACAGGAATGGTGTGACGAAAGTGCTCCCTCGCGGCGCAGAGGGAGGTGCGGCCGATTGGTCAACGGCCGTAAGCGGAGTGGAGAGACGCCCCCCCGGTACTCCTCACTCCTCGCTCCGCAGCGCGGGCGGTCCAGGGTCCGACCACCCGGTCTGCACGGCCCCGTCCGCGCTGCGGGCTCGAACCGGTGCGGTACCGGCCGGTGTGGTACCCGGTCGGCGCGGCTGTCCGGCCGGCGCGGCACCATGGGAACAAAAGAAGCAGGGAAGAGCGCTCAATTCCCGTGGGGGCGGGCACCGTTGGGGTGCGCGCAGTCCGGCCGCACAGTCGGGCCGTGCCCGCCCTGGCGCGCACGTACCGACCTCCCTCGACACACCGAAAGGACCGTTTCGCGATGGCATCGAACGAAAGCGGCGACGCGCCGATTTACGACAACCTCATCGGCGAGCAGGGCGACGTGCTCGCCGAGGCCCGCCAGGCCGCGGAAGAGGCACAGCGCGTCGGAACCAATGTGCTTCCCATAAACGAACGCGGCCGCCGAAAACCCGATACGGGCGCTTTCCCCGACCACCCCCAGTCGAACTCACCGGCCCCGAATTCGGCCCCGCACTCATCGGCCCCGCACTCATCGGCCCGGAACTCTCCGGTCCCGGACTCACCGGCCCCGGATCAGAACACAGGGGCGGAGCCCAACCCCCAACCCCACCCCGCCTCTTCGCCGCCGGGGGGCTTCGACCAGCCCTGGAGCCACTGACGCCCGGCGCACCCGGAGGGCTCCGCGCGACCCGTGGGGCGCCGGCGTGCGGCTGGCATTCTGTGCCGCATGACTTCGTTCATGCCGTGGCTGGACCGTACGTCCCGGGCGTTCTGGCGCGTCAACGGCCGTCCCGTCGACCTGGCGGGACGGCACGGCTGGCTGGCCGCCCCGATGCACGACACCCAGACCATCGGCGACGGCTGGCTGCGCGCCGCCGCGGCGGCGCGTGGCGGCACGGTCCGGGAGGACGACGGCGGCGGCCTGCTGGCCGACATGTCGTCGCTCGACGGGCCGGACTTCAAGGCCTCCGCCCTGCGCCCCGAGATCCGTGACTTCTACGAGCACACCTCCGACTGGCGCATGGAGGTGTGGGCCCAGTGGAGCGCCCTGTTCCGGCCCGGCGGCGAGCTCGTCTCACGGTTCTTCGGGCGCCGGGTGCAACAACTCGCCCTGCCGATGCGGCCACTCGACGTCGCCCACGGCATGGACAGCAGGGTGGCCACGATCGTGGGTCCCGACGGCGAACAGCTGGCCGCGGGCTGGATGCGGAAACTGCGCGCCACAGGGGAGTACGTCTACAGCGGCTGCTACGCGCCCCGTACACTGCCGCACTCCCCGCAGCCGAGCGTCCACGTGGCCTTCCCCCTCGAAGCGGGCAACGTCCAGGTGTTCCTGCGCCCACGCGCCACGCGCGACGGCGCACTGGAACTGACCTCTCCCGCAGGCGCCTTCGGCGACAACGGCGCGTACGTGGTGGTGGCACACGACGGCCGCGCGCACGCGGCCCGTGTGCCGATCCACGAGACGTTCCGCGTCTACACGGACAGCGAGGGCACACTCCGCACCGACCACGTACTCCGCCTCTGGTCCGCCACGGCGGTCCGCCTCCACTACAAACTGACCCGGGCCAGGACTCACTCGTGACTCTGCAAGCCCCGTTCTGGCTCACGAACATGGCGACCGTGCCGGCTCCCGCCAACAGCACCCCTGTAGCGGCGGAGCCCGCTTGCCGCCGCTGGGACAAGTCAGTGGTCAAGGCGGGTGTCCGTGGCGTACTCGAGGAGGTTCGCGAAGCGCAGCCATGCGGCCAGGTAGCCGTTCAGCGGTGCGTAGCCCGGACGCATATGACGGCGGATGCCGTGGATGGTTTCGGCCAGTGTCTCGCGTGACGGGCCGTCGAGGTGGCCGAGGCCGCTGAGGTACGAGGACGCGCACGCGTGGAGAGAGGTGTGCAGGTCGGCGAGTTGACGAGCGTGGCTGTCGCTGTAGAGCGTCCCGTCGGGGTAGGGGGACCGCCGGAACGAGGCGTGGTGGTTCGCCACCGCAGCGATGAGTCCCGGACGGGAGGGTGCCGTGTCGCTCGGCCAGCGTGGCCGGCTCCAGCCTTCCGTGTCGGTGCTCCGAGGGGTTCGGCGGCCGGCCGCCTTCTCCGTGCGACGGCGAGCGGCGAAGGCCGCCAGCTCATTGAGCCGGACCGCGCGGCTGGCCTCCAGGGTGTCCAGTGCCCGTAGGAGAGCCGAAGGATCTCTGCGCAGGTCGGGGGAGGGGCACGCGGTCGCCGAGAGGTACGCCCATGTGGCGTTGAAGCCGAGCGGGCAGTAGTGCCCGACGGCACACCTCAGTGCTGTGTACCGCCGGGCGAAAGGCAGTTGTCCGTCGCGGACCCTGCGCGCGTACGTTCCGAAGCCCACGCGGTGATTGTCACCCTTCGGCCGAGGCCACGCCCACCGGGCAGGAGACGCCCTCTTCGGTGTGCTGCAGGAGATCGTTGCGCAGTAACATCGCACAACATCCAACGAGGAAGGGCGAACTCACGTGGTGGACATGAAAGCGGCCGCGCGCAAGGTCTTCGACACATACGACCTTGATGGCGACGGGCAGATAACCGCCAAGGAGTACCAGCAGGTCGTCGCCGAGCTGCGCGGCGAGCACCTCACCGACGAGCAGGCGCAGCAGTTCATCGACGTACTCGACACGGACGGCGACGGCACGATGTCGTTCGAGGAGTTCTGGGCCCCGATGCAGGACAGCGCGGACTGAAGGCAGCGCGGACTGACAACGGGCGACCGGTCACCCCACGCGCGGTGCCGGGGCGGTGGCGGAGGCCCACTTCAGCAGCCTTGCGGGCCTTACGGTGTGAGAGCTACGTGACGGTGGGCGTCCGCGCACCGAATCGGGATCGATCCGCTGGCGAACAGCTCGCCGCGGACCGTGCGATGGGCGGGATCGAATCCCGCGCTCATCCTTCCGCGGGCGCCACGCCCACCGGGCAGGAGACGCCCGTGCCGCCGATGCTGCATGTAACCCGGCCGGGTCAGAGAACAGCAGACGTTGGCGCTCGTGATGCTCAACTCCTGTCCACTGAGGCATGGTTGTCGACGCCGTTCACAGGTCCGTGAAGGGCGGGATGATCCGTACGATGACGATCAGGCTGTCTCGTGGGGCGACGAGGAAGTAGAACCATCCTCCTGCCGCGTCCATGCGTCTTAGGCCGCCGGGGCGAGGTGCATTGCCGAAGTCGCTTACATCGACGCCCATCACGGCTAAGTCGACGAGTTGCCCGGCTAGGCGTTCCACCTCCGCCACGACGTGTTCGGGTACCCCGCCGGCAACGTGCGCATGGTCGGGGTCGTACTCCCAGCGCCAGTCGGCGCTCACCGCGGGTGCAGCGCGAGTGCGGTGTGGGCCTGGTCGAGGATGCGGCCGATCTCAGCTGCCGCCTGCCGTGCCTGCTGCGCGTCGCCGGCGTCTGCGAGGTCTTCCCACCGCCGGAACTCCCCGGCGAGTTCCGGCTGCCGCTGAATGTGCACGTAGACGGACCATTGGGCGATGAAGCGCTGTAGCGGAGCGAGGTCGGCGCCCTGCCGGGACTGGTCCGCCGCCTGGTCGAGTTCGCGTGTGTAGGCCGGGAGCGCGGCAGGCGCGATCTGGGCCAGGGCCTGACGTAGGCCGGACACGGTGGCGGGCGGCTGGGGGACGAGTGGCTGCCCAGCGGCGGAGGTCGTCATGGCTGCTCCCATGGATGAGAGTGTGATGCCTGGGTTCAGCGTAGCGAGTGGGATCAGCCTACGGTCGCCCGAAAGGGCGATGAGGTAGCCGCCCGCTGCCCGGGGCGCTGCTAGCCGTCTGCCGGAGCGATCCCCGTCGGGCACGAACCGCCCTCGGACAGGTCACTTAGCTTGACGCCCGTGCCGCCGATGCCGCAGTAGCCCGCGGGGTTCTTCTCGAGGTACTGCTGGTGGTACGGCTCCGCCGGGTAGAAGGGGCGGGGGGCGGCCGGGAGGATTTCTGTGGTGATCTCGCCGTAGCCCGAGGTCGCGAGGACCTTCTGGTACGCGTCGCGGGAGGCTTCCGCGGCGGACTGCTGGGCCGGGGTGTGGGTGTGGATCGCCGAGCGGTACTGGGTGCCGACGTCGTTGCCCTGGCGGAAGCCCTGGGTGGGGTCGTGGGACTCCCAGAACAGCTTCAGCAGCGACTCGTACGAGACCTTCGACGGGTCGTAGACGACGCGGACCGCCTCGGTGTGGCCGGTGAGGCCCGAGCAGACCTCCTCGTATGTGGGGTGCTCGGTGTGGCCGCCCTGGTAGCCCGCGAGGGTCGTCCAGACGCCGTCCGTCTGCCAGAACTTGCGCTCGGCGCCCCAGAAGCAGCCCAGCCCGAAGTCGGCGGTTTCCAGGCCCTCGGGGTACGGGCCGAGCAGCGCGTTGCCCAGGACCGTGTGGCGGTCCGGGACCGTGTACGTCGGGGCGGGGCGGCCCGGCAGGGCCTCGTCGGGGGTCGGGAGGTGGCTCTTGTGGCGACCGAAGATCATGAGGGCTCCAGGGGAGGGGCGTGCGGACATGGAGCAGCGTCCGTAGAACGTGTACGGCGCGCGTCGAATTCCCCCGGGGGCGTGACCCGGCGGCGGCCCGTGCCCGTACCGGCGGCCCTTCGGACAGGAGGACCGCCGGGAACGGTCATTCCGCGCGTTCCTCCGTGTCCGCCGGGCGGGCAGGGGACGGGACCGGCGCCTTGTCCGACGCTTCACGGCCGGACTCGCCGTCCGCTGCCGCCGGCCGGCCGGACGCCTTGCGGGGCTCCTCCGGAGCCTCCTCGAAGTCGACCCGCTTCATGTGCTTCGTCATCGACTTCATCAGCATCCACACCGCGAGACCGATGACCGCGAAGACGAGGAAGCCAAGGACGCCCGGCGTCACCTTGTTCTCGTCCAGCTCCTTCGCCAGCGGAAGGAGCTGGACCGCGCTGCTCTGCGTCGCACTCATACGTCAATTCTCGCGGATGCCCGCGAAGAGGTCGTCCTCGGGGAGGGACGTGTCCACGAGCGACTTCGCGAGCTCGTACTCCTCCGTCGGCCAGATCTCCTTCTGCACCTCGAGCGGGACCCGGAACCAGCCGCCGTCGGGGTCGATCTGGGTGGCGTGCGCGATCAGCGCCTTGTCGCGGATCTCGAAGAACTCGGCGCACGGGATGTACGTGGTGAGGGTGCGCTCCTTCGTCTGGATCTTCTTCCAGCGCTCCAGCCACTCCCCGTACGGCGACTCCATGCCGCGGGCCAGCAGCCCTTCGTGCAGCGCGACCGTACGGGGACGGTTGAAGCCCTGGTTGTAGTAGAGCTTCTGGGGCTGCCAGGCGGGGCCGGCGTCGGGGTAGCGCTCGGGGTCGCCCGCCGCGTCGAAGGCGGCCACCGAGATCTTGTACGTCATGATGTGGTCCGGGTGCGGATAGCCGCCGTTCTCGTCGTACGTGGTGATGACCTGCGGCTTGAACTCGCGGATCAGCTTCACCAGCGCCTCCGCCGCCACGTCCACGTCCTGGAGGGCGAAGCAGCCCTCCGGCAGCGGCGGCAGCGGGTCGCCTTCGGGGAGACCGGAGTCGACGAAGCCCAGCCAGGCCTGCTTGACGCCGAGGATCTCGCGGGCCTCGTCCATCTCCTTCTTGCGTACTTCGTGGATGTGCTCCTCGATATAAGGATCGCCCTGGAGCTTGGGGTTGAGGATGGAGCCGCGCTCACCGCCCGTGCAGGTCGCGACCAGCACGTCCACCCCCTCGGACACGTACTTCGCCATGGTCGCGGCACCCTTGCTCGACTCGTCGTCGGGGTGCGCGTGCACGGCCATCAGTCGCAGCTGTTCAGTCAAGACTCGATCCTCGTCATCTCGTCACTTCGGACGGCTTCTATAGTGACCGAACCAGCACCCTGGTCTATTCCCGCCCCAACCGAAAGAACAGGACATGGTTGCAGTGCAGCAGAGGCCGCCCGAGGGCCGCTACGGGCGCTCCGCGGACGCCCGTGCGGACCGTACGCTGAAGACCGTGGGCTTCGTGCTGGGCGCCGTGCTGCTGGCGGTGGTCGGCTGGTTCGGATTCTCCTATGTCTCGGGCACGGATGTCAGCGGCGAGCTGATCAAGTTCAAGGTGGTCTCGGACGAGTCGGTCGAGGCCCATCTCGAGATCCGGAAGGACGCGGACGCGCACGGGGTGTGCACGCTGCGTGCGATGGACAAGGAGGACGCCGAGGTCGGACGGAAGGACGTACGGGTCGACTCGGCGGAGAGCCGGATCGACACGGTGGTCACGATGCGTACGACCGGGCGGGCGGCCAGTGTCGAACTGGTCAACTGCGATACGGCACAGGGCGGCTGAGGCCGCGCTCGCGCACGCTTCGCGCACACTTCCTGCACCGCTCGCGTATGGTGCGCACCGGCGCGCGTACGGCTGGCACGGCTCGTACGGCGCCCGCGGTGCGCAAGCCGCGCAACCGCCGGGCCCGGGACCGTCGGTGACGAGAAGTGACCGGACCCTGACTTTCTGTTTCTCCTTCTTCCCTTTTCCGCCGTAATTGTTAGGCTCGTAGTTTCCGCCCGCCCACCAAGGCGCAGCCTGTTGGGTAGGGCGTTGCTTTATATCCCAGCACCGACGAGGAGCGACCTGTGACCCAGACCAGCGACAGCGTCACCTGGCTGACCCAGGAGGCGTACGACCAGCTCAAGGCCGAGCTGGAGTACCTGTCGGGTCCTGCACGCACCGAGATCGCCAAGAAGATCGAGGCGGCTCGTGAGGAGGGCGACCTCCGGGAGAACGGCGGGTACCACGCGGCCAAGGAGGAGCAGGGCAAGCAGGAGCTGCGCGTACGGCAGCTGACGCAGCTGCTCGAGACGGCGAAGGTGGGAGAGGCTCCCGCCGATACCGGGGTGGTCGCGCCCGGCATGGTCGTGACGATCGCCTTCGACGGCGACGAGGACGACACGCTGACCTTCCTCCTGGCCTCGCGCGAGTACGCGAGCTCGGACATCGAGACCTACTCCCCGCAGTCCCCCCTGGGCGGCGGCGTGAACGGGAAGAAGGTCGGCACCGACGTCGAGTACGAGCTGCCGAACGGCAAGATGGCCTCGGTGCGCATCCTGGAGGCCAAGCCCTACCAGGGTTGACCGCACGACGTGGACGACGGGCCGGGCGCAGCACGCGCCCGGCCCCGCTGCTTGCCCCGGCCGACGCCCGATCTGTCGCCGTCGGCCGGCGGCTCAGGCGGTCGCGGACTTGTACTTGCGGACCGCGAGCGTACGGAACAGCGCGATGATCACGACCGACCAGAGCAGCGAGGCCAGCACGGGGTGCTGCATCGGCCAGGCGTCCGGCGTCGGATACCCCGGCGGTATGTTCCCGAACAGCTCGCGGGACGCCTGCACGGTGGCACTGAACGGGTTCCACTCGGCGACGTGCTGGAGCAGGGACGGCATGTTCTGGGAGGGCACGAAGGCGTTCGAGATGAACGTCAGCGGGAACAGCCAGACCAGCCCGCCCGAGGTCGCGGCCTCCGGCGAACGGACGGACAGGCCGATCAGCGCGCCGATCCAGGTGAACGCGTAGCCCAGGAGGAGCAGCAGGGCGAAGCCCGCGAGGACCTTGAGGAGGTTCTCGTGCGTACGCCAGCCGACCAGCACCGCGACGAGCGCCAGCACGACGAGGGTGAGCGCCGTCTGCACCATGTCGGCGAGGGTTCGCCCGGTGAGCACCGCGCCGCGGGCCATGGGCAGGGAACGGAACCGGTCGACGAGGCCCTTGTGCATGTCCTCGGCGATGCCCGCGCCGGCGCCCGCCGTGGCGAAGGTGACGGTCTGCGCGAAGATGCCGCCCATCAGGAACTCGCGGTACGCCCCCGCGTCTATGCCTGCGCCGGGGAGGTTGATGGAGCCGCCGAAGACGTAGCTGAACAGCACCACGAACATGATCGGCTGGATCAGCCCGAAGATGACGACCTCAGGGATGCGCAGCATCCGGATGAGGTTCCGCTTGGCGATGATCAGGGAGTCCGAGACGGACTGCCTGATGCCGCCCTTGGCGAGCGGGGCGGCCGGCGCGACGATCGTGCCTTCCGTGGTGGTCACTTCGCGGTCTCCTTCGCGCCCGTGCCGTCCTGGCCGGTGCCGGTGCCGGTGCCCGCGCCTGTCCCTGCCCCTGCGCCCGCGTCCGGGGCGCCGTTCGTCTCGCTCACCTCGGCCACGTGGCCGGTCAGGGAGAGGAAGACGTCGTCGAGGGTGGGGCGGCGCAGTCCGATGTCGTCTATCTCCACGCCCCTGGCGTCGAGTTCGCGGATGACCTCCGCGAGCAGCTTCGCGCCGCCGGTCACCGGGACGGTGATCTTCCGGGTGTGCTCCTCGACCACCGACTCGCCCTTGCCGAAGCCCTCCAGCACGCCCCGTGCCGTCGCGATGTGCTCCCGCTCGTGCACGACGACCTCGACGCGCTCGCCGCCCGTACGCGCCTTGAGCTGGTCGGAGGTGCCGCGGGCGATGACCTTGCCGTGGTCGACGACCGCGATGTCGTGCGCCAGCCGGTCGGCCTCCTCGAGATACTGCGTGGTGAGCAGGAGGGTCGTGCCGCCGGAGACCAACTCCTCGATCACGACCCACAGTTCCTGCCGGTTGCGCGGGTCGAGACCGGTGGTCGGCTCGTCCATGAACATCACCGGCGGGCTGACGACCAGCGCCGCGGCGAGGTCGAGGCGGCGGCGCATGCCGCCCGAGTACGTCTTCGCCGTACGGTCCGCGGCGTCCGCGAGGTGGAAGCGCTCCAGCAGCGTGGCCGCGCGCTTCTTGGCGTCGCGCGCGGAGAGTTGGTAGAGCTGGCCGACCATCTGCAGGTTCTCCCGGCCGGTCAGATACTCGTCGACAGCGGCGAACTGGCCGGACAGCCCGATGGACCTGCGCACTTCGTTGGGGCGCCTGAGCACGTCGACCCCGGCGACGACGGCCTTGCCGCTGTCCGGCTTGAGCAGCGTGGTCAGCACGCGGACGGCGGTCGTCTTGCCGGCGCCGTTCGGCCCGAGCAGGCCGAGCACGGTGCCCTCGGGGACTTCGAGATCGACGCCGTCCAACGCCTTGACCTCGCCGAACGTCTTGACCAGACCCTCGGCGTAGATGGCGCCTGGCATGTGGCCCCCAATGTCTGGAGTGGTGAGGAAAGGGATTTTACGGACGCCTAATATGTCCGGCATCTGCGGCGCTCGTGGGGTGGCGCCGCCCGCAGATCCACTACTATGCACGACGCGATATATCGCGTCAAGCGACTTGCGACAGTCGCGAAATGTGACTCGCCTGAGTCAGGAATTGTCATGACTGGTCAAGGGTTCGTTTGACCGGAGGTTGGGCGCACCAGGGACGTACCGGGTGGCTGTCGGCCGCGCGTACGAGTGCCCCTTCGGTGGACGCGATACACCTCACGACAGTCGTGAGTCGGGGTGGGCTGTGACTACACGGACGACGGGCATGCCCAGAACAGGAGTCCGCCGGGCGCGGGCTCGTCGTGGCTGAGGGCCGTCCTCAATCGCCGGACGGGCTGGATCGCGTGGCCTGGGCCTTCTCAGCCGATCACCTTGTAGCCCGCCGAGCGCAGCGCGCCGGCCACGTCCGCGCAGTGCTGCGGGCCCTTCGTCTCCAGGCGCAGTTCGACCTCCGCCTCGTCCACGCCGAGCCGGGAGTCGGTGCGTACGTGGCTCACGTCCAGGACGTTCGCGTCCGCCTCGGACAGTTCGTGCAGGAGCGCCGCGAGAGCGCCCGGGCGGTCGGTGAGCCGGAGCCGCAGCGAGAGGTAGCGGCCCGCCGCGGCCATGCCGTGCCGCAGCGTCCGCTGGAGTACGAGCGGGTCGACGTTCCCTCCGGACAGCACCGCCACGACCGGCCCCTCGAACGTGCCGGGAGCGGTGAGCAGCGCGGCCACCGGGCTCGCGCCGGCCGGTTCGACGACCATCTTGGCGCGTTCCAGGCACAGCAGGAGCGCGCTGGACAGCGCGTCCTCGGAGACCGTACGGACCTCGTCCACCAGGTCGTTGATGATCGCGAAGGGCACGTCGCCGGGCCGCCCCACCTTGATCCCGTCGGCCATGGTCGACACGGCGTCCAGTGCCACCGGGGCGCCCGCCGCCAGCGAGGGCGGGTACGCGGCGGCGCCCTCCGCCTGCACGCCCACGATCCGTACGTCCGGGCGCAGTTGCTTGACCGCCACCGCGATGCCGGCCGCCAGCCCGCCGCCGCCGACCCCGACGACGATGGTGCGGACCTCCGGGCACTGCTCGAGGATCTCCAGCCCGACCGTGCCCTGCCCCGCCACCACGTCGGGGTGGTCGAAGGGGTGGATGAACACAGCGCCCGTCTCCCGCGCGTACTCCTGCGCCGCCCGCAGCGTCTCGTCGACGACCTGGCCGTGCAGCCGTACCTGCGCGCCGTAGTCCCGGGTCGCGGCGACCTTCGGCAGCGGGGCGCCGACGGGCATGAACACCGTCGAGCGCACGCCGAGCAGCGAGGCCGCGAGGGCGACGCCCTGCGCGTGGTTGCCGGCGCTCGCCGCGACGACGCCGCGCGCGCGTTCCTCCGCGGGCATGGCGGCGATGCGGACGTACGCGCCGCGCAGCTTGAACGAGCCCGTGCGCTGGAGGTTCTCGCACTTCAGCTGGACCGGGGAGCCGACCAGGGCGGTGAGGTGGCGGCTGCCCTCCAGGGCCGTGGAGCGGGCGACGCCGGACAGCGTCTTCTGGGCGTTGCGGACGTCGTCCACGGATACGGCGAGAGGGGCGAGAGGGGCGGGGGAAGTGCCGGGGTCCCCGCCGGGGCTGTCAACCATGCCGCCAGTCTCGCGCACCATCCCCGGGAGTGCGTGCGGTGAGGGTGCGTACGGGAGCGCGCCGCCCCGCGCCCGCCCCGGGCCCCGCCGCGCGCCGGGCACGTGCCGCACCCGCCCGCGTACGCACCGTGCCGGGGCGCGTACGGGCGGCGCCGCCGCGTACGGCGGTCGTGCGCGGCGGCAGCGCGGCCCCGTACGGCGGACGCTGCGGGTTCTTGCAGGGCGCTACGCCGCGGCGGCCGGGGCGCGTACCCTGTGCCCCACACTTCGGTCGTACGTACTTGGAACTTCCAAAGAAGCGAGCATCCCGGCCATGCCCACGCACCCGGACATGACGACAGACCTTCCCGACAACGACTCCGCTGTCCCCGATGCGGAGATCTCCGAACCACCCGTACTCGACGCCCTGCAGCACCAGGTCGCCGTCTTCGCGCGGCGCGCGGAGCAGACCCGCCTCGGCGGCGTCGGACAGGCCCGCAACTCCATGGACCGCGCCGCGTACCTGCTGCTCAACCGGCTCGACCTGGAAGGCCCCATGGGCGTCAAGGCACTCGCCGCCGGCATGGGGATCGACTCCTCGACCGTCACCCGGCAGGTCGCCCCGCTTGTGGACTCCGGCCTGGTCAAACGCACTTCACACCCCGAGGACGGCCGCGCCGTCGTCCTGCAGCTCTCGCCGCGCGGCATGGCGCGTCTGGAGCAGGTGCGGTCCTCGCGGCGCGAGCTGATGGAACTGCTCACGGACGGCTGGTCCGAGGAGGAACGCACCGTCTTCTGCACGCTGCTCACCCGCTTCAACATGGCGCTGCACGGCGCGCAGAACGCGGACCAGGTGACTCCCGGCTCTTGATTTGATCACTGTGCCTGCCGTCCCATGACAGATGGGGGTAGGTACCGTGCGGATGCCGCAGGCAGGACACGATCCCCGCCGGGCCCGCGACTTCGAGGCGTTCGTCGCAGGCGCGGGCGGACGGCTGCTGCATGCCGCCACCCTGCTCACCGGGGAGCGCTCCGGCGCCGCACCGGCCGCCGAGCGGCTGCTGATCGGCGCGCTGGCCCGTACGTACGCGGGCTGGGACCGGCTGCGCGGCGAGGACCCGTACGACCGCACCCGGCAGGAGCTCGCCGCACGCTTCGCGCGCACCGCCTGGCGCCACCGCAGGCCGCGCGGCGGACTGCTGGACCGGCTGCCGCCGCAGGAGCGGCTCGTACTGGTGCTGCGGCTGTACGAGGGGGTGGCCGAGGAGCAGGTCGCGGCGGCGCTCGGGCTGCCGGTCGAGCGCGTACGCGCGCTGTGCCGGCGCGCGGCGGCGGCCATGCGGAGCCGCCCGCCCGCGCGCACCGGCGGTGCCGCGCCCCCGCCGCGGGGACGGGCGCCGCGGCGTACGCCCGCGCGCACGGCGACGGGCACGCAGCGCGAAGTGGAGGGCGCGGCATGAGCGCCCCCGACCGCAAGGAGGACGAGGTCCGCCGCATGCTGGAGCTGCGGCCCGCACCGCTGCCGGTGGACCTGGCGGCCCGCGCGCTCGTCCGCGGCGAGCGGCAGCTGCGCCGGCACAACACGTGGCGCGCCGTGCTCTGGACGGTGCTGCTCGTCGCCGCGATCGCCTTCACCGTCTGGGCGCTGGCGGCGGAGCCGTGGGTGGCGCGGCCCTCGCAGACCACCCCGCCGTCGTACGACTGGTGAGCGCCGTGCGCGCCCAACGCCCCCTCGGCCAGGGCCCGTTCCTGCCCGTTCTCAGCCGCGCGGCGTGCTCCGCGGGCAGGCCGCGGGCACTCGGCGGGGAGATCGCCGGGAGATCGCCGACCGGCGGAATTCGAGGGGATTGCTGGTAATGCGTGATGCACGCTGACACGGCGGGCGCCGATGACCCGCGGAACCACAACGCAGGGGATAGAGCGCATCATGACTGAGATCAGGTCCGTACAGGTCGCGGACGGCGTTTCGTTCTTCGTGCCGCAGGCGGGGGGTGAACAGTTCTCCGAGGTCGGCTTCATCTACAAGGAGATCTTCGAGGACCGGACGTATCTCCGGCACGGGATCAAACTCTCCGACACGTCGCGGATCGTCGACTGCGGTGCCAATGTCGGCCTCTTCACCCTCTTCGTCAAGCAGCAGTTCCCGGGCGCCCAGGTGCTGGCCATGGAGCCGATTCCGCCGATTTACGAGGCGCTGCAGCGGAACCTCGACGCACACGGCGTCAAGGGCGTCGACACCCGCAGGATGGCGCTCGGCCAGCGGAACGAGAAGGTGCACTTCACCTTCTACCCGGCGGTTCCCGGCAACTCGACCCGTTACCCGGAGCAGAAGAAGGTCGGCCAGGAGCTCACCGTCGAGCAGATCGGCCAGGCCGAGGTCGACCGTGTGATGACGGGCCTCGACGTCGAGGCCCAGGTGGACCGGCTCTCCACGGTGCTGCGGGACTGGGCGCCCGGCGAGCAGATCGACCTGCTGAAGATCGACGTCGAGGGCGCCGAACTCGACGTCATGCAGGGCCTGGACGACGAGGACTGGCTCCGCATCGACCAGGCCGTCATCGAGGTCCAGGACCTCGACGGGCGACTTGACACGATCATTGACACGCTTGACGGCAAGGGTTTCTCGGTGGTCGTGGAGCGCGCCGAACTGCCCGAGGTCTACCGCTACTACATGGTGTACGCCACCCGCCAGCCGTGACGTCCCCGGTCCCGCGCCCCCGCTCGGGCGCGGGACGGGCGCACCCGTCGTACGGGCCGTTGTACGGGCCCGTCGTACGGCGTCCCCCCGTCCCGTATCCGTCCCCGTACGGGAGCGGGGGTCACATCCCCGTCGCGCCCACGTAGTTCTCGGCGAGCATCGTGGACGCCGCCGTGGAGCGGCAGATGTACGCCAGTTGGGCAAGCTGCGCCCGCTGCTCGAACTCGGCGCCCTCCCTGCGGTGCAGCAGCCCCGTCATCCAGGACGAGAAGTCCTGCGCGCGCCAGACCCGCCGCAGGCAGGTGTCGGAGTAAGCGGCCAGCGGGCCCTCGTCGCCGTCCGCGTACCAGCTGATCAGCGACTCGCCCAGCAACTGCGCGTCGGAGACGGCCAGGTTGAGGCCCTTCGCGCCGGTCGGCGGCACGATGTGCGCGGCGTCCCCCGCGAGCAGCAGCCGGCCGTGCCGCATGGTGTCGCTGACGAAACTGCGCATCCCGGTGACGCTTTTCTCCGTCACCTCGCCCTCCGTGAGCTGCCAGCCGTCGTCGGTCGAGAGCCGGATGCGGAGTTCCTTCCAGATCCGCTCGTCCGGCCACTCGGCGAGGTCGGTGTCCGGCGCCACCTGGAGGTAGAAGCGGCTGACCGACGGCGAACGCATGCTGTGCATCGCGAAGCCGCGGTCGTGCCGTGCGTAGATCAACTCGTCGGAGGACGGCGGCACCGCGGCCAGGATGCCGAGCCAGGCGAACGGGTAGTCGCGCTCGTACGAACGCGACTGCGGCGGCCTGCACACCCCGTGGAAGCCGTCGCAGCCGGCGACGAAGTCGCAGTGCAGCTCGTGTATTTCGGCTGCTTCTCCTGTTTCGCCGCCCCGCCGGTAGTGGATCACCGGTGTGGCCGTGTCCGTGCCGGTGACCTCCGTGACGGTGGCCTCGAACTCCACCGTCTCGCCCGCCGCCCGGCGTGCGTCGATGAGGTCGGCGACGACCTCCTGCTGCCCGTACACGGTGATGGACTCACCGGTCAGCTCGTCCATCGCGATCCGGTGGCCGCGCCCGCCGAACCGCAGCTCGAACCCGCCGTGCACGAGGCCCTCGCGCAGCATCCGGTCGCCCGCGCCGACTGCCTTCAGGGCGCGTACGGTGCCCGGTTCCAGTACGCCGGCCCGGACGCGCGCCCGTACGTACGCCTCGTCCTGCCGTTCCAGGACGACCGTGTCGATGCCCTGCCGGTGCAACAGCTGCGCCAGCAGCAGACCGGCCGGGCCGGCTCCGACGATGCCCACCTGGGTGCGCGTACGCATGTGGTCTGGCTCCCCTTCTCCGGCTCTCCGGCCTTTTCGGTACCGTACGGCGGCGTTTACGGCACCGTCCACAGGCCTGCGACTTGAGCCCGGCCCTGCCACGTGAGCCCGACCGGCTTGGGATGGCGGTCAGCCGAGGGCTGTGGTCAGGTCGGTGAGCAGGTCGTCCGCCGCCTCGATGCCGACCGACAGCCGTACCAGGTCGGCCGGAACCTCCAGCGCCGAGCCGCTCACCGACGCGTGCGTCATCAGCCCCGGGTGCTCGATCAGCGACTCGACGCCGCCCAGCGACTCGCCCAGCGTGAACAGCCGCGCCCGGTCGCAGACCCGTACGGCCGCCTCCTCGCCGCCCGCGACCCGGAACGACACCATCCCGCCGAACGCCCGCATCTGCTTCGCCGCGACCTCGTGCCCGGGGTGCGAGGGCAGGCCCGGGTAGTAGACCTGGGTGACCGAGGGGTGGCCGGTGAGGAGGTCCACGATGCGGGCGGCGTTCGCGCTGTGCCGGTCCATCCGTACGGCCAGGGTCTTGATGCCGCGCATCACCAGCCAGCAGTCGAACGGCCCCGCCACCGCGCCCATCGCGTTCTGGTGGAAGGCCAGCTGCTCGCCGAGTTCGGCGTCGGAGGTCACCAGGGCGCCGCCGACGACGTCGGAGTGGCCGCCCATGTACTTCGTCGTCGAGTGCACGACGACGTCCGCGCCCAGCGCGAGGGGCTGCTGGAGGTAGGGGCTGGCGAAGGTGTTGTCGACGACGAGCCGCACCCCTGCCGTACGGGCGATGTCCGCGAGCGCGGCGATGTCGGTGATGCCGAGCAGCGGGTTGGATGGGGTCTCGACCCAGATCGCCTTCGTACGGTCGCGCAGCGCCGCCCGTACCGACGCCGGGTCGGAGGTGTCCGCGACGGACCACTCGACGCCCCACTGCTCGACGACCCGCGCGAACAGCCGGAACGTGCCGCCGTACGCGTCGTTGGGGATCACCACGTGATCGCCGGGCCGAAGCAGCGTACGCAGCAGGCAGTCCTCGGCGGCCAGTCCGGACGCGAAGGCGAGCCCGCGGCGGCCGCCCTCCAGCGCGGCCAGGTTCTCCTCCAGGGCGGTACGGGTCGGGTTGCCCGAGCGGCTGTACTCGTAGCCGCCGCGGAGGCCGCCGACACCGTCCTGCTTGTATGTGGACACCTGGTAGATGGGTGTCACGACCGCGCCGGTGGCGGCGTCGGCGGGCTGCCCGGCGTGGATGGCGCGGGTCTCGAAGCTCTGCGGGAAGCTCTGCTCGTTCATGCCGCCACCGTAATGGGCCGTACGGTGGAGGCGAGCCGAGCATGAACCAGAACGTGTCGAGGGCGCGCCGCCCCTGCCGATCCCTGTCCCGGAGAGTCCGCCGCCATGGAAGCCCTGCTGCTGCTGATCGCACTCACCGCCATCTTCGGTGTCCTGGTGGCACCCGCGCTGCGCCGGCGCCGGCTGGCGCGGCAGGGGGCGCACGGGCTGGCGCAGGCGGCGTCGCCCGCGGGGGGTTACGGTTTCGTGCCCGTCGAGCAGCTCGACGTACGGCTGCCGGGCCCCGACCAGCACCTGGTCGACGCGCTGGAGGAGACCCAGCGGACGCAGGACTGGGAGCCGGTCGCCCGGCTGCTCGCGCTGACCGGCGACGAGTGGGAGCTGCGCTGGCAGCGCGTGCTGTCGATCGCGGGTGCGGCGGCGCTGGAGCTGGCGGAGGCGCGGGCGCGGGAGGCGGCGGAGGACGCCGCGCACCCGGAGGACGCGGCGGCGGGTGCGGCGGGCGCCGGTGACGGGGCGGGCATCTCGTTCAGCAAGGCGCACGCCGTGCGGGACGCGGGCTGGCTGCGGGCGTGGCGCGCGGAGCGCCCGGCGGATCCGGGGGGCGCGCAGGTGTACGCGCAGTTCCTGGTGTGGCAGGCGATGGCCGACACCGGCTCGGCGGACCACCGCATCATCCTGGAGGAGGCCCGTACGGTCTGCCGCGACGCGGTGGAGCTGGCACCGGCCGACCCCACCCCGTACGTGACGGAGCTGCACGTGGGCCGCGCGCTGAGCTACCGGAGGGCCGACTTCGAGGCGCTCTGGTCCGAGGTGACCCGGCGCGCGCCGCACCACATGGGCGCGCATCTGGCCGCGTTGCCGTACTGGTCGGCGCGTTGGAGCGGATCGAAGGAGGACGCGGACGCGTTCGCGCGTACGGCCGCGGCGCACGCGCCGGAGGGCACGCTGCTGCCCGCGCTCCCGCTGTTCGCGGTGCTGGAGCATCTGCCCGAGGTGAACGTGGTGCGCGGGCTGTATCAGAGCGCGGAGATCGAAACGGCCATCGAGGCCGCGGAGTTCGCCGTCGACCAGGCCGAGGGCGACCACCCGGTGCGGCCGCACGTGCTGCATCTGCTGGTGTGGTTCCTGGTGCGGGCCGAGCGGTACGCGGAGGCGCTGGACGCGCTGCAGGTGGTGGACGGTTACGTGGGCGCGGTCCCGTGGGTCGACAGCGCCGATCCGGCGGCGGCGTACGCCACTTACCGCGCGCTCGCGATCGCCGGATGGGAGTCCTCCGGCGGTACGGCGATGCTGCCGAACTGATCGTTGCGGCGGCTTGTGTCAGTGTGCTTGTCACACTACCGACGGGGGTCAGAGCGGAACGTACGCTTGATCTTCTTGCGCGGGACATGCCGATACCCCTCGGAGTCACCCCTCAGTGCAATTTGATAACTCAACTTGACTGGTGAATTCCCAGTTCAGGGGAGGGTATTGTCAAGCTGTGACTGCTCTGACTTGACTATCACTTAGGACTTGTGACAGGTTTCCCACTACGGCTGTTCAGGGGCAACCGGAGGGGGAGGTTGATGAGCCGGAACGTACAACTCCGGATCGTCGGCGCACTCGGCCTCAGGGTCTTCCCCGCGTGTCGCTCAGCCGACCAGTTCAGGCTGTCTCCGGTTGCCGCCCGCACCGGTGAAGGCCGTACGAACGCCCGCTTCCAGGTCTCCGACCTTCCGCTCCGCCCCGTGCGGTCCGCCCTCGCGGCGGCCGCTCACACCACGGCCCCGGTGCCGCTCAACTCCGGTGCCGCTGGGGTGGATCGCGTACGCGTCGGCATGGTTATCGGCTCCGGCAACGGAGCGACCGCTCCGCTCCATCGCGAGCACGTAACACGGCAGTCATTCTGCAACACGGGGGTAACGCAGTAATTAATTGAGAGTTACGGTGCTACGCGTTCGCACCTATTGACGAGCTGTAAATTCCGGGTTCCCCCACCTCGGCCCAGGTGGCGCCCATCTATCGATCTTTCGCGTACAGCGGAGACCGGAGTCCGCATTCCGGATCCCCGCTCGGTTACGTGTATCCGCAATGACCAAGTGGGCCGATCGCGATAAACGACGCCCCCCTTCGGTAACGGAGGGAGACGGTGCGAACACATGGGGAATCGGGGGACGGTTTCACCGTGTGTTGTGAGAGAAAGGCACTGATCCCCTTGACTCCCCAGCGAACCAAAGAGCCGGCGCCTGAACTCCGCCGCCCGAACGGGCAACAGCGGACATGCATGGCGAGCCTTGACTCCTCCCTCACCGTGGTGGCGGCCGACGCCGCCTTCCTGCGGCAGTTCGGCGGCAGCTCCTCCGACATCTTCGGCCGCAACGTGTACGACCTGCTGCACCCCAGCGCGCCCCAGATGCTCGACCGGCACTTCGCCCGGCTCGCCGACGGCCGCCGTACGCACTTCGCCGAGCGCGTGGTGGGCCTGCGCGAGGGCGACAAGGTCTTCTCCGCGGAGATGACCGGCGTCGCCGTGCAGAGCGTGGGCAACTCCCTGTCCTGCGTGATGATCCTGCGCCCGGACGACGCGCCCGTGGACGTGCCGGAGACGGCCCCGCAGCCGGCCCGCCGCAGCAAAGCCGTCTTCTCGCACCTGGACGCACGGATACTCGAGGGCGTCGCCAGCGGCTCGTCCACGGTGCAGCTCGCCGCGCGGCTCTACCTCAGCCGGCAGGGCGTCGAGTACCACGTGGGCCTGATGCTGCGGCGCATGAAGGTGCCGAACCGCGCGGCGCTGGTCGCCCGCGCCCACTCGATGGGGATGCTCACGGTCGGCAGCTGGCCGCCCCGGGTGCTCCCGGACTTCGTGAAGGACGCCAAGTAGGTTCCCGCACACGGGTGCCGGCCCGGCGCCCCCGCCCCTGACCGGGCGGCCGGCCCGGGCCCGCGCCGTACGGGAGCCTGCGCGCCGTACGGAGCCCTCCGTACGGTCACGCCGTACGGAGCCCGCGCGTCCTACGGTCACGCCGTACGGCTCCGCCCGCCAAACCCACCGTGGTTGTGGGGAATTCCCCAAACGCGCGCACTGGAAGATGAGGGTTCCTCACCGGCGCCGCCACCGGCCGGCCGGTGCTCCCGAGTCGGAGCCTGGCGCCATGCGCCGGGGGCAGGGTAAGGGTCTCCCCGGCGCAGCCCGGGGGACGCGTCACAGTCGACAGGGACGGGGTCAACCGGAGTCATGCCGCAGGTATCCGTGGACGCGGGCGTCACGCGCATGCTGCTGTGCAGCGACGGCTCCACCACGATCCTGCTCGAGGCGCTGCTCGACTGCCCGCTTGCCGTGCTCGTCGCGTCCCAGCAGGACGTCCCCGTAGAGGAGTTGCCCGAACGGGCCGTGTCCGCGCTGGGGCTCAGTCCCGGCGATCCCGTCGTCGAACGGAAGTCCACGCTCGTCGCCCCCGACGGCGCGCCCGCCAGCATGAACCTGGTCGTCTTCGCCGCTCCCCCCAGCGGCTGGTCGGGTTCGGCGAGCGACACCGCGCCGCTCGGCAAGCGGCTCCACGAGGCGAGCACCCGGCAGCACCGCGAGGTGCTCTCGTACGGAGTGACCGAGTGGCCGGGCGACGAGGCGGGCGATGAGCCGGATGACGAGGCGGGCCGCCCGTGCGCGTACAAGGAGTCCGTGATCGCCTGCGACGACGGCGTACGGCTCTACGTACTCGAGAAGTTCCACCCCGACCACGTCCGGCTGCCTGCGGACGCCGGGCTGTTGACGGCAACGGGCCGCGACGCGGTGTGAAGCCCGGACCCGCAACGGAGGCTTGAGTGAACGTCCGCACCACCCCCGCCGGCGCCACCGTCTGGCTGACAGGGCTGCCCAGCGCCGGCAAGACGACGCTCGCGCGGGCGCTGGCCGACCGGCTCACCGCCGAGGGCCGCCGTACGGAGGTACTGGACGGCGACGAGATCCGCACGTTCCTCTCCGCCGGGCTGGGCTTCTCCGCCGAGGACCGCGACACCAACGTGCGGCGGATCGGCTTCGTCGCCCAACTCCTCGCCTCCCACGGCGTACTGGTGCTGGTGCCGGTCATCGCGCCGTACGCGCACAGCCGCGAGGCCGTACGCAAGCGGCACGAGGCGGCGGGCACCGGCTACCTCGAGGTGCACGTCGCGACGCCCGTGGACGTGTGCTCGGAGCGCGACGTGAAGGGGCTGTACGCGAAGCAGGCCGCGGGCGATCTGTCCGGGCTGACCGGCGTGGACGACCCGTACGAGATCCCCGCACACCCGGAGCTGCGCGTCGAGGCGCACCGGCAGAGCGTCGGGGAGTCCACGGCGGCGCTGCACGCGCTGCTCACCGAGAGGGGACTGGCGTGACCACGGCATCGACGGCGCGCACGGCGAACGACGGCCCGCAGGACGGGAGTGCGCGGAGCGGGAGTGCGCGGAGCGGCGGGGCGTACGACGTCGCGCGGGACGGCAGCCCGTACGACGGGGCGCCCGACGGCAGCCCGTACGCGCTGTCGCACCTCGACGCGCTCGAGTCGGAGGCCGTGCACATCTTCCGCGAGGTCGCGGGGGAGTTCGAGCGTCCGGTGCTGCTTTTCTCCGGTGGCAAGGACTCGATCGTCATGCTGCACGTGGCGCTGAAGGCGTTCGCGCCGGCGCGGCTGCCGTTCGGGCTGCTGCACGTGGACACCGGCCACAACTTCCCCGAGGTGCTGAAGTACCGCGACGCGGTGACCGCCGAGCACGGCCTGCGGCTGTACGTGGCCTCGGTGCAGGACTACCTCGACGACGGGCGGTTGCGCGAACGCCCCGACGGCACCCGCAACCCGCTGCAGACCGTCCCCCTGCTGGACGCGATCTCCGGCAACCGCTTCGACGCCGTGTTCGGCGGCGGACGCCGCGACGAGGAGAAGGCGCGCGCCAAGGAGCGGGTGTTCTCGCCGCGCGACGAGTTCGGCGGCTGGAACCCGCGGCGGCAGCGCCCCGAGTTGTGGCAGCTCTACAACGGCCGCCACTCGCCGGGCGAGCACGTCCGCGTCTTCCCGCTGTCCAACTGGACGGAGCTGGACGTGTGGCAGTACATCGCCCGCGAGGAGATCGAACTCCCCGCCATCTACTACGCCCACCGGCGTGAGGTCTTCCGCCGCGCCGGCATGTGGCTGGCACCGGGGGAGTGGGGCGGAGCCAAGGACGGCGAGACGCTGGAGACCCGCCAGGTGCGCTACCGCACCGTCGGTGACATGTCCTGCACCGGCGCCGTCGACTCGGACGCCGACACCGTGGAGAAGGTCGTGGCGGAGATCATGCTCTCCCGGGTGACCGAACGGGGCGCGAGCCGCGCGGACGACAAGCTCTCCGAGGCCGCGATGGAAGACCGCAAGCGCGAAGGGTACTTCTGACGATGAGCACGCCCGTGATCCCCGACGCGGAGGACGGCATACCGCCTGCCGCGACTTCGCTGCTGCGTTTCGCCACGGCCGGGAGTGTGGACGACGGGAAGTCCACGCTCGTGGGCAGGCTGCTGCACGACTCCAAGTCGGTCCTCAGCGACCAGCTCGAAGCCGTCGAACGCGTCGATGGCTCCCGCCGACCCCCGGCGCTCACCCGAGGCCTTCGTCGGCATCGTCAGAGTTGCATAACGGCCGGGGCCGGGTCTACCGGGCGGACCAGCCGGGGTCGCGGCCGCTGAGGCCGACGGCGCGGTCGAGCAGGGGCGCGTCGGACGGAACGGGGACCGGCGGGCCGAACAGGCCTTCTCCCTCGCCGGACTCCTCGGCGGACTGCCGCAGGAACTCGAACACGGCCCCGGTGAGGGCCGGGTCGCCCGCGTACGGCTGCCCGGTGGCGCGGGCCAGGTCCCAGCCGTGGATGAGCAGTTCGTCCGCTGCGACCAGCGCGCACACCTCGGCCGGCATGGTCACGCCGCCCGCCTGGGCCTCGCCCGTCCAGGCGGCGGGCTCCTTCCATGCCTCGGCCAGCGCGTCGAGCCGTTCGGGCAGCAGGCGCCGCCACTCCGGGTCCAGCCGGTCGGCCGACCCGGGCGGGGGCGGACCGGCGGGCGACTCGCCGTACGACTTCTCGGCCGCCATCCGGAAGGCGACCGTCAGCCCCATCACGTGCTCGAGCAGGTCCCCCACCACGTAGTCCTCGCAGGGGGTGGGCCGGGTCAGCTGGTCGTCGCCGATCCCGCGCAGCACCGTCTTCAACTCCTCGGCCTGTGCGGTCAGGTCGAGGGCGGGCTTGTTCTCCGACATGTTTCTCCTTCGGTCCGGGTCCGCAGATGCAGACTCCGGGCGGCGCGGAAACTCATCGGTCGCCGGACTCCCGGCCGCGCCGCTTGGGCCGGGCCCGTACGTGCATGCGCTCGCCCTGCCGGCCGAACAGGCTGAGGATCTCCACCGGTTCCGGGCCTGCGTTGCCGAACCAGTGCGGCACCCGCGTGTCGAACTCGGCGGCCTCGCCCGCGCCCAGCTCCACGTCGTGCTCGGCGAGCACCAGGCGGAGCCGCCCGGAGAGCACGTACAGCCACTCGTAGCCCTCGTGGGTGCGCGGCTCGGGCTCGGCCCGAGTGGCCGGGATGACCAGCTTGTACGCCTGGAGCGCGCTGGGCTGGCGGGTGAGCGGGACGGCCGTCATGCCGTTGACCTCTCGCGGCACGCTGCGTACGCGCGGGTCACCCACCTCGGGCGCGCCGACCAGTTCGTCGAGTGGCACCTGGTGGGCCTGGGCGATGGGCAGCAGCAGTTCGAGGCTGGGGCGGCGCTGTCCGGACTCCAGCCGGGACAGCGTGCTCTTCGAGACGCCGGTCTTCTCGGACAGTGCGGCCAGGGTCACGCCGCGCTGCGTACGCAGGCGCTTGAGGCGGGGGCCGACCTCGGACAGGACGTCGGTGATCGCGGTTGTGTCCTCCACCGCTCCATTCCACTCCCTCGTTCCGGAAACAGCAACCCGTGTTGCCGTCACGCGGGGTGCGGGGCCGTGCGCCAGCGCCCGGCGTGTCGCCGGTGGCGGTACGGGCGGGGACGGCGCGCCGGGGAGGCAGTGGCAGCGGGCGGCCCGCGTCTACGTGGCGAACGGCGAGTCGCCGTCCCGCTCCAGCATCTCCCGCAGCAGCGTCTGCGTCGCCGTCGCCGGCTCGGCCCTGGTGACCAGCTGGTCGATCACGTGCCGGTAGAACTCGACGTCCTCGGGATCGTCCGGGTAGGCGGCGCCGATCAGCTGCTCGAGGTAGACGACGTCGGGCAGATCCCGCTGCGGCAGCCGCAGCAGTGTGACGGGCGCGCCCGCGGCGAGGCGGGCGCCGGCCTGGAATGGCAGCAACTGCACGGTGACGTGCGGCAGTTCGCACATCTGGATGAGGTGCCGCAGCTGGTCCCGCATCACCTCCCGGCCGCCGACCGGGCGCCGCAGCGCCGCCTCGTCGATGACGGTCCACAGATGCGGCGGCTGGGAGCCGTACAGGATCGCCTGGCGCCGCATGCGCAGTTCGACACGCCGTCGCAGCTGCGGTTCCGGGGCGTCGGCGTGGCCGAGGCCGATGACGGCGCGTGCGTAGTCCGGGGTCTGCAGGAGGCCCGGCACGAACTGCACCTCGTAGCTGCGCAGTACGTCGGCGGCCTGCTCCAGTCCGAGGTACGTGTGCAGCCAGTCGGGGACGACGTCCTCGAACTCCTGCCACCAGCCGGGGATGTTGGCCTGCCGCGCCAGGGCGAGGACGGTGCTGCGCTCGGACTCGTCGCGCACGCTGTAGATGGTCAGCAGGTCGGCCACGTCGCGCAGCCGGCAGCCGGTGCGGCCCTGTTCGAGCGCGGCGACGAGTGTGGGCTCGGCCCGTATGGCCTCGGCGGCCTCCTCGCGGGTTATGTACTGCGCCTCCCGCAGCGTCCGCAGCCGCGCGCCGAGGACCATCCGCGGTACGGCCGGCCCGGCCTGCCGGTTCGCCAGAACTCGGCCCGCAGGCTCGGTTCCGGTGACCTGAGTGATACGCATCGTCTCGCTTTCGTCCTGCCGACACCCCGCGCCCACCACGTTACGGCTTGCGGCCTGGCAGGCAACCCGCCGGGCAAATGCGACGGGGAGCGGGAGCGCGCCCCGGCTCCCGCGTTGCCACGGCGCGGACGTCACGCGGCGTGTCCCGTACGGGCGTTCGCGCCCGCCGTACGCGCCTCCGGGAGGCGGCCGAGGACCTGTCGGCGGGCCGAACACACCCGGCGCGGGGCCCGCCCGTGCGCCGGTCAGGTCCGCCTCTCCCTTCCGCCGGTCTCTTCCGCCGGTCACGCCAGGCGACGCGGGGTGACCAGGAGGTAACGCCGACGGCGGCTGTCGAGGTAGCGCTCCGCCTCCCAGCCTCGGTCCGCCAGCACACGGGCGCAGGCGGCGAGTCGCTCCGCCGGGCCGTCGCCGTACGCATCGCCGCCCGCCGGGTCCGTGCCCGCGGCGTGCCGCCACTCCACGCGTACGGCGCCGGGTCCGGCGTCTTCGTCGCCCTCCGCCGCGGCGACCCGGTATCCCGTACGGACGCGGCGTCCCGAGGTGTCCACGGCGGACGGCGGGACGCCCGCGGCCTCCAGCGCGAGGGCCACGGCGTGCACGGGGCGCGCCCGTTCCCAGCCGGCCGGGACGGCGCGCGGGTCCGGTGCGGCGGGGCCGGGCGCGGCGGGGGCAGGGCCTCCGGCGCCGCGCGTGTCCGTGCCGGGGCCGGTGCCCGTGCCGGTCACGCGGCGGATCTCCAGCAGCGCGTCCCAGGCCCGGGCCGCCGCGGAGGCGTGCTCGGCCGGGCCGGGGCGCGGGGGCTCGTCCCCGGTGGCCGGGGCGAAGGCGCCCTCCGCGCCCTCCGCGGACTCCGGGCGGCGCGCCGTGCCGGGGGCGGCGGCGAGCACGCTCTCGCGGAGGGCGCGCCCGGCGGCGGTGAGGTAGTACGCGCCGAAGCGCCCGTACGGTCGTGCCAGGCCCAGCCCGGCCAGCTTGCGCAGGGTGGACGCCGCGCCGTGGACCTCGCCGGTGTCCTGGTCGGCGTCGGCCACGGCGCGCCGCTGGGCCCGCGTCAGCGCGGGGCCGGGCGTGTCGTGCGGGTCGCGCGCGTCTCTCGGGTTCCTGGCTGTCATGTGTTCACCCCCAGGGGCCGGGCGCCGTGGAGCCGGGACCCGGGCGCGTTCCACGGTAGACGGCACCACTGTCAGACCGGGCCGCCGTCCCGGGGGTGAGGACGACAGGGCGGCGTCGCACTCCTCGCCCGCGCGCCTCTGGAGGGAGTCGAGCCGCCGTTCCGGGTACGGGCGGACCTTGGTGCAACACCGGTTGTCGTGCACGGACTTCAGCTCGTGCGGACCGTCCGCGTGGTCGCAAAGCTCGCGCTCCCCCGCCGCGTAGCGGACCAGCGGACAGCGGTCGGTCCGCAGCGCCGCGTGGGCGACGGTGGTCCCCTGCCCGCTGCCGCCGTCCCGTCCGGGCTTGCGCCCCGGCGCCACGGTGAGGTCCTGGTCGAGGTCGCCGGTCCGTCACCCGCCGTGCGCGCGGCCCCGGGAAGGGGACGGGCCTGGTCGGGGTCCGGCCACGGCGTACTGGGGCTCGTTCCAGTGTGGGCGAACGCCCGTAACAGCACTGTCAGTTACGGAGCGGACAGTTACGAGCCCAGCGCGGGTCCGGGCACCCCGCGCACCGGCACCGTCTACCGTACGGTCACGCCCGACACCGTCCGGGCGATGACCAGGCGCTGGATCTCGCTGGTGCCCTCGAAGATGGTGTAGATCGCGGCGTCCCGGTGCATGCGCTCGACCGGGTACTCGCGGGTGTAGCCGTTGCCGCCGAGGATCTGCATGGCCTGGGCCGTGACGGTCTTGGCGGTCTCCCCCGCGAACAGCTTCGACATCGACCCCTCGGCCGAGTCGAACGGCTTGCCCGCGGCGGCCATCCAGGACGCCCGCCACACCAGCAGCCGGGCGGCGTCGACGCGGGTGCGCATGTCCGCCAGCTGGAAGGCGACACCCTGGTTGTCGATGATGGGCCGGCCGAACTGGACGCGCGTCTTGGCGTATTCGAGGGCGACCTCGTACGCGGCCCGCGCGATGCCGACGGCCTGCGCGCCGACCGCGGGCCGGGACGCCTCGAAGGTGGCCATGGCGGCGTTCTTCACGCGCTCCCCGCCGGCCTTCGCGCGCTCGCGGGCGCGGGCCAGCCGCTCGTCCAGCTTCTCCTTGCCGCCCAGCAGGCAGTGCCCGGGGACGCGGACGTCGTCGAGGACGACCTCGGCGGTGTGCGAGGCGCGGATGCCGTGCTTCTTGAACTTCTGGCCCTGGGCGAGCCCGGGCGTGCCCGGCGGGACGATGAACGAGGCGTGGCCCTTGGAGCCGAGTTCGGGGTCGACGACGGCGACGACGACGTGGACGTTGGCGATGCCGCCGTTGGTGGCCCAGGTCTTGGTGCCGTTCAGCACCCACTCGTCCTTGGCCTCGTCGTACACGGCGCGGGTGCGCATGGCGGCGACGTCGGAGCCGGCGTCCGGTTCGGAGGAGCAGAAGGCGGCGACCTTCACGTCGTCGGCGTCGCCGTACATCTGCGGTATCCAGGTGCCGATCTGCTCCTCGGTGCCGTTCGCGAGGACGCCGACGGCGGCGAGTCCGGTGCCGACGATGGACAGGCCGATGCCCGCGTCGCCCCAGAACAGCTCCTCCATGGCCATGGGGATGCCGAGGCCGGTGGGGTCGAAGAACTGCTGGGCGTAGAAGTCGAGGGAGTAGAGCCCTATCTTGGCGGCCTCCTGGATGATCGGCCAGGGGGTCTCCTCGCGCTCGTCCCACTCGGCCGCGGCCGGCCGTATGACGTCGGCGGCGAAGCCGTGGACCCACTCGCGGACGGCCTTCTGGTCGTCGTTGAGGTCGAGTGCGAATTCCGGCATGGGGAGCCTCCCCGTTCGTCGGCGGCAAGATAGTTACTATCGGTAACAGCCAGTCTGTTACCAGCCGGTAGCCCATGTCAACTCCCCGGCTGGTCACCGCCTCGCACAGGGCCGCCGACCAGCGGCGGGTGTTACGTTGCGCGGCAGGAGATCACATGCGGGGAGGCTCATCATGGAGACGACACAGCGGGATGACCAGCGCAGCGCCACGGAAAGGCGGCGCGGGGAACTGCTGGAGGCCGCCGACAAGGTCGTCCTGCGCGACGGGCCCAACGCCTCCATGAACGCCATCGCCGCCGAGGCGGGCATCACCAAGCCCATCCTCTACCGGCACTTCGGGGACAAGGGCGGGCTGTACCGCGCCCTGGCCGTACGCCACACCGACGCCCTGCTGGACGCTCTCCGCGCCGCGCTGGACGCGCCCGCCGACCGCCGCGCGCGCGTCGAGCGCACTCTCGACACGTACCTCGCCGCGATCGAGTCGCGACCGCAGGTGTACCGCTTCCTCATGCACCCCGCCGAGGGCGGCTCGTCCGGAGAGCAGGGCTTCGACGTCGGCCAGCACTCCGCGCCGCTGCTGCGGCGCCTCGGCGAGGAGCTGGCCACGGTGATAGCCGAACGGGTCGACCTCGGCACCGGCGGCGAGGAGCAGGCCCGCGTGTGGGGGCACGGGATCGTCGGCATGATGTACGCCGCCGGGGACTGGTGGCTGCGCGAACGGCCCTGCCCGCGCGAGCAGTTGGTGCGCCACCTCGCCGACCTGCTGTGGGGGCGGCTGGCGACGGCGGGCGACCGCAAGGACGGGCCCGGCTTCTGAACGGCGGCCGCCGGGGCGGGGATTCCGGTGCTCCGGTGCTCCGGCGTCCCGGTGTCCAGGCAGTTCAGGGGGTCCCGTACGAGCCCCCCGACGGCGTTTTCCGGACGGCTTTCCCGCCCCCGTTCAGCGTGCCTCCCGTGCCGCTGCCGCCGCCCACGGCGCGCGGCGCACCGCGCGGAGCGTACGGCGGCGGCGCAGCCCGGTGAGCCGGTCCGCGTAGACGGCGCCCTCCAGGTGGTCGCACTCGTGCTGCAGGCAGCGCGCGAAGAAACCCGTGCCCGGGATCCGTATGGGCCGCCCCCGCAGGTCCTCGCCCTCCACCACCGCGTGGTCGTGGCGGACGGTGGGCGCTTCCAGGCCGGGCAGCGACAGGCAGCCCTCCGGGCCCCGTACGGTGCCGCCGCCGGCCTCCGTGAGGCGCGGGTTGACGACGTGGCCGCGGTGCCGGACGTCCTCGTCGTCGGGGCAGTCGTAGACGAACAGCCGCAGCGGTACGCCGACCTGGTTCGCGGCGAGACCCACGCCCTGCGCCGCGTACATCGTCGCGTACATGTCCTCGACCAGCCGGTCCAGCGGCCCGTCGGCGGAGGTGACCTCGCGGCAGGGCGCGTGCAGGGCGGGATCGCCGAACAGCCGTAGCTCTCGGGGAGTTCCGGAACTGCCGGGGATCGTACGGCTTCGCATGCCGCAAGCGTACGAGCCGTACGGCCGGCACGGTGCCGCGGTGCGGAACCGTGCGCAGACCTCGATAGGCTGGCCCCCACCGAGGGGCAAGGAGGAAACAGGACGATGGCAGGTGACACGGAGCCGCTGTCGCCACGGGCGAAGCTGGCCGTGACGGCGGGCAAGGCCGCAGCGGCGGTATCGCGAGCCGCGGGCCGCGGCAGCGGGTCGGTGATCGGCGGCAAGGTGGCGCTCAGGCTCGACCCCGATCTGCTTGCCCGGCTGGCCCGGCATTTGGACGTCGTCCTGGTGTCGGCCACGAACGGCAAGACGACCACGACCCGGCTGATCGCCGAGGCCCTGCGCGCCAACGGCGGCGTGGTCTCGAACGCGCTGGGCGCCAACATGCCCGCCGGGATCACCTCGGCGCTGGCCGGCGGATCGGACGCCCGGTACGGCGTGATCGAGGTGGACGAGAAGTACCTCGCCGGAGTCGCCGGGGACGTGGCGCCGAAGGCGATCGCCCTGCTGAACCTCTCCCGCGACCAGCTCGACCGGGCCGCCGAGACGCGGATGCTGGCGGAACGGTGGCGGGAGGGCCTGTCCGGCTCCAAGGCTGTGATCATCGCCAACGCCGACGACCCCCTGGTGGTCTGGGCCGCCTCCTCCTCGCCCAACGTCGTGTGGGTGGCCGCGGGCCAGGAGTGGAAGGACGACGCCTGGTCGTGCCCGTCGTGCGGCGGCGTGATGCAGCGGCCGGGCGACGACTGGTTCTGCGCCGAGTGCGGGTTCCGCCGCCCCACCCCGACGTGGGCGCTGTCCGGGGACCACGTGCTGGACCCGCACGGTTCGGCGTGGCCCATCCACCTCCAGCTGCCCGGGCGGGCGAACAAGGCCAACGCCACCACCTCCGCCGCGGTCGCCGCCGCCTTCGGGGTGCCCCCGCAGACGGCGCTGGAGCGCATGCACTCGGTGACGGCCGTCGCGGGCCGCTACGACGTGGTGTCGTACCAGGAGCGCGACATCCGGCTGCTGCTCGCCAAGAACCCCGCCGGCTGGCTGGAGACGTTCTCGCTGATCGACCCGCCGCCGTCGCCGGTGATCCTGGCGGTGAACGCGCGCGGCGCCGACGGCACTGACACCTCCTGGCTGTGGGACGTCGACTACTCCCGCCTCGCGGGGCACCCGATCTGCGTGATCGGCGACCGCCGGCTGGACCTCGCGGTGCGGCTGGAGGTCGCGGGCGTCGACTTCCAGGTCTGCGAGACCGCGTCGGAGGCCGTACGGAGGTGCCCGCCCGGGCGCATCGAGGCGATCGCGAACTACACGGCGTTCCAGGACCTGCGCCGCGTCGTGGGCAACTGACGGATTCGGACCCGGGCTGTTTCGGATTGTTTCGGATTGATACGGAGAGCTGGCGAGCATGGCTGACACGAATCTGCGGTTGGTGTGGATCTACCCCGACCTGCTGAGCACCTACGGCGACCAGGGCAACGCGCTGGTCGTGGAGCGGCGGGCGCAGCAGCGCGGGCTGGCGGTGCAGCGCCTGGACGTCCGTTCCGACCAGCAGCTCCCCACGTCCGGGGACATCTACCTGATCGGCGGCGGCGAGGACCGGCCGCAGCGGCTGGCCGCGGAGCGGCTGCTCCGCGACGGCGGCCTGACGCGCGCCGTGGACAACGGCGCGATCGTCTTCTCCGTCTGCGCCGGCTACCAGATCCTGGGCCACGAGTTCGTGAACGACCTCGGCACGCCGCAGCCCGGGCTGGGCCTGCTGGACGTGAAGAGCACCCGCGGCGAGGCGGACCGCTGCGTCGGCGACGTGCTGGGCGACATGGACAGCCGGCTGGGCCTGCCGCAGCTGACCGGCTTCGAGAACCACCAGGGCGTCACCCACCTGGGCCCGACGGCGCGCCCGCTGGCGCACGTACGGCTGGGCAACGGGAACGGCACCGGCGACGGCACCGAGGGCGCCTGGAACGACACCGTCTTCGGCACGTACATGCACGGCCCGGTGCTGGCGCGGAACCCGCTCATCGCGGACCTGCTGATCAAGCTGGCGCTGGACGTGAACGCGCTGCCGCCGGTGGACGACCGCTGGTACGAGGCGCTGCGCGGCGAGCGGATCGCCGCGGCCACGCAGCCCGCCTGACGCACGCACGCCATGGCCGTACGCCGCTGCCCTGCGGCGGCTGCTGCGGCCTGCGCGGGCCGGGCGGTGCGTCGCGGCCGCCCGGGCGGGTGCGTACGGGTGTGAGCGCGCGCGTGCGCGGGTGTGACCGCGTACGGGCCTGAGCGCGCGTACAGGCGTGTGTGCGGCGGGCCCCCGGCGCGAGCGGCGCCGGACGGCGGTTCTACCCTGGTGCGGGCGGACCGCCACGAACCGGGAGAGTACGGATGGGCCACGGCGAACACGGCACGACGATGGATCTGCCGCCGTTCACACTCGGCCGTGGACTGGAGTTCACCGGCGAGCCGTTCTTCCTGACGGGCTGCCTTCTCGCGCTCGCCCTCTACGCCTGGGGCGTCATGCGGCTGCGGCGGCGTGGCGACGCCTGGCCGGTGGGCCGTACGGTCGCCTTCACGCTCGGCGTCCTGACGGTGGCGCTGGTGATGTGCACCGCGCTGAACGAGTACGGCATGGTGCTGTTCAGCGTGCACATGGTGCAGCACATGGTGATCAGCATGCTGTCCCCGATCCTGCTGCTGCTCGGCGCGCCGGTGACGCTGGCACTGCGGGCCCTGCCGACGGCGGGACGCGGCCGTACGGGGCCGCGCGAGCTGCTGGTGTCGGTGCTGCACAGCCGGTACGCGCGGGTCGTCACGCACGCGGCGTTCACCATCCCGCTGTTCATCGCGAGCCTGTACGGGTTGTACTTCACGCCGCTCTTCGACTTCCTCATGGAGTCCAAGCCCGGCCACATCACGATGATGCTGCACTTCCTGCTGGTGGGCCTGGTCTTCTTCTGGCCGATCATGGGCATCGACCCGGGCCCGCACCGGCCCGGATACGTGATGCGGATGCTGGAGCTGTTCGCGGGCATGCCGTTCCACGCGTTCTTCGGGATCGCGCTGATGATGGCGAGCGAGCCGATGGTGGGCACGTACGCCGATCCCCCGTCGTCGCTGGGCGTGACCGCGCTGGACGACCAGACGTGGGCGGGCGGCATCGCCTGGGCGTTCAGCGAGATCCCGTCGGTGCTGGTGCTGATCGCACTCGTCTACCAGTGGTACTTCTCCGAGCAGCGACAGGCCCGGCAGCGCGACCGGGCGGCGGACCGGGACGGCGACCAGGAGCTCGTGGCGTACAACGCGTACCTCGCGTCCCTGCAGGCCCGCGGACAGTAGCGGGACGGCGGTACGCGCGGCGGACGGCAGTACGCGGGACGGCGGCACGCAGCACGGCCGTACGCGGGACAGTAGCGCTTCCGGGCCCGGCCGGTGACGATGGATACCTGACTGACGGTCCGGCGGCGGCCTCGTACCGCCCCACCGTGCCGCAGGGAGGAGGGTGCTGCGATGCCTGGAATGACGGAGATGCCTGGCTCCGCCAAGGTCATGACGGTGTGCACGGTCGTCGGCCTGGTGGTGGTGACGGCGTACACGGTGGCGCTCGGCGGCAGCGGCTGGCTGTGGCTCGCCTGGGTGGTGCTGGGGCTGGTGACGGTCGGCGTCGTCACCACGCGGGGAACCTGAGTGCCGACGCCCGCGCGCCGAGGCGGGACGCGCGGAAGAGGTCCCCGCACTCGCCCGCGCGGTGATCGGCAAGTACATTGCGGCGACACCGTGACCGATGGGGGAAGGCCTGCCGCGTGTTCTACTACCTGCTGAAGTACGTGCTCCTGGGCCCGCTGCTGAGGCTGCTGTTCCGGCCGCGCATCGAAGGGCTCGAGCACATACCGGACGAGGGGGCGGCGATCGTCGCGGGGAACCACCTCTCGTTCTCCGACCACTTCCTGATGCCCGCGATGCTGCGGCGCCGCATCACGTTCCTGGCGAAGGCCGAGTACTTCACCGGGCCCGGCCTGAAGGGCCGCCTCACCGCCGCGTTCTTCCGCAGCGCCGGGCAGATTCCGGTGGACCGCTCCGGCCGGGGCGCGGCGCAGGCCGCGATCGAGGAGGGGCTGGGGGTGCTCGCGAAGGACGAACTGCTGGGCATCTACCCGGAGGGCACCCGCTCGCACGACGGCAGGCTCTACAAGGGCCGGGTCGGCGTGGCCGCCATGGCGCTCAAGGCGGGCGTGCCGGTGGTGCCGTGCGCGATGGTCGGCACGTTCGAACTCCAGCCGCCCGGCCGGAAGATGCCCCGCCTGGGCCGTGTCACGATCCGCTTTGGCGAACCGCTGGACTTCTCCCGGTTCGAGGGCATGGACGAGGACCGTACGGCACTGCGGGCGGTGACCGACGAGATCATGTACGCGATCATGGGCCTCTCGGGCCAGGAGTACGTCGACCTGTACGCCCCGGACGCGAAGGCGGCGGCGCAGGCGCGCGGGGAGGGGAAACAGGGCGGGAAGTAGGGCGGGGGAAACACCGCGGGAAGTAGGGCGGGAGAAACACCGCGGGAAGCAGGGCGGGAGACCGGCGGCTGGAGGAGACCACCCGGACGCGGCCGCTCAACACCGCCGTGTTCCGGCCACGTTGAGGGCCACGCGCGTGCGGCGGCCGGTGGGGTGCACGGAGGTCCGTGCGCCCCGCCGGCCGCCTGGTGCTCCTTACCCGGTGTTACGGGAGTCGCGGCAGGTCCGCCGTTGCCTTGCGCGGGGTGGTCCGCTCCGGGGACTTCTCCGGTTCCGGTGTCGCGTGCGGCTCGCACGTCACGTCGCGGCTGTCGGTCTTGCCGCTCAGCAGGTACGCGTCGACGCGCTTGTTGACGCAGCCGTTCTCCAGGCTGGTGACGCCGTGCGAGCCGGCGTCCTTCTCCGTGATCAGGCGCGAGCCCTTGAGCCGCTTGTGCAGTTCGACGGCTCCGGCGTACGGCGTGGCCGCGTCCCGCTCGGACTGGACCAGCAGGACGGGCGGCAGGCCCTTGCCCGTGCGGACGTCGAGCGGCCGCTGCTGCTTCGCGGGCCAGGTGGCGCAGGGCAGGTTCATCCAGGCGTTGGACCAGGTGAGGAAGGGATAGTCCTCGTGCAGCCGGGAGTTGTCCCGGTCCCACTTGGACCACTTGGTGGGCCACTTGGCGTCGGCGCACTCGACGGCGTTGTAGACGGCGTTGCCGTTCTCGGCCGACTTGTTGCCCTCGGTGTCGGACATGTCCGGGGCGGCGGCGTCGATCAGGGCCTTCTCGTCGCCCTTGAGGTACGCGGACCAGGTGGCGGCGGTGGGCGCCCAGGCGCTGTCGTAGTACGGCGCGCTCTGGAAGAAGCCGAGGAGTTCGGCGGGGCCGACGACGCCGCCGAGCGGTTCCTTCTTCGCGGCGGCCCGCAGCTTCTCCCACTGGGCCTGGACCTTCTCGGGCGTGTCGCCGATGCCGTAGGCGGCGTCGTTCTCGGCGACCCACTTCTTCCAGTCGTTCCAGCGCATCTCGAAGGCGACGTCCTGGTCGAGGTTGGCCTCGTACCAGATCTTCTGCCGGGAGGGGTTGACCACGCTGTCGACGACCATGCGGCGCACGTGGTCGGGGAAGAGGGTGGCGTAGACGGCGCCGAGGTACGTGCCGTACGACACGCCGAGGTAGTTGAGCTTGCGGTCGCCCAGCGCGGCGCGGATGACGTCGAGGTCGCGGGCGGTGTTGGGCGTCGTCATGTGCGGCAGCATGTCGCCGCTGCGCTCGCCGCACCCGTCGGCGTACTCGCGGGCGAGCTTGCGCTGGGCGAGCTTGTCCGACTCGTCGTCCGGAACGGGGTCTGCCTTGGGCGCCTTGACGAACTCCTGCGGGTCCATGCAGGAGATGGCCGCGGAGTGGCCGACGCCGCGCGGGTCGAAGCCGACGAAGTCGTAGGCCTTCGCCGTCTTGGTCCACAGCGGGTTCTTGGTGGTGACGCGGGCGGGGAAGCGCATGCCGGAGCCGCCGGGGCCGCCGGGGTTGTAGACGAGGGAGCCCTGCCGCTCGTCGGCGCCGCCGGTGTTGCGGTGGCGGTTGACGGCGATGTCGATCGTACGGCCCTCGGGGCGCGCGTAGTCGACGGGGACGGTGACGTGGCCGCACTGGATGGGCTTGTCGAAGCCCCAGTCGGCGGGGCAGTCCTTCCAGTCGACGCCCTTGTCCGCGGCGCGTGCGGCGGCGAGCCGTACGCCGCGTGCCTCGGCGTCGTCCGAGCCGGCTCCGGCGCCGGACCGGGGTGCGCCGGCGCGCTGTTCGGAGGCGGTCCCGTCGGCCATGGCCGACGGGACGGTTATCAGGCCGGCGACGAGCGCTCCGGCCGCGAGTGTGCCCGCTGTGGCGAGCACGGAGGTGCGTCTGTTCAACGTGGGAACCCCCCTGAGTCGTTCCACCGCTGGTGACGGCGGTGGTGAGTGTGCGTGGTGGCTTTGCGCAGGATCCTTTCGTCCGGCGGGCGACGCGGGACAGGGCGGCCGTACGTTCTTTGCCAAGTCATGAACATGATCTGCCGTCAGCTCCTGGCGTTATGCCCGGTTTTGGCGTGACTCCGTACGGGGCGAAGTCCGTTCCTCGCAACGCGCTGTTCGGAAACCGGCCTTGACGGGCAGGCCGACGCACAGAATCATCATGCGCGCGTCAATGCACACGGCACACGTGACGCAGCTCCGCATCCTCCCCCCACAGAACATCGGAGCCACACAGTGATACGCAAAATGAAGCGACGTACCGTCATCGCCGCCGCCACGGGCACCGCGCTCGCCGCCACCCTGCTGACCGTGGCCGGCGCGCAGGCGAACGAGCAGGCGCCCGCGCCGGCCGCCGCGCCGGACATCTCCGTCGAGAACGTCCAGCAGCACCTCAAGGAGCTGGACGCGGTCGCCCAGGCGAACGGCGGCAACCGCGCGCACGGCGAGCCCGGCTACAAGGCGTCCATCGACTACGTCAAGGGCAAGCTGGACGAGGCCGGATTCGAGACCTCCGTGCAGGAGTTCGACAAGGGCGGCGCGACCGGCTACAACCTCATCGCCGAATGGCCCGGCGGCAGCGCCGACGACGTCCTGATGGCGGGCGCACACCTGGACTCCGTCAGCGACGGCGCCGGCATCAACGACAACGCCAGCGGCTCGGCCGGCCTCCTCGAGGTCGCGCTCGCCGTCGCCGCGGGCGACCTCCAGCCGTCCAAGCACCTGCGCTTCGCCTGGTGGGGCGCGGAGGAGCTGGGCCTGGTGGGCTCCAACCACTACGTCAGCAGCCTCGACGACGCCGAACTCGGCAAGATCGGCGGCTACTTGAACTTCGACATGATCGGCTCGCCCAACCCGGGCTACTTCGTCTACAACGAGGACCCCGAGCTGGAGAAGGTCTTCACGGACTGGTTCGCGCAGAAGCAGATCGAGACCGAGCCCGCGACGGAGACCGACGGGCGCAGCGACCACGCGTCGTTCCAGGACGCGGGCGTCAAGGTCGGCGGCCTGTTCACGGGCGCGGGCGAGACGATGACGGAGGAGCAGGCCGGCAAGTGGAACGGCACCGCCGGCGAGGCCTTCGACAAGTGCTACCACTCGGCGTGCGACGGCACCGACAACATCAACGCCGACGCGCTCGACGCGAACAGCGACGCCATCGCGCACGCGATCTGGGAGCTCAGCTCCTGACACCCGCGCCGCCCGCCGGGCCGCGCCCGCCGCACCGCACCTGAGCGGAACGCGGCCGGCACGGCACGGCACCCGGCGCAGGCACCACCCCGTACGGCCCGCACGCAGCACGCGTGCGGGCCGTACGGCGTTCCCCGGCCCGTACGGCGCGCACAGCGCGCAAGGCGCGCGGCACCGGTACGCCGACCCGCTGCGTCAGTCCCGCCCGCCCGGCTGCGTCAGTCCCGCCCGCCCGGCCGCCGGCTGCCGGTGTCCGGGCCGCGGTGCTCCGCGGCGATGCCGAAGCGGCGCCGTTCGCCGGCAGCGGACGGCAGGTCGCGGACGGAGGAGACGGTGCTGATCACCCCGTCCTGCTCCGCCTCGCTGAGCGCTTCCAGTCGTTCCAGGTCAGCGGCCGATACGAGGGCCACCAGGGGCTTGCCGTGACGTGTCACCACGACCCTCTCACCGCCGTATACGACGCGGTTGATCAACTCGGCGAGGTCTGCGCGGGCTTGCGTCACCGGAATCTCGTAGGCCATGCTCCCCAGCATAACGTCATGTACGTCCTGTACATTTTTGACAGAGCACAGAGAGCGCTGTCGGCTCTACGAGAGGTGTGGCCATGGAACGACCCCGCACGTCCGGCACCGGGATCACCGCCCGCTACGTCCTGCCCGAGTTCACCGAGCGCACGAGCTCCGGGAGCCGGACGATGGACCCGTACTCCAAGCTCCTCGCCGAGCGGATCATCTTCCTCGGCACGCAGATCGACGACACGTCCGCCAACGACGTGATGGCGCAGCTCATGCACCTCGAACACGCCGCGCCCGACCAGGACATCTCCGTCTACATCAACTCCCCCGGCGGCTCGTTCACCGCCATGACGGCCATCTACGACACGATGTCGTTCGTCACCTGCGACATCGAGACCGTCTGCATGGGCCAGGCCGCCTCCGCCGCCTCGCTGCTGCTGGCGGCCGGCACCCCCGGCAAGCGGCTGGCGCTGCCGGGCGCACGCGTCCTGATGCACCAGCCCGCGTTCTCCGAGCCCATCCAGGGGCAGGCGGACGACCTGGAGATCCAGGCCAGGGAGATGCTGCGGACCCGGGAGCTGATGGAGGAGATGTACGCCAGGCACACGGGCCAGCCGGTGGAGCGGATCCGCGCCGACATCGAACGGGACAAGATCCTCGACGCGGAGGCCGCGAAGGAGTACGGCCTGATCGACCGGATCACCATCTCCCGCAAGCGGTCCGCCGCCGAACGCCTGGCCGGGTGAGCCCGTGCTCCCGCCGGAGCTGCCGCCGCTGCCCGCGCTGACCCGCGCCGAGGGGCAGCTCGTCGACAGCTATCTGGAGGTCCTCGACCTGCTCGGCCGGATCAACCCGGCGCGCGCCCGTGACACGTACGGCGGGCTGCGCGCGGCGCAGGCACTCGTCGGGCGCGCCGCCGCGCTGCGGGACGCGCTGGCCGTGATGCACGAGCGCGGGGAGCGCGAGGTGCACGCGGACGTGCTGGCCCGCGCACTGCGGGTGCTGGACGGGGAGCGCCGCGCGTCCCGGGTGACGCTCCCGCCGGAGCGGCCGGACTGAGCCGCGTACGGACCGAGGCGGGGCGTACGGGCGTACGGCCGTACGGGCGCACCGTACGAGGTGACAGGGCGCCTCAGGACTGAAGCCCCGCGCCGGGGCTACACGACCGGCATGGATGCGCGCAGGGAGACGTCGTACGAGCGGGCCGACCGCAACTTCGTGGAGCTGCTGCAGGAGCTGCGGGTGACGCAGACCGGGGTGCAGATCCTCTTCGCGTTCCTGCTCACGCTCGCCTTCACGGAGCGCTTCCCGGACCTGGACTCGTACCAGCGGGGAACGTACATCGCGACCCTCCTGCTGTCCGTCCTCGCGGCCGTCCTCTTCACCGCGCCCGCCGCGCTGCACCGCGCGCTGTTCCGGCGCGGCGCCAAGCGGCTCATCGTGGACGTGTCGTCGCGGCTGGCCGCGTGCGGCCTGGCCGTGCTGGCGCTGGCGCTGACGGGCGCGGTGACGCTCGTGGTGGACGTGGTGCTGGGCCGCGCCGCCGGGGCGGTGACGGGCGCGCTCGCGCTGCTGGTGTGCGCCGGGCTGTGGGCCGTGCTGCCGTGGACGCTGCGGCTCGGGCTGCGCAGGCGGCACACGCCCGACGAGGGGCGGCAGCGCAGCCCGCGCGGCCCGGTGCCCTGACCCACACGGCCGCGCGGGCAGGCGTACGGCGGCCGGTGCGCCGTACGGCCTCCGCCGCTGCTCAGGCGCCCCGCGGCGCCGTACGGATCACCGCCTCGACGGCCCGCCCCACCTGCTCCGCGTCCAGGTCGGCGCGTGCGGTGAGCCGCAGCCGGGACACGCCGTCCGGCACGGACGGCGGCCGGAAGCAGCCGACCGCGATGCCTTCCGTACGGAGGTCCGCCGCCCACCGGACCGCCGCCTCGGGCGACGGGGCGCGTACGGAGACGACCGCCGCGTCCGGTGCGCGCGCGGTGAGCCCGGCGCCGGTGAGGCGGCGGTGCAGCTCCGCGGCGACGCCCCGCACCCGGTCCGGGCGGTCCGGCTCACCGCGCAGCAGGCGCAGCGCGGCGAGGGCGGCGCCGGTGGCGGCGGGCGCGAGGCCGGTGTCGAAGATGAACGTGCGGGCGGTGTTGAGCAGGTGCTCGATGACGCGGCGCGGGCCGAGGACCGCGCCGCCCTGGCTGCCCAGCGACTTGGAGAGGGTGACGGTGACCACGGTGTCGTACGCGCCTGCCAGCCCGGCCGCGTACGGGCCGCCGCGCCCGCCGTCGCCCAGTACGCCGAGTCCGTGCGCGTCGTCCACGAGCAGCGCGGCGCCGTGTTCGCGGCAGGCGGCGGCGAGGGCAGGCAGCGGGGCGGCGTCGCCGTCGACGGAGAACACCGAGTCGCTGACGGCGACCGCGCGCCTGTCGTGCGCGTCGAGCGCCTTGCGTACGGCGTCGGTGTCGGCGTGCGGTACGACGGCGGTGTCCGCGCGGGAGAGACGGCAGCCGTCGATCAGCGAGGCGTGGTTGGCCGCGTCGGACACCAGCAGCGTCCCGGGCGCGGTGAGGGCGGTGACGGCGGCGAGGTTCGCGGCGTAACCGGAGGACAGCACGAGGGCGGCCTCGAAGCCGCAGAACTCGGCGAGCGCCTCCTCCAGTTCGGCGTGCAGCGCGGTCGAGCCGGTGACCAGCCGCGAGCCGGTCGACCCGGCGCCCCAGCGGCGCGCGGCGGCCGCCGCGGCGCCGGTCACCCCGGGGTGCCGGCTGAGCCCGAGGTAGTCGTTGCCCGCGAGGTCCAGCAGCGGGGAGTCGGCCGGGCGCGGGCGCAGCGTACGGGCGAGACCGGCGCGGCGGCGCTGTTCGGCGGCGTCGTCGAGCCAGCCGAACGGGTCCCTGGGCGGTACGGACATGGGTGGGCGGTCCCTCGGTCGCGGACGGTCGGTGGGCACGGGCGGCGGGCGGACCCGGGCGGGGGCCCGGGCGGCGTACGGTCGGGGAACGGCCGGGGAAGGGGCCCCGGTTTGTCGGCAGTCGATAGAAGGTAGCCCCGCTTGAGGCCGGACAGGGTGTGGCAATACCCACACACGAATCAACCGATCTTGTTGGTTCCCTCCTTTGCCGGGACCGCCGTGGTAAGCGAGTATCTCCGCCATGGACCTGCTGAACGCACTGGTGGACAAGGGGCTGCGGGGCGAATCGCCGACGCGGGAGGAGGCGCTCGCCGTACTGGCGACGTCCGACGACGAACTGCTCGACGTGGTGGCCGCGGCCGGGAAGGTGCGCCGCCGGTGGTTCGGGCGGCGTGTGAAGCTCAACTATCTGGTCAACCTCAAGTCCGGGCTGTGCCCGGAGGACTGCTCGTACTGCTCTCAACGGCTGGGCTCCAAGGCGGAGATCCTCAAGTACACCTGGCTGAAGCCGGAGGAGGCCGCCGTCGCGGCCAAGGCCGGTGTGGCGGGCGGCGCGAAGCGCGTCTGCCTGGTGGCCAGCGGCCGCGGCCCGACCGACCGGGACGTGGAACGGGTGTCGGAGACCATCGCGGCCGTCAAGGAGGCGAACGAGGGCGTCGAGGTGTGCGCCTGCCTCGGGTTCCTCTCCGACGGCCAGGCCGAGCGGCTGCGCTCGGCGGGCGCCGACGCGTACAACCACAACCTCAACACCTCCGAGGCGACGTACGGGGACATCTGCACCACACACGACTTCTCGGACCGGGTGGACACGGTGCGGGAGGCGAAGCAGTCGGGGCTGTCGGCGTGCTCCGGACTCATCGCGGGCATGGGCGAGTCGGACGCCGACCTCGTCGATGTCGCCTTCGCGCTGCGGGACCTGGACCCGGATTCGGTGCCCGTCAACTTCCTGATCCCGTTCGAGGGCACGCCGCTGGCCGACGAGTGGAACCTCACCCCGCAGCGCTGCCTGCGCATCCTGGCGATGGTGCGGTTCGTGTGCCCGGACGCGGAGGTACGGCTCGCGGCCGGCCGCGAGGTACAGCTGCGGTCGATGCAGCCGCTGGCCCTGCACCTGGCCAACTCGATCTTCCTGGGCGACTACCTGACCAGTGAGGGCCAGGAGGGCAAGGCGGACCTCGACATGATCGCGGACGCGGGTTTCGTGGTCGAGGGCACCGACACGACCACCCTGCCGGAGCACCGGGTCGACGAACTGGTCAGTGTGCGCAGGCGCGGCGCGGGCACGGAGCTGCCGCCCAATGCCTGAGCCGGCGCCCATGCCCGGGCCGGGGGCGGCAGCCGAACTGCTCGCGCTCGACCGGCGGCACGTGTGGCACCCGTACGGGCCGATGCCCGGGCGGGAGGCACCGCTGCTGGTCGAGTCGGCGGCCGGGGTACGGCTGCGGCTGGCCGAACCGGTCGAGGGCCGGGACGAGTTGGTCGACGGCATGTCCTCGTGGTGGTCCGCCATCCACGGCTACGGCCACCCGGTGCTGCACGACGCGGCGGTGGAGCAGCTGGGGCGGATGAGCCACGTGATGTTCGGCGGGCTCACGCACGAGCCCGCCGTACGGCTCGCCAAGCGCCTCGTCGACATCACCCCCGAGGGGCTGGAGCACGTCTTCCTCGCGGACTCCGGTTCGGTGTCGGTCGAGGTCGCGGTCAAGATGTGCCTGCAGTACTGGCGTTCCGTGGGGAACACGCGCAAGCAGCGGCTCCTCACCTGGCGCGGCGGCTACCACGGCGACACCTGGAACCCGATGTCCGTGTGCGATCCGGACGGCGGGATGCACCACCTGTGGTCCGGGGTACTGCCGCGGCAGATCTTCGCCGACGCGCCGCCCGCGGGCTTCGACGCCGGGCCGGACCCCGCGTACGCGGCGCACCTGCGGGAGCTGATCGGGCGGCACGCCGACGAGCTCGCCGCCGTGATCGTCGAACCCGTGGTGCAGGGTGCGGGCGGCATGCGCTTCCACTCCCCCGCCTATCTGCGGGTGCTGCGCGAGGCGTGCGACGAGCACGGCGTGCTGCTCGTCCTGGACGAGATCGCCACCGGATTCGGGCGTACGGGTGCCCTGTTCGCCGCCGGGCACGCGGGCGTCACGCCCGACGTGCTGTGCCTCGGCAAGGCGCTGACCGGCGGGACGATGACGCTGGCCGCGACGCTCTGCACGCCGCGCGTGGCCCGCGGGATCTCGTCGGGCGAGGTGCCGGTGCTGGCGCACGGGCCGACGTTCATGGGCAACCCGCTCGCCTGCGCCGTCGCGGACGCGTCGATCGGGCTGCTGCTGGAGCAGGACTGGGCGGGCGAGGTGAAGCGCGTCGAGTCCGGGCTGCGCGAGGGCCTGGCGGCGGCAGCGGACGTGCCGGGCGTGGTGGACGTACGGGTGCTGGGCGCGATCGGCGTCGTCCAGCTGGACCACCCGGCGGACATGGCCGCGGCCGGGCGGGCGGCGGCACGCGAGGGCGTGTGGCTGCGGCCGTTCCGCGATCTGGTGTACACGATGCCGCCGTACGTGACCGGCGACGAGGATGTGGCGCGTATCTGCGCGGCGGTGTGCGCGGCGGCCGGGGCCGGCTGACCGGCGCAGGCGGACAGCGCGCGCGGGGGCGCGGAAGCAGGACCGAGAGCGACGAGAGCAGAGAAGCGGCGGAGCACGATGGCGATCATGGTGGTGACCGGGACGGACACGGGCGTCGGCAAGACCGTCGCCACGGCGGCGGTCGCGGCGGCGGCGCTGCGCGCCGGCCGCTCCGTGGCCGTTCTGAAGCCCGCCCAGACGGGCCTCGGCCCGGCCGAGCCCGGCGACGCGGCGGAGGTCGTACGGCTCGCGGGCGGCGCGGTGACCGCAGCCGAACTGGCCCGGTACCCCGACCCGCTGGCCCCCGCCACGGCCGCCCGACGGGCGGGCCTGCCGCCCGTCGGCCCGGACGCGGTCGCCGAGGCGGCGGTGGACCTGGCCGCGCGGCACGACCTGGTGCTGGTGGAGGGCGCGGGCGGGCTCCTCGTACGGTTCGACGACCGTACGGGTGCCACGCTGGCCGACGCCGCCCGGCTGCTGCGGGCGCCGGTGCTGCTGGTCGCGGCGGCGGGCCTGGGCACGCTCAACGCCACGGCGCTGACGGCGGAGGCGCTGTCGCGGCGCGGCCTGGCGTGCGCGGGCGTGGTCGTCGGCGCGTGGCCGGCCGAGCCGGACCTGGCCTGCCGCTGCAACCTCGCGGACCTGCCCGTCGCGGCCGGCGCGCCGCTGGCCGGGCTGCTCCCGGAGGGCGCCGCGGCGCGCGAGCCGGCCGCGTTCCGTGCGGCGGCGCCGGGGTGGCTGGCGCCCGCGCTGGGCGGCGACTGGCGGGGGCCCGGCGGGGACGGCGGTGCGGGTGCGGGTGCCGCGCTCGTGCCCGAGGACGCGGGGCTGGCGGCCGTACGGCCGTGACGGCGCGCCTCCGTACGGTGCGGTCTCGCGGCCTCCGTACGGCGAGCGCCCGCGCCCCCGTACGGCGAGCGCCCGTACGCACGCCATGGCCCCCCCTCACCGCACGTGAGACGATCCCGTCGCCGTGAGCGCCGGGTCCGTACGGGCGCGGAGACGTGGAGGGTGACGATGTTCGCGATACCCCTGGGGGACGACGGCGCGGAGCTGTGCCCGCTGGAGCCGTGGCAGGCCGCGGAGTTCCTGGCCCACATGGACCGCGGTCGGGAGTTCATCGGGCGGCACAACGGGCTGCCGGACGTCGTCACGGACCTGGAGTCGAGCCGCGCGTACCTCCAGACGTACGCCGACAAGGCCGTCGCCGACACCGGCCGGCTGTACGGCATCCGTACGGACGGCAAACTCGTCGGCGGGGTCCTGCTGCGCACGCTGGACGTGGCGCAGCGCACCGCCGAGGCGGGCTGCTGGCTGGAGCCGTCGGCGGTCGGACGGGGCCTGGTGACCAGGGCCGTGCGCGTGCTCATCGACTGGGCGGTCGAGGAGCGCGGCGTCCACCGCGTCGAGTGGTGGGTGTCGTCGGCGAACGGGCCGAGCATCGCGGTGGCCCGGCGGCTGGGCATGACGCGGGACGGCGTGCTGCGGGAGAGCTACGCGCACCGGGGGCAGCGGCACGACATGGAGATCTGGTCGGTTCTCGCGCCGGAGTGGCGCGCACACCGCTGAGGGCCGAGCCGCCGACGCGCAGGGGCTCCGCGCTCAGAGGCTCCAGGTGCGCAGCTCGTCCGCGATGGCGTACACGTCCGCCGTACCGTCCTTGACCAGGCGCGCCAGGTCGCGGATCTGCTCGGGCGAGGTGGCGACCTTGAGGCCGCTGGCGACCAGGTAGGCGTACGCGACGGCCGAGGCGAACAGCGCGTTGGACCGCTCCAAGGCGGGGACGTGCAGCAGCAGCTGGAGCAGCGCGGCCGCGCGCTCGTGCGGGTCGGTGTAGACGGGCCGGTCGAAGACGGCGGCCTCGTGGCGGCTGACGGCGGCGATGAGCGCGCCGTAGTCGGTGACACGCGGGTCACCGGGAGTCTTCTCTTCAGCGATGAGCAGCCAGGCGAGATCGATGCGGAGTGTCACGTACGGCTGCGGCCTTCGCTCTCCCGGCTGCCGAACTCCTCGGCGAACACCGACTCGTAGCTCTTCATGAAGTCCGCGGCGGCGTCCACGAAGGTGTGCCCCACCTCGCCCGCGTCCCGCTGGACGAGCTCCTCGATATAGCGGTTCACGCTCATGCCCCTCTGCAGAGCCCGCTCGCGCGCGGTCTCCGCGGTCGCCTCGTCCACGCGGACGTTCAGCTGTGTTTTGGCCACACCTTCACGCTAGCGCCGAAACGCTATCGCGACAAGCGGCGGGTACGCGGGCGCGGGAGGGCGCGGACGGAGACGGCGGCGCGTGGTTGCGTACGGGGATGGATGCCGCCCCGCTGGGTAACCGTTCTACCCTCCGCTCCCCCACGGGGAGTTGGCCTGACCTGCCGGACCGACCGACGCGGGAGGCGCGGTGTCCACACCGGTAACGGAGAAGACGTACGAGGACGCGGGGGGCGGTCCGCCCGCCGCCCGCGCGGAGGCACTCACCAAGGCGTACGGCACGGGCGACATGGCGGTGCTGGCGCTGGACGCGGTCGACGTGGCCGTCGCCCGCGGCCGGTTCACGGCGGTGATGGGGCCCTCGGGCTCCGGGAAGTCGACCCTGATGCACTGCCTGGCCGGGCTCGACTCGGTCAGCTCGGGCCGCGTGTGGCTCGGGGACGCCGAGATCACCGGCCTCGGCGAACGGGAGCTGACCCGGCTGCGGCGGGACCGCGTCGGCTTCGTCTTCCAGTCGTTCAACCTGCTGCCGACGCTGTCGGCGGCCGAGAACATCACGCTGCCCATGGACATAGCGGGCCGCAAGCCGGACGGTACGTGGCTGGACACGGTCGTCGACACGCTCGGCCTGCGCGACCGGCTGAGCCACCGGCCCGCGCAGCTGTCCGGCGGGCAGCAGCAACGGGTGGCGTGTGCGCGGGCGTTCGCGTCCCGGCCCGAGCTGATCTTCGCGGACGAGCCGACCGGGAACCTCGACTCCCGGTCGGGCCTGGAGGTGCTGCGCTTCCTGCGGGAGGCCGTCGACCGGCTGGGCCAGACCGTCGTCATGGTCACGCACGACCCGGGCGCCGCGAGCCACTCGGACCTGGTGCTCTTCCTCGGCGACGGCCGGATCGTCGACCAGATGCCGGAGCCGACGGCCGACGCCGTGCTGGAACGCATGAAGCGCTTCGACGTGGTCCGGCACGGCTGACGCGGGCGGGCGCGCCCGTACGCGTACGCGCACGGCCTGTACGGGTGCCCGCCCGCATGCTGGAATTCCGCGCAACGCCCCGCGGCCCGGTGCTGGGATGCCGCCATGGACGATCTCCGGATACGCGCGGCCACCGGCGCCGACACCGACTCCGTACTGGCCTTCTGGAAGGACGCCGCCGAGGGCACGAGCGTCAGCGACGACCGTACGGGCGTGTCCGTGCTGGTCGAGCGCGACTCAGGCGCGCTGCTGCTGGCCGAGCGCGACGGCGAGCTGGCCGGGACCGTCATCGCGGGCTTCGACGGCTGGCGCTGCCACCTCTACCGCCTCGCGGTCCACCCCCGGCACCGCCGCCGCGGCGTGGCGACCGCCCTGCTGGCGGCGGCCGAGGCGCGCTTCACCGCGCTGGGCGGGCGGCGCGGCGACGCCATGGTCCTCGACCGCAACGAGGACGCGCACGCCGCGTGGACGGCCGCGGGCTACGCCCCCGAGCCGCAGTGGAGCCGCTGGGTCAAGCCGCTGCGTTGACCGGCCCGGCCGATCACCGGCTTTGCTGGCCCTTTACCATGAGCTCTCCACCGCACCACCCGCCACTGACGAAAGGTGTGAGCGTCCGCACATGGGCGAGCCTCCCAGTACCGGCTGCACCGCCGGTCCGAGCCATCGAGCACGTCCCCCCGCCCTGACCGACCATGGGACGGAGGTGACCCGATGACCGAAGTGCTCCTCCTGCTCGTGGCGGTCCTGCTCGCCCTGGCGTGCGGCGGCTTCGTCGCGGCGGAGTTCTCGCTGACGACCGTGGTGCGGGCCGAGCTCGAGCAGGCCGTGGAGAACGGCGAGCGGGGCGCCGCCAGCGCCTTCAAGGCCGTCACCTCCCTCACGTTCCAGCTCTCCGGCGCACAGCTCGGCATCACCGTCACCAACCTCATCGTGGGCATGCTCGCCGAGCCGTCCATCGCCCGGCTGATCTCCGGACCGGTGCAGTCCGTGGGCGTGCCGGAGTCGGCGGCGTCCTCGGTCGCCCTGCTCCTCGGTACGGCCATGTCCACCGTCTTCGTCATCGTCGTCGGCGAGCTGGTGCCGAAGAACTGGGCGATCTCGCGGCCGCTGCCGGTCGCCAAGCGCGTCGCGACACCGCAGCGCGTGTTCTCCGCCACCTTCCGGCCGCTGATCCGGCACCTCAACAACAGCGCCAACCGCATCCTGCTCCGGCTCGGCCTGGAGCCCACCGAGGAGCTGGCGTCCGCCCGTTCACCGCAGGAGCTGGTGGCGCTGGCCCGGCACTCCGCCAAGGAGGGCGCGCTGGAGGCGGACACCGCCGACCTGTTCGTCCGCACCCTGCACCTGGCGGAGCTGACGGCGGAGAACGTGATGACGCCGCGCGTCCAGGTCACCGCCCTGGAGGTGCAGGCCACCGCCGAGGATGTGGCCAACGCGACGCGCGCCACCGGCCTGTCCCGGTTCCCCGTGTACGAGGGCAGCCTGGACACCGTCGTCGGCATCGCCCGCGTCAAGGACGTCCTGGCGGTGCCCGCCGCGGAGCGGCCCTCGCGGCCCGTCACGGCGTTCATGCGGGAGCCGCTGCTGGTGCCCGAGTCGCTGACCGTGGACCGGCTCCTGGACCGCATGCCGGGCGGCGAGCGGAGCATCGCCGTCGTCATCGACGAGTACGGCGGCACCGCCGGCGTGGTCACGCTGGAGGACGTCATCGAGGAGGTCGTCGGCGAAGTGCGGGACGAGCACGACCCGCAGGAGACCCCGGACCTGGCGCCCGCCGGCGAGGACCCGGAGGGGCGGCCGCTGTTCGACGCGGACGGCGCCGCCCGTACCGACCAGCTCGAACGCATAGGACTGCGCGCCCCCGAGGGCCCGTACGAGACGCTGGCCGGGCTGGTCGCCGCCGAGCTGGGCCGCATCCCCGTCGAGGGCGACGTACTGCACGTCGCGGACTGGCGGATCGAGGTCGCCGACGCCACCGGACGGCGCGCGGCCCGGGTGCGGCTCACGGGGCCGCTGCCCGCCGATGCGAGCGACGAGGACGAGGGGGTGTGGCGATGACCGCCGTGCAGGTGTTCATCGGGCTGCTGACGCTGGTCGTCAACGCGGCCTTCGTCGGCGGCGAGTTCGCCCTGATCTCCGTCCGGCGCAGCCAGATCGAACCGCTCGCCGAGCAGGGCGACCGGCGGGCCCGCAGCGTGCTGTGGGGCCTGGAGCACGTGTCCGCGCTGCTGGCCACGGCCCAGCTGGGCATCACCCTGTGCAACCTGGTGCTGGGTGTGGTCGCGGAGCCCGTGATCGCGCATCTGCTGGAGCCGCTGTTCCACTCGGTGGGCGTGCCGGAAGGGCTGATCCACCCGGTGTCGTTCGCCATCGCGCTGGCCGTGGCGACGTATCTGCACATGCTGTTCGGCGAGATGGTCCCGAAGAACATCGCGCTGGCCGAGCCGCAGCGCACCGCGATGGTGCTGGGGCCGCCGCTGGTCGCGCTGTCCCGCGCGCTGCGTCCGGTGGTGTTCTCGGTCAACGCGTTCGCGAACGGGCTGCTGAAGCTCATCCGGGTGGAGCCGCGTAACGAGGTCGAGTCGACGTTCTCGGACGACGAACTCGCCCGTATGGTCGCCGACTCCAGCGAGGCCGGGCTGCTGGACGAGCGCTCCACGGAACGGTTGCGGGACGCGCTGGAGCTCGGCCGCAGGCCGGTCTCCGAAGTGGCGCGCCCGCTGGACCGGGCCGTGACGGCGCCGCTGGGCATCAGCCCCGAGGAGTTGGAGCGGCTGTCCGTCAGCTCCGGCTTCTCCCGCTTCCCCGTGGTGGACCGCAACGGGCGGGCGCTCGGCTACCTGCACGTCAAGGACGCGCTGGACGCCACCCCGCGCGAGGAGGCGTTCCCGCTGACGGCGATGCGGCCGATCGCACTCGTACGGGCGACGATGCCGCTCGACGACGTGCTCGGCGCGATGCGCGGCAGCGGCACCCACCTCGCGGCGGTGATCGGGCCGGACGGGCGCGCGGCCGGGCTGGTCACCATGGAGGACGTGCTGCGGCAGCTGGTGGGGCGGCCGCTGACGGGCTGACGCCGGAGTCCCTCCGTACGCGGCGCTCTGCACGGGAGCGGCCCCGCCCCGTACGGGAGCGGCTCGTACGGAGGGCCTCGTACGGAGCGTGATCCGTACGGAGCGGTGTGCCCGGGCGGTGTCCGGGCACACCGCCGCGCCCGGCTATCCTGGGCGGGCCATGGAAAGCACCCCCGCACCGCCCCCGATCAGCAGCTTCGTCGCCGTGGGCGACTCGTTCACCGAAGGCATGTCGGACGCGCTCCCGGACGGTACGTACAGGGGCTGGGCCGATCTGCTGGCCGCCCGGTTCGGCGCCCGTACGCCCGGCTTCCGCTACGCGAACCTCGCGGTGCGCGGCAAGCTCATCCAGCAGATCGCCGAGGACCAGGTGCCCGTCGCCGCGGACATGAAGCCCGATCTGGTCACCCTCGTCGGCGGCCTCAACGACACGCTCCGCCCCCGGTGCGACATGGCCCGCGTGTGCGGGCTGCTGGAGGAGTCCGCCGCGGCGCTCGCGCCGCGCTGCGGGCAGCTGGTGCTGATGCGGAGTCCGGCCCGGCGCGGCCCGGTGCTGGAGCGCTACCGGGACCGGATGGAGCACCTGTTCGCCTTCGTCGACGAGCTGGCGGAACGGCACGGCGCGCTCGTCGTCGACCTGTACGCCTCGGAGCCGCTCGGCGACCCCCGGCTGTGGTCCGACGACCGGCTGCACCTGACCGACGAGGGGCACCGCCGGGTCGCGGAGGCCGTGTGGCAGCGCCTCGGGCACGCGGCCGAGGACGACTGGAACAGCCCGCTGCCGCCCGCCGCCGCGCCGGGCTGGGCCGTACGCCGCCGCGCGGACCTGCGCTTCACCCGCGAGCACCTGGTGCCGTGGATCGTACGGCGGCTGACCGGCCGCTCCTCCGGCGACGGGCGGGCGCCGAAGCGGCCGGAGCTCGGTCCGCTGAGCTGTGAGGACACGCCGTAGAATCCTCGGGTGACTGAGAAGCCCCGCATCCCGAACGTCCTTGCCGGCCGCTACGCCTCCACGGAGCTGGCCGTCCTGTGGTCCCCCGAGCACAAGGTGCGGCTGGAGCGGCGGCTGTGGCTCGCCGTGCTCCGCGCGCAGCGGGACTTGGGCATCGAGGTGCCCGACGGCGCGCTCGCCGCCTACGAGCGGGTGCTGGAGCAGGTCGACCTGGCGTCGATCGCGGAGCGCGAGAAGGTCACGCGGCACGACGTGAAGGCCCGTATCGAGGAGTTCAACGCGCTCGCCGGGCACGAGCAGATCCACAAGGGCATGACGTCGCGCGACCTCACCGAGAACGTCGAGCAGCTGCAGATCCGGCTCTCCCTGGAGCACGTACGGGACCGTACGGTCGCCCTCCTCGCCCGGCTGGGCAAGCTCGCGGCGGAGCACGCCGAGCTGGTGCTGACGGGCCGTTCCCACAACGTGGCGGCGCAGGCGACGACACTCGGCAAGCGCTTCGCGACCGCCGCCGACGAGCTGCTGGCCGCGCACGAGCGGCTGGAGGACCTCATCGGCCGCTACCCGCTGCGCGGCATCAAGGGCCCGGTCGGCACCGCTCAGGACATGCTGGACCTGCTCGGCGGCGACCAGGAGCGGCTGGCCGAGCTGGAACGGAGGACCGCCGGGCACCTCGGCTTCCCGCGCGCGTTCACCTCGGTCGGCCAGGTGTATCCGCGGTCGCTGGACTACGACGTGGTCACCGCGCTCGTCCAGCTGGCCGCCGCCCCCTCGTCGCTGGCGAAGACGATCCGGCTGATGGCCGGGCAGGAGCTGGTGACGGAGGGCTTCAAGGAGGGCCAGGTCGGCTCCTCCGCGATGCCGCACAAGATGAACACCCGCTCGTGCGAGCGCGTCAACGGGCTCGCGGTCGTGCTGCGCGGCTACGCATCGATGACGGGCGAGCTGGCGGGCGACCAGTGGAACGAGGGCGACGTCTCCTGCTCGGTCGTACGCCGGGTGGCGCTGCCGGACGCGTTCTTCGCGTACGACGGGCTGCTGGAGACGTTCCTGACGGTGCTCGACGAGTTCGGCGCCTTCCCCGCCGTCGTCGCCCGCGAACTGGACCGGTTCCTGCCGTTCCTGGCCACCACCAAGGTGCTGATGGGGTCGGTGCGGGCGGGAGTCGGGCGTGAGACCGCGTACCAGGCCATCAAGGAGCACGCCGTCGCGGCGGCGCTGGAGCTGCGCGCCGGCGCCGAGCGCAACGGGCTGCTGGACCGGCTGGCCGCCGACACCCGCGTCCCGCTGGACCGCGGGGAACTGGACGCGCTGATGGCCGACCGGCTGTCCTTCACGGGCGCGGCGGCCCAGCAGGTGGCGGCGGTCGTGGCACGGATCGAGGACGTCACCAAGCGGTATCCGGAGGCCGCCGCGTACACACCGGGGTCGATCCTCTGAGCGGCCCGCCCCGCCGGCCGACCCGCGCCGAACTCGAGGCCGCCCGCGACCGGGTGGTCCCCGACGTGGCGGCGCCGGGGCTGCGCGTGCTGTTCTGCGGGATCAACCCGGGCCTGTACTCCGCCGCCACCGGCCACCACTTCGCCCGCCCCGGAAACCGCTTCTGGCCCGTCCTGCACGCCGCCGGCTTCACGCCGCGACAGCTCGCGCCCTGGGAGGAACGCGAACTCCTCGGCTACGGGCTGGGCATCACCAACGTGGTCGCGCGGGCCAGCGCCCGGGCGGACGAGCTGAGCCACGAGGAGTACGTCGAGGGCGGGCGCGCCCTGGAGGGCAGGGTGCGGCGGTGGCGGCCGCGCTGGCTGGCCGTGGTCGGAGTGACGGCCTACCGGGCGGCGTTCGACGACCGGCGGGCCCAAGTGGGGCCGCAGGAGCGGACGGTCGGCGGCACCAGGATCTGGGTGCTGCCCAACCCCAGCGGGCTCAACGCCCACTGGTCCGCGGCGGACATGGCCGCCGAGTACGGGCGGCTGCGCGCGGCCGCGGAAGACGGGTACGCGGGCGCCGGGGGCTAGGGGACGGCGGGAGGATACGGGCGGCTGAGGCGCGGCGGGATGAGCGCCGGGCCGCCGCCGTGGTGTCCGGCCCGTCAGCCGCGGATCGTCCTGGTCTTCCGGCGGGCGTTCCAGATGTAGTCGCAGCTCGGGCACTGCACCGGGTCGCGCCCGTACCGCCGCCGGTCCGCCTTGGTGATGACCGTGATGGCGGGCGGCGTGAACCGGTGCTCGCACACCGGGCAGGCCAGACCGCCGGGCTGCGGCGGCCCGGAAGGCTCCGGCGACCCCGGCGGCTCCGGCGGCGCCTGCCGTGACGGCCCGCCGATCGGCGCGGCCGAGTCCAGATCCGCCCCTGCCGCGCCCGCGCACTCGGCGTGGCCGAGCCAGCGCCGGTTGCCCGCCGGATCTGTGACCGCCGGATGCCCGACCGGCACGCCGCCCATCAGCTCGCGCAGCGGCTCCTCCTTGAACCCGGCGACCTGATCCGTCTCCCGGAAGGGCCGCCTGCAGAACACGCAGGGCGGCAGGTCCGGCACCCCGCCCGTACGGCCCGTACGGCCCCCGCCCACACGACTCGTGCCGCCCGCCGCGCGGCGGGCGCGCACCTCGACGGCGGCGGCCGCCAGCAGCGCCAGTCCGAGTACGCACACGATGACGACCACCGGGTCCATGCCGCCTCCCAGGCCCGCGTTCCCTGTCCGGAACGCACCGTACGGCCGCCCGCCCGGGACCGGTCCCCGCCGCCTCTCAGCGCTCCTCCCCCACCGCGGCGACCAGCTGCAACGGCTGCTCCCGCCCGTGCCGCGCCATGCCGACGCCCACCCAGCGCCCGCCGACGGACCACCGCCGCAGCGTCGTGACACAGCCGCAGAGGGAGCGGAGCGGCTCCCGTACGGGTTCGCCCGCCTCCGCCCGTAACAGGTGCTCCGTGAGGTCGAGGGTCTCGGGCTCGCCCCAGCGCCGTGAGAGCAGCGTGACGAGCGCGTCGCAGTCGGTGCCGAGCTCCTCCTCGGCCGCGAGCCGGGCCGTGCCGTCGTCCTCCCAGAAGTCCCCGCTGGTGCGCAGCACGGCGGTCTGCGGACCGGGCGCACGTGCCAGCAGCCGGTCTATCTCGGCCAGGTGCTCTGCCAGGAACATGTGTCCAGTAAACCGCCCGGCGCCGGGAGTTGACGTGCCGTCACCCACCGGTGCGGATGTACACGGCACACTCACTCGCCGTGACCTTCCGTACCGGATACGATCCGCCACACATCGACGCGCAGGGAGGCGGACGTTGGGGAGACTCACCGGCGGGGATCCGTCCCTGCTCCGACGGATCAACTCCTCCGTCGTGCTGCGCGCGCTGCGCGGCACCGACGCGCCGCCGTCGCTGACCTTCACGGATCTCGTACAGGGCACCGGGCTGTCCCGGCCGACGGTCGAGGGCGTCGTCGAAGGGCTGATCGAAACGGGCCTGGTGGCGGAGGCGCCGCCGGAGACCTCCCCGTCGGGCGACGCCCGCCGCGGTCGCCCCGCACGCCGCTTCCGCTTCTGCGCGGAGGCCGGTCACCTGCTGGGTATAGAGATCGGCGCGCACCGGATCGCCGCCGTCCTGTCCGACCTGACGGGCCGCACCGTCGGTACGGCCACCCGCGAGGTCGACGAGACGGCCGGCGCCGACGAACGGCTGGAACAGGCGCGCGGCACGGTCGCCGACGTCCTACGCCGGTCCTGCGTGCCGCGGGACTCGCTGCGCGCCGTCGGGGTGGGCAGCCCCGGGATCGTACGGGCGGACGGCAGCGTACGGCTCAGCACGGCGCTGCCCGGCTGGACCGGGCTGCCGCTGGCCGACCGGCTGCGGCGGTCGTTCCGCTGCCCGGTGCTGGTGGAGAACGACGCCAACGCCGCGGCGCTCGCGGAGCACTGGAAGGGCGCCGCCGTCGGCACGGACGACGTGGTGTTCGTCCTGGCGGGGCTCAGCCCGGGCGCCGGGTCGCTGATCGGCGGCCGGCTGCACCGCGGATTCGGCGGCGCGGCCGGCGAGATCGGCGCGCTGCACCTGCTCGGCCGCGAGGCGCGCCCGGAGAACCTCCTGTCCACCACCGGCGAACCGCTGCACCCGCTGGACGAGCCGGCGGTGGCACGGGTGTTCGCCCTGGCGCGGCACGGCGACGTACGGGCCACGGAGGCGGTGGAGCGCTTCATCCGGCGGCTGGTGCACGACGTGGCGGCACTGGTGCTGGCACTCGACCCGGAACTGGTCGTCGTCGGCGGCTGGGCGTACGGACTGGACGGCGTGCTGGAACCGCTGCGCTGCGAACTGGAACGGTACTGCCTGCGTCCGCCGCGGGTCGCCCTCTCCGTCCTCGGCGAGGCGGCGGCGGCCACGGGGGCGCTGCGGCTGGCGCTCGACCACATGGAGGAGCAGCTCTTCGCGGTGGAGACTTAGCCGTACGTGGTGCTGACGGCCGCCGGTTGGGCCGCCGGACACTGTGGCGTCGTGGCTGAGCGCCGTCGCGGCGGGAGAAGCGTCCCGCCTGTGGCGGCGCGCTTGGCTGCCGACTGGCATGCGCCCGTCGTGCGGGAAGAGCTGCCCATGGGCGCGCGGGAGGTGCGGCCCTCACGCGGTGGGGAGGGCCGCAGGTGGTGCGTGGCGGTCAGCTGGCCATCAGGGCGACCGGGTCCGATTCGCCGAAGGTCAGGCGGCACGTGTCGGCGCGGTACGTCGAGACGCCGACCGCCGCCGTACGGCCCGACGCGAAGTACCGCGTCGTGACGACGAGGACGGCCGCGCCCGGCAGCCGGTCGAGCTGGCGGGCGTCGTCCGCCTGGGCCGAGCCCAGCTCGACGGCGCGGTCCTGGCCCTCGAGCTGCAGCTGCCGCAGCTCGCGCAGCACGCTCCGCCCGCGGGTCGCGCCGTCGTCGGAGTCGGCCGCGTCGGGGACGGTGGCGGCGGGCACGTACAGCAGCTCGGTGGCGACCGGCTGGCCGTGGTTGAAGCGGGTCCTGCGCACGGCGTGCACCATGGCGCCCGGGGAGGTGGCGAGGAGCCGTACGACGGGGACGGGCGGTGTGACGTCCGTGCAGTCGTCGGTGTGCCAGGTGTCGTCGGAGATGCCGGGCCAGCTGTCGTCCGCGGGGCCCACGTCGACCCCGATACGGGGCGGTGCGACGGTGGTGCCGACGCCGCGCCTGCGCTGCAGGCGGCCCTCCAGCTCCAGCTGCTCGAGCGCCTGCCGCAGGGTGGCGCGTGCCACGCCGAAGCGGGCGGCGAGGTCGCGCTCGTTCGGGAGGACCTCGCCGACGGCGAACTCGGAGTCGAGCGCCTCGGACAACACAGTCCTCAAGTGCCAGTACTTCGGCTCCGGAACTGTCTCCAGCTGCGTGGTCCCCACCGTTGCCTCCGCAATTGCCGTGTCCAGCGTGTCCAGCCCAGCTCTTTACGTCTGGTTCTTTATTAAAGGTTGTTGCGTATGCCGACGATATGGCCGCGCCGAGGGCTTGGTCAAGACCAATCCCCGACCCAATGCGCGACGGAAGACGGTCGGGAGGTGGTTGCCGTGGTCAACATCCGGTGGAACGATCGATCATCGTTCGGAACGGAGAGGCAACATGGCGCAGCAGAAACGGCGGCCCGTCACCGTCGTCACCGGCGGCAGCCGGGGCATCGGAGCGGCGACCGCGGTCCGGCTGGCACGGGACGGCCACAGCGTCGGCATCGGCTACGAGCGTGCCGCCGAGGCGGCCGAGGAGACCGCGGAGGCGGTACGCGCGGCCGGGGTCGACGCGGTGACCGTGCAGCTGGACACCAGTGACGAGGAGCAGGTCGACGCCCTGTTCACGACGGTCCACGAGCAGCTCGGGCCGGTCACGGGACTCGTCAACAACGCGGGGATCAGCGGCCCGTTGGGCCGCTTCACCGAGACCTCCACGGACGTGATGCGCCGCGTCGTCGAGGTGAACGTGATGGGCGCGCTGCTCTGCGCGCGGCGCGCGGCACTGGCGATGTCCGAGCGGCACGGCGGGCACGGCGGCGCGATCGTCAGCATCTCCTCGGGCGCTGCGACGCTCGGCAGCCCCGGCGAGTACGTGCACTACGCCGCCACCAAGGCCGCGGTGGACGCGATGACGGTCGGCCTCGCCAAGGAGCTCGGCCCGGAGGGCGTACGGGTCAACTCCGTCCAGCCCGGCTCCGTGCTGACGGAGATGCACGCCGCCATGGGCGATCCCGACCGCGCCTGGAAGAAGGCGACGATCACGCCTCTGCGGCGGCCCGGTGAGCCGGACGAGATCGCCAACGCGGTGGCCTGGCTGCTGTCCCCGGAGGCGTCGTTCACGACCGGTGCGGTGCTGCGCGTGGCCGGCGGCCTCTGATCCGCGGCCCGTACGGGTGATGGCGCGCGATCCGTAGGGTGGCGCGCACGCGACCGTACGGGCGCGCCTCAGGGTGCGAGCAGGGCGAGCTTGTCGGGGTTGGCGAGCAGGTAGACGGACTGGACGCGGCCGTCCGCGACGTCCAGCAGGATCGCGCTGTGCGGGCGGCCCCCGCTGGTGACGAGCAGCCCGACGGTGCCGTTGATCTCCACGTACGTGAAGGCGGCGTCCGGGATCTCCTCCTGTCCGACGGCGGCCACGAAGCGGCCCACCTTGCCGGCCGACTCGATGACCCGCAGCGGCGCCTTGGCCTTGCCGCCGCTGTCGCCGACCAGCCGTACGTCCGGGGCGAGTACGGCGAGCAGCCCCTCCAGGTCGCCCGCGACGGCGGCGGCCAGGAACCGCTCGGTCAGGTCGCGCTGCTGCGCCGGGTCCACCTCGAACCGCGGCCTGCGCTCCTCCACGTGCTTGCGGGCGCGGCCCGCCAGCTGCCGTACGGCGGCCTCGCTCCGCTCCAGCGTGGCCGCGATCTCCGCGAACGGGAACCCGAATGCCTCCCGGAGCACGAACACCGCCCGCTCCAGCGGCGACAGCGACTCCAGCACGACCAGCACGGCGAACGACACCGACTCGGCGAGCACGACCCGTTCCGCGCTGTCCGGCACCGGCTCGTCGTGCAGGTCGGTGATCAGCGGCTCGGGCAGCCACGGCCCGACGTACGTCTCGCGCCGCGACTGCACCTGGCGCAGCCGGTCGACGGCGAGCCGGGTGGTGACGCGGGCGAGGTACGCGCGGGGCTCGCGCACGTTCTCGCGGTCGGCGGCCGACCAGCGCAGCCAGCTCTCCTGGACGACGTCCTCGGCGTCGGCGACGCGGCCGAGCATGCGATAGGCGACGCCCAGCAGGAACCCGCGGTGCTCCTCGAAGACATCGGTCGCCGTGTCGCCCGCGGTGGTGTCGTCTCCCCCGGTGGTGTCGTCTGCTGCCACGCGGTCATCCTCGCATCCGGGCGCGCGGCGGCGCGCACACCCCCGTACGGACCGGTCGGTAACACTCTTCCACCCCGCACCTCTTGCTGACATCGTGTCTACCGCAGTGCCCCGTGTCCCCGAAGGAGCCCCGCATGCCCGTCGCCTCCGCGCACGCACCCGTGCCGGCCACCGAGTCCGTCGTCCACGTCCCCGCCGCCGAGGGGCGGCCCGCCTTCGACCTCGCCTACGAGCGGCGCGGCAGCGGCGAACCGGTCGTGCTGCTGCACGGCATAGGGCACCACTGGCAGGCGTGGGAGCCGGTGCTGACGCTGCTCGCCGCCTCGCACGAGGTCATCGCCCTGGACCTGCCGGGCATGGGCGCCTCTCCCGGGCTGCCGCCGGGGCTCTCGTACGACCGGGAGGGCATACGCCCGGCGCTCACCGCCGCCCTGTCCGCGCTCGGCCTCGAACGCCCGCACGTGGTGGGCAACTCGCTCGGCGGGCTGCTCGCGCTGGACCTCGGACTGCACGGCCGCGCCGCCTCGGTGACGGCGTTCTCGCCGGCCGGGTTCTGGACGGAGCCTGAGCGGATCTACGCCTCGTCGGTGCTGCGCGGGATGCACGCGGCCGCCTCCGGCATGCCGGAGGGGCTGGTGGCGCGGCTGGCCCGGTCGGCGGCCGGACGTACGGCGCTGACGAGCACCATATACGCGCATCCCGGGCGCCGTTCGCCGGAGGCCGTCGTCGCCGAGACGGCGGCGCTGCGCGACGCGGAGGGCTTCGCGGCGACGCTGGCCGCGTCGCGCCGCCCCGACACGCTGTTCACGAGCGACGTGCCGGACGTCCCGGTGACGATCGGCTGGGGCGACCGGGACCGGCTGCTGCTGCGGCGGCAGGGCGTGCGCGCCAAGAAGACGATCCCGGGCGCGCGGCTCGTACGCCTGCGGGGCTGCGGGCACGTGCCGATGAACGACAATCCGGCGCTGGTGGCGCGGGTGGTGCTGGACACGGCGCGGGTGGCGTAGGGGATCACGACGCACACGTACGGGAGCGCGCCGCACGTACGGGAGCGCGCCGCACGTACTGAGCCGCTGTCAGCCGGCGGCCGACGCCTCCTCCAGTACGGCCGCGGCCTCCCGGCGGCGGCTCTCCAGCGCGCCGTCCGGGTCGTCCGCGTCCTCCGGACAGGCGTCGAGCACGCGGGCGGCGCGTTCGGCGGCGGCGCCGTTCCGGCCGAGGGCGATCTCCAGCCAGGCGGCGAGGAGTTCGGCGCCCGCGCGCGCGTCGAGCCCGGCCGGGCCGCAGGTGCCGAAGGCGGTGGCGGCGTGCTCCGCGAAGACGACGGCCTCCTGGTACGCGACCCGGTTGATCTCGTACTGCTCGGGCGCGTTCCGCTCCTGGTCCGGCGGGCCGTCGGTGGTCTGCAGCAGGATCTCGGCGGTCTGCTGATAGGTCTGGCCGAGTTCGCCGCGCAGTTCGTTCCGTTCGTCCTCCGACTCGGCGCGCCGCATGCCCCGTTCGACCTGGTGCAGGGCGGCCTCCATGAGGTCGATGGCCTCCGGGACGCGCATCCCGCCGATGGCGATCCAGGCGCGGGAGCGCAGCGCGCGTACGGCGGCGTGGGTGTCGCCCAGCGGGACCCACAGCTGCTCCGCGCGCGCGTACGCCTGCCCTGCCTGGTCGGTCAGTCCGGCGTTCAGCAGGGCGTCGGCGGCGAGATGGGTGAGCATCGCGTGGTCGCCCTGGTCCTCCCAGGCCGCGGCGGTCTCGGCGGAGGCAAGGAACTGCTCGGCGGCGGCGGCCGGTTCACCGGTGCCGGTCAGCGCCTGCCCGAGCCACCAGCGCGCCTGGACGGCGTCGCGGGGGCGGGTGCCCGGGAGCAGGTCGGGCAGGGCGTTCTCCAGTACGGTCGCGGCCTCGGCCCAGCGGTCCAGGCCGAGGTACGCGGCGCCGAGGCGCAGCCGGGCGTGCGCGGCGAGCCCCGGCCCCTCCCGGGTGCCGTCGGCGCCGTCCGCGCCGTCCGCGAGGAGCGCGGCCTCCAGCAGCAGCGCGGGCTCCTCCTCGGGGCGCGACTCCGCGACGGCCTCGGCGAGCGTGAGCAGCACACGTGCGCGCTGGGCGGCGGTCAGGGTGCCGTCGTGCCGGGAGTCGCCGAGGACCGTGCGGAGACCGGCCTCGGCCTCGGCGGCGGCGCCGTCGGCCAGCAGGGCGTTGCCGAGGGCGAGTTCGGCCTCGACGGCCTGCCAGGGGCGCTGCGCCGCGTGGTAGGTGCGGGCGGCCCCGGCGAGCAGCCGGGCGGCGGCGGCAGGGTCGCCGGTCTGCCCGGCGAGGCGGCCGCGTGACTCGGTGGCCTCGGCGATACGGGCGAGCACGCCGGGCTCCGTACGGTGCGGCTCGGCGAAGCCGATGAGCTCCGCGAGTTCGGCGTCGACGGCGGCGGCGTCAGCGGCGTCAGCGGCGTCAGCGGCGGCGTCCGTCTCGTTGCGTTCCGTGCCGCCGGCCGTGTCCGCCGCGTGCCCCGCCCGTCCCGCGTGCTCCCGGGGCGCCGCGAGGGCCGTGGCCCGTATCCGCGCGCGGGAGAGCAGTACCGCCGTCGTCTGCCGCACGCTGGCACGGCCCGCCGTGTGCAGGTTCAGCGCCTCCGTGCACAGGGGGGCGATCCGCCGCAGCGCGTCCTCCGTGTGCCCGGCGAAGGCCGTGGCGAGCGCCGCGCGGGCCTGGCAGGCGACGGCGTCGCCCGGCTGCCCGGCCGCCCGGAAGAGGGCCGCGGCCTCGGCGAACATCCCGGCGCCCGACTCCGGCTCCGTACGGGCGGCCTGCATGGCGTGGTGGTCGAGGAGTTCGGCGCGTTCGCCGTCGCCGAGGGCGGTGTCCTCGCGAGCGATGGCCGCCTCCGCCCGGCGCCAGAAATCGGGCGCCGTAGGGTGCCCCTCGTCGCTGCGGCGGCGTGCCTCCGCGAGGAGCGCGAGCGGGTCGGCGCCCTCGAACGCGGCGTCGCGGCGCGCCGCTTCGGGCCCGCCCTCCGCCTGCCCGTGCGGGGCGGCGCCGCCGAGCGGCGCGAAGCGCAGCCCGAGCGGCAGCAGGGCGGTCACGGGTTCGGCGGCCATGCGGGCGCGGGCGGCCTCGCTGACGGCGGTGGTGCCGTTCCGCCTGTCGAAGGCGAGGGCGACGGCGAGGGCCTCGTCCGCGGCGTGTTCCAGGAGGGTGACCGCGGTCCAGTCCTGGCCCGGCGGGCCCGGTACGGGTTCGGCGGCGTGGCCGAGCCCGGTGAGCCGCCGCAGCAGCAGCGCGACGCACACCGTCCAGTCCAGATAGCCGCCGGGGTCGTCGCCGGGCTCCCAGCGCGCGGCCTGCCCGGCGAGGCCGGTCTGCCCGGCGAGGCCGGTCTGCCCGCCGGTTCTCGTCTGCTCGTCGAGTCTCGTCTGCTCGTCCAGGATGGCCAGCGCGCGCGGCTCGTTGCCGGTGAGCGCGCAGAACTCGATGTGCGCGGCCACCTCGCGCCGCGCGTCCGGCAGTCCGCGCACCATGCGGTAGCCGGTGAGGTGCGCGGCGCGCGCCTCGTCCGTACGGCCGGCGCGGGCCAGCGGGAGGAGCGCGGACGGGAGCACGCCGTACGGGTCGTACGGGCAGCCCTCCGTGCCGTTCAGCAGCGGCTCCCAGATCCGCAGGGCCGCCGCGTCGTCGCCGCGCCGTGCCTGCCAGGCGCCCTGCTCGCTGAGCTCGCAGGCGTGGCAGTCGCTCATCGCGTCGCGGTCGGCGGCGAGCCAGGCGTCGTAGGCACGTGCGGCGCGCGCCGTGTCGCCGGTGTGCAGGGCGAGCGCGAACTCGCTCTGCCGCACGGCGCGTTCGGAGTGCTCCCCAAGGCGGTGGCGGTGCGCGGCCTCCGACTGCCAGCGCTCCAGCACCGCCAGGGGCAGGCCCGGCCGGCCGAGCAGCCCGTCGGGCGCCCACTTGAACAGCCCGTGCAGCCGGTGCGCGGCGTCCTCGCCGAACTCCTCGGGGTGCTCGGCGCGCAGCCGCAGCAGCCGCGCGTACGGCACGAGCGCCTTGTCGGAGTCGGGCCCGTACGCGTCGGCGCCGATCTCCGCGAACAGCGCCTCCACCCGAGGTACGCCGTCACCGGCGGCGGGCTGTGTGCTCGGGGGTCTCGCGGTTCCCGGGGTTCTCGGGCCGCTCCCGGACCCGTCTCCGGCGGCGGGCGGCGTCATCGGCGCTCACCCGGCACATACGGGCGGATCTGTCGGGAGCGCGGCGGTATCCGTACGGAAGTCATCCTGGGAATCCTATGACCGGCGACGGGCGGTGCACCACGGCGCACATACGGCGGGGCCGGACGGGCGGCGCCCTGCAGCCGTCCGTACGGACACCGCGCGGTCATCCGCAGGGCTCTGTCGGGAGCGCGGTCCGGCACCGTACGATCCCGTTTTCCGCCCGCTCTCTGGAGGCCGTTGATGAACCGGGTCGACCCGAACTCAGGCGCCGCAGGCCGCTCCCCCGGCCGCCGCGCGCTGCTGCGCGGCACGCTGGCCGCGTCCGCCGCGCTGCCGCTGTTCTCCGGAGCGGCGCCCGCGCAGGCGCGGTCCGGGCGGCCGGAGGCGCGCTGGGGCGTGCAGACGGGCGATGTGACGTCCGGTTCGGGGCTGGTGTGGGTGCGCGCGGACCGGCCCGCGCGGATGGTGGTGGAGACCTCCGCGACCGAGTCGTTCCACCGGGTGCGGCGCTGGCACGGACCGCTGCTCGGGCCCGGCACGGACTTCACCGGCACGACGGCGCTGCGCGGACTCCCGTCCGGCGAGCAGATCCACTACCGCGTGCTGCTCGAGGACCCCGACGACCCGCGGCGCTCGGGCGAGCCCGTGCACGGCACGTTCCGTACGGCGCCGGGCGGCCGCAGGAGCGGCGCACGCGGCGGCGACGTGCGCTTCGTGTGGTCCGGCGACCTGGCCGGGCAGGGCTGGGGCATCAACCCGGACCGCGGCGGCTATCCGCTGTTCACCGAAATGCGCGCCCTGGACCCGGACTTCTTCCTCAACAGCGGCGACACCATCTACGCCGACGGGCCCATCGAGCCCACCGTGCAGCTGCCCGACGGCGGCGTGTGGCGGAACGTCACCACCGAGGAGAAGTCGAAGGTCGCCGAGACGCTCGCGGAGTTCCGCGGGAACTTCCGGTACAACCTCCTCGCCGGCTCCCTCCGGGAGTTCAACGCGCAGGTGCCCTCGGTCGTGCAATGGGACGACCACGAGGTGCACAACAACTGGTACCCGGGGCAGATCCTGGACGACGAGCGGTACACGGAGAAGGACGCCGACGTGCTCGCCGCCCGCTCGCTGCGCGCGTTCAGCGAGTACTTCCCGGTGCACACGCTGCCGCCGGGCGACAGCGACGGGCGGGTGTACCGGGTGGTGCACCGCGGCCCGCTGCTCGACGTGTTCGTGCTGGACATGCGCACGTACCGGAACGCCAACTCCCCCGGCAGGGAGCCCGACGAGCGGCAGGGCATCCTCGGCGCCGAGCAGCTGCGGTGGCTCAAGCGGGAGCTGTCGCGGTCCCGGGCCGTATGGAAGGTGATCGCCTCGGACATGCCGCTCGGCCTGACCGTCCCGGACGGCGACACCGACTTCGAGGCCGTCGCGCAAGGCGATCCGGGCGCGCCGCTGGGCCGTGAGCTGCAGATCGCGGAGCTGCTGCGGCACATCAAGCACCGGGGCGTCACCGGCACCGTGTGGCTGACCACGGACGTGCACTACACCTCGGCGCAGCACTACGAGCCGTCGCGCGCGGCGTTCCGCGACTTCGCGCCGTTCTGGGAGTTCGTGTCGGGGCCGCTCAACGCGGGCGGCTTCCCCGCGCTGAAGCTGGACGGCACGTTCGGGCCGTGGCAGGCGTTCGTCAAGGCACCGGAGTCGGCCAATGTGCCGCCGTCCGCGGGCGGCCAGTTCTTCGGGCAGGTGGACATCGACGGGGCGAGCGGCGAGCTGACCGTACGGCTGCGAGAGGAGGGCGGCGCGGTGCTGTTCACCAAGACGCTCCAGCCGGGGCGTACGGGGCAGTGAGCGACTGCGCGATACTCGTGGGGTGAGCAGCGGGAGCGGCGGCGATACGGGCGGGGACGGCCGTACGGGCGGCGGGGACGGCTCCCCCGGGGGTTTCGCGTACCCCGGCGTGGGCGGCACCGAGCACGGGCGCGCCCCCGCCGGTTACCGCACGCTGACCCGGCACACCCGGCTGGGCCGCGGCGACGCGGTGTTCCGGGCGGCGGCCGGCGCGGTCGCGGAGTGGCGGATGCACCGCGCGATGGGCGTCGGTATCGAGACGGACGCGCCGCGCGCCGTGCCGGGCGCCGAGGTGACCGTGGCCCTCGGTGCGGGGCGACTGCGGCTGCGCGCGCCGTGCCGGGTGGTGTGGACGGCGGCGGAGGCGCGCCGCGCCGGCTGGGGGTACGGCACGCTGCCCGGTCATCCGGTGCGCGGCGAGGAGGCGTTCCTGGTCAGCAGGGACGCGGCCGACACCGTATGGCTGACGGTGACGGCGTTCAGCAGGCCCGCCACGTGGTGGACGCGGGCGCTCGGTCCGGTGCTGCCGGTGCTGCAGCGGGCGTACGCGCGCCGGTGCGGCGCGGTGCTGCGCCGGGTCGTACGGGAGGAGGGCGGCGGCCGAACAGAATGGCCGAAAACGTAACCAACCCTACGGATATGGCTTTTACTCATCTGTCACGGGGCGTTCGTGGTCGCGCAACACCGGAGAGTGAGGGTGAGTCCATGACCGACGTACCACCGCACACGCCGTCCCGCCGCCCCGGCCGTCCCCGCCGCCGTGACCGTCTGACCGCCGCGCTCCGCCCGCGCTCGGCACGGAGTCACGCACACGCGCCCCCGACACCGCCCGATACGGGCGCCATGGCGCCGGAGCGGCCCGGAACGGACCGTACGACGGCGCTGTGGCGGATGCGGACCACCGTACGGGAGGAGCCCGGTTCGCTGGCGGCGCTGTGCACGGCGCTCGCGGACCGGCGGATCGACATCCTCACGCTGCAGGCACTGCCGCTCGGCCCCCGCCCCGGCGACATCCCCTCGCGGGGCGGCTGGACCGTGGACGAACTCCTGCTGCGCGCCCCGTCGGAGGTCTCCGCGAACGACCTCAAGGAGCTGGTGGCGGCCGCGGGCGGCACCCACACCTGGGCGGAGCGCGCCGTCGCCCACGACCTGGTCGACGCGCCGGCGCAGGCGCTGGCGCTCGCCACCCGTACGGCGCTGGACTCGGCCGAACTCCCGCTCGCCCTGCGGCAGCTGCTCGGCCGCTGCGTCATACGGTCACTGCCCGCCACCACCCTGCGCGGCACGCCGGGCGCCGAAGAGGTGGCGCCGGACGGCGAGTTCGGGGAGCACCGGCTGCGCTTCCCCGACCCGGCGGGCGGCGCGCTGGTCGTGGAGCGGCACGATCCGCCGTTCACCCCGGCGGAGTTCGCCCGCGCCCGCGCGCTCGTCGAGCTGGACGCGCGGCTCGGCGAGGGCCGGGTGCCGCGCCGCCGCGAGGCGCTCGCCCTGTCGGAGGGGCGGGAGATCACCGTACGGCGGGCGGACACGCGTGATCTGGAGGCGGCACGCGCCATGCACGAGCGGTGCTCGCGCCGGACCCTGGCGATGCGCTACCACGGGCCGGTCGGCGACGCGGACCGCTATCTGAACCACCTGCTGTCGCCCCGTTTCGGCCGCACCCTGGCCGCCGAAACGGCCTCCGGGCGGCTCGTGGCGCTCGGCCACCTGCTGTGGGACGGCGACGAGACGGAGGTCGCCCTCCTTGTCGAGGACGCCTGGCAGCGCCGCGGCGTCGGAGTCGAACTCCTGCGGCGGCTCGTCGGCATGGCCGCGGAGACGCGCTGCGAGCACGTGTACGCCGTCACCCAGGCGTCCAACGCGGGCATGGCCGCCGCCATGCGCGCCCTCGGGCTGCCGCTGGACCACCAGGTCGAGGAGGGCACCCTGGTGATCACCGCGCAGCTGGACCGCACGCAGCCGGAGCGGACGCCCGCTCCGCTGCCGCCCGCTCCCGAGCCGGCCGACGGCGGCCGCTGAGCGCCGCGTCGAGGTCGTCCCACAGGTCGTCGGCGTCCTCCAGCCCCACGGACATCCGCAGCAGGCTGTCGCTGATGCCGCCCGCGGACCGGCCGTCCTCGCCGACGACGCGGTGGCTGATCGAACCCGGGTGCTGGATCAGCGAATCGACGCTGCCGAGGCTCACCGCCGGGGTGATCAGCCGTACGCCCGCGATCACCTCGTGCGGGTCGCCCGCCACCTCGAACGCGACCATGGCGCCGCCCAGCCGCGGGTAGTGCACGCGTACGACACGCGGGTCCGCCGCCAGCCGGCGGGCCAGCTCCGCGGCGGTGGCCGACTGCGCCCTCACCCGTACCGGCAGGGTGGCCAGCCCGCGGAGCAGCAGATAGCCGGCCAGCGGGTGCAGGACGCCGCCGGTCGCGAAGCGCACCTGCCGCAGCTGCCGCGCGTACTCCGCGTCGCAGGCGACGACGCCGCCGAGCACGTCGCCGTGCCCGCCCAGGTACTTGGTGGCGCTGTGCAGCACGAGCCGGGCGCCGCTCTCGTACGGGCGCTGCAGCACGGGGGTGGCGAAGGTGTTGTCGGCGAGCAGCGGCACCGAGCCGCAGGAGTGGGCGACGGCGCGCAGGTCGAGTTCGGCGAGCGTCGGGTTGGCGGGGGTCTCGACGAGGACGAGCCCGGTGTCGGGGCGTATCGCGTCCGCGATGCCGGCCGGGTCGGTCCAGGTGACCTCGGTGCCGAGCAGGCCGCCGGCGAGGAGGTGGTCGCTGCACCCGTAGAGCGGCCGTACGGCGACCACGTGCCGGAGGCCCGCCCCGGCCCGTACGAGCACGGCCGCGGTGAGCGCCGCCATGCCGCTGGCGAACGCCACGGCGTCCTCGGTGCCCTCCAGGCGGGCGAGCGCCTGCTCGAAGCGTGCGACGGTGGGGTTGTCGAGCCGGGCGTAGACGGGCGGCCCGTCGGGCAGTTCACCGGTGGCCGCGAACCGGTCGAGCCGGGCGGCCTCGGCGCGGCTGTCGTACGAGGGGTAGGTGGTGGACAGGTCGAGCGGCGCGGCGTGCAGGCCGAGGGCGGCGAGGTCGTCGCGCCCCGCGTGCACGGCCTCGGTGGCCAGTGCGCGGGCGCCGGGTGTCGGCTCCACGGGTGTCGTCTCCATGGGGACGAGTCTGAACACCGGCCGGGAGAATGCGGTGAATCCCCGTGCTACGTTCGGCGGATGCCCGAATCCGTCGCCCTCGACACGGTCGATCTGGACATACTGCGCCTTCTCCAGAACGACGCCCGGACCACGTACCGCGAGCTGGCCGCCGCCGTCGGCATCGCCCCGTCGACCTGCCTGGACCGGGTGGGCAGGCTGCGCCGAGGCGGCGTCATCCTGGGGCACGCGCTGCGGCTCGACCCGGCGCGGCTCGGCCGGTCGCTGGAGGCGCTGCTGTCCGTGCAGGTGCGGCCGCACCGGCGGGAGCTGATCGGGCCGTTCGTGGAACGGATCCGGGCGCTGCCGGAGTCCCGCGCACTGTTCCATCTCACCGGCCCCGACGACTACCTGGTGCACGTCGCGGTGACCGGTACGGCCGACCTGCAGCGCCTCGTACTGGACGAGTTCACCTCCCGCGGCGAGGTCGCGCGCGTGGAGACCCGGCTGATCTTCCAGCAGTGGGACTGCGGACCGCTGCTGCCGCCCGCGTGACGCGGCAGGCCGCACGTATGAGGATGGGCGCATGTCCGACGCGAAGAACCCGAAGAGCACGGCGGCCACGGCGCCGCTCACGCCCCGAGAGGTCGCCGACAGCTATGTCGACGCCCTCGTCGAACTCGACCCGATCACCGGCACGTACCTCGGCGTCCCCGAAAGCCACAGCAGGCTGCCTGACTTCTCGCCCTCGGGGCAGGAGGCGCTGGCCCGGCTGAACCGGGACACCCTGCTGCGACTGGCGGAGGCCGAGGCGCTGCCCGGCGCCGACAGCGACGCGGAGCGGCGCTGCGCGCGGCTGCTGCGGGAGCGGCTGACGGCGGAACTCGCCGTGCACGACGCAGGCGAGGGGCTGCGCATGGTCAGCAACCTCAACTCCCCCGCGCACTCGGTGCGCGGCATCCTCACCGTCATGCCGTCCGAGACCGAAGCGGACTGGGCCGCCGTGGCCCGGCGGCTGCGGGCGGTGCCCGCGGCGCTGGAGGGCTACCGCGCCTCGCTCGAGTCCGGGCTGGCGAAGCACCTGCCGGCGGGGCCGCGCCAGGTCTCGACGGTGATCGGGCAGCTCGGCGAGTGGATCGGCGAGGGGCCGGGCGGCGGCGTCAGCTGGTTCGCCGACTTCGCCGCACAGGGCCCGGAGGCCGCCCGCGACGAGCTGGCGGGCGCCGCGAACGAGGCGACGGGCGCGGTGCGCGCGCTGCGCGACTGGCTGCGCGACGTGTACGCGCCCGGCATCGAGGGGGCGCCGGAGACGGTCGGCCGCGACCGGTACGCCCGCTGGTCCCGCTACTGGAACGGCACCGACCTGGATCTGGAGGAGGCGTATGCGTACGGCTGGGCCGAGTTCCACCGGCTCCTGGCCGAGATGCGCGCCGAGGCGGAGCAGATCCTGCCCGGCGCGGACACCCCCTGGGACGCGCTCCGGCATCTGGACACGCACGGGCAGGCGATCGAGGGCGTCGACGCGGTCGTCGGCTGGCTGCAGTCGCTGATGGACGAGGCGATCGACAAGCTCGACGGCACCCACTTCGAACTGGCCGAGCCCGTACGGCGCGTGGAGTCGCGGATCGCCCCGCCGGGCAGCGCCGCGGCGCCGTACTACACGCAGCCGTCGCTGGACTTCTCCCGGCCCGGCCGCACCTGGCTGCCGACGATGGGCGAGACCCGCTTCCCCGTATACGACCTGGTCACCACCTGGTACCACGAGGGCGTCCCCGGGCACCATCTCCAGCTGGCGCAGTGGGTGCACGTCGCCGACCAGCTGTCCCGCTACCAGACGACGGTCGGCATGGTCAGCGCCAACGCGGAGGGCTGGGCGCTGTACGCGGAACGGCTCATGGACGAGCTGGGGTTCCTCAGCGACTCCGAGCGGCGGCTCGGCTATCTCGACGCGCAGATGATGCGTTCGCTGCGGGTCATCGTGGACATCGGCATGCACCTGGAGCTGGAGATCCCGGCGGACTCGCCGTTCCACCCGGGCGAGCGGTGGACGCCGGAGCTGGCGCAGGAGTTCTACGGGATGCACTGCGGCCGTCCCGCGGACTTCGTGGAGAGCGAGATGGTGCGCTATCTGGGCATGCCGGGCCAGGCCATCGGCTACAAGCTGGGCGAACGCGCCTGGCTGAAGGGCCGCGAGGCGGCGCGCGCGGCGCACGGCGACGCGTTCGACGCGAAGGCGTGGCACATGGCGGCGCTGTCGCAGGGGTCGCTGGGGCTGGACGACCTGGTGGCGGAGCTGTCGGCGCTGTGAGGACCGGCGCGGGCCGCGGCCCGCGCCTCCTGCCCGCGCGCGGTCTCGACGGGGGTCCCTCGCGTATCCGGCAAGGCCGCGGGACGGCGGACCTTCCACGGCAGATCCCTTGCCGTGCCGGGGATTTCACTGCTAGACAGCGCACATGGCCGATGATTCCCCGGACGCCGTGGACTGGCGCATCCTCGATGTCCTCCAGCGGGAGGGCCGCGCCACCTACGCCGAACTGGCGCGCGCCGTCGGCATGTCCGCGAGCGCGGTCACCGAACGCGTACGGCGGCTGGAGGAGTCCGGCGCCATCACCGGCTACTCCGCCGTGGTGGACCCGGAACGGCTGGGCCGCCCGGTGCTCGCGTTCGTACGGCTGCGCCACCCGCACGGCGACCACAAGCCGCTCCACGACCTGCTGGACTCGACGCCGGAGATACTCGAGGCGCACCACATCACGGGCGACGACTGCTTCGTCATGAAGGTCTCGGCGCGTTCGATGCGGCACCTGGAGGAGGTCTCCGGCCGGATCGGGTCGCTCGGCCCGGTCACCACCAGCGTGGTGTACTCCTCGCCGCTCCCCCGCCGCCCGCTCGCCTCCTGAACGGCGCCGCCCGGCCGTTGAGGCGGTCGGCGGGGCTCACCGGGAGCCGGCGCCGGCGCCGTGACGGCCGCGCCCTGGCCGGGGGGCGGCGTTCAGCCGCCGAGCGGCGCCGTGCGGCGGCGTACGGACGAGCCGCCGCGGGTCTTCACCACCTCCAGCTGGGCGGGGATGCGGCGGCGCAGGTCGGGGACGTGGCTGACGATGCCGACGCTGCGGTCGCGCTCGCGCAGCGAGTCGAGCACGTCGAGGACCTCGTCCAGCGTCTCCTCGTCCAGGCTGCCGAAGCCCTCGTCGATGAACAGCGTGTCCAGCGGCGTGCCGCCCGCCTCGTCAGTGACCACGTCGGCGAGACCCAGCGCGAGGGCGAGCGACGCGAAGAACGTCTCGCCGCCGGACAGCGTGGCGGTGTCCCGCTCGACGCCCGTCCACGAGTCGATGACGTGCAGGCCCAGTCCGGACCGGCCGCGGCCCGTCGCGCGCTCCGCGGAGTGCACCAGGGTGTACCGGCCGGCGGACATGTGGGCGAGGCGAGCACTGGCGGCGGCCGCGACCTGCTCCAGGCGGGCGGCGAGCACGTACGTCTCCAGGCGCATCTTCAGCTCGTTCTCCGCGGCGGTGCCCGCGGCGAGGTGCGACAGGCCGGCCACCCGCTGGTACGCGGCGCGGAGCGGCGCGATACGGCGGACATCGGCCGCGGCGCGGGCACCGAGCGCGTCGAGCTCGTCGCAGCGGGTGCGCGCGGCGTGCTCCGCCGCGTGCGCGTCCCGCAGCCGCGCCGCCGCGGCGGCGGCAGCTGCCTCCGCCGCCTCCGGGTCGGCGGGCTCCTCTCCGGCCGCCGCGGCCAGCCGCTCGTCCGCGAGCTCGGCGGCCACCGCGGCCTCCTCGGCCTGCCGGCGCTCCAGCCGCTCCTGCAGCGCCGTCTGCCGCGCCTCGTCCAGCATGGCCTCGGCCGCCGCCTCGGGGGAGCCGAATCCGGCGCGCCGGGCGGCGTCCGCGGCCTGCGTCTCCGCCTCGCCGCGGCGCAGATCCGCGGCCCGCGCCGTACGGGCAGCCTCCGCAGCGGCGGCGAGCCGGGCCGCCAAGTCCTCGAGGGCGGCGGCCCGTTCGGCGACGTCGGCGGCGTCCCCGCGGGCCTGCCGCACCTCTTCGGCGAGCGCGGCCTGCTCGCGCAGGAGCGCCTCGCGGTGCGAGGTGCGGGCGGCCGTACGGCGTTCCGCGTCGTGCCGCTCGCCCGTACGGCGCGCGTGCTCGGCCTCGGCCCGCTCCAGGGCCTCCCGTGCCGCGTGCGCGCCGGCGGCCTCGGCGTGCGCGGCGGCGTGCTCCGCCTCCAGCTCGCCGGCGGCGGCCGCGAGTTCGGCGACGGGGTCGCCTCCGGCTTCGGTGCGGGCGGCGGCGAGCTGCTCTTCGAGGGCACGCAGCCGGTGGTCCGCTTCCTCCCGTACGGCCTCCGCGCTGCGGTGGGCTTCGAGTGCCGCGTCCTCCGCGCGCCGGTCGACGTGGCCGGCGCCCGGCTGTGCGGGGTCGGGGTGTTCGGTGCTGCCGCAGACGGCGCAGGGAGTACCCGGTGCGAGTGCGGCGGCGAGCTCGGCGGCGATGCCGCGCAGCCGGCGCTCCTTGAGGTCGAGCCAGTGCTCGCCCGCGGTGGCGGCCCGTTCGCGGGCGGCCAGCAGCTCGTCGCCGGCGGTGCGCAGCTCGGCTTCCAGCTGGTCGCGGCGGCGGGCGGCGGCCAGTCTGCGGCGGGCGGGGTCGAGCTGCCCGGCGAGGTGCTCGGCGCGGGTGGCGGCGCTCTGCGCCCGCTCGACGCGCGACTGGTGCTCCTGGCGGCGCGGTTCCCAGCCGGACAGCCACTCCCCCGCGTCGCGCAGGACGTCCTCGTCGGCGCGGGACTCCCGTTCCAGCGTGGTGATTTCGGCGTCGATGGCGTGGGCGCGCTGCTCGGCGCGGCGGGCGGAGGCGAGCGCGCCGAGCCGCTGCCGGGTGTCCCGCTCCAGCTCGACGAGCCGGACGTCGTCGGCGCCGCCGTACTCGTCGGGCAGCCGCGCCCGCCCGCGCGTCTCGGCGTCCGCCGCGGCGGCGTGCTCGGCGGCCGCGCGGGAGCGCAGCGCGACGGTGGGGGCGACGGCGGCGGCAGCGCGGGCGCGCGCCAGCCGTTCGGCGTCGTGCCGCCGCTCCCCGGCGGCGGCGGACAGCCGCTCCCGGCGCTGCCGGGCGTCGGCGAACCGCTGCTGGCGGCGCGCCAGTTCGCGGACGTCGTCCAGCCGCCGTACGGCCGCGGCGTGCGCCTCCTCGGCCGTACGGGCGGCGACCGCCGCCGCGTCCCGCCGCTCGCGCGCGCCGGAGCGGGCCACGGCGGCCCAGGCCAGCACGGTGCCGGCGAGCGCCGGGTCACCCGCGCCTGTACGGGTCTCGGCGCCGCCCGTACGGGTGTCCGCGCCCCCGTCCGCCGCGCCGCCGGGTCCGCCGGTGCGCTGGTCCGGCACCCCACCGGCGGCCGTACGGCGGCGCCGCGCGCCGGCGGGAGCGGACGGGCCGGAGGGCCCCGGGCCGAACACGTCCAGGCCGTCGGCCCCGTCCATCGCGACCGGCCCGTCCGCCTCGGCGCCCGGTCCCGCCGCCTGCCTCATCCGGTGTGCGAGTGCCAGCAGCGCCTCGTCCGCCTCGCGCACCTCGTCCTGCGCGGACCGGCGCATCCGGGCCAGCTGCTCCTCCACGGCGGCGAACCGGCCGGTGTCGAAGAGCCGCCCGAGCAGCTTGGCGCGGTCCTCGGCGCCGGCGCGCAGGAAGCGCGCGAAGTCGCCCTGCGGGAGCAGCGCGACCTGGCAGAACTGGTCCCGGCTCATGCCGAGCAGCTGCCCGATCTCCTCTCCGATCTCCTGGTGCGAGCGGCTCAGCGCCCGCCAGTCGCCGCTGTCCGGGTCGTATTCGCGCAACTCGGAGTGCGCGCGCTCGCGGGTGACCCCGGTGCCGGTCTTCTTCGGTCGCGGCTGCTCGGGGCGGCGGGTGATCTCCAGCCGCCGCCCGCCGACGGTGAGGTCCAGCACGACCTGGGTCGGGGTGTGCGGGTCGGCGTGGTCGCTGCGCAGGGTGCCGCCGGGCTGCTGGCGGGTGCCGGGCACGCCGCCGTACAGCGCGAAGCAGACGGCGTCCAGCAGCGACGTCTTCCCCGCGCCGGTCGCGCCGTGCAGCAGGAACAGGCCCGCGGCGCACAGCTCGTCGAAGTCGACGCGCTGGGTGCCGGCGAACGGCCCGAAGGCGGTCAGCGTCAGCCGGTGCGGCCTCATCGGCTCACCCCGTCCTCGGCGCGCTCCAGCCGTGCGGCGTCGAGGGCGTCGCTCAGCAGCCGCCTCTCCCGCGCGTCCACGTCCCGCCCGTGCCGTACGTGGCCCACGAAGTCCTCGGCGACCTGCTGGTCGCTGCGGCCGCGCAGCCGGTCCGCGTAGCTGGACCCCGGCGCCGCGTCGGTCCCTTCGGGGTCGAAGGCGAGGCTGAGGATGTGCGGGAAGCGGTCCGCCAGCCGCGCCATCGGGTCGGCGGGGCGGACCGGGTCGGTGAGGGTGGCCTCGACCCAGGCGTCCTCGTGCCGCTCGTACTCGGGTTTCTCCAGCAGCGCGTCGAGCGTCCCGCGGACGCGCGCGAGCGGGCGCGGCACCGGGCAGAACAGCCGCTCGGCCTGCACCGCTCCCCGCTCGTCGAGGTCGACGAGCCACATCGACTTGCGGTGGCCGGTCTCGGAGAAGGAGTACGCGAGCGGCGAACCCGAGTACCGCACGCGTTCGTTGACGGTCTGGCAGCCGTGCAGGTGGCCCAGCGCGGCGTAGTCGACGCCGTCGAAGACCCCGGCGGGCACGGAGGCGACGCCGCCGACCGTGATGTCCCGTTCGCTGTCGGACACTTCACCTCCGGTGACGAAGGCGTGCGCGAGGACGACGGAGCGGGTGCCGTCCCGGCGGGCGGCGAGGTCGGCGCGCACGCGGTCCATGGCCGCCTCCAGGACGGCGGTGTGGCCGCGCCCGGCGGCGCCCAGCACGCCGCGTACCAGGGAGGGTTCGAGATACGGCAGGCCGTAGCAGGCGACGTCGCCGTGCGCGTCCGCGAGCACGACGGGTGTGCCGCAGTCCGCGGGGTCCGTACGGAGGTGGATGCCCGCTTTCCCGATGAGTCCGGCGGCGACGCCGAGCCGCCGCGCCGAGTCGTGGTTGCCGGAGGTCATGACGGCGGGCACGCCGATGTCGGCGAGGCGGTGCAGCACGCCGTCGAACAACTCGACGGCGGCGAGCGACGGAACGGCCCGGTCGTAGATGTCGCCCGCGACGAGCACGGCGTCGACCCGGTGCCGTTCGGCCGTGTCGACGAGGTGCTCGAGGAAGGCACGCTGGGCGTCGAGCAGGCTGACGCGGTGAAAGCTGCGGCCCAGGTGCCAGTCGGAAGTGTGCAGCAGACGCATGGTCAACGACCTTACGGGCAGGCACTGACAGCGCGTGCGCCGCCCGCGTCCCGCGATGCGCCGTACGCCTCCGCACGCCCCCGCGGCACGCCCCGCGCGGGAGGCCGCGGCCGGCTCAGGACGGCACGCGCGCCTCGGCACGGCTCAGGGCGCGGCGGCCGTCCCGTCCGACCCGTAGGCCTCGCCGCCGAGTTCGAGGCGCGCCGTCCCGGCGGTGGCGTCGGCGAGCCAGCCGCGGAACGCGTCCAGGTCCGCTTCGGGCAGCCCGACGGACAGGGTGACCTCGGCGCCGTAGCTGACGTCGCGTACGGCGCGGCCCGTGGCGCGCAGGTCGTTCTCGAGCCGGCCGGCGCGGTCGTGCCCGACGGTGACCGTCGCGAGCCGGAAGCGGCGCCGCGTGACGGTGCCGACGGCGTCCAGCGCCAAGCCGACGGCGCCGCCGTACGCGCGGATGAGCCCGCCCGCGCCGAGCTTCGTGCCGCCGAACCAGCGGGACACGACCGCCACCACGTACCGCGTCTCGCGCCGGACCAGCATCTGCAGCATCGGCGCGCCGGCGGTGCCGCCCGGCTCCCCGTCGTCGCTCGCGCGCTGGACGGCGCCGTCCGCGCCGAGCACGTACGCCCAGCAGTGGTGGCTCGCCGTCGGATGCTCCGCGCGCACCCGGGCGAGGAAGGCCCGCGCCTCCTCCTCGTCGGCCGCGGGCGCCAGGGCGCAGCGGAAACGGGAGCGGCTGACCTCCGTCTCGTGCACACCCTCGCTGGCCACGGTCACGTACTGGTCCTGCATGCCGTCACCCTACGGTGGCGTACGGGCGGCACCGTGCGACCCAGCGAGTGAGCCCGGCCCGGTGAGTGAGCCAAAGGGCGCGCCGGTGTCGAAAGTGATGAGATCAAGCGAGCGAGGAACGAGCGAACGCAGGTCGAAGGGCGTCGGCGTGCGGCCTCCCCAGGGCGAAGCCCGAGGGGACGGGTATGCCCGGCAGCGAACGAACACGGGAATGCCGCAGGCGGGTCAGCGGGTTGTCCGGGCATGTACGCAGACGCAGCGACGATCCGCAGAATCCTCACCACGGCCGGCGACACCTGGGCGGTGGTCGGCCTGTCGAACAACGAGCGGCGGGCGGCGTACGGCGTCGCCGACGTCCTGCGCCGGTTCGGCAAGCGCGTCGTGCCGGTGCATCCGAAGGCCGAGACGGTGTTCGGGGAGCCGGGGTACGCGACGCTGTCCGACATCCCGTTCCCCGTCGACGTGGTCGACGTCTTCGTCAACTCCGCACTCGCGGGCCCCGTCGCCGACGAGGCGGTACGCGTGGGCGCGAAGGCGGTGTGGTTCCAGCTGGACGTGATCGACGAGGACGCGTACGAGCGGACCCGCGCGGCCGGTCTGGACATGGTGATGGACCGCTGTCCGGCAATCGAGATTCCCCGTCTGGGCTCGGTGGGCTAGCGTCCCGCCATGGCACAGACACGAGCCGCGCGCCCCTACGACGCCCCCGAGATCGTGCGGCTGCGGCGCCTGATGTTCGCCGCGATGCACGGCCGCGACGAGCCGGGCCGCTGGGAGGGCGACGCCGAGGAGGCGGCCCGGCGGCAGCTCTCCGGCCCGCGGGTGGAGCTGGGCTGCTTCGTGGTGGACGGCGACGAGCCGGGCGAGCCACACCTGGCGGCGTGCGCGGTGGGCCGCGTGGAGGAGCGGCTGCCGGCGCCGGGCCACCCGCGGGGCCGGTTCGGGTTCATCTTCAACGTGTGCACGGACGAGCGGTACCGCGGCCGCGGTTACGCGCGCGCCACCACGGAGGCGCTGCTCGCCTGGTTCGCGGAGCGCGGGGTCACCCGGGTCGATCTGCACGCAACGCCGGACGCCGAGAAGCTCTACCGCGGCCTCGGCTTCGCCGAGCACTCGGTCGCGCTGTCCCTGGACCTGTCCCGGCGGAACCCGCCCGCCGGCGGCTGACCCTCGCCGGTCCGCACGGCCGCCGTGACCGCCGTACGGTCAGCCGCCGAGCCCCTCCAGCACCACCGCGCCCGGCAGTTCCGCGAGCGCCTTGCCCGGCACGATGAGCTTGCCGCGGCGGCGCCCGCTGCCGATCAGCACCCAGGGCAGCGCGGTCACCCGCGCGTCCAGCAGCACCGGCCAGCCGTCCGGCACCCCGATCGGGGTGATGCCGCCGTACTCCATGCCGGTCTCGCCGACGGCGGTGTCCTGCGGCGCGAACGACGCCTTGCGGGCGTCCAGCCGGCGGCGGACCGCGCCGTTGACGTCGACCCGTGCCGTGGCCGGCACGAGGCAGGCGGCGAGGGTGCGCTCCCCCGCCCGCTTCGCGGCGACCACGACGCAGTTGGCCGAGGTGTCGAGGAGGTCGGCGCCGTAGGTCTCGACGAACACGGCGGTGTCGGCCTTGTCCGGGTCGGTGTCGACGTACAGCAGCTGCTCCGCTGGCACGGCGCCCGCCCAGGACCGTACGGCCTCGGCGACGGGCGGGCAGAGCTCGTCCAGGCGGTCGGGGGCGGGTGCGGCGGTGTCGAAGTCTCCGATCGGGGCACGCATGCGGCGCACGCTAGCAGGGGGTCAGCGGGGCGGCGGCACCGAGACCGCCATGGTCATCTCGACCGGCTCGGTGCCGTCGTTGCGGTAGCCGTGCGGGAGGTGCGACTCGAACGACGCTGACGTCCCGGCCGGCAGGGCGTACGCGGTGCCGTCCGCGACCAGCGTCAGCTCGCCGGCGGTGACGTGCACCAGCTCGGTGGTGCCCTGCGGGTGCGGGTCGGAGGTGCTGCCCTCGCCGGGCATCAGCCGCCACGACCACAGCTCCAGCGGGCCGGGCGCCTCCACCCCGGCGAGGAGGGTGCTGTGGCTTCCGGCCTCGGTGGACCACAGCCGTACGGCCTGCTCCGCCGGTACGAGCCGGACCTGCGGCTCCTGGTCGAAGTCGAGCAGTGTGGTGATGCTCACGCCGAGCGCGTCGCCGACCTTGACGACGGTGCCGACGCTCGGGTTCGTACGTGCCTGCTCGATCTGGATGAGCATGCCGCGGCTGACTCCGGCCCGCGCCGCCAGCGCGTCCAGGGTGAAGCCGCGCTCCTGACGCCAGCGCTTGAGGTTGCGGGCGAGGGACTGCGTGAGGTGGTCGAGGTCGGTCACTGTCTCCGGTACCGTCCAATATTGTGAATGACAGCGTCTAATGCAATGGACTACGGTGTGCTGGACTTCAGCGTTCATCACACTGTACTGCGAGGAGCACCGATGACTGCGGTTCTGGCCCTGACCACCAGCCTGATGTGGGGGCTGGCCGACTTCGGCGGCGGGCTGCTCACCCGCCGCATGTCGGCGCTCACCGTCGTGGTGGTGTCCCAGGCGCTCGCCATGGCGGTGCTCGGCGCGATCGTGGTCGCGACCGGGGGCTGGAGCGAGTGGGGGCCGCAGCTGTGGTTCGCGGTGGCGGCCGGGGTCGTCGGACCGGTCGCGATGCTCGCGTTCTACCGCGCCCTGGCCCAGGGCCCGATGGGCGTCGTCTCCCCGCTCGCCTCGCTTGCCGTGCTGGTGCCCGTCGGCGCCGGGCTGGCGCTGGGCGAGCGGCCCGGCTGGCTGCAGGCCGTCGGGCTGCTGATCGCCGTCGGCGGCGTCATGCTCGCGGGCGGACCGGAGCTGCGCGGGGCGCCCGTACAGCGGCGGACGCTGCTGCTGACGCTCGTCGCCGCCTTCGGGTTCGGCGCGGTGCTGGCCCTGATCGAGCACGCCTCGACGACCATGACGGGCCTGTTCCTGGCGCTGTTCGTGCAGCGTGTGTGCAACGTGCTGGTGGGCGGCGCGGCGCTGTACGCGCAGGTGCGCCGCGGCACTCCGGCGCTGCCCGAGGACGGGACCGGTGAGCTGGGGCACCCCGGGTACGGGCGGCGGGTGCTGACCGCGGCGCTGCCCGCGCTCGCGTTCGTGGGGCTGGCGGACGTCGCCGCGAACGGCACGTACATGGTCGCCGCGCAGCTCGGCCCGGTCACCGTCGCCGCCGTCCTCGCCTCGCTCTACCCGCTGGTGACCGCCCTCGCCGCACGCGGCGTCCTGAACGAGCGGCTGCGCGCCGTGCAGGCGGCGGGCGCGGGGCTGGCGGTGTTCGGCACGGTGCTGCTCGCCACGGGCTGAGCCCGCCCCGAGCCCGTCCGGCGATTGATGGACGGCCCCCGGCCACAGCGCGGGGTGGGCGGCCCTGGCGGGTCACCACGGCGTACCGATGGGCAAGGCCGGTGGCCGACCTCGGCTCGGTCTCGGGCTGAGGGCCGTCCTCAAACGCCGGACGGGCTGGAAGAACTGGAAGAAGGTACCGGGCGGGCCGTGCGCCTAGAGCTGCCGTACGCCGTACAGCAGCAGCGCGAAGCCCTGGATCACGACGGCGATGGCGAGCAGGACGCGCAGTGTCCGGTTGTTCACGGCGCACCTCCCCGGCAGGCGTGCTTTCTGGCTCCCGGCGCCGGCGGCGCCTCAGTCCAGTGTGCCCGCGTTCCGCTCCACCAACTCGGTCAGCGCGAGCAGTTCCTGCGGCGTGACGCCCTCGGGGATCGGCACGGGCGGCGGGGTGCGCAGCGGCGGCTGCCAGCCGTCCTCGGGGTCCCAGCGGCGTACGACGCGCGCGGGCGCGCCCGCCGCCACCGCGTGGTCGGGCACGTCGCCGCGTACGACGGCGCCCGCCGCCACGACCACGTTGCGGCCGAGCCGCGCGCCCGGCAGGATCACGGCGCCCGCGCCGAGCCAGCTGCCGGGGCCGATCTCGACCGGCGCGGTGCGCGGCCACTGCTTGCCGACGGGCTGCTCGGGGTCGTCGTACGAGTGGTTGGTCGAGGTGATGTAGACGTACGGGCCGCAGAAGACGTTGTCCCCGACGGTGACCGTGGTGTCCGCGATGACATGGCTGCCGCGCCCGAGTACCACGCCGTCGCCCAGCCGCAGCACCGTGTCGGGGCCGAGGTCGAGGTCGGGCATCATCCCGGCGGTCAGCGTGACGTCCTGCCCGATGATGCAGTGGTCGCCGATCTCGATCCAGGGGGCGCCGAAGACGGTGCCCTGCGGGAACGCGAGCCGGCTGCCGGTGCCGAGGGCGCGGAAGGCGTACGGGCCGCGGCGGTCGGCGGTCACGGCACCCAGGCGCTGCGCGCCGTGCCAGACGGCGTGCACGGCACGGGCGGCGAGCGAGTCGAGCGCTTTCCTGAGCGTGGGCACCCGCTCACCGTAACGGCCCGCCCTGAGCCGGGACCTGCGTACGTCTTGTGATCTTCCCCCCACGGCCGCGGTCATGATCTACGGTGCTGAGAGGGTGTGCGGACCGATGCGACAGAGAACGGAAGAGGCGAGGACGATGGCCGGACTGGGTGCGCTGATCGCGAGTGTGGGCGGCCGTAAGCCCGAGGTGGATCCCGAGGCCCTCGTCGCCCCGACGTCCGTGGTGGTGGGCGAGGTGACGCTGCGCGCGGGCGCCAGCGTGTGGTACGGCGCGGTGCTGCGCGGCGACTGCGACTCCGTCACCCTCGGCCGGGACAGCAACATCCAGGACAACTGCACCGTGCACGCCGACCCCGGCTTCCCCGCCGTCGTCGGCGACCGCGTGTCGGTGGGCCACAACGCGGTGCTGCACGGCTGCGTCGTGGAGGACGACGTGCTCGTCGGGATGGGCTCGACGGTCCTCAACGGCGCCCGGATCGGGGCAGGTTCGCTGATCGCCGCGCAGGCGCTCGTACCGCAGGGCATGCAGGTGCCGCCCGGCTCGCTGGTCGCCGGGGTGCCCGCGCGGGTGAAGCGGGAGCTGACCCGCGAGGAGCGCGAGGGCATCAAGGCCAACGCGGCGATGTACGTGGAGCTGGCACGGACGCACCGGGCAGGCGGCCTGGACCGCGAGCCCGGACCGGAGCAGGACGCGCGGGAGCCGCAGGACGCGCACGGCGGACGGGACGCCCAAGGCCCGGAGCGCGGCGCGTAATTCGTTCGACGCGTGCCGCCGGACACGCGATGATCGCAGCATGTTCCGGTACGCCTTCCTCGACGCGACGGCCGCAGCCGCGGTCGCGCCGAAGGCTGCCGTTTTCCTCGTCGCAGCCGCAGACGGCGCCCGACGCTGACCCTTCCCGCAGAGCTTCCGCGGACCCCGCAGGGGGAGGGTCGGCAGGGCCAGGGGTCCCGTCACCAGAACGCTCCGAGGAAGCAGTCCCATGTCCAAGCAGACATACGTGCGCACCAAGCCGCACCTCAACATCGGCACGATGGGCCACGTCGACCACGGCAAGACGACGCTGACCGCCGCCCTCACCAAGGTCCTCAGCGACCGCGGCTCCGGCAGCTTCGTGCCGTTCGACCGCATCGACCGCGCCCCCGAGGAGGCGGCGCGCGGCATCACCATCACGATCGCGCACGTCGAGTACGAGACGGACACCCGGCACTACGCCCACGTCGACATGCCCGGCCACGCCGACTACGTGAAGAACATGGTGACCGGCGCCGCGCAGCTCGACGGCGCGATCCTGGTCGTCTCCGCGGTCGACGGCGTGATGCCGCAGACCGCCGAACACGTGCTGCTCGCCCGGCAGGTGGGCGTCGAGCACATCGTCGTCGCCCTCAACAAGGCCGACGCGGGCGACCCCGAGCTCACCGACCTGGTCGAACTCGAGGTGCGCGAACTGCTGTCCGCGCACGGCTACGACGGCGAGACGCTGCCTGTCGTACGGGTCTCCGGGCTCGGCGCGCTCCGCGGCGAGCCGCGGTGGACGGCGGCGGCCGAGGCGCTACTCGAGGCGGTCGACACGCATGTGCCGGTGCCGGAGCGGTATTTGGACGCGCCATTCCTGCTGCCGGTGGAGAACGTGCTGACGATCACCGGCCGCGGCACGGTCGTCACCGGCGCCGTCGAGCGCGGCACGGTGCGCGTCGGCGACCGGGTGCAGGTGCTGGGCCCCGAGCTGGAGACGGTGGTGACCGGCGTCGAGACCTTCGGCAAGCCGATGGACGAGGCGCAGGCGGGTGACAACGTCGCGCTGCTGCTGCGCGGCGTCCCGCGCGACGCGGTGCGCCGCGGCCACATCGTGGCCGCGCCGGGCAGCGTCACGCCGCGGCGCGACTTCACCGCGGAGGTCTACCTGCTGTCCGCCGCCGAGGGCGGCCGCCGCACGGCGGTCGTCTCCGGCTACCGGCCGCAGTTCTACATCCGCACCGCGGACGTCGTCGGCGACATCCACCTCGGCGACGCGTCCGTGGCGCTGCCCGGCGAGACCGTCACCATGACGGTCCGGCTCGGCCGCGACGTCCCGCTCGAGAAGGGCCTCGGCTTCGCCGTGCGCGAGGGCGGGCGCACGGTCGGCGCGGGCACGGTCACGGCGGTGGACTGACCGGCACGCGGCCCGGCGGCGCGGCCCCGCGCCCGTACGGCATGCCCGTACGGGCGCGGGCCGCCCGTCCCGGCCGCACAATGGGACGGTGTACGCACCCGAGCCCGAGCCAGGTGAGCAGGTCCCCGTAAGCCGGTCGGTGGCGGGCGGGACCGCGAAGCTCATGCCCGACGTCGACCGGCCCCGCGCCTTCCTGCTGACCGTGGACGGCGCCCCGCAGTCGTACGTCGACCTGGACGACCCGCTGCACCTGGAGTTCGAGTACGCGCGGCGGCTCGGCCACGTCCTGGACCTGGCCGAGCCCGAGGGCCCGCTCGACGTGCTGCACCTCGGCGGCGGCGCCCTCACCCTGCCGCGCTACGCGGCCGCCGCCCGCCCCGGCTCCCGGCAGCGCGTCGTCGACTCCGACCGCGCGCTGCTCGCGTTCGTCGCCTGCCGGCTGCCACTGCCGCCCGGTTCCGGGGTGATGCTGGAGGCGGCCGACGCCCGTACGGTGCTCGACGCGCTGCCCGCCGCGAGCACGGACGTGGTGATCGGCGACGTGTACGGCGGGACGCGGATTCCCGCGCACCTCACCACGCTGCCGTACGCGCGCGCCGTGGCGCGGGTGCTGCGCCCGCACGGCGTGTACGCGGGGAACCTGGCGGACGCGGCGCCGTTCCGCTTCCTGGCCTCGCAACTCGCCACGTTCGCGGAGGTGTTCCGGCATCTGTGCCTGATCGCGGAGCCCGCCGTGCTGCGCGGCAGGCGGTTCGGCAACACGGTGCTGCTGGCCTCGCAGACGGAGCCGCCGGTACGGGCGCTGGCGCGGCGTACGGCCGCCGACACGTTCCCGGCGCGGGTCGAGTACGGGCCGTCGCTGCTGCGGATCGCCAAGGGCGGGGCGCCCGTTCAGGACGGGGACGCCGTGCCCTCGCCGGAGCCGCCGGACGGCGCGTTCAGCGTCGGCTGACGCCCGCACCCCGCCCCGTACGCGCTGAGCCGGGCCCGTACGCGGCGGCGCGTCGGCGGGCCCGGCTCCGAGCGGTGCCGGTGCTGTCGTGCTGACGGTGCTGTCGTGCTGGCAGTGGTCAGGACTCAGCCGCGGGGGTCGCCGCCCTCGCCGGGCTCACCGGAGTTGCGCAGGCTGGCCATCATCTTCTTGATGGTGGCGTCCGGCACCTCGTCGTCGACGCCCGCGTCACCGAGGAAGACCCAGATCGCGAGGTCGTGGTTGGCGTTGATCCAGGACACGGTGACGGCCTTGGCCGCGCCCGAGTCGCACTTGCTGTCCTTGGGGGCGCCGGTGATCGTGGCGACGGCGGTGTGGCCCTTGATTCCGTGCTCGTTCGTGAACTTCTTGCCGCCGGACTCCTTCAGCGTCCCCTTCTGCTTCTGGTCGTAGCCGGCGATGGCGAAGTTGGACGCCGCGATCTCGGCGGCCTCCTTGGTGTTCTTGGAGCCCTGGCCGCCCTTGGTGCCCACCATGGCCCGGTTGCTGTCCTTGCACCAGTCCTTCTTGTAGTAGGCCGGTGCGGACATGGCGACCAGGAGCTTGCCCTCGTCGTCCTCGAAGCCCGTGATCATGGACTCGGAGGCGACCTCCCAATCCGCCGACTTCGGCACGTCGAAGGCCGAGAAGTGCTTCGGGTTGATGACCGACTGCCACCCCGGCACCACCGGGTCCGTCGGGTCCTTGGACTCCTCCGCGCTGGGCGTGGCGGAGGGCTCCTTGGCGGACGGCGAGCCCGACGGCACGTTGCCGCCGCCCGCCGTGTCCTTCTTCTCCTTGTCGTCGTCCTTGAGCAGGAAGACGCCCGTGACCACGGCGGCGGCCACCACCGCGACCGCCGTGACGATGGCGATCACGGTCTTCTTCGACCGGCCGTCGCCGCCCTGCGGGGGCTGCGGCCCGCCGGGCATGGCCGGCTGGCCCCACTGCTGCTGCCCCGGGGGCGGCGGCATCTGGGGCGGGTACGGCTGCTGTCCGGGAGGCTGCGGCGGCTGCTGCGGTGCCTGCCCCGGCTGCTGGGGGTAGCCGTATCCCGGCTGTTGGTACGGGTTCGGCTGCTGTGCGCCCGGCTGCTGATACCCGGGCTGCTGATACGGGTTCGGCTGCTGCGGGTTCGAATCGCCCCCGGGCTGCTGGTCTCCTGGCCACATGGCCGGTAACTCTATTGCGCCGCCGCGGCGCGGGCCATGCCCGCCCCTCATTCGGTATCGAGCCGGTACACGGAACGGAACGTTCCCTTACGGACGGGGCGAAACCGTACGGCGTCCCCGCAGCGTACGAACGCCCGCTCCCCTGCCCGGGGTTGGCCGCGACCGGTGGCCGGCTAGTCGTCGCGGGTCGCACTGTGAGCCGCGACCAGTGGCAGGTAGACGGTGTCGAGGATGTCGTCGATCACATCGTCGGTGATCGGCGTTCCGCGGATCATGAACTCGTTGCGCAGCAGGTCGTGCGCGAGGGACATGACGCGCGTACCACGCAGTTCGGGGCGCACTTCGCCACGCTCGATGCCGCGCTGGTAGATCTCGTCGATCAGTTGCGGCCCCGCGTCCACGAGCTGCCGGCCTGCCTCGGCGGCCAGTTCCTGGTTCTTGGTGAGCTCCGCGAGCACGCCGCGGAGCAGTTCGCCGTACTCGGAGTCCATCAGGTCCGCGGTCGCCCGCAGCAGCGCGCGCACGTCCGAGGTGAAGGACCCGGTGTCGGGCGCGGGCAGCATGGTGCGGACCAGCTGGCCATGTGCGTGCACCACGAGCTCGCCGAGGCTGCTCCACCGCCGGTACAGCGCGGCCTTGCTGGTGCGCGCCCTGCCGGCGATCCAGTCCATGGTCAGCGCGGCGTAGCCGCGTTCGACGAGGCCCTCCCGCGCCGCCTGCAGGATCGCGGCCTCCAGTTCGGCGCCGCGCCTGCGCGGCCCCCGGCGGTGGTCCATCGCGCTGCTGGTCATAGCCGTACACGGTAGTGCGTCGCACGTCCCGGCCAATGACACTTGCCCTCCCGATTAGAGAACTCTCAGTTCCCTAATATAGAGTACCTACAGTTTCCTACGTAACTCACAGTGGAGGGCGCCATGCCCGAATCCGACGCGTCCGGCACCGGCTGGAAGAAGCTCGTCACCATCGTCATCGGCATGACGGCACTGCTGATCGTCCTGCTGACGGCTTTCGCCATGCCGGCGGTCAACTCCGGTCCGCACGACATCCCGATCGCCGTCGCCGGGGATCCCGCCGATGCCGGAGAGCTGAGCGCGCAGCTCTCCGACGACCATCCCGGCGCGTACTCCGTGACCACGGTCGCCGGCACCGACGACGCGCGGGAGCTCATCCTCGACCGCGAGGTGTACGGAGCGGTCGATCTCACCGGCACCGAGACCACGATGCTCCTCGCGTCGGCGGCCAGCTCCGCCGTCGCCGCCGACCTCACGTCGCTGGCACGCGAGCTCGGCAAGGACGGCACGACCCCGGTCAAGGTCGACGACATCCGGCCGTTCCCGGACGACGACCCCAACGGCGCCGGACTCTCCGCCGGAGCCCTGCCCGTGGCGCTCGGCGGCTGGATGGCCGCCGTCGTCCTGCTCATGACCGTCCGCGGCGCCCGCTACCAGGCCTGCGGCGCGGCCGGCGTGGCCATCGGCGGGGGCCTCGGGCTCACGGCGATGATGCAGTACGGATTCGGCACCCTGGACGGCAACTACTGGCTCACCGCCATCGGTGCCGCACTCGGCGTATCCGCGGCCGCGTGGACCATTCTCGGGCTCCGGACACTGCTGGGCGGTCCGGGCCTCGCCCTGGGTGCCGTCACCCTCATCCTGCTCGGCAACCCGCTCTCGGGCATGTCCACCGCCCCGGAGCTGCTTCCAGCCGGGTGGGGAACGCTCGGGCAGCTGCTGCCGCCGGGGGCGACCGGTTCCCTGCTGCGCTCGCTCGCCTACTTCGACGGCTCGGGCGCGGCCACACCCCTCGCCGTCCTCAGCTGCTGGACGCTCGGCGGGGCGGCCATGTTCGCGTACGGAAGCCGGCGCGCCGCCCGGCGCGTGGCCGTGACGGAGCCGGGCAACGACGCGTCGAGCCCTGTCGGGTCACCCAGCGCGACGTGACACCGACGGTCCTCGCGACCCCCGGAGTTCTCGGGTGTTGCGAGGACCGTCGGAAGCCGGCGCCGAACTGCTCCGGTGGCCGGAGCAGTTCGGCGCCGGTGCGCTGCCTGCCGGGGCCTGGTGGAGGTGGCGCGGCCGGATGCAGGCCCGGTCCGCGGCAAGGTATGTCACAGCTCCCGCCGTGCCGGACGGATCGCCGTATTCGTCGGTTAGTCTCCCCAGGATGTCCGTCCCTGCCACGCAGCCCCAGGGTCTCCCCGCCCGCCTCTTCCGGGTGCTGCTGTCCCCGTGGTCCCGCTTCGCCCTGCTCGTCGCGCTGCTCGCGACCGCGGCCGGGGCGGTGCTGGCGTACGAGCCGCAGCGCTTCCTGGCGGACGGCTGGCCCGCGCAGCTCTCCGGCGCGGCCGCCGTTGTCCTGTTCGCGGTGGCGTACGGGTCGTGCACGACCGCGTTCGTGCCCCGCCCGTTCCTCAATCTCGCCGCGGGCGCGCTGTTCGGCGCCCAGGCCGGGACGGTCGCGGCGCTCTCCGGCACGGTCATCGGCTCCGGTATGGCCTTCGGGCTCGGCCGGCTGCTGGGGCGGGACGCGCTGCGCCCGCTGCTGCGGGCGCGGGTGCTGACCGCCGCGGACCGGCAGCTGAGCGAGCACGGCTTCCGTTCGATGCTGGTGATCCGGCTGCTGCCGGGGGTGCCGTTCGTCGCCTCCAACTACGGGGCGGCGGTCTCCCGTATGAGCTGGGTCGCGTTCCTGTCGGCGACCGCGATCGGCTCGGTGCCGAACACGGCGGCGTACGTGCTGGCGGGCAGCCGGGCCACCACGCCCACCTCGCCCGCGTTCCTCGCGGCGTTCGCGTTCATAGCGGTCTCGGGGCTCGCGGGCGCGGCGTACGCGTGGCGCAAGCGCACGCGGCTGCGCACCGCCGCGGCCAGGGCGTGACGGCGGCCGCCGCGCGCTGACGGCCGCGGCTCAGCCTCCCGCGGGCGGTGTCCAGGCCGGGTCGCGGCCGGTCGCCGCGAGCAGCCGGTCGAAGGCGGACGCGCCGTCCCCTACGGGCACGGGCTCGCCGAACACCTTCATCTCGCGGGGCAGCGGCCCCAGTTGCCCCAGCAGCTTCTCCAGCTCCGCCACGCACGCGTCGTCCGGCGTGAAGTACGCGCCGGTGGCCCGTGCCAGGTCCCAGGGGTGCACGGTGAGGTCGAGCAGCGCGAGCGAGGCGACCGTACGCGCGGGCATCGCCATCTGCCCCGCCACCCCATCCTCGGCTCCGGGCGCCGCCCACGCCTCCGCCAGCCGCGCGGCCTCCCGGGCGAACTCCTCCCGCCAGCCGCCGTGCAGCCGGTCGGGCGTCTCGCTGAAGTCGGCGTCCTCCTTGACGGCGTACGCCTGGAAGTTGACGACCACGGCGAACAGGTGGTTGAGCAGGGCCCGTACGTCGTACTCGGCGCACGGAGTGGGCCCGCCGAGGCGCTCGTCGGGCACGCCGCGCACCACCGGGACGGCGCGTGCGGCGGCGGCGCCGAACAGTTCACTGATCGTGTGAGTCATGGCGCCGAAACTAGCGGCGGCGGCGCGGCGGCGGCTTGAAGAAACGCGACATAGGATCGCCGTCATGGCCGGTCCGCGACGCGACACCCGGGGCATCGTCGACCCCGCCTCGCTGTTCACGCGCGTGCGCTTCCGCCGCCGTGACCCCGCCCCGGCGCTGCGCCCGTACCTGGAGCACTACTGGCTGATCGACTGGGACCTGTCCGAGCCGTACTGCTCGCACGTCGTGCCGCACCCGTCCGTGAACGTCGTCTTCGAGCGCTTCGCGGGGCAGCCCGACTTCGGTGAGGTCTCGGGCGTCGGGCTGGAGCTGTTCACGCAGAAGCTGGAGGCCACGGGGCGGGTGTGCGGCGTGCAGTTCCGGCCGGGCGGCTTCCGGCCGTTCGCGCCCGGGCACCCGGTGTCGCACTGGACGGGCCGCCGGGTGCCGCTGTCCGACGCGTTCCCCGGCGCCGCGGACGGTGACACCACGCGCGTCCTCGACGAGGACACGGACGACGGGCGGGTCGCGGCGCTCGACGCGTTCCTGCTCGAGTACGGCCCTCGGCCGGACGGCGACGCCGAGCGTGCGATGGACCTCGTCCAGCGCATCCGCGAGGACCGCGAGGTCCGGCGCGTCGCGGCCTTCGCCGCCGGCCAGGGGCTGTCCGTACGGTCCCTGCAGCGGCTGTTCGCGGCGTACGTCGGCGTCAGCCCCAAGTGGGTGCTGCTGCGCTACCGCATCCACGAGGCGCTGGAGCGCGCCGCCGACGGCGCGGAGACGGACTGGGCGGGGCTGGCCGCGGAGCTCGGCTACAGCGACCAGGCCCACCTCGTACGGGACTTCACCGCCACCGTCGGCGTCCCGCCGTCCGCGTACGCGGGCTGAACCGGGCCGCACCGTACGGGTCTCATCGCGCACCGTACGGGTGTCGGCGCGCACCGTACGGGTCTCAGCGCACCGTGAGCACCAGCTTCCCCGCCGTGTGCCCGGCCTCGCCGAGCGCGTGCGCCTTGGCGGCCTCCTCCAGCGGGAAGGTCTCGGCGACCGTGGCCCGCAGCCGGCCCCGCTCGACGAGGGCGGCGATCTCGTTCATCCCGGCGTGGTCAGCCTCGACGATCAGCAGCTCCGTCCGCACGCCGTACTGTTCGGCCTCCGCCCGGAGCTGCTCCGCGTTCATCGGCAGGATGGAGACGAGGACGCCGCCGCGCCGGAGGGTGCGCAGGGAACGGCTGCGGTAGTCGTCGCTGCCGACGGTGTCCAGGACGACGTCGACGTCCGCGACGGCGGAGGCGAAATCGGTCTCCCGGTAGTCGATCAGTTCGTCGGCGCCGAGCTCCCGCAGGAGCTCGTGCTTGCCCGCGCTGGCCGTGCCGATCACGTACGCGCCGCGCGCCTTGGCGATCTGCACGGCCAGGTGGCCGACGCCGCCGCCCGCCGCGTGCACGAGGACGCGCTGGCCCTCCCGTACGTCCGCGGTGTCGGCCAGCGCCTGCCACGCGGTGAGCGCGGCCAGGGGCAGTGCCCCGGCCTGTACGTGGTCGATGCCGGCCGGCTTGCGGGCGAAGGCGCGGGCGGGCGCGGTGACGTACTCGGCGTGGGCGCCCGCACCGTGCGGGTACGGCAGCATGCCGAACACCTCGTCGCCCGGCCGGAACAGGGTGACGCCGACGCCGACCGCCTCGACCACGCCGGAGACGTCCCAGCCCAGGACGAACGGCGGCTCGCCCAGGAACAGGCCCATGGAGCGGTGCTTCCAGTCGGTGGGGTTGAGCCCGGCCGCGTGCACCCTGACGAGCACTTCGCTGATGCCCGGCTCGGGGCGGTCGAGCTCCGTCTCGTGCAGCGTCTCGGGGCCGCCGAGTACGTCCTGGCTGATGGCGCGCATGCGCCGGCTGGCGTTCGCGGTGTCCGCGGTGTGGGTGGTCATGTGACCAGGCTGCCGTGCGGAGACGGACGGGAAAATGGCAAGAAGGTCAATGTTCGATAGGATCGTGCCATGCATCGTGTGGTCGTGCTCGCGCCCGACGGGGTGTACCCGTTCGAACTCGGCATCCCCCGGCGGGTCTTCGGCTCCGCGGACGGCCGGTACGAGGTGGTCACCTGCACCGCCGACGGCGCCCCGGTGCGTACGGACGCCGACTTCACGGTCGTCCCCGACCACGGCCCGGAGGTGCTGCGTACCGCCGACACCGTGGTGATCCCGCCGTACAGCCCGTCCCTGGCAGGCGCGGAGCTGTCCGCGCCGCTGGCCGGCGCGCTCGCCGCCATTCCGCGCTCCGCCCGTACGGTGTCGATCTGCACGGGCGCGTTCCTGCTGGCGGCGGCCGGCCTGCTGGACGGGCGGCCGGCGACCACGCACTGGGCGCTGGCGGGCTGGTTCCGCGAGCTGTTCCCGTACGTGGCGCTCGACCCGGACGTCCTCTTCGTCGACGACGGCGATGTGCTCACCTCGGCCGGTGCCGCGTCCGGCGTCGACGTCTGCCTGCACCTCGTACGGAAGGACCACGGCAGCGAGGTGGCCAACAGCGTCGCGCGGCGCTGCGTCGTACCGCCGTGGCGGGACGGCGGGCAGGCGCAGTACATCGAGCAGCCCGTGCCGGAGTCCACGTCGAGCGGTACGGCCGCGACGCGGCAGTGGGCGCTGGAGCACCTGGACCGGCCGCTGACGCTGGCCGACCTCGCGGGGCACGCGCAGACGAGCGTACGGACCTTCGCCCGCCGCTTCCGCGACGAGGTCGGCGAGAGCCCGGGGCGGTGGCTCATCCGGCAGCGCGTGGCCTGGGCACGGCACCTGCTCGAGTCCAGCGACCTGCCGGTGGACCAGATCGCCGGGCGGGTCGGCTTCGCGACCGCCACCTCCCTGCGGCAGCACCTGCACGCCGCGATCGGCGTCACGCCGCTCGCGTACCGGCGGACGTTCCGTACGGCGGCGCGCTGACGTCCGTACGGTGCGCCGGAACGCCTCCGTACGGTGCGCGCGCACGCCCCCGTACGGTGCCGTGGGTGCGGCGCGCGTCGGGGCGGCGCGTCAGGCCGGGGGCGTCTCCGGCGGGAGCGCCGACGCGAACAACTCCTCCGCCTCCGCGAGGGCCCGTTCGAGGACGGCGGGGTCGGCGGCCAGTCCGGCCGTGAGGGTGTCGACGCCGCGCAGGCCCGCACGGTGCAGCAGCGTCTTCTCGTTGGTGACCCACTCGCCGCGCGCCGCGAGGACGGCGTGCGCGCACTGCGCCGCGGCGGTGGCGAGGGCGCCGGCGACCTCGGTGAGGCGGCCGTACGGGGCGTGGTTGGCCCGCGCGTACGTCAGCGTGGCGCGGGACGTGCCGAGCCAGCGGCCGGCGGCGGCGGTGCGCAGCGGCCCGGGGTACGCGGCGGGGCGCGGCAGTTCGCCGCGCAGCACGCGGTTGAGGGCGAGCTCGGCGACGACGAGGTAGCTGGGGATGCCGGCGAGGTGGAACATCAGCGGCTCGTGGTGGAACCGGCCCTGCTCGGCCTCCGCGAGTTCGTGTTCGACGACGTCGAGGTCGCGGTAGTGGACGTCGACGCGCCTGCCGTCGACCGTCAGCCAGGCGCCGCCGTTGAACACGCCGCCGCCCCAGCCGCCGATCTCGGAGACCTCGCCGGGCCAGCCGAGGGCGCGCAGCGCGTCGGGGTCGAAGCCGCCGCGGTAGTAGACGGCGACGTCCCAGTCGCTGTCCGGCCGGTGGGTGCCCTGCGCCCGTGAGCCGCCGAGCGTGACCGCCCGGACCGCGGGGAGGGCGGCCAGCCGGCCGGCGAGGTGGTCGAGGAAGTCCTGGTCGCGCATGGCGGAGTCCTGGTCGCGCATGGCCCGGCAGCCTAACGGGCCCGCGGCCGTACGGGCCGGGCGGTCCCCACCGGGCGGCCCGCCGCGGGACAACTCGGTGCGGCCACATGGTTGACGGCCCGCGCGGCACATGCTGGACTGAGCAAGTGGTACGCACCAATATCTCAGATGGAACCGTCCGTTCCGACCCCCTGGGCACCCCGGAGGTGCTCCGGCGGCTGCGCGGCAAGCTGATCGTGTCCTGCCAGGCGCTGCCGCACGAGGCACTGCACGGCAGCGCCCTCATGGCCGCCATGGCGCGCGCCGTGGTGGAGGGCGGGGCGGCGGCGGTCCGCTGCAACAGCCCGGAGGACATCACCGCCGTCACGGAGACGGTGCCGGTCCCGGTGATCGGCCTGTGGAAGGACGGCACCGACGGGGTCTACATCACCCCGGGCGTCGCGCACGCCGTGGCGGTCGCCGAGGCCGGCGCCGCCGTCGTGGCGGCGGACGCCACGGACCGGCCGCGCCCGGACGGTTCGGCCTTCGCCGACCTGGTCGCGGCGGCCGGGCGGCGCGGGGTGCCGGTGCTGGCGGACGTGGCGACAGTACGGGAGGGCGCGGCGGCGGTACGGGCGGGCGCGGCGGCGGTGTCGACCACGCTGTCCGGCTACACGCCGGAGACCGCCGCCCGCGGCGGCCCGGACGCGGGCCCGGACATGGAGCTGCTGTCGGCGCTGGTGGCCGAGGTACGGGTGCCGGTGATCGCCGAGGGCCGGATCGCGGAGCCGGGCCAGGTCGCCGAGGCGCTGGACCGCGGCGCGTGGGCGGTGGTGGTGGGCGGCGCGATCACCCGGCCCGACCAGATCACGCGGCGGTTCGCCGCGGCGCTGCGCACGGACGGCGCGGACGGCGCGGAGGATGACGCTCCATGAACAGAAGTGGTTCGCACCATTTTTTGGATCCCGGCAGGGCCCGAGCGAGGAGTGGACATGGTTGCTGAGCACACCGGGCCTGCGGCGCACACCGGAAGCCCCGGAAGGACCGGGAGCCCCGGAAGCGCCGAGCACGACGGCGCCCCTCCCCCGCACCCGTACGGCGTCGGCCGCCGGCTCACCACCCGCCGCGGCCTGCTGGGCTGGGCCGCCGGCGGCGCGGGCGCGCTCGCCGCCACCCCGCTGCTGTCCGGCTGCGGTTCCGCCGCGGGCAGCCCGGCTGCCGCCGGCTCCCCGGCCACCACGGTCGCGCTCTCGGACAACTTCGGCCCGTTCGACCCGATCACGGCGACCACCATCGAGTCCGTGGTGCTCAACTACCACGTGTTCGAGGGCCTCATCGACATCGACCAGTCCGACCGGAAGCTGTTCCTCGCCCTCGCCGAGGACTGGCCGCGCCGGCTCTCCGACCGGCGCTACCGCGTACGGCTGCGCGCAGGCGCCCGCTTCCACGACGGGACGCCCGTACGCGCCCGTGACGTCGTGTACTCGGTGCACCGCACCCGGCATGCGAAGACGTCGTTCTTCGCGCAGTTCATCCCGTACGTGGAGGGCGCCGAGGCCGTGGACGGCCGCACCGTGGACATCGTGCTGAGCGAGCCGAGCGGGCTGCTGCACCAGGCGCTGACGCAGATCCGCGTCGTGCCGGAGCGCCATGTCGAGCGGGTGGGGGACGAGGCGTTCGGCACCCGCCCGGTCGGCTCGGGTCCGTACGCGTTCCAGGAGGCGCAGACGAACCGCTCGGTGCGGATGCGCCGCGCGCCCGGCTACAACGGGCCGCGGCCGGGCCGGCTGGAGCGGGCGACGTTCAGCATCGTCTCCGACAGCCCGGTGCGGATCTCCGCGCTGCGCAGCGGCGACGTCGCCGCCATCGAGGCGCCCTCGGACTTCGACCTCGGCGTGCTGCGCGACGCGGGCCTGCGGGTGCGGGAGCGGCCGGGGCTGCTGATGTCGTTCCTGATGGTCAACTGCGCGCGGCGGGTCTTCGCCGACGTACGGGTGCGCCGCGCGCTGCACTACGCCATCGACAACGAGCGCGTCGTCGAACTCGCCTTCGCCGGCCACGCGCAGGCCCCGACCTCGTATCTGCCGCGCGACCACCCCGCGCACACGCGGGTCTCGCGGCAGTACGGGCACGACCCGGCGAAGGCGCGCCGGCTGCTCGCGGAGGCCGGGCATCCGGACGGGCTGAGCTTCAAGCTCCAGGTGTACGACACCGCGTGGAACCGGGCCGTCGCCACGGTGATCCAGCAGCAGTGGGCCGACGCGGGCATCAAGGCGGAGCTGCTGGTCGGCGGCGAGAACCTGTACTCGGGCGTGTACGGCGGCACGTACGAGGCCATGCTCGGCATCGCCGACCAGTCGGTGTTCGGCTGGGACGCCAACACGCTGCTGTCCTGGCACTACGGCGACACCTGGCCCGAGCAGCTCTTCTACTGGTCGGCGCCGGAACGCGACGAGATCCTCCGGCTGCTGGCCGCCGCCCGCGGCACCGAGGGGCGCGAGCAGCGGACGGCGTGGGCGCGGGCGCAGGAGGTGATCGCGGAGCAGGTGCCGCTGTACCCGATCGCCCACCGGGACGTGGTGACGGCCTATGACCCGCGGCACTACGCCCGGTTCAGCGGGCTGAGCGTGGGCGGCCTGGACGTACGCGGCGCCGTCCCCGCGGGCTCGGCGGCGGGAGGCCGGCGATGAACCGGCTCACCGTGATGGTGCTGAAGCGCCTCTCGTTCTTCCCGCTGATCCTGCTGGCCACCAGCTTCCTGGTGTTCTTCCTGATCGACCTGGCGCCCGGCGACCCGGCGCTCGCGGCGCTCGGCGTGGGCGCGAGCGCGGAGCAGCGCGCGGAGTACACGCAGGCGCACGGGCTGGACGATCCGCTCCCCCTGCGGTTCTTCCGCTTCCTCGGCGACGTCTTCCACGGTGACTTCGGCTTCTCCCTGGTCACCGGCCAGCCGGTGGCGCCGCAGCTGTCGACGGCGGTGCCGATCACCGTGCAGCTCGCCGGGCTGGCGCTGCTGCTGGCGACCGTGGTGGCGCTGGTGCTGGGGGTGCTCTCCGCGCTGTACCGGGGCCGCCGCCTCGACTCGCTGATCCGCGCGGTGTCGGTGGGGCTGCTCGCCGCCCCGGCGTTCTGGGTGGGCCTGCTGCTGATCAACCTGTTCGCCGTACGCCTGGGCTGGCTCCCGTTCGGCGGCTACACCCCGCCGGGCGAGGACCCCGGCCTGTGGGCCCGCGGCCTGGTGCTGCCGGTGGTGGCGCTGGCCATGCCGGTGGCCGGGATCTTCACGCGGATGGTGCGCGCGGCGGTGCTGGACGAGCTCGGCAAGGACTACGTCCGCACCGCGTACGGTCTCGGGCTGCCCCCACGGGTCGTCGTCGGCCGCAACGTGCTGCGCAACGCGCTGGTCACGCCGCTGACGGTGCTGGGCCTGTGGGTCGGCTATCTGCTGGCGGGCGCGGTGCTGATCGAGACGGTCTTCTCGATCCCGGGCGTCGGCCGCCTCCTCGTCCAGGGCGTGCTGAACAGCGACCTGAACGTGATCCGGGTGGTCGCGCTGATCACGGTCGGGCTGTTCCTGCTGGCGAACCTGCTGGTGGATGTCGCCCACGTCCTGCTCAATCCTCGCGCAAGGACCTCCTCTGATGATCGTTAGCCTGCGTCGCGGCCTCCTCAAGCGGGCCTCGCGCCCCGCGAGCTGGTCGCTCTCCGCACCCACCGCCGCGCAGTGGTGCGCGCTGGCCGTCCTGGCGCTGCTGCTGCTCGCGGCCCTCGTCCCCGGGCTGATGGCCGCGCACGACCCCGTCGCGCTCTCGCAGGGCCCGCCGCGCGAAGGCCCGTCCCTCGCCCACCTCTTCGGCACCGACGAGTACGGCCGCGACGTCTTCGCCCGCGTGGTCTGGGCGGCGCGCTCGTCCGTACTGGTCGGGATCGCCGCGCCCGTACTGGCGCTGCTCGCCGGCATCCTGCTCGGCAGCCTCGCGGCGCTGGCGGGCCGCTGGGCCGGCGCCGCCGTGCAGCGGGTGATCGACGTGCTGGTCGCGTTCCCCGCGATCATCCTCGCGGTCGTGCTGGCCAGCGTCATCGGGCCCGGGCTGGTCACCACCATCGTGGTGCTGGGCGCGATCTACACCCCGGCCACGGCGCGGGTCGTACGCGCCAACGTCGAGGCGCAGCTGACCGAGGACTACGTGACGGCGGCGCTGTCCGCGGGCGCCTCACGCGTACGGCTGCTGGTGCGGCACATCGCGCGCAACGCCTTCGCGCCGGTCGTGGTGTTCGCCACCTCGCTGATCGCGGACGCGGTGTTCATGGAGGCGGCGCTGTCGTTCATCGGGGTCGGCATCCAGCCGCCCACCCCGTCCTGGGGCAACGTCATCAACGACGGCCGGGTGCTGGTCTCCTCCGGCGGCTGGTGGGTGACGACGTTCGCGGGTCTGGCGGTGTTCGTGTGCGTGCTTGCGGTCAACCTCGTCTCGGACTGGCTGGCCGACTCGCTGGGGAAGCCGCGCCGTACGGCGCTGCCGGGCGCCGTGCCGGAGGCGGGCGCGGGCACGGACGGGCCGGGTTCCGCCGGAGGCGGCGAGGACCCCGTACGCCCCTGGCCCCGTACGCCCGTCGACCCCGCCGTGCTCGCCGCCCGCGCCCCCGTGCCCGTGCCGGACGCCGAGCCGGTGCTGAGCATCCGCGATCTGCGGGTGTCGTTCCCCGGCTCGCACGGCGACGTGGACGTGGTCGCCGGCGTGCGGCTGGACGTACGCCCCGGTGAAATCGTGGGCCTGGTGGGCGAGTCGGGCTCCGGCAAGTCCCTGACCGGGCTCGCGGTCACCGGGCTGCTGCCGCCGGGCGCGGCCGTCTCCGGTTCGGTCACGTTCCGCGGCCGGGAGATCCTGCCGCTCTCGCCCGCCGAGCGGCGGCCGCTGCTCGGCCACGAGATCGCCATGGTCTACCAGGACGCGCTGTCCTCCCTGAACCCCGCGATGACCGTACGGCAGCAGCTGCGCCAGATCTGCCGCCGCGGCGGCACCCACACCCCCGAGGAGCTCCTCGAACTCGTCGACCTCTCCCCCGCCGCCGTGCTCGGCGCCCGCCCGCACCAGCTGTCCGGCGGCCAGCGGCAGCGCGTGCTGATCGCCATGGGGCTGGCCCGCGATCCGTCGCTGCTCATCGCCGACGAGCCGACGACGGCGCTGGACGAGACGGTGCAGGCGCAGGTGCTGGAGACCCTCGAACGGCTGCGTGCCGAACGGGACCTGGCGATCCTGCTGGTCTCCCACGACCTCGCGCTGGTCAGCGCCCTGGCGCACCGCGTGGTGGTGATGTACGCGGGGCAGGTCGCCGAGACCGGGCCGACGCGGGGGCTGCTGGCCGACCCCGTGCACCCGTACACGAACGGGCTGCTGGCCTCCGTGGTCTCCCTGGAGCGCCGCGAGGAGGAGCTGGCGCAGATCAGCGGCACGGTGCCGTCTCCCGCGCTGTTCGTGCCGGGCTGCCGGTTCGCGCCGCGCTGCATGAACGCCACGGAGCGGTGCGTGAGCGAGCCGCCGCCGCTCGAGCCCGTACCGCCCGTGCCCGCAGCCGCGCCCGCCGGGCGGGGTGGGGCCGCCGACGGAGCCGTCCCGGACGGGGGTCTGGACGGCGGCCGCGGCGCCTCCCCGGAACCGCAGGCACCGCTCGACGGCGGCCATCCCGCCGCCTGCTGGCACCCCATGACCCGCGCACAGGAGGTCCCGCGATGAGCCCGTCAACGGCGACACCCACGGAGGACCCCCCGGCCGCACGGCCGGAGCCCGCGGCCGCGCTGCGTGCGAGCGGCGTCGGCGTCTCGTATCCGGGCGGCCGCCGCCGACCGCCCGTACGGGTGCTGGCCGACGTCGCGCTGGACCTGCGGCCCGGCACGGTGACCGGCCTCGTCGGCGAGTCCGGGTGCGGCAAGACGACGCTCGCCCGCGTACTGGCCGGGCTCCAGCGCCCCACCGAGGGCACGGTCACCCTGGACGGCGAGGACCTGTGGTCGCTGCCGCCGGGCCGCCGTACGGCCGCGCTGGCCGAGTCGGTCGCGATGGTCTACCAGGACCCGGGGTCGTCGCTGAACCCGCGGCTGCCCGTCCGTACGATCGTGCGCGACCCGCTGGACATCCGCCGCACCGGGACGCCCGCCGCGCGGGACCGGCGCGTCACCGAACTCATGGACCTCGTCGGGCTGCCGCCCTCGGCCGCCGGCCGCAGGCCCGGCGAACTGTCCGGCGGGCAGCGCCAGCGCGTGGCCATCGCCCGCGCGCTCGCGCTGGAGCCGCGCTACCTCGTCGCGGACGAGCCGACCTCCGCGCTGGACGTGTCCGTACGCGCCCAGGTGCTGAACCTCCTCGTACGGCTGCGCGCCGAACTCGGCCTGGCCATGGTGTACATCTCGCACGACATCCAGACCGTGCGCCATCTCTCGGACGACGTCGCCGTGATGTACCTCGGGCACGTCGTCGAGCACGGCGCCGCGCCGCTCGTCACGGAGGCGCCCGCGCACCCGTACACGGCCGCGCTGTTCTCGGCCACACCGTCGCTGACCCGGGCGGCGGGGGACCGTATCGTCCTCGACGGCAACCCGCCCTCCGTACGCGCCCGGCCGCCCGGCTGCCCCTTCGCGCCCCGCTGCTGGCGGGTGACCGAGGAGTGCCGCCGCGAGCTGCCGGGGCTGGAGGCGCCCGGCACCGGCCGCGCACCCGTCCGCTGCATCCATCCGCTGCCCGCCCCGGCGCCCGCCACCTGAGCCCTCAGCTGCCTGAGCCGCCCGAACCGCCCGAGCCAGTGTAATTACTATTGTAGTTTGTGCGAGCAGAGGGGGGCATAGGGGATAGGGGTCCGTCGCGTGGGCTCGGAGATGTGGCTTAGGGGCAGGGTCGGCGTACCGGCCGTCGTGCTGGGCATGGTCCTGCTCAGGGGCATGGACGCCCTGGCGTCCTCCTCGCACAACGTCGCCCTGCCCGTGGCCGCGCACGCCACCGCCCCGGACGAGCCCGCCCTGTTCATGACCCGGTTCTGGGTCGCGTGGGCGGTGGGCACGTTCGCCGCCCACTTTGTACTCAAACGCCGGAAGGGCGAAGGCTCGTGGGGCGAGCGGGCGTTCGTGCTCGGCACGTGCGCGATGTCGCTCTCGTTCATCGCGGCGTTCACGGGTCTGCCCGCTCCCCTGCTGGTGCTGGCCGCGGGGGCGGCGGGCTTCGCGGACGGCTGGACCGAGATCGTCTACACCTCACGGCTCCAGGCGGCCCCCGAACAGCAGCGCAGCCGCCTGTTCGGGCTGTCCGCCACCGCGGAGACCACCGGGTTCGCGGTGGGCACCGTGGCCGCCGCCGCGGCGCTCGAGGCGCTGCCCACCCTGGCCGTCGTGAGCGTCTTCCACGGCCTGGCGGTGGCGGGGGCGGTGGTTCTGCTGCTGTTCGCCGCCCGCCGCCGGACGGGCGGGGGCACGACGCGCGAACCATCGGCAGTTGACTCGTCTCACTCCTCACAACCGGTCGACGGACGGTAGACGCTTCCGGGCCGGATCCGCACGGGAAAGGCAGGACAGGCATGGAACGCGTACGGGGGCAGGCCTTCTGCCGGGGACCCGAGCCGGAACGCACCGAGGACGACCCGGAGGACGCCGTACGGGCGCTGCTGCGCGCCGCTTCCGGCCCCGGAGGCGCCGTCGTCACCGTCGCTCCGGACGGCGCCACGGCCACGCAGCCGTATCCCGAACTGCTGGCGCGGGCCCGGCGGCTGCTCACCGGGCTCCGCGAACACGGGTTACGCGGCGGCGACGCGGTCGTACTGTGCGGGCTGCCGCTGGACGAGTTCTTCCCCGCCTTCTGGGCCTGCGTCCTCGGCGGTGCCACACCCGTGGCGATCGCGGAACATCCGGCGCCCGGCTCGCCGGCGTACGAACGCCTGCTGCACGCCGCCGAGTTGCTCGACGGGCCGCTGGTGCTCAGCGACACCGGCGGCGCGGCGGCACTGGCCGGGGCCGGGCTGCGGGTGGCCGTCGCGCGGGACTGTCTGAGCGCGGCGCCCGCGGAGGACCACGTCGAGCCGCGGGGGTCGGACGTCGCCCTGCTGATGCTGTCGTCCGGCAGCACCGGCGTGCCCAAGGCCGCGCGGCTGACCCACGCGGGGCTGGCGGATTTCGCGGCGAGCAGCCGGCGCGTCCTCGGCGTGGCCCCGGACGACACGATGCTGAACTGGCTGCCGGTCGACCACAGCGGCGCGTTCCTCCTCTACCACCTGCTCGCGGTCTTCACCGGCTGCACCAGCGTCCACGCCCCCACCGAACGCGTCCTCGCCGAGCCGCTGCGCTGGCTCGACCTCATCGAGGAGCACCGCGTACAGCACAGCTGGGCGCCGACCTTCGCGTACCGGCTCGTCGCGGACGCGCTGGCCCGCCAACCGGGGGAGCAGCGGGATCTCCGCGGGCTCAAGTCCCTTGTGTGCGGCGGCGAGCAGGTCGTACTCCCGGTGCTGAACGGTTTCCTCGACGCGACGGCGGCGTACGGCGTCGAGGAGCGGCACCTCGTCCCCGTATGGGGGATGGCGGAGACCGTCACAGCCTGCACGTACGGCCGGCTCGACCGTCCGGGGACGGTGCACCGCCTGCTCAAGAGCAGCCTGGGCGGCGAACTGGTACGGGCCGGTGAGGAGACGCCGGAGGACGAGTGCGTCACCTTCGTCGCGGCGGGCGCGCCCGCGCACGGGGTCGCCTTGCGCATCGTCGACGACCGCGGGGAACCGGCGCCGGGCAACAGGATCGGCCGGCTCCAGGTGCACTCGCCGGCCCGCCTCACACCCGGCTACGTACGCGACCCGGAGGCGGACGCGGCGGCCTTCCCCGCCGGACGCGACTGGCTGGACACCGGTGATCTGGCCTTCCTCGACGGCGGACAGGTCGTGATCACCGGGCGGCGCAAGGACGTGATCGTCCTCAACGGGCACAACGTCTACTGCCACGAGGTGGAGGAGGCCGCCGCCGCCGTGGATGGCATACGGCAGGGGGAGATCGCCGCGTGTGGTGTGCCGCGTACGGACAGCGGCACGGAGGAACTGGCCGTGTTCTACGTGAGCCGGGGAACCGACGCTGACGCACGCATCGCGCACGAGGTCAAGGCGGCCCTGTTCACGCGGCTGCGGCTCACGGCGGCGTACGTGCTGCCCGTCCCGCGGGACGAGTTCCCGAGGACACCGGCGGGGAAGGTGCGCCGGGCCGAGCTGCGGGACCGGCTGACCGGAAACGCCCTCCCCCCGGCGGCCCCGCGGGGCGGTGCCGGAAGCACCGACGAGGCGACACGGGCGGTGCAGGAGGAGATCGCGGCCGTACTGGGACAGCCGGTGCGGGCCGGTGTGCCGTTCTACGAACTCGGCCTGAACTCCCTGCTGCTGGTACGCGTCCGCGCCCGACTGGAGGAGCGGTTGGGGACGCCGGTCGCGCAGACCGCGTTCTTCGAGCACCCCACGGCGGCCGCGCTCGCCGCGCATCTGGCCGGGGTCGCGGCGACGGGGCCCGAATCGGCGGACACCGAACCCGTTCCGGAGGAGTCCGACGGTCACCACATCGCCGTCATCGGGCTGTCCCTGCGCTTCCCCGGCGCGGACTCGGTGGAGCGGTTCTGGGCCAACCTGCGCGACGGCGTGGACAGCCTCCGCGTGTTCACCGACGAGGAGCTGGCGGCGGCCGGGCTCTCCCCCGAGGAGCGGAAGGCGCCCGGGCTGGTGCCCGTCGCCGGAGTCCTCGACGGCGTGGACGCGTTCGACGCGGAGTTCTTCGGAATGAGCCCCAGGGAGACCGGACTTACGCACCCCGCGCACCGCCTGTTCCTGGAGTGCTGCCACCAGGCGCTCGAGGACGGCGGGTACGCGGCCCAGGCGCCGGGCACCAGGACCGGGGTGTTCGCCGGCTCGGGCATGAACCTCTACGACCACCAGCACCCCCGGCAGCCGTCGCCGGCCGCGCCCGCCCACGACGGCACGGACCCCGCCTCGGACATGCAGGCCGCCGTCGGGCAGCAGCCGGACTTCCTCGCGTCCCGCGTCGCGTACCGGCTCGGGCTCACCGGCCCCGCCATCGGCGTGCAGACGGCCTGCTCCACCTCGCTGGTCGCCGTACACCTCGCGTCCCAGGCGCTGCTGAACGGCGACGCGGACCTGGCGCTGGCCGGTGCCGCGGCGGTGCACCTGCCGCAGCACACGGGGTACCGCGGCCACCCCGGGTCGATCCTGTCCCCCACGGGGCGCGTACGGGCCTTCGACGCGGAGGCCGACGGCACCGTCGGCGGCAACGGCGTGGCCGCCGTCCTGCTCAAACGGCTCGACCGGGCGCTGGCCGACGGCGACACCGTGCACGGAGTGATCCTGGGCACGGCGGTCAACAACGACGGCGCGAGCAAGGTCGGCTTCACGGCGCCGGGAGTCGCGGGGCAGGTCGACGTCGTACGCGAGGCGCTGCGCAGGGCCGGCGTGCCGCCGCACACGCTCTCGTACGTGGAAGCGCACGGTACGGGCACGCGGCTCGGCGATCCGGTGGAGTTCGAGGCGCTCGGCAGGGCGCTGGACGACGGCACGGGACGTACGGGGTTCTGCACGGTCGGCTCGGTGAAGCCGGGCATCGGGCACCTGGACAGCTGCGCCGGGATGGCCGGGCTGATCAAGACCGTGCTGATGCTGCGCCACCGCACCCTCGTGCCCACGCTGCACCTGAACCGCCCCAACCCCGAACTCCGCCTCGCCGGAGGCCCGCTGGTGCTGGGGACCGAGCGCCGCCCTTGGCCCGCGCCGGACGGCGCGCCGCGCCGGGCCGGGGTCAGCGCGCTCGGCGTCGGCGGGACGAACGCCCATGTGGTGCTCCAGGAGCCTCCGGCGCCGCCCGGCACTCGTACGGACGCCATGGCTCGTACGGACGCCATGGCTCGTACGGGCGTCACGGCTGCGGATGCCGTAGACCTGCCCGTACTGGTCCCGGTGTCCGCCCGCGACGCGCAGGCGCTGGACGAGCTGACCGGCCGGCTACGAGACCGGCTGCGGGACGAGCCGGAGCCCGCGGCCGCGGACGTCGCCCTCACCATGGCGCTCGGCAGGCCGCACCGCACGGCGCGGGCCGCGGCCGTCGGCCGTACCGCCGCGGAGCTGGCCCGAGCACTGGACGAACGGCCGGAGGCGGCCGGTCCGCGCGGTCCCCTCGCGTTCGCGTTCGCGGGACAGGGCACCGCGCGCCGCGGCATGGCGAGCGGCGTCTACGCGGCGTATCCGGCGGCACGCGGCGTCCTCGACCGGTGCGAGGCGGTGTACGCCGAGGAGTTCGGCGGCACGCTGCTGCCCCTGCTCCTGGACGAGACGGGCCCGGAGGGCGGCGCGGACGAGGTCTGGCCCACCGAGACGGCCCAGGCGGCGCTGTTCGCCCACCAGTTGGCGCTCACCGAGGTGTGGCGCGCCGCCGGGGTGCGCCCGGCGCTGCTGCTCGGGCACAGCGTCGGCGAGTACGCGGCGCTGTGCGCGGGCGGTGCCCTGACGCCGGAGGACGGCCTGCGGCTCACCGCGTGGCGGGGCAGGCTCGCGCACACGGCGTGCGAGCCCGGCGGCATGCTCGCGGTGCGCGCCGGCACGGAGCTCGTACGCCGCGTCGCCCAGGCCGCCGGAGCGGAGCTGGCGGCGGTCAACGGACCGCGCTCCCAGGTCATTTCCGGCCCGCCGGAGGCCGTCGAGGAGGCGCGGCGCCTGCTCGACAAGGAAGGCATACGGTGGCGGGCGCTGGCCGTCGACCGGGCGTTCCACTCGGCCGCCGTCGAGCCCGCGCTGCGCGACTTCCGCCGCCACGCCGAGACGGTGCCGTACGGCCCGCTGCACACCCCGCTCGTCACCGCCGCCGACGGCGAACTCCGCCCCGCGGGCTGGACCGTCGGCGTCGACTACCTCTGCCGCCAGGCCCGCCGGCCCGTCCGCTTCGACCTGGCCATGGCCGCCGCCCTGGCCCAGGGCTGCGAGGACTTCGCCGAGATCGGCGCCGGGCAGACCCTCGCCGCGCTCGGCCGGCACTGCGCCCCCGGCAGCCGCTGGCTGAGCGGGCAGGGGCAGGGCACACGGGCCGAGCAGGTGGGCGGGCTGCTGACCGCGCTGGGCTCGCTGTACGTCGGGGGCGCCGAGCTGGACTGGGGCGCCGTCACCGGGAGGGTCACCGGCAGCGGCGGCCGTATTCCTTTGCCCGGGCACCCGCTGCGGCGGTCACAGTGGCCGCCCTGGACCACGCGGACGCAGGCGCAGACGCACGGACAGACGCACGAAGAGACGCAGCCACCGTCACCGGAACCGGAACCGCCCGTCACCACGAAGGAGCCCGCAGTGCCGGACGACCTGATCGACACCGTACGGGAGTTGGCGGCCCGCAGACTCGGGGCCGGGGTGGCGGACGTGGCGCCCGACAGCTCGTTCTTCGAACTGGGCGCGGACTCCCTCTCCCTGATGGGCATGACGACGGACCTGGAGCAGCGGTACGGCGTACGCGTGCCCGTCAGGGAGCTGTTCGACTCGGCCGACACCCCGCGCAGGCTCGCCGAACTCCTGGCACAGCTGCGCGGCGAGGCGACGCCGCCCGCGCCCGCGACCGAGCCCGCCACCGAGCCGCCCGCGCCCGCCGCAGGGCAGCCGGATACGGAGCCCGCCACGGCCCCCGAGGGCACCGCCGGGTACGACGACCTGTTCGGGCGCCAGCTGAAGCTGGCGGAGCAGCTCGTCGACCAGGTGACGGGCGTGATCTCCCGTCAGCTCGACGTCCTCGCCGCCACGGCCGGAACGCCCGCCGCAGCCCGGCCCGTTACCGCACAGCCCGTTACCGCCCAGCCCGTCGCCGCACAGCCCGTCGTCGCCCCCGCGCCGCCGCGCGCCGTACCGGAGAGGCCCGTACAGGCGGCGCCCGCGCCCCCGAGGCCCGCGCCCGCGAGCCCGGAGCCGCCGCCCCCGGCCGCCGGATGCGACTTCAGCCTGTACTTCTTCGGCGACTACCCCGAGGACGCCGCCCACGACAAGTACGCGTTGATCATGGACGCCGGGGAGTTCGCCGACCGGCACGGCTTCCACGCCCTGTGGTTCCCGGAGCGGCACTTCGCCTCCTTCGGGGCGCTGTTCCCCAACCCCTCCGTGCTCGCCGCCGCGCTGGCCGCCCGGACCAGCCGCATACGGCTGCACGCGGGCTCCGTCGTGCTGCCGCTGCACCACCCCGTACGGGTCGCCGAGGAGTGGTCCGTCGTCGACAACATCTCGGGCGGCCGGGCAGGCCTGTGCTTCGCGAGCGGCTGGCACGCCACGGACTTCGCGCTCGCCCCGGAGAACTTCGGCAGGCACCGCGAGGTGATGTACGAGCAGCTGGCGACCGTACGGCAGCTCTGGTCGGGGCAGCCGCTCGCGACGACCGGGGGTGACGGCAAGCCCGTCGAGGTACGCCTGCACCCCCGCCCCGTACAGGAGCAACCCCCCATGTACGCCGCCGTGGTGGGCAACCCGGACAGCTACCGCAAGGCGGCGGCGCACGACCTGGGCATCGTCACCAACCTGATGACGCAGACCGTCGAGCAGCTCGCGGAGAACATCGCGCTGTACCGGCGCACCCGCGCCGAGCACGGGCTCGATCCCGCGGCGGGCCGGGTGGTGGTGCTGGTCCACACGTACCTCGGTGACGATGCCGAACGGGCGCGGGCCGAGGCGTACCGGCCGTTCGTGTCCTATCTGCGCTCCTCGCTGTCCCTCTTCAACCAGGTCACCAACAGCCTCGGCGTCGACGTCGACCTGGACAACGCGCCCGAGGACGACGTGGAGTTCCTGCTCGGGCGCGCGTACGAGCGCTACTGCGCGTCCCGCGCCCTGATCGGCGACGAGGACGGCGCCGCGGAGACCGTACGCGGGCTGGTGGACGCGGGAGCCGACGAGATCGCCTGCTTCGTCGACTTCGGCGTCCCGGCGGACAGGGTCCTGGCGGCGCTGCCGCTGCTCGACCGCCTCCGGCGCCGCGAACAGCCGGAGGAGCGGGGCCAGTCGGCCGCACCCGTACGGACACCACAGCCCGCACCCGTACGGACACCACAGCCGGTCACCGCGACCACAGCCGGGCAGACGACGCTGTCCCCCGCGCAGCGCCGCATCTGGTTCCTGGAGCAGCTGCATCCGGGCACCAGCATGTACCACGAACCGAAGGCCGTACGCCTGGAAGGCCCGCTGGACGTCCCGGCGTTGCAGTGGGCGTTGCAGCAGGTCGCGGACCGGCACCCGGCGCTGCGTACGGTGTTCCGCGACGCCGGCGGCGTGCCACGCCAGGAGATACGCGACCGCATGCCGCTCGAGTGCCCGGTTGACGACCGCAGCGGGATGACGGAGGAGCAGGCGCTGCGGACCGTGCTGGAGACCGAGGGGCGCCGGATCTTCGACCTGGGCACCGGCCCGCTGGTCTCGGCACGGCTGATCCGGCTGTCGGAGGAGCGGCACCTGCTGTTCCTGCTGGCCCACCACATCGTCTTCGACTCCTCCTCCACGGTGGTGCTGGTACGCGATCTCGCCGCCTGCTACCGGTCCTGGCCGCACGGACGTGCCGAGCTGCCGCCCCTGACCGCGGCGGCATCGTCCGTACCGCCGGACCCCGGAGAGGCCGCCGCGTCGCTGGAGTTCTGGCGGGCGGAGCTGAGCGGCGCAGCGGAGCTCTCCCTGCCCACCGACCGGCCCCGCCCGCCGGTCAGATCCGGCGCGGGGGCGAGCCTCACCCACGCGCTGGACGGCGAACTCGTCGGCAGGCTGCGGACGTACGCCCGCTCCCACCGCGCCACCCTGTTCATGACGCTGACCGGCGCCATCGGCGCGGTGCTGGGCCGGTTCAGCGGGCAGCACGACGTGGTCCTGGGCACCGCCGTCGCCGCCCGCCCCGCGGACGCCGAACACCGCGTCGGCCTCTTCCTCGACACCGTTCCGCTGCGTCTGGACCTGGGCGGCGACCCGGACTTCCCGACGCTGCTGCGCCGGGTGCGGGAACGGAGCACCACGGCGTACGAGCACCGCGGTGTCCCCTTCGACGAGCTGGTCGGCGCGCTGAACCCGCACCGCGATCCCGGCCGCAACCCGCTGTTCCAGGTGATGCTGGAGTACGAGAACGAGGGCGAGGCCGACTTCGACCCGCCGGAGCTGACGGCGACGCTCCTGGACATGCCGAGCGCACGCGCGCCGTTCGACCTCAGCGTCTATCTGACGCACCACAGCGGCGGCATCCGGTTCATGGTGGAGTACGACACCGCGCTGTTCGACGAGAGCACCGTGCGGCAGTTCGTGGACTACGTGGAGGAGACGCTGCGCCGCGCCGTCGACGCCCCGGACGCGCCGCTGCGCGAGCTGACGGCGGTCACCGGGGCGGACCGTACGGCGCTGGCCCGGTTCGGGCAGCGGGACGAGCCCGCGCCGGACGCGGAGGACACCCTGCACGGGCTGTTCGAGCGGCAGGCGTGCCGTACTCCGGACGCGGTGGCGCTCGTACACGGCGAAGAGAGCCTGAGCTACGCCCGGCTGGACGCCCGCGCGGACAGGCTCGCGCGGCGGCTGCGGGCACGTGGCGCGGCGCGCGGTGAGCGCGTGGCGGTGCTGCTGCCGCGCGGGCCGGAGCTGATCACGGCGCTGATCGGGGTGCTCAAGAGCGGCGCCGCGTACGTCCCGCTCGACCCGTCCGCGCCTGCCCCGCGGCTCGCCGCCCTACTGGACGACGCCGCCCCGGTCCTGCTGCTGACGGCGCGTGCCGCCGCCGGAGGGAACGCGGAGTTCGGGGAGGGGCTGCCCGTTCAGCTCGTGGAAGACCTCGACGTGGGGGACGGGACGGAGGCAGGCGGCGCGCCCGAGGACGGTCCGCGCCCCGAGGACCCCGCGTACTGCATCTACACCTCCGGCTCGACCGGCCGCCCCAAGGGCGTCGTCGTGCCCCACCGCGGCCCGGCCGGCCTCGTACGGGGACATCTGGCGCGGCATCCGGCACTGCGCACGCTGCAGTGGACGTCCCCCGCCTTCGACGTCAGCGTGCAGGAGATCTTCACGACGCTGGCCGCCGGGGCCCCGCTCGTCCTGATCGACGACGACGCGCGGCACGACCCCGCCGCCGTCGCCGGGACGGTGCGGCGGCACGGGGTGCAGCGGATGTTCATGCCGTGCACGCCGCTGAAGCACCTGCTGCGGACCGGCCCCGAACTGCCGTCCCTGCGCGAGCTGTTCTCGGCGGGCGAGGCGTTGCAGCTCACCGGCGCGTTCCGGGACTTCCTCGCGGCACATCCGGAGTGCGCCCTGTTCAACCAGTACGGGCCCACGGAGGCGTCGGTCGTCGTCACCTCGCACCGCGTCGACCCGGCGGGCGAGGAGTGGCCCCCGATCGGCACGCCGGTCCCGGGGGCGCGGATCCTGCTGCTGGACGGCGCCGGGCAGCCGGTGCCAGCGGGGGCCGTCGGCGAGATCCACGTGGGCGGTGTGCCGGTCGCGTACGGGTACCACGCGCGGCCCGCCGAGACAGCCGCGTCGTTCATCGGCGACGGGGCGGGGGCGGTGCTGTACCGCACCGGAGACCTCGCGCGCTGGCGCCTGGACGGGGCGCTCCAGTTCTGCGGCCGCGCCGACGACCAGGTCAAGATCCGGGGCCACCGGGTCGAACCCGCCGAGGTGCAGGGGGCGTTGACCTCGCTGCCCGGCGTACGTGACGCGGCCGTCGTACCCCGCCGCGACCGGCACGGCGAAGCCGAACTCGTGGCGTACGTGGTCCCCGAGACCCCGGCGGACGAGCCGCACCGGCTGCGCGCGGCGCTCGCGGCGCGGCTCCCCGGCCATCTCGTGCCGGGCCGCTGGGCGCGCCTGGAACGGCTCCCGGTGAACGCCTCCGGCAAGCTCGACCGGGACCGGCTGCCCGAACCGGAGGACGCCGGAGGCGAGGTCGCCGAGGAGCCCGCCACCCGGCTGGAGAAGTCCCTGCACGAGCTGTGGTGCGACGAACTCGGCGCCTCACGGGCGCCGGTCACCTGGTCCTTCTTCGCGCTCGGCGGCCACTCGCTGAGCGCCCTCCGGCTGCTGCACCGGATGGCGGAGCAGCTGGACGTCGAGCTGTCCATGACCGACTTCTTCCGCGACCCGACCATCCGGGGCGTCGCGGCGCGCTGCGAACAGCCGCGCGCCGCCGTGCCATCGGAGTCGAAGCCGGAGCCGGAGCCGGAGGAGACCGCCCGGGAGGAGACCGCCCGGGAGGAGGCCGCCGGGGAGGACTCCCCCGCCGGGCCCGTCGCGGACACCGTGCCGATGACGTCCACGCAGCGCAGGCTCTGGCGCCGGCACCACGCGTACGTCGACCCGGGTGTCTACAACATCGCCCACCGCGTCGACCTGCTCGGCGACCTCGACCCCGACGCCCTCCGGCATGCCCTGGCGGACCTGGTGGAACGCCACGACGCGCTGCGCAGCAGCCAGGCGCTCCGTGACGGGCAGTACGTCGTCGACATCCTGGCCACCGTGCCCGTGGAGCTCCCCGTCACCGATCTCACCGCGCATGCCGGAAACGCCGAGAACGCCGCACGCGTCGAGCAGTGGTGCCGGGAGCAGGCGTCGCCCGCGTTCGCGCTGGAGCGCGCGCCGCTGTTCCGCTTCCGGCTGGCGCGGCTCGGCGGGGACCGCTGGGTGCTGGTGACCGCGTTCCACCACGCGGTCTGCGACGGCTGGTCGATGGGCGTCGTCTGGCACGACCTCCAGGAGTTCTACGCCGCCCGGCGCGACCGTACGGAGGCCAAACTCGCGCCGCCCGCCGTACGGTTCGCGGACTGCGCACGCGCGGAGCACAGGCTGGGCGGCGAACGCCGGGCGGAGCTGGAGAAGTTCTGGCGCACCGAGCTCGACGGCGTACCCCTGCGTACGGAGCTGCCCTACGACCACCCGCACCCGGGCGCGCTGTCCGGCGAGGGCGCCCTGCACTCGTGGGTCGTCGGGGACGGCACACCGGCACGGGTCGCGGACACCGCCGCGCGCCTGGGCACGACTCCGTACGCGGTCCTGGCCGCCGCGTTCGCCACCTGGCTGGCCGGACTGACCGGCGGCACGGGCGGCACCGGCGGCACGGGCGGCACCGCAGACGTCGTGCTGCCCGCGTCCAGCGCGAACCGCCTGCGCCGCGAACGCTCCGACGTCGTGGGCCTGCTCGGCGACGCCGTCCTGCTGCGCGCCCGCATCGGCGAGGCGGCCACCTTCGCCGACCTCGCGACGCAGCTGGGCACGGCGCTGTTCACCGCGCTCGACCACCAGGAGCTGCCGCTGAACGAGGTGGCGGAGCTCGTATCGCCGGGGAGCACCGACGTCCTGTTCCCGAACGTGCTGTTCACCGTGGTCACCACGCCGCCGCCGGCCCTGGAGCTGCCGTCCGTGTCGGCCACGGTGCGCGCCCTGCCGACGTCGGGCGTGGCGCGGAACGAGTTCTACGTCGTACTGGAACCCGGCGACGACACCCTCACCGTCACCGTCGAGTTCTCCACGGACCTGCTGACGCGGGCGACCGTGGAGTCCTGGGGACGGAGCTTCACCGAGGTGCTGGACAGCTGCGCGCGGAACCCCGAGCGCCCCCTGGAGGGCCTGCTGCGCCCCGGTGGCCCAGGGGCCTGAGACGGGCGCGTACGAGCCGCCCGTACGGACTGTCCGTACGGGCGGCTCGTACGACTCGCCGCGGCGCGGCGCGCTACACCAGCAGGCTGACCGCCGCCGCGACCGCGAACCCCGCGACGGACAGCACCGATTCGAGCACCGTCCACGACTTGAGGGTGTCCCGCTCGGAGATCCCGAAGTACTTCGCGACGATCCAGAACCCGCCGTCGTTCACGTGCGAGGCGAAGATGGAACCCGCCGAGATCGCCATGATGACGAGCGCGGTGTGCGCCTGCGAGTAGTCGCCCTGTGCGAGCAGCGGGGCGACGATGCCCGCGGTGGTGACGATGGCGACGGTGGCCGAGCCCTGCGCGACGCGCAGCACCAGCGAGATGAGGTAGGCCAGCAGGATGACGGGCAGGCCCATGTCGTTGAACGTGTCCGCGAGCGCATCCGCGATGCCGCTGCCCGCCAGGACGGCGCCGAAGATGCCGCCCGCGCCGACCACCAGCAGGATGTTGCCGACGGGCTTGAGCGACGCCGTGCACACGGTCTCCAGCGACTTGCGCGACCAGCCGCGGCGTATGCCCAGCAGGTAGAACGAGAGCAGCAGCGCGATCGTCAGGGCGACGAACGGGTGGCCCAGGAACTCCACCACCGAGCGGAACGTGGACGGGTCCAGCGCGATGGACGAGAACGTCGCCGCGAGGATCAGCACCAGCGGCGTACCGATGATGCCGAGCACCGTACCCACGGACGCCGGGGTCTCGACCGGCTTGACGCCCGAGGCGCGCTGGTCGTCCTCGATGGCCTTACGGGACTCCTCGACGGCCTCCACCATGTCCTGCGGCACCTCGACGAAGACGCGTTCGCCGATCCACGCGGCGTACGCCCACGCGGCCAGCACGGCCGGGATGCCGCAGACGACGCCCATCAGGATGACCATGCCGAGGTCGACGTCGAGCAGTCCGGCGGCGGCCACCGGGCCGGGGTGCGGCGGCAGGAACGCGTGCGTCATGGAGAGGCCGGCGAGCAGCGGCATGCAGTACAGCAGGATCGATTTTCCGGAGCGCTTGGCCGCGGCGTACACGATCGGCGCCAGCACGAAGATGCCGACGTCGAAGAAGACGGGGATGCCGAAGATCAGGCCGGTGAGCCCCATCGCGAGCGGCGCGCGCCGCTCCCCGAACAGGCCGAGCAGCCGGGCGGAGAGGGCTTCGGCGCCGCCGGAGACCTCCAGGATGGCGCCGAGCATCGTGCCGAGCCCGATGATGATCGCGACGTGCCCGAGGATGCCGCCCATCCCGGACTCGATGACGGACACCGCGTCGGACTTCTGGACGGTGCCGAAGAGTTCGGTGACGGAGAGGCCCGCGGCGAGACCGACGGCGATGGACACCGCGAGCAGCGCCACGAAGGGCTGCAGGCGGATCTTGATGATGAGGTACAGCAGCAGGGCGATGCCGAGCGCGGCAACGGTCAGCAGACCGCCGGTGCCGTCTATGAGCAGCAGCAGACCACCTGTGTGCGGTGGCGCCTCGGGTTCTGGAGCGGCGATCAGCATGGGGAGACCTCGTTCGTTTCCGGGGGGAGTCCTTGGTGGCGGGCTCCTTGGCGTTCGGGCAGGGCGGATCGCGGCACGGCGCCTCGTGGGGGCGGGGCGGCTGCCGTGCCGGGCTCGTGGGGACGGGTGAGGGCGTGAAGGGGGTGAGGGGCGTGCCCGGCTCAGTCGAGGACGGCGAGCGCGTCGATCTCGATGAGGAGGCCGGCGGGGAGGCCGACGTAGACGGTCGTACGGGCGGCGGGCGGCTGCCGGAGGCCCTGCTCCGCGAAGTACGCGTTGTAGAGCTCGTTCATCTCGGCGAAGTGGCCGGTGTCGGTGAGGTAGACGCGCAGCATCATCACGTCGTCCCAGCCGGCGCCGCCCTCCTCGAGGATGGCCCGTACGTTCTCGAGGGTCTGCCGCGTCTGCTCGCGCAGCGTCGGCCCGGCGGGGGTCGGCGGCTGGCCCTCGACCGCGGGCAGGAAACCGACCTGCCCGGCGACCTGGAGGATGTTGCCCTTCCGCACGCCGTGCGAGAACGCGGCGGGCGGCGTGGTGTGGGTGCTCGGGGTGAGGGCTGTCTTGTCGCTCATGGTGTGGTTCCTGGCTTCCGTGCGATCACTGTGGCTGGGCATGGGGGTTTCGGGGGCCGGTGGCCGCCGCTCACCGGGGTTTCCCGGAGTAGTCGGCGCTGATGGCCTCGGCTGTACGGCGCACCAGCGGGAGGAGCGTGAGGAGTTCGTCGGCTGTGACCACCACGCTGGGCGCCGAGACGGACATCGCGGCGATGGCCCGCCCGTCGGCGCCCCGTACGGGTGCGCCGATGCAATTGATGGACTCCTCGTGGCCGCCGAGGTCGGTGGCCCAGCCCTGCTCCCGTACCTTCGCCAGTTCGGCGAGGAACGCGGCCGCGTTCGGCGTCGAACGGGCGGTGTACGCCGGGTAGTCGAGGCTCTCGGCGACCTCGCGCCGCTCGCGTTCGGGCAGGTCGGCGAGGAGCAGCTTGGCGACGGCGGCGACGGTGATCGCGACGGGCTTGCCGATCCGGGAGTACATCCGTACGGGGTAGCGGCTCTCCACCTTGTCGATGTAGAGCACCTCGTTCTCCTCGTACACGGCGAGGTGGACGGTGTGGCCCGTCTTCTCGTTCAGCCGTACGAGGTGGGGGTGGGCGATCTCGCGCACGTCCAGGTTCTCGATCGCCTCCTGGGCGAGCGCGAAGAGGCGGGCGCCGAGCCGGTAGCGCTGGTCCTGCTGGCGGTAGACGATGCCGTGCTCGTGCAGCGTGCGCAGCAGCCGCAGCGCGGTGGACTTGTGCACGCCGAGCCGCTGCGAGACCTGCTCCAGGTTGGCGGGCCCCTGCGCCAGCAGGGGCAGGATGCTCAGTGCTCGGTCGACGGTCTGACTCACGGTGCGATCGCCTTCTCTGTAGTCCAGCCGGGGCCGAGTCGCAGTGTGCCCCACGCCTCGGCGTCGAGGGCCACGAGGCGGTCGGCGGCGTCGCGGGCGGGCGGTTCGGCCAGGTCACCGGGCACGGTGAGGGCGGCTGCGGCCAGCAGATGCCCGTGCCGCAGCCGGTCACGGAGCGGCAGGCCGCGGAGCGTGGCGGAGAGGAAGCCGGCGGCGAAGGCGTCCCCGGCGCCGACGGACGCGACCACGTCGACGCGGAGCGCGGGGACGCGAACGCGCCGGTCGGGAGCGCGGCCGTCCGCGGCGCCGGAGCCGTGCGCGGCGTCCCGCTCCGGGGCCCCGTCACCGGCCGCACCTCCGCCCCGCTCCGGGGCGACCTCCCGTACGAACGCCGTCGCGCCCTCCGCGCCGTGCTTGACGACCAGCGTCTCCGGCTCCGGCAGCGCGGCGCGCAGGGCGTCCGGGCCGCCCGTGACGCCCCACGCGGCCTCCGCCTCGTCCTCGCCGACGAACACCAGGTCGCAGCCGCGGGCGAGTTCGAGCAGCACCCGCGGATCGGCCGGTGAACGCCACAGGCCGACGCGGTAGTTGACGTCGAACGAGACCAGCGGGCGGCCCTCGTACGGCGCGGTGAGCGTACGGGTCAGCGCCAGGCAGTCGGCGGACAGCGCGGCCGTGATGCCCGTGAGGTGCAGGATGCGCCCGGAGCGTGCGGCGTCGAGGTCGACGGTGCCGGGAGCCATGGCGGACGCGGCGGATCCGGCGCGGTAGTAGGCGACTTCGGCGGTGGACTGCACGGCGGGCTGTACGGCGGCGGGCTGCCCGGCGGTGGTCGCCCGCTCGCCGTCCGTACGGAAGTACACGCCGGTCGGCCGGTGCGGATCGCGCTGGACCGCGCCGGTGTCGACGCCGGCGGCGGCGATCGTACGGACGAGGTGGTCGCCGAAGCCGTCGGCGCCGACCCGGCTGACCCAGCGGGTGCTGTGCCCGGCGCCGGCGAGGGTGCAGGCGACATTGGACTCGGCGCCGCCGATGGCGCGCTCGAACGCCGGCACGTCGGCGAGCCGTCCGGGCCGTGAGGGCAGGAAGGTGACCATGGACTCGCCCAGACAGACGACGTCGACGTGCGGGGGGCTGGTCACGGTCCGTATCGCTCCTTCGGGTGCGGACTCCGGCTCTGGACTCGCCGGGACTCGGCTGACCCGGATCGTGGAGCGGCTCGCGCTCCATTGACCGGGTGTTCGCCGGGATGCTAGACAGCAGTAAGCGTTATGCGCAATGGGTGTTGCATTCCATGCAACAAGATCTTTTCTGGAGCCGCCATGCCTCCCACCGCGGACCTCGCCACCGACCGGCTCGCGGCGCTCGCCGACGACGTGGTCGACCACCGGTACAAGGGCATGCCGCCCGACGCCGCCGGCCGCCGCGTCGGCTCGCTCGCCGGCGACCGCCGCGACCTGTTCACCGGCGGCTTCACCACCCCGGTGCTGGCCCTGTCGGCGGAGGCCGTCGAGCACAACCTGGCCCAGCTCGAGGGCTTCGCCGAACGGCACGGCCTGGCCTTCGCCCCGCACGGTAAGACGTCCATGGCCCCGCAGCTGTTCGCCCGCCAACTGGCGTACGGCGCCTGGGGGATCACCGTCGCCGTGCCGCATCAGGTGCGGGTCTGCCGGGCGTTCGGCATCCGCCGGATCTTCCTCGCCAACGAGCTGGTGGACGCCGCCGCGCTGCGCTGGCTGGCCGGCGAGCTGGACGGCGACCCCGACTTCCGCTTCGTCTGCTACGCCGACTCCGTACGCGGCGTCGAGCTGATGGACGAGGCCCTCCGCGCCGCCGGCGCCCGCCGCCCGGTGGACGTGGTGGTCGAGCTCGCCGCGGGCGAGGGAGCGCGTACGGGCGCCCGTACGGACGCCGACTGCGCCGCCGTCGCCGACGCCGTGGCCGCCGCGGACACGCTCCGGCTGGTCGGCGTCGCGGGCTACGAGGGCGAGGTGCCGGACGCCGACACCGGCCGCGTCACGGCGTGGCTGCGCCGGCTCGCCGCGCTGGCCGCCGCCTTCGACGCGGCGGGGCGGTTCGGCGCGGACGTCGACGAGATCGTGCTGAGCGCGGGCGGCAGCGCCTGGTTCGACGCGGTCGCGGACGTCTTCGGTGAGGTGCCGGAGCTGTCGCGGCCGGTGCTGAAGCTGCTGCGCTCGGGGGCGTACGTCTCGCACGACGACGGCCACTACAAGGAGCTGACGCCGTTCAACCGGGTGCCCGAGGAGGGCGCCCTGATGTCGGCGTTCACGCTCTGGACGCAGGTCGTCTCGCGACCCGCGCCAGGACAGGCGTTCCTCAACGCCGGGAAGCGCGACGCCGCGCACGACCTGCACCTCCCCCGGGCGCACGTGGTGCGCTCGGCCCGCGACGGCTCCGTACGGTCCGCCGCGGGCATCACCGTCACCGGCCTCTCCGACCAGCACACCTGGCTGCGTACGGAGGACGGCGCCGAGCTGGAGGTCGGGGACTGGGTGGGGCTGCGCATGTCCCACCCGTGCACGATCTTCGACAAGTGGCAGCTGATCCCGCTGGTGGAGCCGGACGGCACGGTCTCCGACCTCATCCGCACGTTCTTCTAGAAGGGGCCCGGCAGACATGGACACCGTGATCCGCGGAGCACGCGTCGCCGACGGCTCCGGCGCGCCCTCGTACGAGGCCGACGTCGCGCTCGACGGCGGCCGTATCGCCGCCGTACGCACGGCCGCCGACGGCGGCGCGCGGCTGACCGCGCGGCACACCCTGGACGCGGACGGGCTCGTCCTCTCCCCCGGGTTCATCGACATGCACGCGCACAGCGACCTCGCGCTGCTCCGCGACCCGGACCACTCCGCCAAGGCGGCGCAGGGCGTCACCCTGGAGGTCATCGGGCAGGACGGGCTGTCGTACGCGCCGGTCGACGACCGCACACTGGACGCCGTACGGCAGGCCATCACCGGCTGGAACGGGGACGGTTCGGACATCGACTTCGACTGGCGCTCCGTCGGCGGCTACCTCGACCGGCTGGACCGCCAGGGCATCGCCGTCAACGCCGCCTACCTCATCCCGCAGGGCACCGTCCGCATGCTCGCCGTCGGCTGGGACGACCGCCCGGCGAGCGAGGACGAGATGCGGCACATGCGGCAACTCGTCGCCGAGGGACTGGAGCAGGGCGCGGTCGGGCTGTCCTCCGGGCTGACGTACACGCCCGGCATGTACGCCCCCACCGCCGAACTCACCGACCTGTGCCGGGTCGTCGCCCAGTACGGCGGCTACTACTGCCCGCACCACCGCTCGTACGGCGCGGGCGCCCTCGCCGCGTACGAGGAGATGGTCGGCCTGTGCCGCGAAGCGGGCTGCGCCCTCCATCTCGCCCACGCCACCATGAACTTCGGCGTGAACAAGGGCCGCGCCCCCGAGCTCCTCGCCCTTCTGGACAGCGCCCTCGCGGCGGGCGCGGACATCTCCCTCGACACGTACCCGTACACCCCCGGCTGCACCACCCTCGTCGCCATGCTGCCGAGCTGGGCGAGCGAGGGCGGCCCGGACGCGATCCTGTCGCGGCTGGCCGACGACGACGCCAGCGGGCGCATCCGGCACGCGATGGAGGTCGAGGGCTCGGACGGCTGCCACGGCGTGCCCATCGAGTGGGACACCATCGAGATCTCCGGCGTCTCACACCCGGAACTGCACGCGTACGTCGGCCGTACGGTCGCGGCGAGCGCGGCGGAACGCGGCGAGGAGCCCTTCACCACCGCACGCCGCCTGCTGACGGAGGACCGGCTCGGCTCCACGATCCTCCAGCACGTGGGCCACGAGGAGAACGTCCGCGCGATCATGCGGCACCCCGTCCACACGGGCGGCAGCGACGGCATCCTCCAGGGCGACAAGCCGCACCCGCGCGCGTACGGCACGTTCCCGCAGTACCTGGGCCGGTACGTACGGGAGTTGGGCGTGCTCTCCCTGGAGGAGTGCGTGGCCCACCTGACCGCCCGCCCGGCCGCCACGTTCGACACCCCGCGCACACTGCCGACGGGCATCCCGCACGTGCTGATCGACGGCCGCCCCGTCATCCGCGACGGCCACCGCACGGACACCCTCGCGGGGCGGTCGGTCCGCCGCACCGCGGCCTGAGCGCCTACCCGTCCGAACGGCGCCGGTACGGGTGCCACGACGCCGTCTGCACCGTGAAACCCATCGGCTCGGGGAACGTGATCTCCTGCCCGAACACGCCCTTGCCGGTCTCCACATACTGGCTGCCGTCGAGTTCCAGCACATGCCAGGTGGCGTCGTTCGGATCGATGATCAGGTAGACCGGGATGCCCGCCGCCGCGTAGCGCAGCCGTTTGTCGTCCCAGTCGCGTTTGATCGCGGTGGGGGTCGTGGACACGGTCTCCACCACGGCCAGGACGATCTGCGGGGGCCAGTCGGCGTCGGCGTCGTCCCCGGGGATGTCCTCGGAGCGGATGATGACGGCGTCGGCGCGGGGGCGGTAGTCGTCGGCAAGGAAGAGGCCGCGCTCATACCAGGTCTCGAACGGCTCGGGCGTGTGCCGTACGAGGTTTCGGACCGGGAGGTCGTGCAGATGGCCGGGGTTGGCCCGCATGACCAGCTCGCCGTCGAGGAGTTCAACGTGCAGGCCGTCGGGCAGGTCCAGCTCGTGCCATGCCTTGATGAGCGCGTTCATGCGGGACACGGGAGCCTCCTCGGTGCGTGGCTCAGTGCCAGGGTATGGCACCGCCCGACGCTCCGGCCCCGGTCACGTCTGGCCGTACGCCACCAGGGAGATGCCCACGTAGTGCACCGCGAAGGCGGCAAGTGTGAAGGAGTGGAACACCTCGTGGAAGCCGAACCAGCGGGGTGACGGGTTCGGGCGCTTGATGCCGTAGACGAGACCGCCCGCGCTGTAGAGGACGCCGCCGAGGATGACGCACACCAGCACCGCGATGCCGCCGTTGCGCAGGAAGTCGGGCAGGAAGAAGACGGCGGCCCAGCCCATCGCGATGTAGCACGGCGTGTACAGCCAGCGCGGGGCGCCGACCCACAGGACGCGGAAGGCGATGCCCACGATCGCGGCGATCCAGATGCCCCAGAGCAGGATCTGCTGGCGGCCGTCGGAGAGCAGCAGGATCGTCAGCGGGGTGTAAGTGCCCGCGATGATCAGGAAGATGTTCGCGTGGTCGAGGCGCCGCAGGACGGCGTTGACGCGCGGGCTCCACTCGCCGCGGTGGTAGAGGGCACTGATGCCGAACAGCAGGCAGGCGGTGAGCGTGTAGACGGCGCAGGCGACGCGCCCCGCCGTGGTGTCGGCCAGCGCGGTCAGGAACACCCCGGAGACCAGCGCGGCCGGGAACATGCCCAGGTGCAGCCAGCCGCGCAGCCGCGGCTTGATCGGCGGCACATGCGGGAGGTCCGGCGCGTGCTGTGCGTCCTCTGCCTGCTCTGCCTGCTGTGTGTCGGGCCGCTCCGACGACGGCTCCCCCGGTGCCGGGGGCGGGGGCGTCGTGTCCGGTACGGACGCTGAGGCTGAGGCCGGGGAGGCGTCGGTTTCCGCCATGCCCCCCTGTCCTGCCCATCCTCGCTCGGGCTCGTGCGCGGCAGCAGTCATGCCCTTCAGGCTACCTACGCTCCCGTAGGCAGCCGAACCCCGCCGCCCGCCACTCGGCCACCGCCCGCTGCCCGCCCGCTGCCCGCTCGCTGCCTGTCACCTGCCCGGTAACCCGCGCGACTCCGTGGCGTAACGCCCCGGACCCCGAGGAGTGGCGATGCTCACCTGAGCCTCCCTCTGGACACATGTAACGTCGCGCGCGATGATCAGATGAGCGAGAACGGCACCGGATGAGCGTTGCCACGAATGCATCCGGGTCGTGGCCCCCAAGGGGCAAGCTGTGTTTCACCCCGCAGAAGCGGATATGCGTGCTCATATCCGTACAACCCTCAAACCGTCTGGAGCGATCGTGGCGCGCAGCATTGCGGCTCCCACCACCACCCCGACCAGCCACCAGGAACTGATCTCCTGGGTCAACGAGATCGCCGATCTCACCGAACCCGACCGGATCGTCTGGTGCGACGGTTCGGAGGCGGAGTACGAGCGGCTGAGCGAAGAGCTCGTAGCGAAAGGCACGTTCAGGAAACTCGACCCGATCAAGCGCCCCAACTCGTACTACGCCGCTTCGGACCCGTCCGACGTCGCCCGCGTGGAAGACCGCACGTTCATCTGCTCGGAGCGGGAGGAGGACGCCGGCCCGACCAACCACTGGAAGGCCCCCGACGAGATGCGGGAGATCTTCCAGGGCGAGAACGGCGTCTTCCGCGGCGCGATGCGCGGCCGGACCATGTACGTGGTGCCGTTCTGCATGGGCCCGCTCGGCTCGCCGCTGTCCGCGCTGGGCGTCGAGATCACCGACTCCGCGTACGTCGCCGTGTCGATGCGCACCATGACCCGGATGGGGCAGCCGGTCCTGGACGAGCTCGGCGACGACGGCTTCTTCGTCAAGGCCGTGCACAGCGTGGGCGCTCCGCTCGCCGAGGGCGAGAAGGACGTGCCGTGGCCGTGCAACAGCACGAAGTACATCTCGCACTTCCCCGAGGCGCGTGAGATCTGGTCGTACGGCTCGGGCTACGGCGGCAACGCACTGCTCGGCAAGAAGTGCTACGCGCTGCGCATCGCGTCCGTCATGGCCCGCGACGAGGGCTGGCTCGCCGAGCACATGCTGATCCTCAAACTGACGCCGCCGCGCGGGGAGTCCAAGTACGTCGCCGCCGCGTTCCCGAGCGCCTGCGGCAAGACGAACCTCGCCATGCTGGAGCCGACGACCCCCGGCTGGACCGTCGAGACGATCGGCGACGACATCGCGTGGATGCGTTTCGGCCAGGACGGCCGGCTGTACGCCATCAACCCGGAGGCGGGCTTCTTCGGCGTCGCGCCGGGCACCGGCGAACACACCAACGCCAACGCCATGAAGACGCTCTGGGGAAACTCCGTCTTCACCAACGTCGCCCTCACCGACGACGGCGACGTGTGGTGGGAGGGCATGACCGAGGAGACGCCCGCCCGGCTCACGGACTGGAAGGGCAACGAGTGGACGCCGGAGTCCGGCACCCCGGCCGCCCACCCCAACGCGCGCTTCACCACCCCGGCCGGGCAGTGCCCGATCATCGCGCCGGAGTGGGAGGACCCCAGGGGCGTGCCGATCTCCGCCATCCTGTTCGGCGGCCGGCGCGCGTCCGCCGTACCGCTGGTGACCGAGTCGTTCAGCTGGCAGCACGGCGTCTTCCTGGGCGCGAACGTGGCCAGCGAGAAGACCGCCGCGGCGGAGGGCAAGGTCGGCGAGCTGCGCCGCGACCCGTTCGCGATGCTGCCGTTCTGCGGCTACAACATGGGCGACTACTTCGCGCACTGGATCAGGATCGGCGCGGAGGCCGACGAGTCGAAGCTGCCGAAGATCTACTACGTCAACTGGTTCAAGAAGAACGAGGACGGCAAGTTCGTGTGGCCGGGCTTCGGCGAGAACAGCCGGGTGCTGAAGTGGATCGTCGGCCGGCTGAACGGGGAGGCCGAGGGCGTCGAGACGCCCATCGGCGTACTCCCGACGAAGGACGCGCTGGACACGAACGGGCTCGGCCTGTCCGAGCAGGAGCTGGACTTCCTGCTGGCGGTCGACAAGGACGTGTGGCGCGACGAGGCGTCACTGGTGCCGGAACACCTCAACACCTTCGGTGAGCACACGCCGAAGGAGCTGTGGGACGAGTACCGGGCGCTGGTGGCACGGCTGGGCTGACGGGTCGGCTGTACGGGTCCGAGTCACGGGCGGGAGCGGGCGTGCCCTGCTTCCGCCCGTACGCGTACGAGGCGCGTACGCGTACGCGTACGAGGCTCCGGTGCCGGTGCCGGTGCCGTCACGCGGATGCCGTCAGGCCCAGCGCCGCGGCGTGGATCTCGAGGCGTTCGGCGGCCAGGGCCGCCGCGGCCTCGTCCTCGCGGGAGGTGGCGATCACGAGCGCCATGCCGGCGAGGTTGTGCGCCCGCTGGTGCAGTGCCGTGACGTGGCTCGGGCTCGCGCTCCGCGCGGAGGGCGCCGCGCGCAGCGGCGCACGGCCGCCGCCCAATCGCGCAGACTGGGCCGCGAGAAGCTGACCGGCCTCGTCCAGGTCGGGGCTCGGGGTGAGCGCGCGCAGTTCGTCGGTCACCGTCAGCAGCGCGGTCAGATGCCCGGCGAGGCGGATGTCGAGCTCTTCGTCGCGGGAACGGTGCGGCACATCCGTCTCGGCCATGGTGTGGACCGACGGGTTGCGGATCGGTTCGTACATGGGATGGCCTCCTGGCAAGTTCTGGGAAGCCATCCTAGCTTAGACAATGTCTAAAGTTGACCCGAATCAGTGAACGTCCGGGAATCGACCGCAGCGGGGAACGTACGGTAACACCCGGCCACACACCGTGACTTACGCTGCCCTCGTCCGCCGGTCAGGGCTGGCCGTAGCCGTCCAGGAACGTACCGATACGAGTGACCGCGTCGGCCAGCTCCGGCGCCGCCGGAAGCGTGACGATACGGAAGTGGTCCGGTTCCGGCCAGTTGAAGCCGGTGCCGTGCACCACCATGATCTGCTCGGCCCGCAGCAGGTCGAGCACCATCTGCCGGTCGTCCTTGATCTTGAAGACCTTCGGGTCGAGCCGCGGGAAGAGATAGAGCGCACCCTTCGGCTTCACGCAGGTCACGCCCGGAATCTGGGTGAGCAGGTCGTACGCGGTGTCGCGCTGCTCCAGGATGCGGCCGCCGGGCAGCACCAGGTCCTCGATGGACTGACGGCCGCCGAGCGCGGTGGCCACCGCGTGCTGCGCGGGCATGTTCGCGCACAGCCGCATGTTGGCCAGGATGGTGAGGCCCTCGATATAGCTCTCGGCGTGCCCCTTGGGACCGCAGACGGCGAGCCAGCCGCTGCGGTATCCGGCCACCCGGTAGTTCTTCGAGAGACCGTTGAAGGTCAGGGTGAGCAGGTCGGGCGCGATCACCGAAGTAGGCGTGTGGGTGGCGCCGTCGTAGAGGATCCGGTCGTAGATCTCGTCGGAGCAGACGATCAGCCGGTGGCGCCGGGCGATCTCGGTGAGCCCGCGCAGCATCTCCTCGTCGTAGACCGCACCCGTGGGGTTGTTCGGGTTGATGATGACGAGCGCCTTCGTGCGGTCGGTGATCTTCCGCTCGACATCGGCGAGATCGGGCATCCAGTCGGACTGCTCGTCGCAGCGGTAGTGCACGGCGGTGCCGCCCGCCAGGGAGACCGAGGCGGTCCACAGCGGGTAGTCGGGGGCGGGGACGAGGACCTCGTCCCCGTCGTCGAGCAGCGCCTGCATGGACATCTGGATCAGCTCGGAGACGCCGTTGCCCAGATAGACGTCCTCGACGGAGAGTTCGATGCCCTTGGTCTGGTAGTGCTGCATCACCGCGCGGCGGGCTGAGAGCAGCCCCTTGGCATCGCCGTATCCGTGTGCGTCTCCGACGTTGCGGAGCATGTCCTCGAGGATCTCGGGCGGGCACTCGAACCCGAACGCCGCCGGGTTCCCGGTGTTGAGCTTGAGGACGCGGTGACCTGCCGCCTCGAGCCGGGTCGCCTCCTCGAGCACCGGGCCCCGGATCTCGTAGCAGACATTGGCGAGCTTCGTCGACTGGATCACCTGCATGTTCGCCACTGTACGGGGGGCCTGCCCGGCGCGCCCGGTGTTTTCGGTCACCCCGGGCCTCCTCAGTGGCACTCGGGGTACGGGCCGGGCACGGGCCGCGGGACGGTCAGCCGGGAGACGGAATAGTCGCCAGTCGCTGAATATTGACAGTCACTCCTTTTTTCGAGTTACTGTCAGCAAGCGCCGCTCCAGACGGACACACCGGCTCTCACCCGGAGGCAGCCATGACGACCCCCGCACCCGACCCGCGCCGCTGGTGGGCCCTCGGCGCACTCGGCGCGTGCATGCTCGTCCTCGGCTTCGACCTGACGATCCTCAACGTCGCCCTGCCCGAGATGGCCGCCCAACTCGACGCCGACACCGGCGAGATGCAGTGGATCGTGGACGCGTACGTCGTCGTGTTCGCCGCCACGATGCTGCCCGCCGGACTGCTCGGCGACCGTTTCGGACGGCGCCGCATGCTGATCGCCGGGCTCGTGGTCTTCCTCGCCGGTTCGCTCGCCGGCACCCTCGCGGACACCCCGGCATGGGTGATCGCCGCCCGTACGGGCATGGGCCTGGGCGCCGCGCTGATGACTCCGCTGGCGCTGTCCGTCGTGCCGTCCCTCTTCGAGGGCGCCGAACGCACGAAGGCGATCGGCGTCATCACCGCCGCCGTCGCGGCCGGGATGCCGCTCGGCCCCGTCATCGGCGGCTGGCTCCTCGACAACTACTGGTGGGGTTCGATCTTCCTGATCAATCTGCCGCTCGCCGGCCTCGGCATCGTCGCCTGCGCCCTGCTGCTGCCCGAGACGCGCGACCCGAACTCGCCGCGGGTCGACCCGGTCAGCGCCGTCCTCAGCGTCGCCGGGCTGGGCGCGCTCGTCTTCGGCATCATCGAGGCGCCCGAGCGCGGCTGGGCCGACCCCCTCGTCCTCGGGTGCTTCGCCGCCTCCGCGGCGCTGATCGCCCTGCTCGCGCGGCGCGAGCGGCAGGCCGCGCACCCGATGCTCGACCTCGAACTCCTCGCCCACCGCGGCTTCCTGTGGAACACCGTCGCCGCGACGCTCGTGACCCTCGTGATGGGCGGGCTGCTGTTCGTACTGCCGCAGTATCTGCAGGCGGTGCTCGGTTACGACGCGCTGGGCACGGGCGTACGGCTGATGCCGATGATGGCGGGCCTGCTGGTCGCCGCCCGCGGCGCGGGCCCGCTGGCCGCGCGGTTCGGCCCGCGGCCGGTGGTCAGCGGCGGCCTGCTGACGCTGGCGTTCGCGGCGCTGCTGGGCGCCCGTACGGAGCTGGGTGACGGGTACGCGTTCACCGCCGGCTGGCTGACGGTCACCGGTCTCGGTGTCGGCTTCGCCATGGTGCCGGCGATGGACTCGGCGCTGTCCACGCTGCCGCCGGACCGCTCGGGCAGCGGTTCCGGACTGCTGATGACCATGCGGCAGATGGGCGCCGCGATCGGCGTCGCGCTGCTGGGGAGTCTGCTGTCGGGCGCGTACGAGAGCCGGCTGGACACGGACGGTCTGCCGTCCGCCGCGGCCGCGGCCGCCCGCGACTCGGTGGTCGGCGCGCAGGCGGTGGGCGAGCGGTTGGGTGCGGAGGCGGTGGCCGAGTCGGCCCGTTCGGCGTTCCTGCAGGGTATGGGCCTGGTGCTGGTGGTGTGCGCACTCGCCTCATTGGCCGCGGCGGTGCTTGTCGCGCTGCTGCTGCCGAACCGGCGCCCGGGGTCGAAATCCGTCACAGACGGCATGGACATGGCCCCGGTGGACAGGGATGGCGGACAATGAAAGCCATGACCGCCGCACGTACGAAACCTGCCGTCACCTCCCGGAAACCAGGGCTGCGGGAACGGAAGAAGATCCAGACCCGTAAGGCGATCCGGCAGGCCGCCTACAAGCTCTTCTGCAAGCAGGGTTACGACGCCACGCCCGTCGACCAGATCGCCGAGGCTGCCGAGGTCTCGCCCAGCACGGTCTTCCGGTACTTCCCGACCAAAGAGGACATCGTCCTGACGGACGAGTACGACCCCTTGATCGCGGAGGCTCTGGCGCAGCGGCCGCCGGAGGAGCCGCCGGTGACCGCGTTGCGCGAGGCGCTCTGCGCCATCCTGTCCCGTCAACTGGACGGACGGGAGAACGCCGAGGCCATGCAGCGCATGCTGCTGATCCGGGACGTGCCGGCCGTACGCGCCCGCATGACCGAACACACCGCCGTGACCAGCCGGTTGCTGATCCGCGTGCTGTCGGAGCGCACCGGGCGGCCGGAGGACGACATGGAGCTGCGGGTCGTGACCGGTGCGGTGATGGGTGCGCTGACCGAGGCGATGTACCACTGGATGGAGCACGGGCTGGAGGGCGAGCTCGCCGACCGGGTGTCGCACGCGCTGCTGGTGCTGGAGCGCGGCCTGACGCTCTGAACCGCGGAGCACTGAGCCGCGGAGCACTGAGCCGCGGCGCTCAGGCCGCGCACGTACGCGGGCACGGCGTGGACCGGCACGTACGTACGCGGGTCAGTCCGCGCCGAGGGCGTGCGCCAGGGTGTCCGGTTCGGCGGTGGGCGCGTCGCAGGTGAAGCCGCGGCAGACGTACGCCGCCGGGCGCCCTTCCAGCAGCGGCCGCCCGCGCAGCAGCGGCACCGGCTCCTGCTCACGCTCCCGCTCTCCCTCCGGTCCCTGCTCGGGCTCCCCCACGGCCACCGCCGCGCCGGGTGCCGTCGCGAGCAGCGCCGTACGGTGCAGCGCGTCCCGCGCCGGGTCGCCGTCAGCGCCGACGACGGCGACCTCGCGCGGCCCGTCCAGCGCCGCTTCGGCCGCCGCCAGTCCCCAGCCGATGAAGCGCGGTGCGCGGGCGGCGAGCGCCTTGACGATGCCCAACGCCCGTTCGGCGGCCTCGCGGTGGCGGCTGCTGCCGGTGTAGGCGGCGTAGGACAGCAGGGCGTTCGCCGCCGCCGTCCAGCCGGAGGGGGTGGCGTTGTCGGTCGGGTCCTGGGGGCGGCGGATCAGCCGCTCGGCGTCGTCCGCCGTGTCGTAGAGCGTGCCGTCCTCGCCCGTGAAGTGCCGGAGCACGGCCTCCAGCAGGGTGCCGGACAGCTGGAGCCAGGCGCTCTCGCCGGTGACGGCGTAGAGCGTCAGCATCCCCTCCGCGACATCGCCGTAGTCCTCCAGCACGCCCGCGCTGGGGCCCGCGACGCCGTCCCGTGAGGTGCGGAACAGCCGTCCGCGCTCGTCCGTGTGCACCGCGAGCAGCAGGTCCGCGGCTCCGGTGGCGGCCTCCACCAGGTCGGGGCGGCCGAAGAAGGCGCCGGTCTCGGCGAGGGCGGCGACGGCCAGCCCGTTCCAGGCTGCGACGACCTTCTCGTCCCGCCCGGGGCGCGGCCGCCCCGCGCGCGCGGCGAACAGCCGCTCCCGTACGGAGGCCGCCCGCGCGTCGTCGAAGGGGCCCGCGTCCGCGTCCCCCTCCGGCTCCGTCCCGGCGTCCCCCTCCGGGTCCGCCACGGAGGGCGGCAGCCGGAGCACCGACGCGCCCTCCTCGAACGTCCCCTCCGCGGTGACCCCGAACAGCCGGGCCGCGTACGCTCCGTCGTCCTCCCCCAGCACCTCGGCGAGCTGACCGGGGGTCCAGACGTAGTACGCGCCCTCCTTGTGGCGTCCCGTGCCGTCGTCGCTGTCCGCGTCGAGCGCGGAAGCGAAGCCGCCGTGCTCGGTGCGCAGTTCGCGTACGAGGAAGTCCGCGGTCTCCAGCGCGACGCGGCGGGCGAGGGCGGAGCCGGTGGCGCGCCACAGGTGTGCGTAGACGCGGCAGAGCAGCGCGTTGTCGTAGAGCATGCGCTCGAAGTGCGGGACCACCCACTCCGCGTCCACGGAGTAGCGCGCGAAGCCGCTGCCGAGCTGGTCGTAGATCCCGCCGCGCGCCATCGCCTCGCAGGTCTGCCGCACCATCTGCAGCGCGCCTTCCGAGCCGGTGCGCGCGTGGTGCCGCAGCAGGAACTCCAGCGCCATCGCGGGCGGGAACTTGGGCGCGCCCCCGAACCCGCCGCGCGACGCGTCGAAGTCCCGGGTGAGCCCGAGCAGCGCGGCGCCCAGCTCCTCCGCGCCGGGCGGCAGCGGCCGGTCGTACGCGATGCCGCGCCCGGCCAGATCCCGCACGATCCCGCCGGCCACCTCGCCCACCTCGTCCCTGCGCTCCGCCCAGGCGACGCGTACTCCTTCGAGTACCTGCCGGAACGACGGCATGCCGTGCCGCGGTTCCGGCGGGAAATAGGTGCCGAAGTAGAACGGCTCGGCCCCGGGCGTGAGAAACACGGTCATCGGCCAGCCGCCGTGCCCGGTCGCGGCCTGCACGGCCTCCATGTAGACGGCGTCGACATCCGGCCGTTCCTCACGGTCGACCTTGACCGACACGAAGTGCTGATTGAGGAACTCCGCGGTCACGTGATCGGCGAAGCTCTCGTCGGCCATCACATGGCACCAGTGACACGCGGAGTAGCCGACGGACAGCAGAATGGGCACGTCGCGGCGCTTGGCCTCCTCGAAGGCACCCGGTCCCCACGGCCACCAGTCAACGGGGTTCTCCGCGTGCTGCAGCAGATAAGGCGAGCTCGCACCAGCCAACCGGTTCATACGGCCAGCCTCTCACGCCGCCGCAGCACCGTTCAGACCCCGCGCCGCCCGACGCGGACGGAAGTGGCCTGCTCGCCGATCATGGTCGTCGCTTCCCCCCGTCGGGATCCTGGGTGAAGGACGGCATCTTTGTGTGGTCGGGGTTGCCGTCGTGGCCATGCAGGAGATAGTGCGCCTCGCCCGGGTGGCGTCGTACCCGCGACTGCCGCCAGGCGACGTCGAACGAAAGCCGACGCGGCGGTGTAGCGTGCTTCCGGGCCCGGCGCATCAGGCGCAAGGCACGCCAACTGGTGTGCGGGGACAGAAACTTCTTGGCCGCGAGCTCCGGCTCCCCCCAGCGCCCGCTCTCACCCGATACGTCGAGTAGGTAACCGCGGCCGGGCTCGGCGGGGAGCAAGAACTTGTCCTTCTCGACCGACTCCCAGTCGGGAAGCACGTGTTCAAGACGCAACCGCAGCCTCGGCCCACCGTCTCCAGGCAGTACGGGACGCAACTCGGACAGAGCGCGCAGTCCCGCTGCACACTTCCCTGTACCAGGCGGACCGACAATCACGACCACATGCTCGCCCCGGTCCAATTTCGCGAGCGCTTCGGGAGCAGTGGTGATCTGCTTGCCTTCCTCGTCCTCGGCGACCCAGGCGTGGCGGACAGCGTTGAGTTCCTCTTGAGGCACGGACTCGGTGGGCAATGGCTCCTGCTGGTGCAGATTGATGTCCCGCCCCGCCTGCAGCAACGTCGAGTTGGTGTTGTTGCTGGCGTGGTTGCCGCCGCCGTGTGCCCAATTGCCGGTATGTGTGGTAACTGAGGTCACGGCCCGTTCAAGCCCCCGGATTCCGCGGCGGAACACCGTAGTTGATGCCTCCACTGCCCGCGTCCACGTCGCCAAGCGCCTGCACGATCTGACTACCGCTGTTGTGTTGCGCGCTCAGTGTGGGGGTGTCGGCCAAGGGCGGATTCTGCGGGGCGGGCAGAAGGGTTGCCAGTTCGTCGTCCATGTCCGGGTAGCGGTCCAAGTAGGCGGCGAGCTGCAGGACGAGCCGCTGCTCCAGTTGTCGGCGTACTTCGTCGCGATCTGTCTCGGTGGCACCGGCGAGAGATTGCGCCGCATCGTCAAGCAGTTCCATCTGCCGGTCCGCCGCGGTCTCCCCGTCTCGCCTCAAGAATCGGGCCATGGCTCCGCGTAAGGATTCCCAGCCGCCCCTGGCGATCTCGGTCACCAGGGCGCTCGCTGCAGGCACGGCCAGTGCCATCGCATCCAGTTCTGCGGCCACTGCTCCCCCTCGCTCGGTACGCCTTCACCCTCGACCACCACAGCTTGCGATCGGTCGGGGACGCAGAGCAACACTCTTGGAGGTCATGGCAAACAGGCGCATCTGGTCGAACACGCCACGAACACACACCGACTCGAATAAGCCCTTCCGTGCCCTACTTGACAAGCCTTCCAGGCCCTCATAAAGCGGCTACGGTCGTTAGTTCGATGCGAAATGAGCCACTCCTTTGTATCCATGATAGATTTTGGATATACACAGAAGGGGTCCCATGGGCAAGACACTGATCGAGATCGACGAAGACGCACTGGCTGTAGCGCAGGACGCGTTCGGCACCAAGACGAAGAAGGACACCGTCAACCGCGCCCTGCGCGAGGTCAGTGACCGGGTCAAGCGGCACGAGGCGCGCATGGCAGCGGAACGGATCGCCGCCGAGGCGCTGGACCTCGACGCCTTGGCAGACAAGATCACCTACCGCCCCGGCCCCACCGTCGGCGGTGACCAGGGTCAGGCCGCGTGAAATACCTTGCGGACACCTCAGCGGTGGCCCGCTTCCTTCGACACGGCGCGGACGCCTGGGGGTGGGGAGAAGCGCTGGACTCCGGGCTGGCCGGCATGTGCGAGATCACAGAGATAGAAGTTCTTCGCTCCGCACGGTCATCCGCACATCACAAGCAGATCCAGCAGTATCTGAGTGGGTTCTACGGCTGGGCGCCGATCCCGGACAGCGCATTCCGGCGGGCCCTGCAAGTTCAGCAGATTCTTGTCGATCACGGCGAGCACCGCAGCGCGGGGCCCGTCGACCTCCTTGTCGCGGCGGCGGCTGAACTGTCCGACCTCATCCTCCTGCACTGCGACCGCGACTTCGAGACCATCGCCCGGCACACCGGCCAAGCCACGTTAAGGCTCACGGACAGCGCCCGACCATAACTGCTCGCCCGGCGCCTACCGCTCCACGGGTCCGCTCGGTAACCGAGGACTCCGGGAGTGGCTCGAGCACATGACGGCACAGGCGGGCCATGTGACAGCCCTGGAACGGGGCCGGACGGATGGCGTGTTGGGCCGCGGTAAGATCGCCCGGCGCGGTGTGGTGCGCCGCGCCGCGTTCACAGATGGGCCTCCCTATGGAACCGAGCGACGCTGCCGCCGAGGCGGAACACAGTGAGTCCGACTGCCTCCGGGCGCTGGCCATGGTCAATTACGGGCACTTCACCACCATGCGGGTGGAGGGCTTGCGGGTGCGCGGGCTCTCGCTGCATCTGGAGAGGTTGCGGCGTGACTGCCGTACGGTCTTCGGTGCCGATCTGGAGGCGGAGCAGGTACGCGCCCACCTGCGGAAGGCGCTGGCGGACGCCCCCGATCCGGTCACCGCGCGGGTCACGGTGTGCGATCCCGGCCTCGGGCTGGAGCGACCGGGAGCCGCGGCACGGCCCCGGCTTCTGGTGACCACACGGGCGGCGGGGCTCGCGCCGCTGCCGCCTCTGCGCGTGCGTACCGCGCCGCACCGCCGGGAGGTGCCGGCGGTGAAGCACACCGGGCTTTTCGGTGCGCTGCACCAGCGGGGGCTGGCTCAGCGCGACGGGTTCAACGACGTCCTGTTCACGCAGGGGCCTCCGGACCGGCCCGTCGTGGCGGAGGGTCCGACGTGGAACGTCGGCTTCTTCGGGGGTGGCAGCCTGGTGTGGCCGGCCGCGGACGTCCTGCCCGGTGTCACGACGGCTCTGCTCGCTGAGCACCATTCCGGCGCTCAGCGCACGGAGGAGCTGGGCGTGGAGCAACTGTCCGGGATGGAGGCCGCGTTCGCGACCAACGCCGGTTTCGGCATCCGCCCGATCGCCTCGGTCGACGGGATCGAGTTCGACGTCGAGCACCCGGCGCTGCGGGAGCTGCGGAGCGCGTACGAGTCCGTCCGCCTTGAGGAGATCTGACGCAGCGGAGATCTGACGCGGCGGAGATCTGACGCGGCGGAGATCACGCCGCGGAGGTCTGACGCCGCGTTGACGCGGCCGTGGCGGCCTTCACGCGGCCCCGGCCGGACGACCAGGCCGCGCAGGGTGTCCCCCGCGCGGCGCGTCAGTGCGGTCCCCCGTGCCGTCGCCCCCTACGGCGTCCGCTGCCCGCTCCTCTCGCCGCCCGCGTACTGCCGTGCCAGGCCCACGTACCGCTCCGCGAACTGCCGCCCGCTGGCGGGTGAGTTGACGACGGCGTCCAGCCGGGCCCGTTGCAGCCGCGCGCCGTACCGGTCGCCCTCCGGGGGCCGGTGCAGCAGGCCCGCCATCCAGTCGGAGAACTCCTCGGCCTCCCAGATGCTGGGCAGCCGCCGGTCGGAGTAGCCGTCGAGGAGGGCGCGGTCGCCGTCGGAGTACCACGCGTGGAATGCCTCGCTCAGCACCGTGACGTCCTCCACCGCGAGGTTGAGCCCCTTCGCCGCGGTGGGCGGCACTATGTGGGCGGCGTCGCCGGCGAGGAACAGCGGCCCGTGCTGCATCGGTTCGGCGACGAACGACCGCAGGGCGACGACCGACTTCTCCAGGATCGGCCCCTCGGTGAGCTCCGCCTCGCCGGTGACGGAGAGGCGTGCGTGGAGTTCCTTCCAGATCCGGTCGTCCGGCCAGTTGTCGACCGAGTCCCCCTCCTCCACCTGGAGATAGAGCCGGCTGACCTCGGGGGAACGCATGCTGGCCAGGGCGAAGCCCCGCTCGTGCACCGCGTAGACCAGTTCCTCGGAGGCGGGGGGCGCGGCGGCGAGGACGCCGAGCCAGGCGGACGGGTAGGTGCGGTCGTACGTGGTGAGGTGCCCTTCGGGGATGCTCGGGCGCGTCACTCCGTGGAACCCGTCGCAGCCCGCGACGAAGTCGCAGCTGATCTCCGTCGGCTGCCCGTCGAGCGTGCAGCGCACCGTTGAGGGGCCGTCGTGGGAGAGCTCCGGCACCACGTCGTCGACCTCGAACCAGATCTGCCCGCCCGCCTCTTCACGGGCCGCGATCAGGTCCTTGACCAGCTCCTGCTGGCCGTACACGTACGTGCTGCAGCCCGCGAGCCGTGTGACGTTCAACCGGTGCCGCTGCCCGTCGACCCGCAGTTCGAGCCCGTCGTGGTGCAGTGCCTGCCGGTCGAGCCGTCCGGCGAGGCCGGCGTCCCGCAGCACCTGGACCGAGCCGTGCTCCAGCAGTCCGGCGCGCACGCGCTGTTCGACGTACTGTCTGCTGCGGCGCTCCAGTACAACGGACTCCACTCCCTGCTGGTGCAGCAGATGCGACAGCAGCAGTCCGGCCGGACCTGCGCCGACGATGGCCACCTGTGTCCTGAGCCGATTCACGCCCTACTCCTCGTCTTCTCGATGGCAGCGGCTGGAAATGCGGGGCAGCGGGGCACGCTCAACGGGCCGCCCCGGACGACACCGGGACCCGTCCCGGGAAGTCGGCGCTGAGCAGGCGCAGCAGCGGGGTCGCCTTGACCGCGGTCTCCTCGTACTCGTCGTCCGTGTCGGACAGCGCGACGATGGCGCCGCCCACTCCGTAGCGGACGCGGGACGGGGTGACGACGAGCGTGCGGATGACGATGCTCAGGTCGCAGGCGCCCGAGAGCGAGAAGTAGCCGATGGCCCCCGAGTACACGCCGCGCGGGCCGGCCTCCAGCTCCTCGATGATCTGCATCGTACGGATCTTGGGGGCACCGGTCATCGACCCGCCGGGGAAGGCCGCGCGTACGCACTCGACCGCCGAACTCGACTCCCGCAGCCGGGCGCTGACCGTGCTGACCAGCTGGTACGTGGTCGGGTGGGTCTCCACCTCGAAGAGCTTGGGGACGCTGACCGAGCCGACCTCGGCGGTGCGCCCGAGGTCGTTCCGCACCAGGTCGACGATCATCAGGTTCTCGGAGCGGTCCTTCGGGCTGGTCTCCAGGTCGCGGCGCAGCAGCTCGTCCTCGGCGTCCGAGGCCCCGCGCGGCCGGGTGCCCTTGATCGGCTTCGACTCGGCCATGCCGTCCGCGGAGATCCGCAGGAAGCGTTCGGGCGACGTGCTCAGCACCGAGAGGCAGCCGAAGCGCAGCAGGGAGGCGAACGGCGCGGGGCTCAGGCGGCGCAGGAACTGGTAGCTCTGCCAGGGCTCCACCTCCGTCGCGGCCTCGACCATGTTCGTGAGGCAGACCTCGTACGTCGTACCGGCCGCGATCTCCTCCTGGCAGCGGTCTATGAGCGACAGGTAGCTGTCGCGGTCGTGCCGCAGCCGCAGCGGGGTGGGCACGTTGTCCGGTGCGGTGTACCGCGGCTCCCGGCCGGCCAGTTCCGTCAGCCGCCGCCCGGTGTCGTCGAGCCAGGTACGGGCGGACTCCTCGGCGCCGTCCTCGGCGAGCGCGAGCAGGTACGTGGTGGAGGTGGCGTGGTCGAACGCCACGGCGCGGTCGGCGAAGATCATGGCCGCGTCCGGCTCGTCCGAGCGGTAGCCGCGGTCCCCGCCGCACTCCGCCTTCAGCTCGTAGCCGAGGTAGCCGACCCAGCCGAGGGCGAAGTCGAAGGGCAGCTCGGGGAGTTCGACGTGCAGCGAGCGCAGGTCCTCCTGCAGCCAGGTGAGGAACTCGCCGGGCACCGTCTCGGAGCCGTCGGCCGTCTCGACGGTGACGTGCCGCTCCCAGACGTCGGCCTTGGCGACCCTGGCCAGCGGGCCGGTCGCGTCGCCCATGAAGGAGAACCGGCCGTTCTCCCCGGTGGCCGCGCCGCTGTCCAGCCAGAAGGCGTGGTCCTGCGCCTTGAACAGCTGCTCGTAGACCACCTCGTCCTGCCAGCGCGTGGGGAGGGACCTGGCCAGCACGGTGAGTTCGCGCGTGCCCGCGGGCCGGGTGCCGCTGGGCGCGGTGACGGTCTCGCTCGCCGACGCGGGGGCGGTCAGCTGCGCCGCGCTGCCCCTGCCGAACTTCTGGGCCAGGTCGCGGAAGTTGTGCAGCAGCTGGTGGCCGTACTCCGTGGCGATGGACTCGGGGTGGAACTGAACGCCCCAGAAGGGCCGTTCGCGGTGCCGGAGCCCCATCAGGACGCCGTCGTCGGCGGTGGCCGTCGCCTCCAGCTCGTCCGGCAGATCGGTGACCGCGAGCGAGTGGTAGCGCACGACGGGGAACGGCGTGGGAATCCCGGCGAACAGCTCGGTGCCGTCGTGAAAGACCTCCGAGAGACGGCCGTGCCGCGGCTCCGGGGCACGGCCCACGCGGGCGCCGAAGGAGTGGGCGATGCCCTGGTGGCCCAGGCACACGCCGAGTACGGGCAGTTCGCCGCCGTCGATGATCTCCCTGCAGATTCCGAAGTCTTCCGGCCGGTCAGGACTGCCGGGGCCGGGAGAGATGAGAATGCTGTCGAATTCCTTGAGCATACGGGGATGCCAGCTCGGGTCGTCATTGCGAATGACCACGGGCTCCCGGCCGTTCACCTCGGCCAGATAGTGGAACAGGTTATAGGTGAATGAATCGTAGTTGTCGACCAACAGCGTGCGCATCGTACCTCGCATCCTTCACGTTCTTCGGAAGTCGGACTGGGAGGCCGTACCCAGCAACACGGCGGACCGGTCCACGACTTCGGCGGCCTGTTCCGCGCCCAGGCGCGGGTCGCAGGGGGAGCTGTAGTCCGTAGTCCGTCAAAGTAGCCGCCCCGGACCCCGGACAGGCCATGAGCTCGGTCGATTCTGGGGTCATCCCCAGTTCGCGCGCACCAGCGGGCGCGGGCAGGGGGCATCTGTACGAACACCGTGAGTTCGCCGATGACCGTTCGCACCGCCCGTGCCTTCGATATCGAAGCGCTTTTTCGACTCGGCCGGTCAAACGGCGAGGAAATCGCTGATGTGCTTGTGCCGCGGGGACTTCCCGCACTCCGGAGCCAGGCCAACTTCCCCGAGTCCCGCCGCCATTGGAAACACCTGCGGGGCAAGGACTGGTGATACGCCTAGTCTTTCATCGCCGACCGGCCGGCACCGGGTCGGTACGGCTGGGTACGGACTCGGCACGGCTGAGTACGGGCGCGGTGCGACCGGCCCGCACCGCGCGTCAAGAGGACGTGGCGGCGGAGCCGTTGAGCGGATTCACCTCGAACAGCAGGTGCTCGACGACATCGTCGCCGTACTCGCCCTCGTGCACCTCGATGGTGCGCAGGAGCCGCAGTCCGCGGTCGCACGACTCGGCGATCCGGCGCAGGGCCTCGATGTCGCCCCGGCTGCAGAAGTGCAGCAGCGCGGACCCCTCCGGGGTCGTCCAGTGCGGCGCCTCGATCAGATACCGGCGGTGGGCCTCGTAGCCGGGGTCGATGTACGCCTGGTCGTGGACCGAGTCGAACTCGTAGTCCTCGGGCCCGCGCACGTAGTTGGAATGCCAGAAGATCGTGTCGAAGCGCTCACCGGGGTCGAGGGCCGCGAACAGGTCGCTCTGCACGGACCGCAGCCGGTCCTGCACGCCGTGGCGCTCCGCGTTGCGGGCCGCGTTCGCGGCGGCCTGCGGGTTGATGTCCGAGGCGACCACGCGCTCGCAGCCGGCGAGCGCGCCGAGTACGGCGAGGACGCCGGCGCCGCAGCCGACCTCGAGGAGTGACCCCCGCTCGGGCAGGCGCGTACTGCCGCCGTCCAGGCCCAGGAGTTCCACCGACACGGCCGTGGAGCGGGTGTACACCGGCGGGAAGACATCCTCGAAGAGGTCCCATTCGCGGTCGTACATGGAGAAGGTGCGCGGCCGGTCGGGGCGGGTCTTGGAGAGCCTGCTCCGCTCCAGAGAGCGTTCGAAGCTCCGGAGCTCGGCCGGGTCAGACGTTCCTTGTGACACCTGAGACGGACCTTCCACGAATCGCTGCCTGCTGTATCGGGCGCGACCCGCGCCACTGCTGGAGCACTTCCCGCGCAATCCCCGCGCGGGAAGGTGACGCTACCACGCTCGTACTGCGCGCCGGCAGCGTCCCGGGGCCGTACTCGCGCGCATGTGCCACGACGAAGACAGCGGCGCCTATGCGGAACGCGGCACCGGGGAAGGGGATCTCCAAAAGGAGATCATGCGCCGCCTCAAGAGATTCGCCGACCACTAGTCGCTTGACCATAAATTTCCCCTGGTGCCTGATTGTGCTGCCCCGTTCCGGTCGCCTTGCCCCACTCGGGTCTGCCATGATCCGTTTACCTGGTTGAAGGGGGGAACTTCTACAGGCTCGTGATCTACGGCGCCCTGTGACGACCGCAGTCAACTCTGAGTCACACCATGAATACGCGCCGTACACTGGTGTCACAATCAGGAGCGTCCGCCCGTCAACTGTGCACGTGACACGTGAAAAGCAACGCCCCTCACCCACGAAGGAATGACCGCTTTGACTCGCCGGCCAGGTGTTGGACACCGCATCAGACAAGCCCGGTTGAGAACCGGCCTCTCTCAGACCGAGCTCGCCGGAGCCGACATCTCGCCCAGCTACGTCTCGCTCGTGGAGCACGGCAAGCGAATCCCGAGCGAGGACGTCCTCAAGGTGCTGTCGGAGCGGCTGGGCGTGCCCGTACAGGATCTGCTGGAGGACGCCGAGGAGCACGAACCGCCCGCACCGGCGGCCCCCGGCGCCGACGTACGCCGGGTCGACCTGGTCAGCCGCTTCGTGCAGGCGCGCAAGCAGTGGGAGGGCGGGGACCCCGAGGCGGCGCTGACGCACTTCGCGTCCGTCATGGAGAACGACTCCGCCGCCCAGCACCAGGACGTGCTGCTCGAGTCGCGGCTGTCCGTCGCCGAGATCCTGCACGAGCTCGGCCGTACGGGAGAGGCGCTGGAGGCGCTGCAGTCGCTGCTCGACGATCTGGACGCGGCGGAGACACCGGAGCTGTGGCAGCGCGTCGAGATCACCACGGCCGACCTGCTGGAGCGCACGGGGCAGGTCGGCGAGGCGCTGCAGCACGCGCACGCGGCGTATCTCGCCGCGCAGACCGGCCGGGTGCAGGGACGGGTCAGCCGGCTGCGGGCGCAGGAGGCGATGGTTCGCTGCTGCTACTGGACGGGGAACCTCGGCTGGGTCGAGGGGCTGGATCCGACGGCGGGTGATCCGGAGCAGGCGTACTCGCCGCTCCTGGGCTCCGTACGGCTCTATCAGGCGCTGGTCCTGCGCGAGAACGGGCGGCACGAGGAGGCGATCGACATGGTCGCCTCCTCTGTCGCGCAGCTCAAGCCGATCGACGATCCGGAGCTGTGGGGCCGGTTCACGGTGCTGCACGCCGACCTGACCCTGCTGAGCCGCGGTGACGCGGTCGCGGCACGCGAGTCGCTGGAACGCGCCCGGCAGATGATGTCCTTCGTCAGCGTGACCGAGGTGCCGTACTGGCTGACCGCGGAGGACGCCGCGTGCACGCTCGCCGAGGGGCGGCCGGAGGCGGCAGCGGAGCTGGCGGGGCGCGTCATGCGGGACCGGAACGACCTACGGGCGCACAGCCTGGGCGCGAGTCTGCTGCTGGCCGCACGGGTCCTCGCGGACACCGGGCACACGGAGCGGGCGCGCGCCTGCTGTATCCGTGCGGCGGGTCTGTTCCAGAAGGCGCAGGCGTACCGCTACGCCGCTGTCGCCTGGGAGATGCTGAACGGCCCGCAGGGCCTCGGAGGCCGTACGGCGAACGGACTCGACGCTTCCTGACGCCCGGCCGCGTCATCGGCTCTACGCGCGTCGGTCCCGCGTCCCGCACAAGTCGCCGGCCGTAAGGCACCGGCGTAAGGCACCGGCCGTAAGCGCCGGTTCAACCGACGCGCGGTCAGCTGCGGCCGGACGCGGTCAGACGGCCGCCCAGCCCGCCATCGCCGGGCTCCAGCCGGCCTCGGCGCTGTCCTCGCCCCAGTACCGGATCTCGTCCGGGCGGTACCACGTCGCTATGGCGCACAGGTGGTCGTCGCTCAGCCGGACGTCCGTGACGTGCACCGACGAGACGACACCGTCGGGGTGCTCCAGCCGCACCCGGCCGCGGTCCCCGGGGTGGCCCGCATCGATGCGTCCGGGGTCCACCGTCAGGCCGTAGCCGAGGAGTTGGAGTGCGGCGTCCTTGCGGACCCACATCCGGGTGGCGAGCTTGCCCCTTTCCTTACGGGGTGCGGTGTGGACCGTCTGCCACTCGGAGGAGTGCAGCAGCCGGGACTCGGAGAGGCCCAGATGCGGAGCGGCGGTCTCCACGGAGACGCCCATGCGGTCGATGCCTTCGCCGAGCGCCATCGCCCACAGTCCGTCTGCGGTGATCTCGACCTGGGCACCGAGGCGCTTGCCCGCGGCCACCGCCGGCGGGGCGAGCGCCATCACGTCGGCCATCTCCCGCCGCGTCAGGCCGGCACCGGAGCGGTCGGCGCTCGTGCTCACGCTCGTACCGTGGTTCCCGGGCCACCCGGTCTGAGGCTGGACCGGACCACCGAGGACGTGGATTATCCCGTGACTGGAAAGGCCGTCTTGCACTCTGATCCCCCGTATTGCAACGAAAGGTGGTCGTGCGACTGGTCGGTCGCACCTTCGCTGACTGCCATTGAAGAGGCAGCCGATCCGCATTGCAAGCGCACCCGGGCCGGGTACTCAGTGTTCGCCCAGGCTGCGCGAAGTCTCCTCATCAGGCGCGTACATGACCCCGGCGAGGGCCTACCTACATGTTGACTAGCCGGGCACAGCTTAGTCAGTCGCGGCCACAGCTCAACCATTCGGACTGCAAGATTCTGGCAACAGCCTCGTTACCGGCCAGTTAACCCCCTGCCGACAGCAACTTCCGTACGGATATGGGGTTTTCCCCAGACCCGCTCCGGGAGGATGGGACCCCGCCGGAGGCAGCGCCACGGTCGGCGAGTTCCCCCCGTACTCAGCCGGGTGGCGGCTGCCACGGCACGCGTGTGCCCCGCCCGGCCCTCCGCGGGCCGGCGGGCACACCGCCGCCTCACCGGCGTGCGCGGCCGGCCCGGCACGCGGTACGGGCGGACCGGTTCTCCGACGTGCGAAGCACCTGCGACGTGCGAAGCAGCTGTGAAAGGACGTGGCGATGGCGAGCACGGAGCCGACGGCGGGCACCGGACCGGAGGACGGCGTGTCCGCCGCACCCGGCCTGTCCGCGGATCTCGACGCGTGGACCCGGCGGGTGCTGTCCCGCCACTTCGACCCCGAGAAGGGCAGCCCGTTCTGGCTGGAGCGGCTGCCGACGCTCGGCTTCGACCCGCTGGAGATCACGCGCTACGACGAGCTGGAGCGGTTCGGGCCGTTCGCGCTGGAGGCGCTGCGCAAGACCGAACCGGCCGACCTGCTGCCGCGGGACGTGCCGCGCCCGCTGTCCGGCCGGGTGTACGAGAGCAGCGGAGCCACCGGTTCACCGTGCCGTGTCTTCCACACCGAGGCGATGCGCGCGCACCAGGCGGAGTGGCGCCGGTTCGGGCTGCGGCACGCCGGTTTCGCCGAGGGCCGCACCTGGCTGCACGCCATGCCGAGCGGCCCGCACGCGGGCGGCGAGAACGCCGCGAACACGGCGCGGCTGCACGCGTCGACGGTGTACTCGGTCGACGTCGACCCGCGCTGGATCCGGGAGTTGATCAGGGACGGCCGGCTGGCCGAGGTCAACCGCTACCTGAACCACCTGGTCCGGCAGATCTCCGACGTGCTGGAAAGCACCCGCGTGCACTACCTGGAGACGACACCCGCGCTGTTCCAGGTGCTCGTACGGCAGCGTCCCGAGCTGGTGGCCGCGCTGGACGGGATCGCGCTGGAGGGCACCCAGGTGACGCCCTCCATGTACCGGGAGTTCACGGAGGCGCTGGACGGCGGCCTCATCGGCACCACGTACCGGAACGCGCTCGGGGACGCCATGGGCCTGCCCGCGCGGCTGGGTTCGGGCCCGGACGACGATCTGCTGCCGTACGTGCCGCACTACCCGCAGGTGACCATGAGGGTCGTGGACAAGAAGGACCCCGAGCGGACCGTCGGTTTCGGCGAGGTGGGCCAGCTGCGGATCACGGTGCTGCACGACGACCTGTTCCTGCCGAACGTGCTGGAGCGCGACCAGGCCGTACGGGTCGAGACCTCGGACGACTGGCCCTGCGACGGCGTCGCCAACCTGCAGCCGCTGCAGGTCGCCTGGGACCTGCCCGAGGGAATGTACTGAGCGGAACCGGTCACGTGGTGACGGCCCGCGGCTCTCCGGAGCCGCGGGCCGTCCACCGTTCAGCCGGAGTCCGCCCGCTGTTCAGCCGGGCCGGGTCAGCCGGGGGTGGGGACGCCCACGCCGTACTCGAGGAGCGACGCGATCGCGTCGGCCACCCGCTCCGGGGCGTCCACGTGGACCACCGGGAACGGGAAGTCGATGACGTGCCGCGGCAGCGACGGGCCGAGTACGAGCGCCAGCCGCGTGCCCTGCTCGGCCAGGCCCGAGACGAGCGCCCCGATGTCGGCCGGTTCGGCCACGCAGCGCCCGAACAGGTCCCGTACCTCACCCGCGCCGGTCAGCGTCCCCGGCTCCAGGCAGGAGCAGACGGGCGGTTCGGGGTCGCGGAACTCCAGCCTCCGGAGCCGCTGAACGGCCCTCTCGTGCTCCGTCAGCGCCAGCGGGCTGTGCAGCACCGCGGGGTGCCCGCCCGACAGCCGTACGGCGCCCTCGGGTGCCTCCCCGGCCAGCGCGGTGAGCGCCTCGGCGTCGCCGGTGAGCAGCAGCACCCGGCAGGTGCCGTCGGGTTCGGTGCCGAGCGAGGCGCCGACGCGTACCCGGCGCGGGTCCAGCGCCGCGTACCACTCCGGGTCGCGGTCCCGCGGCAGGAACACCACGGCGCGGGCCTGGCCCGGACCGCGCCCGTCCTGCCGTACGTCCGGCGCGTCCCGTACGTCCGCCACGTCCGTGACGTCCGCGCCCTCCGCTCCGGCTGTGCCTTCCAGGCCGCCCATGCCGCCCATGCCGTCCAGCAGCAGCGCGAACAGCTCCTCGCGCGGCAGCGCGCCCGCCAGGCACCCGGCCGCCAGCGCGCCCGTGCCGAAGCCGCCGAGCACCGCCGGGCGGATGCCGTGCACGCCGAGGACGTCGTGGATGCCGAGCATGGCGGCGGTGAGCGCGACCCGTTCGGCGCGTGCGCGGTCCCGGTGGCCGTCCGCGGTCGCGGGATCCAGCAGGGCGCTCACGCCGACGCCGGCCCACGAGGCGAATTTCGCGTACTGGTAGCGCATCACGGGCGACTGCTCGTGAAAGCCCCCGGCTCCCCGGATTTCCCGCGTCTCGTCGTCGAGCAGTTCGGTGCCGCAGAGAAACGCCAGACTCATTCTTCGACCTCTGGTGTCATCGGGGTGTCCTCAGGTGGCCCCTCGGCGGGGTGGACGGACCCCTCGGCGGGGCTGGACTGCTCGTGACACTAGATCGTGCCCGTGGGGCCGACCAGCGTGCCCTCCCGCGGACGCTCAAGAATCGGGGAAAGACCCAGACTTAGCGCCCTTACGCCCGACCCCCCTTGTGCTGACCAGCCCGGCGCCGTGAATAGTGGCTATTGCCTGATCCATGCCTGATACGTGCCGCGCGCACCCGTTCCGCGCGTGTCCGTGTGCACGCGCCCACGCGCTGTTCCGGAAAGGACGACCCCGTCTGATGACTGCAGCATCCGCAGACGACGGCCTGTGGTGCCGGAGGTTCCACCCGGCACCCGAGGCGAGCCAACGCCTCATCTGCTTCCCGCACGCGGGGGGCTCGGCGAGCTTCTACTTTCCGGTGTCGGCCGCGCTGAAGCCGGAGGTGGACGTGCTCGCCGTCCAGTACCCGGGCCGGCAGGACCGCCGCCAGGAGCCGGGTATCGACTCCGTCGACGTGCTCGCCGACCGGGTCGCCGAGGCGCTGAGCGGCTGGATGGACCGGCCGGTGACGTTCTTCGGGCACAGCATGGGCGCCGTCGTGGCGTTCGAGGTCGCGCACCGTCTGGAGCGCGACGGGAAGCAGCCCGTACGGATCTTCGCCTCCGGGCGCCGCGCACCGTCCCGGCACCGCGACGAGCAGGTGCACAAGCGGGACGACGACGGGCTGGTCGCGGAGCTGCGCGAACTGGCCGGGACGGACGCGCAGGTGCTCGGCGACGAGGAGCTGCTGCGGATGATCCTGCCGGCGATCCGCAGCGACTACACGGCGGTGGAGACGTACGAGAGCGGCGCCGGCAAGACGGTGCGCGCGCCCATCTCCGTACTGGTCGGCGACGACGACCCGAAGACCACCCTGGACGAGGCCGCCGACTGGAAGAAGCACACTTCCGGCGGCTCCGACCTCCAGGTGTTCCCGGGCGGCCACTTCTTCCTCTCGGAGCGTGCGGCCGAGGTGATGGCCGTGCTCCGCGGGCACTTCGCCGCGTCCCGCGCGGACGGTGCGTGAGATGGCCGTGCCAGGGCTCAGGACGAAGCGCCGCGCCGAGGAGCGCGCGCGGCGCACCTTCACCGTACGGTCGGGGGTGAGCGGCGGGCGCGTACGGCTCAGCGCCCTCGACACGATCACCGGCACCCTCTACACCGACCGCGCGTTCTTCTTCCGCGAGACGCTGGACGGTGCCGCGCTGCGCGAGTCGCTCGCCAGGACGATGCGGCACCACCAGGTGCTTGGCGGCCGGCTGGAGCGGGACGCGGACGGCGGGCTGAGCGTCGTCTGCAACGACGCGGGAGCCCTCTTCGAGGAGGAGGACTCGCCGCTCAGCATGGCCGAGCACGAGCACGGGCGGCCCGGACGTCCGTCGCTGCCGCAGCTGCTGCCTCGGGTGCCGCTGTTCCAGATGACGGGCGAGAACCTGCCCACGCTGGCGGTGCGGCTCACGCACACCGCCGGCGGCGGCACGATACTGGGCATCCGCATCAAGCACGTGCTGGTGGACGCGCGCGCGTACGCGACGTTCATGGCGAACTGGTCCTGCGAGCACCTCGGGCGGGACTATCCGGAGCCGAACCACGACCGTGAGCGGCTCGACGAGTTGGGCGCGGACGCGCCGCCGGAGGCCACCGAACGCAGCGAGCGCTTCGTTCTGGCGAGCCGGCGCGCGAAGTTCAGCCTGCTGGCCAGGATCGCCGTCACCGCCCCGCGCATCGAGACCGTGTCCGCGCGGCTCAGCGGCGCGGAGACGCGGGAGCTGAAGGCGGCGGCCATGAACGACCTCGCGGGCACCGGCCGCTGGGTCTCCACCAGCGACGCGGTCGCCGCACACGTGTGGCAGACCGTCGCCGAACTCCGCGACCGGCCGGCCGACGCGAACGAGACGCTCGGACTGATCGCCCAGTTCAGCTCCATACCAGGCGACACGCTGCCGGAGCACTACTGGGGCAACACCATCACCAGCGTCCGGCCCCACATGACGGCCGGGCAGCTGCGCTCCCGCGCGCTGGGCGACATCGCGCACACCGTACGGGAGGGCCTGTCGGGGATCACCGCCGAGAAGCTGCGCGACGAGACGGCGTTCCTGCTCGCGCAGCGGGCCGCGGGCCGGGAGCGGCGGATCATGCCGAGGATGCCGTTCGGGGCGTTCAACGACACCGTGGAACTCAACAACCTGTCCAAGCTGCCGTTCTACGAGATCGACCTCGGCGCCGGAACCCCGTTCTGGTGCGAACCGGCGCGTCTGCCCGTCCCGTGGATGGTGCACTTCCTGCCGACGCCCGACGAGGAGGGCTCGATGAACGTGCACATCAGCATGCCGCGTGCGACGGCCGCCACGTTCCGTACGGAGCGGTGGCAGGAGCGGCTGCACGCGTACGCGCCGGACGGCGTGCCGCAGGGCGGCGCCTGACGGCCCGGTGCCCGTGCCTGCACGGGCAGTTGTGAGGATTTCCCCAAGCGGTGCGGCGGAGGATGGACGGACCGCCGGAAACCCCATCCGGCGGGCACCGCCGCCGCCTGAGAGGAACACGATGACGGCCACCGACACACCCGGAGCCTTCTCCGCCGAAAGCTGGCTCGACACGGACCTGGACGCGTGGACGCGCAAGGTCCTGCGCCGGCAGTTCGACCCCGAGACGGGCAGCCCGTACTGGCTCAAGCAGGTGCCGGAACTCGGCTTCGACCCGCTCGAGATCACCCGCTACGACGAGCTGTCCGCGTTCGGCAACTTCGATCTGAGCGTGCTGCGCGACCTCGACCCGGTCGACATGCTCCCGCAGGCCGTGGAGCGCCCGCTGACCGGCCGCGTCTTCGAGTCGGGCGGCACCACGGGCGCCCCATGCCGGGTGTTCTACACCGAGCGGATGGCCGAGGTCGTCGCCGGCTGGTGGCAGTACAGCCAGGAGACGGCGGGGTTCGAGCCGGGGCGCACCTGGCTGTTCGCCGGCCCGAGCGGGCCGCACCTCATCGGGAGCATGCTGGAGCGCGTGACGCGGATGAGCTCGTCCATCCTGTACGGCATCGACCTCGACCCGCGCTGGGTCAAGGAGCTGATCCGCGGCAGCCGGCTCAACGAGATGAACCAGTACGTGGACCACACCAGCGGGCAGGTCATCGCCATCCTGGACAGCCAGCAGGTGGACTACCTCGAGACGACGCCCGCCATGCTGCAGGTGCTGCTCCGCAAGCGGCCCGACCTGGTGGGGAAGCTCCAGGGCGTGGGCCTCTCCGGCACGCACATCACGACCAAGCAGTACGAGGACTTCAAGGCGGCCATCGCGGGCGACGTGATCTGCGTGCGCTACGGCAACACCTTCGGCTGCGGCATGGGGCTGCCGTACGAGGAGGGCTCCGGCCGGCTGGCGTACGTCTCCAACTACCCGCAGGCCACGCACGCGGTGGTGGACAAGGACGACCCGACCCGCCTGGTGGGCTACGGCGAGCTGGGCCGCGTACGGCTCACGGTGCTGCACGAGGACCTGTTCCTGCCGAACATCCTGGACCGCGACCAGGCCATCCGCCACGACACCGGCCCGCAGTGGCCGTGCGACGGCGTCGCGAACGTGGAGCCGCTGACGAAGAGCAAGTCGGCCCCGGAAGGCCTGTACTGAGCGGCGCGTGCCGACCCGCCACCACGGCCCGCGCACGACCGCCCGCACCGGCTGCCCGCGCACACAGCGCCCGTACACACGACGCGCGCCCGGCTGACCCACGGTCCGCCGGGCGCGTACGCGTACCACGGGGTCAGCGGCTCTCCACCGCCACGTCGAAGTGCTCGTAGTAGAAGCCGAACCGCTCCCGCAGCGCCTCGACGTCCAGGGCGAAGTCCTCCGCGGCGTACTTGTGGCGGCCGCCGCGCTTGCTCTCCGACTCGGCGTAGTCCCGCATCGCCCGCTCGGTGGCGGCGTCCAGCTCGCGGTCCGCCGCCTCGTAGACCCGCTTCATCTCGCCCAGGGGGTCCGAGACGAGGTCGCGGAACTTGATGTCGACGACCCGGTCGCCCGCCTTCTCGTGGTCCCGTACGGCGGCGCGCAGCAGCCGTTCGATGAAGTCCGCGGCGTACTGCCCCACCAGGAGCGGGTCCGGGCGGTCGAAGTAGACGCGGGCGCCGTACGTGACCATGTTGGCGAACGAGATCACCGAGGTGACCGGGTCGCGGTGGGTCTGGACGACGGTGGCGTCGTCGAAGACCGACAGCAGCGGCCCGAGCATCTCCAGGTGGCCCGGCGCCTTCAGCGCCCAGCGGTCGCCGCCGGGACGGCTCCACTGGAGGTACTGCAGGACCCGCGCGAAGTGCCGGTAGCCCGGGGTGTGGTCGGCCTGGGTGTACCACTCGCGGTAGGCCGGCACGAGCGCGATGTTCTCGTACATCGACGAGCAGTGGGAGATCGCCAGCAGCGGGTTCTCCTCCTCCGGCTCGTCGTGCACCAGCCCGTGCATGCTGGCCTGTTCGGGCAGGATCTTGTTGGTGAGTTTCAGCTCCGTACGGCTCGCCGCGATCCGCGGGTCCGGGTCCTTCTGCGCCGCCGTCGGGTCACCCTTGGGCAGCGGGTGGCTGCTCTCCCACAGCGGCAGGCAGCGGAAGCCGCTGTCCTGCCACAGGAGCTTCTGTACGAACGTGGTGCCGGTCCGCGGGGTGCCGGTGACGAACACCGGGCAGGACACCTGCGCCTCGAAGATCTCCGGGTGGCCGGCGGTGAGTTCCTGCAGCCGCAGCCGGTTCACGAGGCTGCCCAGGATCTGGTTGTGCAGCACGAACCGGCCGTTGGTGCTCAGTTGCAGCTCGGTGCGGATGGACCGGCACAGCACCTCGAGCGGCTCGTCCAGCGGCGCGTCGTCCCCGAAGTCCGTCAGCCCGGTCTTGGCCCGTGCCTTGGCTTTCAGCTGCTCCGGGTCGAACTGCCACATCCGCTGCGCGAGCGGTGTGAAGGCGCCGCCGAGCAGCCGCATGGCCGCCGGCAGCTTAGGGCGGGCCAGCGCGGCACCCCGCCCCGTCAGGTCCTGCGGGCGGGGCGGCGCGGAATCGCGCAGCATACGGGCTCCCGTGGTGTCTTCGGCTGCCGTCACTTGGCTGCCTTCTTGTACTTGCTCACGGCGATCGTGCGGAACACGAGGATCAGGACCACGGACCAGCCCATCGAGGCCCACGTGGCGTTCTCCATCGGCCACGACTCCGACGGGACGTACGGGTTGCCGAACATCTCACGGGCCGCCTGCACGGTGGCGCTGAACGGGTTCCAGTTCACGACGTGCTGCAGTGCCCGCGGCAGCGTGTGGGTGGGCACGAAGGCGTTCGACATCATCGTGAGCGGGAACATGATGATGATGACGCCGCTCGCGGCCTCGGGAGTGCGCACCGACATGCCGATGGCGGCGCCGACCCAGGAGAAGGCGTACGCGAGGAACAGCAGCAGCGCGAAGCCTCCGACGGCCTTCAGCAGACCCTCGTGGATGCGCCAGCCGACCAGCAGCCCGATGGTGATCATGACGACGAGCATCAGCAGGTTCTGCACGAAGTCGGCGACCGTACGGCCGGTGAGGACCGCGCCGCGGGACATCGGCAGCGACCGGAACCGGTCCACCATGCCCTTCGTCATGTCCTGCGCGATGTTCGTGCTGGCGGAGATCACGGTGACGAAGAGGATGGACTGGGCGAAGAACCCCGCCATCATGTACTCGCGGTACTGGTCCCGTCCTCCCGCGCCGCTGCCGATGGCGCCGCCGAAGACGTAGGCGAACAGCAGGATGAAGAGCAGCGGCTGCACCAGGTTGAACATCAGCTGCTCGGGCACCCGGAACATCTTGATGATGTTCCGCCGTGCGCAGACGAGCGATTCACGACCGGTCTGGCCGGGGTTGGTGGGGTACGGCGACGCGGAGACCACGGGTGTGCCGGCGTTCGTGTGGGGGGGCATCGTAACGGCCATGGTGTTCACACCCGATTCGTGGTCTGCGTGATGTGCGTGAGCTTGAGCTGGAGAGTGGTCTCTGCCTCACGTATGTCCGCCGCCGCGGGACCGGTCCCGTGGACGGTGGCCTCCCGGCGGGCCTGCCGGGCGTCCTCACCCGTCAGGTAGAGGAACACCTCGTCGAGTGTGGGCCTGCGGAGTCCGATGTCGTCGACGGCGATGTTCCGCTCGTCCAGTTCGTTGATGATGGTGCCGAGCACCTTCGAACCACCGGAGATGGGCAGCGTGATCTGGTGCGCCGACCGGTCGACCGTGGCCTCGCCGGTCGCGAAGCGGCTGAGGAACTCGACGGTCCAGTCGAGCTGTTCGATCGAGCGCACGATCAGCTCGATGCGCTCGTGGCCCGCCAGCCGCTTCAGGTCGTTCGGCGTGCCCTGAGCGATGACCTTGCCGTGGTCGATCACGGAGATGTCGTTGGCGAGGCGGTCCGCCTCCTCCAGGTACTGGGTCGTCAGCAGCAGCGTCGTACCGTTCGCGACGAGCGCCTCGACGGCCTCCCACAGCAGCAGCCGGTTGTACGGGTCGAGACCGGTGGTGGGCTCGTCCATGAACATCACCGGCGGGTTGCCCACCAGGGCCGCGGCCAGGTCGAGCCGGCGGCGCATGCCGCCCGAGTACGTCTTGGACGGGCGGTCCGCGGCCTCCTGCAGGCCGAACCACTCGAGGAGTTCGTGGGCGCGCATCTTGGCGTGCCGGGTGCGCATGCCGTACAGCTCGGCGACCAGCTGGAGATTCTCCCGCCCGGTGAGCAGTTCGTCGAGGGCGGCGTACTGGCCGGACAGGCCGATGTTCAGGCGCACCTTCTGCGGGTCGGCGAACACGTTGTGGCCGGCCACCATCGCGGTGCCCGAGTCGGCGCTGATCAGGGTGCTGAGGATGCGCACCGTGGTGGTCTTGCCGGATCCGTTGGGCCCGAGCAGACCGAGAACGGAACCCGGCGGCACCGAGAGGGCCATTCCGTCCAGGGTTGTGACGTCACCGAATGTTTTCCTGAGACCTTCGGCGTAAATGGCGCCGGGCATGGGATCTCCAGCTTGCTTGTGGGGTGCGGATGGGCGTGCGGACTCAGTCGTCCTGGATTTCGACCCCGTGTTCGAAGATGGCGGAGATCGCCTCCGGGATGGCCCCGGGGTTGTCCACATAGCCGACGGGGAAGGGGAACTTGAGCAGATCCTTGATCAGTGAGGGTCCGACGACGAGGGCGAGCTGGGCGCCGTTGCTCTTCATCCCCTCGTACATGTGCACGTTGCTCATGGGCTCGGCGACGTTCCGGTAGAACATCTCCCGTACCTCACCGGCCGTGGTGAGCACCTTCTGCTCGATGGACGAGCACAGCTTCAACTGCGGGTCGCTGAACGGCACTTCCGAGACCTGCCGGCGCGTCTCCTCGAGGGCGGCCGCGCGCAGCGGCGTGTGAACGGCGATGTTCACGTCCTCGCTGACGGTGACCGTGTGCTCGGGCGCCTCGTCGCGCAGCTTCTCCAGGGCGTCGCGGAAACCGGCGAGCATCAGGACCCGGCTGCGTCCCGTCGGCTCCAGCCCGAAGTCGCCGCCCAGCCAGACGCCTTCGCGCTGCTCGCCGTAGTACCACTCCGGGTCCACGGCGAGCGGGGCGAACACCGTCGCGGCGCCCTGCGCGCGGCCGCCCTCGTGCGGCTCGAGCCGCTGGTTGCCGCGGAACAGCAGCGAGATGAGGTCTTCCCGGGACACAGCGCCCGCGACACAGCTCGCCACCAGCCCGCCCAGACTGAGCCCGCCGACCATGGCCGGGCGGATGCCCTTCTCGACCAGGATGTCGTGGATGCTCAGCTGCGCGGCGGCCAGCCCGACCAGATTGACCCGCACCTGGTGCTCCGGGGAGCCCTCGGCGGCGACATCGGCACGGAGCAGCGTGTCGACATCGAGCCCGGTCCACTTCGCGACGTGCTGGAACGTGTCCCGCACGGAGGCGTTCTCGTCGTAGAACTGGAGGATGCCGTCGGGCTGGTAGTTGAACTGGTTGGAGCCGAAAATGAACGCAAGTGCCATCTGCCACCTCGGTCGGGACGGTGTTTCGGTAGGACAGGCGCGCGGATGGCGCCCGGTTTACTCCGCTACGTAGGTGGAACCGGCCCAGTCGAACGCCAGCAGCTCGTGCCCCTCCACGGAGACCCGGTCCGTGGACGGCTCGAAGTGCTCGTAGCGGTTCGAGCGCATCAGCTTGATCCGGACCGTGACGTCCTCGACACGACGGATCCGCTCCTGCTCAGGAAGGTCCCGGGCGGGACCCCCGCGGAGAATGACGTTCGCCTCGCTCGACCGCATGACAGATCCTTCCTGGAAGCTGACCGATCGCACACGCCAGGTGTTGCCGGAAATCCCTTCACCGACCATTGCAGCAGCCGCGCCTTGAGGAGATCCCTAGTTGACAGGCGGCGCGGCCCTGCCGGGCGCTCAGACGTGCCGTCCCGGCAGGGCGGCGAGGAGGTCCGCGGCGGTGCGGGCCGTGTTGGCGGCGTGGTCCTCCATCATCGTGAAGTGGCTGCCCCGCACGTCCACCACCTGCTGCGCCCGGTCCCACTCCGCCTGCCACGCGTCCGCGTCGTCGCCCAGCGCCTCGGCGGGCAGCGGCGGTTCGGAGGAGCGCAGCAGGAGGACGGGGGTGCTCAGCTCCTCCGGCTCCCACTCCCCCACCATGCGGATGTACCAGCTCATCGCCGTCAGCCGGTCGCTGTCCATCTGCGCGAACATCGACTCGCGCTCGAACATGCCCTTGAGCATCTCGGCGGAGAACCGGACGAACGGCGAGTCCGCGCGCGGCATGTACGTGTCGAGCAGCAGCACGGCGGGCGGCCGTACGCCCTCGCGCTCCATGTGCTCGGCCACGGCGAGCGCGAGGATGCCGCCGGAGGACGAGCCGAGGAGGACGGGCGGTACGCCGCCGGTGCAGGCGAGGGTCGCCTCCGCCTGGAGGCGGGCGATGGCGGCCAGCGACTCGGGCAGCGGCTCGCCCCTGCCGAAGCCCTGGGTGTGCAGGGCCCAGACGTCGCGTTCGCCGCGGAACGCCGAGGCGAAGCGCGCGTACTGGTGCACACCCGCCAGCGCCACGTACGAGCTGAAGCAGACGAGGGGCGGGGGCGTGCTCCCTGCCCCGGCGTCTGTGCCGGTGCCGGTGGTGGCGCTCGTGATCGCGCTGGCATTGGCGCTGGCGCTGGCGCTCGCGAGCTTGACCGGGTCGGCGACGGTGTCCAGTTCGCCGGGGGTGGCGAAGGTCGGGCGCAGCTTCGCGGCGGCCAGCAGGAGTTCGAAGCCGTCGTCGATCCGGTTCGCCTCGGTGGCCTGCCGGAACAGCGCGCCGAGCGTGCCGTCCCGCTGTCCGCCTCCGGTGTCGCCGGTGTCGCCCGGGTCGCCGGCCTGCGCGGCGGCGCCGCCGTCGGCCAGCAGGCCGTCCAGATGGCCGGCGAGGGCCTCGGCCGTGGCCAGGTCGAAGACCAGGGTGGGCGGCAGTCGCAGGCCGGTCGCCGCGACGAGCTGGTTGCGCAGCTCGACCGACGTCAGCGAGTCGAAGCCCAGCTCGGTGAACGACTGGTCGGGCTCGATGCCTTCCGTCGAGGCGTGGCCCAGCACGCCCGCGACCCGGTCCCGTACGAGCTCGAAGAGCGCCGTACGGCGTTCCTCCGCGCCGAGCCCCGCGAGCTCCGCGCGGAGCGTGGGAGCGGAGGCGGGAGCGTCACCGGCGGTCCGCCGGGTCTGCGTGCCGCCGGAGGCGGCGGGGCGGCCGCGCAGGAGCGCGTCCAGCGCGCCGGGCGCGATGCCCAGCGCGGTCAACGCGGGCTCCCCGGAGGCCAGTCCGGCGTCGAACAGCGCCATGCCCTCGTCGGCGGTCAGCGGCCGCATGCCGCCGCGCGCCATGCGGCGCCGGTCGGCGTCGCCGAGCCCGGCGGTGAGGGCGCTGCCGTCCTCCCACACGCCCCATGCGAGGGACGTGGCGGGCAGCTCCAGGGCGTGCCGGTGGGCGGCGAGCGCGTCGAGGAAGGCGTTGGCGGCGGCGTAGTTGGCCTGGCCCGGCGAGCCGAAGGTGGCGGCGGCCGAGGAGTACAGCACGAACGCCGACAGGCCGAGGTCCGCGGTCAGTTCGTGCAGCAGCCAGGCCGCGTCCGCCTTCGGCCGCAGCACCCGGTCGAACTGCTCCGGCGTCAGCGACGTCGCCGTACCGTCGTCCACGACGCCCGCCACGTGCACGACGCCCGTCAGCGGGTGGCCGTCGTCCACCGTACGGAGCAGCGCGCGGAGCGCGTCGCGGTCGGACACGTCGCAGGCGGCGAGCCGTACGTCGGCACCGAGGGCGGTGAGTTCGGCGGCCAGTTCGGAGGCGCCGTCGGCGTCGGGGCCGCGGCGGCCGGCGAGCAGCAGGCGGCGCACGCCGTGCGCGCTGACGAGGTGCCGGGCGACGATACGGCCCAGCGTGCCGGTGGCGCCGGTGACGAGCACCGTGCCGTCGGGGGCGAAGGCCGGGGCGCCGGGATCGTCGGTGGCGGCGTCCGCGGCGTCCGTGGAGTCCGCCGTCCGGGCGAGGCCCGGCAGCAGCAGCTCCCCGTCCCGTACGGCCGTCTGCGGGCGTGCCGCGGCCACCGCGGCGAGTACGGCGGCGCGGGACGCCTCCGTGTCATCGAGGTCGATCAGGTGCAGCCGCTCGGGGTGCTCGGCCTGGATGGAGCGGACCATGCCGCACAGGGCGGCGCCCGCCACATCCCGTACGGGCTCGCCGTCCGCGGCGCTGACCGCGCCGCGGGTGAGCAGGAACAGCCGCGAGTCCGCGAACCGTTCGTCCTCCAGCCAGCGGCGGCACAGCCCGTGCGCCTCGGCGAGGAGGCCGCGCAGCGCCTCCGGCGGAGTGCCCTCACGGGACCGGCCGTCCAGAACGGCGAGCACGGCCTCGGGCATGGCCATCCCGGTGGCGGCGGCCTTCCCCACGGTCTCGAGGTCGGCGTACGTCTCCAGGTGGACGCCCGCCGAGTCCAGCGCCTTCCCGACGCCCCCGTCACCGCCGGCGCCGTCGCCGCCCTGGCCGAGGAGGATCCAGCGGAGTGAGGCGGCGTCCGGGCGCGGTGCGGAGCCGAAGGGCTTCCAGTGGGCGCGCAGCAGGGGCAGTTCGGGGGTGGCGTCGCGGTGCAGCTGCTCGGCGGAGAGCGTCCGCAGGGTGAGCGCGTCGGCGGACGCGACCGGGAGGCCGTCGGTGTCGGTGACGAGGACGGAGAACTCGTTCGGACGGTCCGTCGGCGCCAGCCGTACGCGCAGCGCGGAGGCCCCGACGGCGTGCAGCGTCAGCCCGCTCCAGGCGAAGGGCAGCAGAGCCCCTTGTTCGCTCGGCTCGCCTCCGGCCGCTTGTACCCGGTCCCGACGCTCCTCGGCACTGCCCTCGCTCGTTCCTCGCTCACTTGGCCTCATCGCTTTCGGCACCGGCGCGGCCTTTGGCTCGCTCGCGGCTTCCTCGCTCGGCTCGACCGAGGCGCCGCCCTCCCTCGGGCGCGTGATCAGCGCCTGTACGGCGGCGTCCAGCAGTGCCGGGTGCAGCGCGAAGCGGTCGGCGTCCGCGCGGACCGGTTCGGGCAGGGCGACCTCGGCGAAGATCTCCTCTCCGCGCCGCCACACCGTCTCCAGCCCCTGGAACGCGGGCCCGTAGCCGAAGCCGCCGCCCGTGAACCCCTCGTACAGGCCGTCGGTGTCGAGGCGTTCGGCGCCCGCCGGCGGCCAGGCGGTGAGGTCCGCCGGCGCCGGCGTGGCCGGGTCGGACGGTGCCAGCAGGCCCTGTGCGTGCCGCTGCCAGGGGTCGTCCTGTGCGGCGTCCGACTGCCGCGAGTGGACGCCGAACGTGCGCCGTCCGGTGTCGTCGGGCGGCCCGACGAGCAGCTGGAGGTGTACGGCGCCCTTGCCGGGGATGACGAGCGGTGTCTCCAGGGTGAGTTCGGCGACGACGCCGCAGCCCGTACGGTCGCCCGCGTGCACCGCCAGGTCGAGGTAGCCGGTGCCGGGGAGGATGGCCTGGCCCAGGATGACGTGGTCGGCGAGCCACGGGTGCGTCTGCGTGGACAGGCTGCCGGTGAACACGACGCTGTCGCTGCCGACGGGGGCGACGGCAGCGCCCAGGAAGGGGTGCGCGGGCTGTTCGAGGCCCGCGGCGCCCAGGTCGCCGGTCCAGCGGGCGGTCTCCAGCCAGTAGCGACGGCGCTGGAACGCGTAGGTGGGCAGCTCCACACGCTGTGCGCCGGGCAGCAGCGCGTCCCAGGCGACGGGTGCGCCCCGTACGTACAGTTCGGCCGCCGCGGTGAGCACCGTACGGACCTCGTGACGGTCCTTGCGGAGGGCCGGCGTGAGATACGGGTCGTGCTCTCCGGTGCTCTCTCCGGCCAGTGCGGTGAGCGTGCCGTCCGGGCCGATTTCCAGGAAGCGGGTGATGCCGTGTGCGGCGAGCCAGCCGACGCCGTCTGCGAACCGTACGGGCTCCCGTACGTGCCGCACCCAGTACTCCGGGGAGCAGAGTTCGGCGGCGGTGGCGGGCGCACCCGTGACGTTGGAGACGACGGGGATGCGCGGGGCGGCGAAGTCCACGGTTTCGAGCACCGTACGGAACGCGTCGAGCATCGGTTCCATGAGCGGCGAGTGGAACGCGTGGCTGACCCGCAGCCGCGTCACCTTGCGGCCCAGGGTGTCGCGCACGTGCTCGGCGACGGCGTCGACGGCGGCCTCCGTACCGGAAACCACCGTGGCGCGCGGACCGTTGAGCGCCGCGATGCCGGCCTCGGCCGCGCGCCCTTCGGACAGCGGCCCCTCCGGCAGAGACCCTTCGAGCAGCGGCAGCACCTCGTCCTCGGACGCCTGGAGCGCCACCATGGCCCCGCCCTCGGGAAGCGCCTCCATCAGGCGGCCGCGTGCGGCGACGACCCGGCAGGCGTCCTCCAGGGAGAGCACTCCGGCGACGTGGGCGGCGGCCAGTTCGCCGATCGAGTGGCCGACGAGCTGGTCCGGGACGAGGCCCCAGGACTCCACCAGGCGGTACAGCGCCACCTCGAACGCGAAGAGGGCGGGCTGCGTACGGCCCGTACGGTTCAGGGCGTCGGCGTCGTCGCCGAAGACGACGTCGCGCAGGGGCCGCGTGTCCCCTTCTCCGGCGAGTTCTCCGGCGATTTCGGCGTCGAGCAGCGCGCAGGCCGCGTCGAACGCTTCCGCGAACACCGGGAAGGCGGCGTACAGTCCGGAGCCCATGCCGAGGCGCTGCGCGCCCTGCCCGGCGAACAGGAACGCCGTACGGCCGCCCCGCTGCACCGTGCCCGCCGGGACCTGCGGCGCGGACCCCGGGGGTCCCTCGGCGAGTCCGGCGAGCTGAGCCAGCAGCTCGTCGCGGTCGGCGCCGAGCAGCACCGTACGGTGCTCCCACGCCGTACGTGACACGGCGAGCGAGTGGCCGACGTCCCTCGGGTGCTGACCGGGGTGGTCGGCGGCGTGTGCGAGCAGCCGTGCGGCCTGGTCGCGGAGGGCGGCGGCGGAACGCGCGCTGAGCACCCAGGGGACGAGCGGGGCGCCGCTGTCCGTGGCGCCTTCCGTGTCACCGTCCGTGCCGGGCTCCTCGCCGGTCTCCGGCGCGGTCTCCCGGGGTGCCTCCTCCAGGATGATGTGTGCGTTGGTGCCGCTGATCCCGAACGAGGACACGCCCGCGCGCCGCGGCCGGTCCGTCTCCGGCCAGTCGGCCGCCTCCGTCAGCAGCTCGATGTGCCCGGCGGACCAGTCGACGTGTGAGGACGGCGCGTCCACGTGCAGGGTGCGCGGCAGCCGCCGGTGCCGGAACGCCTCGACCATCTTGATGATCCCGGCGGCGCCCGCGGCGGCCTGCGTGTGCCCGATGTTGGACTTGACGGCCCCGAGCCGCAGCGGCCGTTCCGCGTCACGCTCCCGCCCGTAGGTGGCGAGCAGCGCCTGCGCCTCGATCGGGTCGCCCAGCGTCGTACCGGTGCCGTGTGCCTCCACGGCGTCCACGTCGCCGGGCTCCAGCCCGCCGCTGGCGAGCGCGGCGCGGATGACGCGCTGCTGCGACGGGCCGTTGGGCGCCGTCAGACCGTTGGAGGCACCGTCCTGGTTGACGGCGGAGCCGCGTACGACGGCCAGTACGGGGTGCCCGTTGCGGCGCGCGTCGGACAGCCGCTCGACGAGGAGCATGCCGATGCCCTCGCCCCAGCCCGTACCGTCGGCGGCGTCCGCGAACGCCTTGCAGCGCCCGTCGGCCGCCAGCCCGCGCTGCCGGCTGAAGTCCACGAACAGGCCCGGCGCGGACATCAGCGTCACGCCGCCGGCCAGCGCCAGGTCGCACTCGCCGCCGCGCAGCGCCTGCGCCGCGAGGTGCAGGGCGACCAGCGACGAGGAGCAGGCTGTGTCGACGGTCACCGCCGGGCCCTCGAGCCCGAGGGTGTACGAGACGCGGCCGGACATCACGCTCGCCGAGTTGCCGGTGCCCAGGTGGGCGTCGGCGCCTTCGGCGGGCGCGAGCGGACGGGACGCGTAGTCCTGGTAGTTGGTGCCGGCGAACACGCCCGTACGGCTGCCGCGCAGCGTGTCCGGGGCGATGCCGGCCCGCTCGAACGCCTCCCAGGACGTCTCCAGCAGCAGCCGCTGCTGCGGGTCCATGGCCAGGGCCTCGCGCGGGGAGATCTCGAAGAACGCGGGGTCGAAGTCGGCCATGCCGTCGACGAATCCGCCGTACCGCGTGTAGCTCTTGCCGGGCAGGCCGGGCTCGGGGTCGTAGAGCGCGTCCACGTCCCAGTCGCGGTCGTCGGGCCACGGCGTCATGGCGTCGCCGCCGCGCGCCAGCAGCTCCCAGAACTCCTCCGGGGAGTTCGCGCCGCCCGGGAAGCGGCAGCTCATCGCGACGATCGCGACGGGCTCGCCGGCGTCCACGCGCACCGGGGCCGCGGCGGCGGCGCCGGACGCACCTGTGCCCGGGGCGAGTTCGGCGCGGAGGTGCTCGGCGAGCGCGGCGGGCGTCGGGTAGTCGTAGACGAGCGTCGCGGGCAGCTGCTGCCCGGTGGCGCCGGTCAGCGTGTTCCGCAGCTCCACGGCGGTCAGCGAGTCGAAGCCGAGCTCCCGGAAGGCGCGGGTGGGCTCCACGTCGTCCGGGCTGGGGTGGTTGAGCACGTACGCGATGTGCGCCCGTACGAGGTCCAGCACCGCCTGCCGCTGCTCGTTCTCGCCGAGCCCGGCGAGCTGCCGGGCGAGGCCCTGCCCGTCGTCGGCCTGCCGGTCCCCGGCGGTGTCCGCGGCACGTGCGGCCTGCGCGCGCTGCGCCTCGGGGAGTTCGGCGTACAGGGGGCGGGGGCGGCCGCCCGCGAGCTCGCCGCCGAAGACGTCCCAGTCGATGTCGCTGACGACCACGGCGGTGTCGTCGTGGTCGAGCGCCTGCTGCAGCGCGGAGACGGCCGTCTCCGGGTCCATGGGCCGTACGCCGTGCCGCCGCAGCCGCTGCTCGACGGCGCCTGCGGCCATGCCGTCCTCCGCCCAGCCGCTCCAGGCGACGGCGGTGGCGGGCAGCCCGCGGGCTCGCCGGTCCTCGGCGAGGGCGTCGAGGAAGGCGTTGCCGGGCGCGTAGTTGGCGTGCCCGGAGCTGCCGAACGTGCCGGAGGTCGAGGAGAACAGCACGAACGCCGACAGGTCGAGCCCCGCGGTGAGGGCGTCGAGGTTGCGCGCGCCCTGCGCCTTGACGCGCAGCACGTGGGCGAGGCGTTCGGGGGTCAGCGCGGTGATGACACCGTCGTCGAGTACGGCGGCGGTGTGCAGGACGGCGCTGAGCGGGCGGTCCGCGGGGATGTCCGCGAGGAGCGCGGCGAGCGCGTCGCGGTCGGCGATGTCGCAGGAGGCGATGGTGACGCCGGTACCCGACTCGCGGAGCTCCGCTTCGAGTTCGCGGGCGCCGGGCGCGTCCGGGCCGCTCCGGCTGACCAGCAGCAGGTGCGCGTCGCCGTGCCGGGCGAGCCAGCGGGCGGTGTGGCGGCCGAGCGCGCCGGTTCCGCCGGTCACCAGGACGGTGCCGGACGGCGTCCAGTCGCGCACGCCGGGCAGCCCGCCGGTGCCTGCCCGTACGAGCCTCCGGGCGTGTACGCCTGTGGCGCGTACGGCCACGGCGTCCTCGGTCCCGGCGGCGAGCACGGCGGCGAGGCGGTCGCCGGAGGCAGTGTCGGGGGCGGCGGGAGCGTCGACGAGGCCACCCCAGCGCTCGGGCTGTTCGAGGGCGACGACACGCCCGAAGCCCCATACGAGGGCCTGCTCCAGGTGGCCCGGACCCGGCTCGTCACCGGGCGCCGCGGTCACGGCGCCGGCGGTGGCCAGCCACAGCGGTGCGTGCGAGGCGAGGTCGTCGAGGGCCTGTACGAGGGTCACGGACGCGGCGTAGCCGCACGGCAGTTCCGGCAGGGAGGCGTACGGGGTGGTGTCGAGGCCGAGGAGCGACAGCACCCCGGCGGGGGCCTCCCCGGCGGCGTCGGCTGTGGCGTCGTCGGTCGCGGACCGGAGCGCGTCGGCGTACTCCGTACGGCCGCCCTGCGGGTCCAGCGGCACCGGCACGGGGCGGGCACCGGCCCGTACGAGTGCGTCCCGTACGGAGGTGACGTACGGGTCGTCCTCCCGCCCGGCGGGCAGCGGCAGCAGCCACGTGCCGCGCAGTGCGGGCGCGCCGTCGGTGCCGACGGGCTTCCACACGACGCGGTACCGCCACGAGTCGGCGGTGGCGCCCTCGACGGCGCGCCGCCGGTAGTCGGAGAGCGCGGGCAGCAGCCGGGCGAGGGTGTCGGTGTCGACGTGCAGGGCGCGGGTCAGGGCGGCCACGTCCCGGTTCTCCACCGCGTCCCAGAAGGGGGCGTCGGCGGTGGCGCCGGGCTCCTGCCGGGGGCCCTCCGTGGCCTGCGGCCAGTAGCGGCGGCGCTGGTACGCGTAGGTGGGGAGCTCGACGCGGCGGCAGGGGGCGTCCCCCTCGTTCCCCTCGTCCCCCTGCTCCCCGTCTGCGCGGGCACCGCCGACGACGCCGTCGACGACCGTACGCCAGTCCACCGGGCCGCCTCGTACGGCGAGTTCGGCGGCGGAGGCGAGGAAGCGGTCGGCGCCGCCGTCGTCCCGGCGGAGCGTGCCAGTGATCACCGCGTCGGTGACCCCGGCGGCCTCCAGGGTGTCGCCGACGGCCGTGGTCAGCACCGGGTGCGGGCCGACCTCGACGAACGCGCGGTGCCCCTGCTCCGCCAGCGCCCGTACGGCCGTCTCGAAGCGGACGGTGCCGCGCAGGTTGCGGAACCAGTAGTCGGCGTCCAGCCGCGCCGTGTCCAGCCAGTCGCCGGTCACGGTGGAGAAGAACGGCACGTCGCCGGTGCTCGGGCTGACGTTGGCGAAGCCCGCCGCCAACCGGTCGCGCACCTCGTCCACATGGGCCGAGTGCGACGCGTAGTCGATGGCGACGCGGCGGGCGCGCACGCCGTCCGCCGCCAGCTCCTCCAGCAGCTCCGCGAGGGCGGCGGCGTCACCGGAAACGACCACCGAACGGGGGCCGTTCACGGCCCCGACGGACAGCGCGCCGTCCCAGCGCGCGAGACGCTCCTCCACGTCGGCGAGGGGCAGTGCGACGGAGGCGAGTCCGCCGCGGCCGGCGAGGACCGCGAGGGCCTGGCCACGCCGTACGATGACGCGCGCGGCGTCCTCCAGGGACAGCGCCCCGGCGACGTACGCCGCGGTGATCTCGCCCTGGCTGTGCCCGACGACCGCGGACGGAGTGACCCCCCGCGCACGCCACAGCCGCGCCAGCGCCGCCCCTACGGCGAACAGCAGCGGCTGTACGACATCGACCCGGTCCATCGGGGGCGCGCCGTCGGCGCCCTTCAGCACCTCCAGCACGGACCAGTCGGTGAACTGCTCGACGGCGGAGGCGATTTCGGTGAGCGCCGTACGGAACTCGGCGTCCTCCTCCAGCAGCCGTACGGCCATGCCGTGCCACTGGGGGCCGTGCCCCGGGAACACGAAGACGGTGCCGCCCTCGGTGTCGGCCACCCCGCGCACGACGCCCGGACGCGGGCTGCCGTCCGCGACGGCGTCCAGGCCGCGCAGCAGCGCGTCGTGGTCCCTCGCGACGACGACCGCACGGTGCTCGAACGCGGAACGGGTCGCCGCCAGCGACCACGCGACATCCGCGGGCCGCTGGTCGCGGCCCGCGGGGCCGTGCAGGTGCGTACGGAGGCGCGCGGCCTGCGCGCGGAGGGCGGCGTCTGTGCGGCCGGACACGGCGAAGGGGAGGGGTGCCGCGTCCTGCCCTACGTGTGTGGGGCCACCGGCCTGTGCGTCAGCGTGCGTGCTCCGTGGCTGAGGGCCGTCCTCAATCGCCGGACGGGCTTGATTTTGCTGGGCGCCGTCCGCAGCCGTCGGATTCGGCGGGGGTTCCGGGGACTCCAGGATGACGTGGGCGTTCGTGCCGCTGATGCCGAACGACGAGACGCCCGCGCGCCGCGGGCGGTCCGCGTCCGGCCATGGGCGGGACTCCGACAGCAGCTTCACGTTGCCCGCCGTCCAGTCCACGTGGGTCGACGGCTCCGACAGGTGCAGCGTGCGCGGCAGCTCGCCGTGCCGCATCGCCTGCACCATCTTGATGACTCCGGCGAGTCCCGCGGCGGCCTGCGTGTGCCCGAGGTTGGACTTCACCGAGCCGAGCCACAGGGGCCGTTCGGCGTCGCGGTCCTGCCCGTACGTGGCGAGGAGCGCCTGTGCCTCGATCGGGTCGCCCAGCTTCGTGCCGGTGCCGTGCGCCTCCACCGCGTCCACGTCGCCGGGGGCGAGTTCCGCATTGTCCAGGGCCTGCCAGATCACGCGCTGCTGGGACGGCCCGTTGGGCGCCGTCAGACCGTTCGACGCGCCGTCCTGGTTGACGGCGGAGCCGCGCAGCACGGCCAGTACGGGGTGCCCGTTGCGGCGCGCGTCGGACAGCCGCTCGACGAGCAGCATGCCGGCGCCCTCGCCCCAGCCGGTGCCGTCCGCGTCCTCCGAGAACGCCTTGCAGCGCCCGTCCCGTGCCAGCCCGCCCTGCCTGCTGAACTCCAGGAACAGGGTGGGCGTCGCCATCACCGTCGCGCCGCCCGCGAGCGCCAGGTCGCACTCGCCCGCGCGCAGCGCCTGTGCGGCCAGGTGCAGCGCGACCAGGGACGCGGAGCAGGCGGTGTCGATGGTCATCGCCGGGCCCTCGAGCCCGAGGGCGTACGAGATGCGGCCGGAGACGACGCTGGGCGAGTTGCCGACGCCGTCCTGCGCCTCGGGGTCGCGGGCGGCGCTCAGCAGCGCGGGGTAGTCCAGCAGGTTGGTGCCCGCGAACACGCCCGTACGGCTGCCGCGGAGCGACAGCGGGTCGATCCCGGCGCGCTCGAACGCCTCCCAGGACGTCTCCAGCAGCAGCCGCTGCTGCGGGTCCATGCCGGTGGCCTCGCGGGGTGCGATGCCGAAGAACCCGGCGTCGAAGTCCGCGGCGCGGTCCAGGAACGCGCCCATGGTGGTGTACGCCTTGCCCGGCTTGCCCGGCTCGGGGTCGTACAGCTCCTGGGTGTCCCAGCCGCGTTCGGCGGGCCACTCGGTCATGGTGTCGGTGCCCGAGCGGAGCAGCTCCCACAGTTCCTCGGGGCCGTCGGCGCCGCCGGGGAAGCGGCAGCCGATGGAGACGATCGCGACCGGCTCCCGGTTCTTCGCCTCGGCGGCCTGGAGCCGCTGACGCGTCTGGTGAAGGTCGGCGGTGACCTTCCGGAGGTAGTCGAGGATCTTCTCTTCGTCGCCCATTCCCGCTCCTGTGTGTCCCTCTCGCCCGTGCGGCCCGCGGCCGGTCACGAGATCCCGAGGTCGTTCTCGATGAAGTCGAAGATCTCGTCCGCTCCGGCGGAGCTGATCCGTTCGCTGACGTCGCGGGTGTCCTCGCGGGTGCCGTCCGCCTTGTCGTCGGTGCCGTCCGTGCCGTTCCACCGGGCCGTCAGCGACCGCAGGCGGGCGCCGATACGGGAGCGCTGCGTGTCGTCGTCCGGCACCGCCGCGAGTGCCTGTTCCAGCCGGTCGAGTTCGGCGAGTACGGGCGCGCTTCCGGTGTCCGGGACCACCAGCTGCCCGCGCAGGTGCGTGGCCAGTTCGCGTGCCGTCGGGTGGTCGAACAGCAGCGTGGCGGGCAGTTGCAGGCCGGTGGCGAGGCCGAGCCGGTTGCGCAGTTCGACGGCCATCAGGGAGTCGAAGCCGAGCGCGTTGAACGGGCGGTCGGGCCCGATCTCGTCCAGCCCCGAGTGCCCCAGCACCCCGGCGACCTGCGTACGGACCAGCTGCGTCAGCGTCCGCTCCTGCTCGTCGGCGCCGAGCGCGGCGAGTTCGGCGCGCAGTTTCGCGCCGCCCGCGTCGGCCTCCTGCGGCGCCGCCTGGGCGCCGAGCGCGGCGACCTCCGGCAGCCCGGACAGCAGCGGGCTGGGCCGCAGCGCGGTCAGTCCGGGCGCGAACAGCCGCCAGTCGACGTCGGCGACGGTCGCCGCCGTCTCGCCGCGGCGCAGGATTCCGGCGAGCGCGGCGAGCGCGCGGTCCGGGTCCAGCGGGTGCGCGCCGCCGCGCCGCATCCGTTCGGCGACCTTCGGGTCGACGGCCATGCCGCTGCCTGCCCACGGGCCCCAGGACACGGTGGTGGCGGGCAGCCCCTGGGCGCGGCGCTGCTGGGCGAGCGCGTCCAGGTACGCGTTGGCCGCGGCGTAGTTGGCCTGCCCGAGGGAGCCGATCGAGCCGGCGATCGAGGAGAACAGCACGAACGCGGACAGGTCCTGGCCGCGCGTCAGCTCGTGCAGGTTCCGCGCGGCGGCCTGCTTGGGGCGCAGTACGGCGGCGAGGCTGCCGGGCGTGAGCCCGTCGATCGGGCCGTCGTCGAGCACGCCCGCCGCGTGCACCACGGCGTCCACCGGGTGCTCGGCGAGCAGCGCGGCGAGCGCCGTACGGTCGGCGGCGTCGCACGCGGCGAGCGTCACGCGGACGCCGGATGCGGTGAGTTCGGCCTCCAGCTCGGCGCTGCCGTCGGCGTCCGGGCCGCGCCGGCTGACGAGCACCAGGTGCTCGGCGCCGTGTTCGGCGAGCCAGCGCGCCACGTGTGCGCCGAGCGCGCCGGTGCCGCCGGTGACGAGGACGGTGCCGGAGCACTTCCAGTCGGAGCCGTCGGGCTCGCGGGCGCCTGAGGCGTCCGGTTGCCCGGCGTGCTCGAGCCTGCGGACGAAGAGACCCGAGGACCGTACGGCCGTCTGGTCCTCCGCGTCGGCGCCCTGTGCGCTCTGCGCCCGCCCGCCGTCGAGGACGGTGCAGAGGCGTTCGCCCGCGCGGGCGTCGAACTCGGCCGGGACATCGATCAGGCCGCCCCACAGGCGGGGGTGTTCGAGTGCGGCCACGCGGCCCAGGCCCCACACGGCGGCCTGTTCGGGCGCGGCCACGTCCTCCTGCGGGTGGACGGCGACCGCCCCTCGGGTGGCGCACCACAGGGGCGCGTCGCCGCCGAGGTCCGACAGTGCCTGCAGGAGGGCGGTGGTGGCGGCCAGTCCGGCCGGCACGGCCGCTGCGGAATCCGCGTCCGGTGCCGCGGCGAGCAGCGACAGGACGCCCGCGGCGGCCCCGTGCTCGTCGGTCACCGTACGGAGCCGCTCGGCCAGCGCCGTACGGTCCAGGGCGGCCGGGTCGGCGGTGTCCAGCGGCACCGGCACGACCCGCGCGCCGTGCGCCGTGAGCGCACCGGCGACCGCTTCGGCCCAGGCGTCGCCTTCCAGCGCGGACGGCAGCGGAAGCAGCCACGTACCGGTGACGGACGCGGCGGCGGAGCCGCCCGCCGGGCGCCAGTTGACGTGGTAGCGCCAGGAGTTGAGCGCCGTACGGTCCTCCTCGCGGCGGCGCCATGACGACAGTGCGGGCAGCACTTCGCTGAGCCGCGCGTCGCCGTCCAGTTCCAGCCGGGCGGCGAGCCCGTCCAGGTCGGACTGCTCGACGGCCGCCCAGAAGGCGTCGTCCGCGGCGCTGCCCGTACCGGCGGCCGGTGCGGCGCCCTCGCCGGGCTCCAGCCAGAAGCGGCGCCGCTGGAACGCGTACGTGGGCAGCTCCACTCGGCGCGCGCCCTCCCCGTACAGCGTCGACAGGTCGCCGCCCGCACCGTGCGCGTGCAGCGCGCCCGCGGCCAGCAGTGCCGTACGCACCTCGGGCCGGTCCCGGCGCAGCAGCGGTACGGCGACGGTGGCGGTGGACGGGCCGCTCAGGCTGTCCAGGGCCATCGCGGTCAGCGCGCTGTCCGGGCCGAGCTCCACGAACGCCCGTACGCCGTCCGCCTCCAGCGTGCGGACGCCGTCGCAGAACCGTACGGCGTGCCGCGCGTGCCGCACCCAGTAGTCGGGCGAGCACAGCTCCTCGTCGGTGGCCTGCGCGCCGGTCAGATCGGAGACGACGGGCACGGCCGGCGGTGTGAACCGCACGCCCCGCGCGACCTCCGCGAAGTCCTCCAGCATCGCGTCCATGCGCGGCGAGTGGAAGGCGTGGCTGACACGCAGCCGCGTCGTCTTGCGGCCCTCCTCCGCGAAGTGCGCGGCGACCGCCTCGACGACGTCCTCGTCGCCGGAGACGACCACGGACGCGGGGCCGTTGACGGCGGCGACGGCCGCGCGGTCCTCGTGCCCGGCGAGCCGCTCAAGCACCTCCGCCTCGGTGGCCTGTACGGCGGTCATCGCGCCGCCCTCCGGCAGCGCCTGCATCAGCCGGCCGCGCGCGGCGACCAGCGCGCACGCGTCCGCCAGGGTCAGCACCCCCGCGGCGTGCGCGGCGGTCAGGCCGCCGACGGAGTGGCCGATGAGCACATCCGGATGCACGTCCCAGGAGCGTACGAGCGCGTGCAGCGCCGTCTCGACGGCGAACAGCGACGCCTGCGTCCACGCCGTACGGTCCAGCAGCGCCGCCTCTTCCGAGCCGGCGGGCGCGAACACGGCGTCGCGCAGCGCCGGGCCGCCCAGCTCCGCCAGGTGCCGGTCGAGTTCGCCGCACGCCTCGTCGAAGGCCCGCGCGTACACGGGGAACCGCTCGTACAGCTCCCGGCCCATGCCGGGGCGCTGCGCGCCCTGGCCGCTGAACAGGAAGGCCGTACGGCCGCCGGTGCTCTCGCCCCGTACGAGCTGCGCCGCGTCCGCCGCGTCGCCCTGGGCGAGGGCGCCGAGGGCGTCCAGGAACTCCTGGTGGCCGTCGGCGACGACCACGGCGCGGTGCTCCAGCGCCGTACGGGTGGTGGCCAGCGAGTGGCCGAGGTCGCGCAGGGAGGGCGCCTCGTGCTGTGCGGTGAGGTGCGCCCAGAGGCGCTTCGCCTGGTCGCGCAGGGCGTCCGCGGTCCGCCCGTACACGGGCAGCGCGACGGGCCCCTCCGGGGCGGCGCCCTCGGGCGCGGCGGGCTCCGCGGCGGGCGCGGCGCCCTCCTCCAGCACCACGTGCGCGTTGGTGCCGCTGATGCCGAACGAGGACACGCCGGCCCGGCGCGGCCGTTCGCCGCGCGGCCACGGCCGGGGCTCCGTCAGCAGCTCGACGCGGCCCGACGTCCAGTCGATGTGCGGGGACGGCACGTCGGCGTGCAGCGTACGGGGCAGCTCCTCGTGCCGCATCGCCATGACCATCTTGATGACTCCGGCGGCGCCGGCCGCGGCCTGCGTGTGCCCCAGGTTCGACTTCGCCGAACCCAGCCACAGCGGCCGGTCCTCGTCGCGCCCCTGCCCGTACGTCGCGAGCAGCGCCTGCGCCTCGATCGGGTCGCCGAGTGAGGTGCCGGTGCCGTGCGCCTCCATGGCGTCCACGTCGGCGGGGGACAGCCGGGCGGCGGACAGCGCGGAACGGATGGCGCGCTGCTGGGACTTGCCGCTGGGCGCGGTGAGCCCGTTCGACGCGCCGTCCTGGTTGACGGCGGAGCCGCGCAGCACGGCGAGCACGCGGTGCCCGGCGCGTTCGGCGTCCGAACGGCGCTCCAGCAGGAGCACTCCGACGCCCTCGGAGAAGCTCGTACCGTCCGCGTCGGCGGAGAACGCCTTGCAGCGCCAGTCGGCCGCCAGCCCGCTCTGCTTGCTGAACTCGCCGAAGGTGCCCGGCGTCGCCATCACCGTCACACCGCCCGCGAGCGCCATCGTGCACTCGCCCTGGCGCAGCGACTGCGCCGCCATGTGCAGCGCGACGAGCGACGACGAGCAGGCCGTGTCGACGGTGACCGCCGGGCCCTCCAGCCCGAAGGTGTACGCGACCCGGCCGGAGATGACGCTGCCGGACACACCGGTCCCGATGTAGCCCTCCATGCCGTCCGGGATCGTCGTCAGCCCGGACGCGTAGCCGGAGCCCATGGCGCCGACGAACACACCCGTACGGCTGCCCTTCACGGACGCCGGATCGATGCCCGTGCGCTCGAAGACCTCCCAGGACGTCTCCAGCAGCAGCCGCTGCTGCGGGTCCATGGCGAGTGCCTCGCGGGGGCTGATGCCGAACAGCGACGGGTCGAACTGCCCCGCCCCGTACAGGAATCCGCCCTGCCCGTCCGGCATCCCCGACAGCTGCCAGCCGCGGTCGGCGGGGAACGCGGAGATCGCGTCGCCGCCCTCCGCGACCAGCCGCCACAGGTCCTCAGGGGACTCGACGCCGCCCGGGTACTGGCAGGCCATGCCGACGATCACCACGGGATCGTCGTCGGCCGCCGCGGTGCTCGCCGTCTCGGCGACCGCCTCGGCGCTGCCGACGAGTTCGCCGCGGAGGAAGCCCGCCAGCTCCGTGGGGCGCGGGTGGTCGAAAACGAGGGTCGCGGACAGCCGCAGCCCGGTGGCGGCGCCGAGCTGGTTGCGCAGCTCGACGGCGGTCAGCGAGTCGAAGCCCAGGTCCTTGAACGCCTGGTCGGCACCGACGGCCTCCGCGCCCGGGTAGCCGAGGACGGCCGCCGCACGCTTCCGTACGGTCTCCAGCAGCAGCCGCTCCTGCTCCGGCACCGTCAGCCCCGTGAGCCGCTTCACCAGCGCGGTGCCGCCGTCGCCGGCGCCGCCCGCGACGGTGCGCCGCGAGGCGACCCGCACCATGCCGCGCAGCATCGGCGTGAGCCGCCCGGCGGCGGCCTGCTTGCGCAGCGCGGGCAGGTCCAGCCGTACGGGCGCCAGCAGTGGCTCGTCCACGGCCAGCGCCGCGTCGAACAGCGCCAGGGCCTGCTCGGTGCTGAGCGCGGGCAGCCCGGACGCGGCGATGCGCGCCAGGTCCTCGTCCCGCAAGTGCCCCGTGATGCCGCTGTGTTCGCCCCACAGGGACCACGCGAGTGACGTCGCGGGCAGGCCCCGCGCGTGCCGGTGCTGGGCGAGCGCGTCCAGTGCGGTGTTCGCGGCGGCGTAGTTGGCCTGTCCGGTGCCGCCGAGGATGCCGCCGACGGACGAGAACAGCACGAACGCCGTCAGGTCGTCGCCCCGCTCCAGCGTCAGCTCGTGCAGGTTGAGCGCCGCGTCCGCCTTCGGGCGGAGCACGCCCCGCAGCCGTTCCGCGGTGAGCGAGCCGAACATGCCGTCGTCCAGCACGCCCGCCGTGTGCACCACGGCGCGCAGCGGGTGCGCGTCCGGGACGCCGTCGAGCAGCGCGGACAGCGCCGTACGGTCCGCCGCGTCGCACGCGGCCACGGTCACCTCGGCGCCCAGTTCGCGCAGCCCGGCGGCCAGTTCGGCGGCGCCGGGGGCGTCCTCGCCGCGCCGGCTGGTGAGCAGCAGGTGCCGCACGCCGTGCCGCGTCACCAGGTGGCGCGCCACGAGCCCGCCGAGAGTGCCGGTGCCGCCCGTGACGAGCACCGTGCCCTCCGGGTCCCAGCCCTGCGGCACGGTCAGCACCAGCTTGCCCGTGTGCTTGGCCTGCGACATGAAACGGAACGCCTCGGGCGCCCGCCGGATGTCCCACGCCCGTACGGGGAGCGGCGCGAGGCTGCCCGCCTCGAACAGCCCGGCCAGCTCCGCCAGCATCTCCCCGATCCGGTCGTGCCCGGCCTCCCACAGGTCGAACGCCCGGTACGCGACTCCGGCGTGCGCCTGCGCGACCTGCTCCGGATCGCGGATGTCGGTCTTGCCCATCTCCAGGAACCGGCCGCCGCGCGGCAGCAACCGCAGGGAGGCGTCCACGAGTTCTCCGGCGAGCGCGTCCAGGACGACGTCCACGCCGTCGCCGCCGGTCGCCTCCCGGAACGCCTGCTCGAAGCCGCTGTCCCGGGACGACGCCGTGTGCGCCGCGTCCAGGCCCATGCCGCGCAGCACGTCCCACTTGCCTTCGCTGGCCGTGCCGTACACCTCGGCGCCCAGATGCCGCGCGACCTGTACGGCGGCCATTCCGACGCCGCCCGCGGCGGCGTGCACGAGGATCCTCTCGCCGCCGCGCAGGGCGGCGAGGTCGCACAGCGCGTAGTAGGCGGTGAGGAACACCATCGGGGTCGTCGCCGCCTGCTCGAACGTCCACCCCTCCGGGATACGGGCGATCAGCCGCCGGTCCACGACCGCGACGGGCCCGAACGCGCCCGGTACGAGCCCCATCACGCGGTCGCCGACCGCGAAGCCCTCGACTCCGGGGCCGACTTCGAGGACGGTGCCCGCACCCTCGTTGCCCATGTTGGCGGCGCCCGGGTACATGCCGAGGGAGATCAGCACGTCGCGGAAGTTGAGCCCCGCGGCGTGCACGGCGACCCGTACCTCGCCCTCGGCGAGCGGCTCACCGGCCGCCGGGTGCGGCACGAGCGCCAGCCCTTCGAGGGTGCCGCCGTCGCCCTGCGCGAGCAGCCAGCTGCCGCTGCCCTCCGGCGGGGTCAGCGCGGCGCCCGTACGGGCGGGCGCGAGCCGCGGCACGAGCACGGCACCGCCGCGTACGGCGAGCTGCGGCTCGCCCTCCGCCTCGGCGCGGGCGAGCGCCTCCGGGAGGGCGTCTCGGGAGGCGTCGGTGCCGTCGAGGTCGACGAGGACGAGCCGCCCGGGGTTCTCCTCCTGCGCGGACCGGATCAGCCCCCATACGGCGGCGTCGGCGAGGGCGTCGACGCCCTCCCCCGGCCTGGCGGCGACGGCCCCGCGGGTGACGACGACCAGCCGCGCCTGGGCGGAGCGGTCGTCGTCCAGCCACGCTTGGACTGTCGCCATGACGCGGGTGGCGTTCTCGGCGCTTGCGGCGCCGTCGCTGCTGCCGTTGCTGCTGCCGTTGCACGGCAGCAGCACGGTGCCGGGCTCGGCGGGCAGCCCTCCGATCTCGTCGGCCCCTCCGACGGCGGCGGAGTGCGCGAGAAGCACCCCGGCCAACTCTCCGGCCGCCACGGCGCCCGGCGACGACGCCGCGTGTCCGGCCGCATCACCACCGGCCGTCGCGGATCCCTCCCCCTCGGCCCTGACGGCCGGGGAGGTACCCCCTGAACCCTCACCATGGGAGTCCTCGCCGTTGCGGCGGGAAGAACTTGCTGCTGCCGCAGCAGCGTGCAGGACGTGCCAGCGGGGCGGGTCGGCTGGCTGGGGCGTCGTGTCCAGGTCCGTCCAGGCGACTCGGTGCAGGGCGTCGTCCGTGCGGGGTTCCGCCGCGCGGAGTTGGTCGGTCGAGACCGCGCGGGAGACCAGGGTGCCGACCGACGCGACCGGGCGGCCCTCCTCGTCCGCCAGGTCGAGGGTCACCGCCCCGTCGTCGCCCGGCGCGATCCGTACGCGCAGCTCCGTCGCGCCCACCGCGTGCAGCGCGACGCCGCGCCACGCGAACGGCAGGCCGACGCCGCCGCTCCCGTCGCCCGTACCGGCCAGCTGGCCGTGCAGTGCGGCGTCCAGGAGCGCCGGGTGCAGGCCGAAGCCCGCCGTGGCGGCGTGCTGTTCCTCGGGGAGCGCGACCTCGGCGTACACCTCGTCGCCCTGCCGCCAGGCCGCCCGCAGGCCCTGGAAGGCGTCGCCGTACTGGTAGCCGGCTTCGGCGAGGCGCGGGTAGAAGTCGTCCAGGGGCACGGGTTCGGCGCCCGGCGGCGGCCACGCCGTCAGGTCGGCACCGGACGCGCCCGGAGCACCGGACGCGGCCGGCGCCAGCGCGCCGCTCGCGTGGCGCGTCCAGGGCACGTCCGCGTCGTCGCCCTCGGGCCGTGCGTAGATGTCCAGCGGGCGCCGTCCGGCGGCGTCCGGCGGCCCGACGACCAGCTGCAGCTGCACGCCGCCCCCGCCGCCGGAGCCCGGTCCGGAACCGGCACCGCCCCCGGCACCGAGCACCAGCGGCGCTTCGAGCGTCAGGTCCTCCAGGAGGGGGCAGCCGACCTCGTCACCCGCGCGTACGGCGAGTTCGACGAAGGCCGTGCCGGGCAGCAGCACCGTGCCGGAGATCGCGTGGTCCGCGAGCCACGGCTGGGCTGCGGTGGACAGCCGCCCGGTGAGCAGCACTTGGTCGCCGTCCGCGACGCGTACGACGGCGCCGATCAGCGGGTGGTCGGCGGCGCCCAGACCGGCCGCGGCGGCGTCGCCGAGCGCGGCGGCGCCGCTCATCTTCAGCCAGTACGGCTGGCGTTGGAAGGCGTAGGTGGGCAGCTCGACGCGCCGGGCGCGCTGCCCGGTGAAGACAGCGGCCCAGTCCAGCCGCGCCCCGTACGCGTACGCGCCCGCGAGCCCGGCGAACAGCGCGGCGGCCTCCGGACGGTCCTTTCGCTGGGTGGCGACCGGCACCCGTACGGTGTCGTCGCCCCGCTCCTCCGCGTCGGCGAGGCAGCTCTGCGCCATCGCGGTGAGCGTGCTGTCGGGGCCGACCTCGACGAAGCGGGTGACGCCCTTGGCGGCGAGCGCGTGCACGCCGTCGGCGAATCGTACGGCGTGCCGTACGTGCCGCACCCAGTAGTCGGGGGAGGTCAGTTCGGCCTCGGTGGCGGGGGCGCCGGTGAGGTTGGAGACGACCTGGGTCTTCGGGGAGTGGTACGTGACCGCCGCGGCGACCTGCCGGAAGTCGTCCAGCATGGCGTCCATCAGCGGCGAGTGGAACGCGTGGCTGACGGTGAGCCGGCTGGTCTTGCGGTCCAGGCCGCGGAAGTGCTCGGCGACGGCGGTGACGGCGGCCTCGGTGCCGGAGACGACGGTGGAGCGCGGCCCGTTGAGCGCGGCGAGCGACACCTCTCCCGTGCGGCCTTCCAGCAGCGGCAGCACCTCCGCCTCGGTGGCCTGTACGGCGACCATCGCCCCGCCCTCGGGCAGCGCCTGCATCAGGCGGCCGCGGGCGGCGACGAGGCGGCAGGCGTCGGGCAGCGACCAGACGCCTGCGACGTACGCGGCGGTGAGCTCACCTAGCGAGTGGCCCATCAGGTACTTGGCCTTGAGGCCCCAGTGCGTCAGCAGCCGGTGCAGGGCGACCTCTACGGCGAACAGGGCGGGCTGTGTGTAGCCGGTGGCGTCCAGCGCCCCGGCGTCGTCACCGAAGACGACATCCCGCAGCGGCCGGTCCAGCTCCGCGTCGAGGTGTGCGCACACCTCGTCGAAGGCGGCGGCGAACACCGGGAAGGCCTCGTACAGTTCGCGTCCCATGCCGGCGCGCTGCGCGCCCTGGCCGGAGAACAGCAGGGCGGTGCCGCCCTGCACCGTACGGCCGGTGACGACGCCGGACGGTGTGCCCGTCTCGTCGGGGTCGGCGAGGGCCTCCAGGGCACGGAGGACGGCGTCGCGGTCGGCGTCGTCGGCGACGATGACGGCGCGGTGTTCGAAGGCGGCGCGGGTGGTGGCCAGTGCGTGGCCGACGTCGAGGGCGCGGACGCCGGTGTCGTCACGGAGGCGTGCCAGCAGCCGGGCGGCCTGCTCGCGCAGGGCGGCCTCGCTGCGTGCGGAGAGCAGCCACGGTACGGCGGGCAGCGGCGGCACGGCCCCGGCCGCCGCGTCGGCCTCGGCCCCGTCACCGGCCGCGGACTCCGCTTCCGGTTCCGCTTCGGGTTCCGGTTCGGGCTGCTCGATGACGGTGTGCGCGTTGGTGCCGCTGATGCCGAACGAGGACACCGCGGCCCGCCGCGGGCGGTCCAGCTCGGGCCAGTCACGGGGCTCGCTGAGCAGCCGTACGGCGCCCGCGTCCCAGTCGACGTGTCCGGACGGCTCGCTGACGTGCAGGGTCTGCGGCAGCTTCCCGTGCCGCATGGCCATCACCATCTTGATGATGCCGGCGACGCCCGCGGCGGACTGCGTGTGCCCGAAGTTGGACTTGAGGGAGCCGAGCCACAGCGGCTGGTCGCCGTCCTTCTCCTTGCCGTACGTGGCGAGCAGCGCCTGCGCCTCGATCGGGTCGCCCAGGGTCGTACCGGTGCCGTGCGCCTCGACGGCGTCGATGTCGCCGGGCGCCAGACCGGCGTTGGCGAGGGCCTGTCGGATGACGCGCTGCTGCGAGGGGCCGTTGGGGGCGGTGATGCCGTTGCTGGCGCCGTCGGAGTTGATGGCGGACCCGCGGAGGACGGCGAGCACCTGGTGGCCGTTGGCGCGGGCGTCCGCGAGCCGTTCGACGAGGAGCAGCCCGGCGCCCTCGGACCAGCCGGTGCCGTCGGCGTCGTCGGAGAACGGTTTGCAGCGGCCGTCGGCGGCGAGCCCGCGCTGCTTGCTGAACTCGGAGAACATGCCGGGCGACGCCATGATGGCCACACCGCCCGCGAGCGCGAGGTCGCACTCGCGCGTACGCAGCGCCTGCGCCGCCCAGTGCAGCGCGACGAGCGACGACGAGCACGCGGTGTCGACGGTCACGGCGGGGCCTTCGAGCCCGAAGTGGTAGGCGATACGGCCGGACGCGACGGAGGTGGCGTTGCCGACGAGCAGCATGCCGTGCAGGTCTTCGGGGATGTCGGTGACGCCGACGCCGTAGCCGGAGGTGGCGGCGCCGACGAACACGCCCGCGTTGCTGCCGCGCAGCGTGGCCGGGTCGATGCCGGCGCGTTCGAACGCCTCCCAGGCGGTCTCCAGCAGCAGCCGCTGCTGCGGGTCGGTGGCCAGCGCCTCGCGCGGCGACATCCCGAAGAAGGCGGGGTCGAACTCGGAGGCGTCGTGCAGGAATCCGCCCTCGCGGGCGTAGAAGGTCCCCGGGTTGTCGGGGTCCGGGTCGTAGCCCGCCTCGAGGTCCCAGCCGCGGTCGGTGGGGAACTCGGAGATGGCGTCGCCGCCCTCCGCGACCACCCGCCACAGGTCCTCGGGGGACCGTACGCCGCCGGGGTAGCGGCAGCTCATGGCGACGATCGCGAGGGGCTCGGCGTCCTTCTCCTCGGCCTCGCGGAGCTGCCGCTTGGTGTCCCGCAGTTCGGCCGTGACCCGCTTGAGGTACTCCAGATACTTGTCGTCGTCAGCCACAGCTGTCACTTCCTCAAGGCCGCACGGGAGGTGCGGGGCGAGCGGGCGGTACGGGGACCACGGAACATACGGTCGGCGCGGGGGCCGGTCGCCGGGCGGCTGGTCATAGGCTTCCGAGCTCCTTGTCGATGAGGTCGAACAGCTCGTCCGCGCTGGCGACCGAGTCCAGTTCGGCGTCCTCCGGCTCGGCGGCGGCCGTGCGCCGTACGGGTGCGGCGGCGCCGTCCTGGACCTGTGCGAGCAGGTCCTGGAGCCGTGCGGCGATCCGGGTCCGGTCGTCGTCGTCGACGGACGCGGACGCGAGGGCGCTCTCCAGGCGGTCGAGTTCGCCGCCGACGGAGTCGGCGCCGGAGATCTCCGGCGGCGCGATCTCCTCCAGCAGGTGCCGGACGAGCGCCAGCGGCGTCGGGTAGTCGAAGACGAGGGTGGCGGGCAGCCGTACGGAGGTCGCGGCACCGAGCCGGTTCCGCAGCTCCACGGCGGTCAGCGAGTCGAAGCCCAGGTCCTTGAACGCCTGGTCGGGCTCGATGTCGTCGGCGGACGCGTGCCCGAGTACGGCCGCTGCCTGCGCCGCGACAACGTCGGTGAGCAGCTGTTCGCGGTCGGGGGTGGACAGCGGTGCCAGCTGGTCGGCCAGGGAGGCGCCGCCCGGCGCCGCGCCGCCCGACGGCGACTCGACGGCGCGCCGCTGGGTCGTGCGGACGAGGCCGCGCATCATCGGCGTGACCAGCTCGGGCTGGTCGCGCAGCACGGACACGTCCAGGTTCATCGGGAGGAACACGGGGCGGTCCAGGCCGGCCGCGGTGTCGAGCAGGGCGAGGCCCTGGTCGACGGCGAGCGGCAGCATGCCCGTACGGGCCATGCGCTGCATGTCGGCCTCGCTGAGGTCGCTGGTCATGCCCGCTCCGGGCGCCCAGGCGCCCCAGGCGAGGGAGGTCGCCGGGAGGCCCTGTGCGTGCCGGTGCTGGGCGAGCGCGTCCAGGAAGGCGTTGGCGGCGGAGTAGTTGCCCTGCCCGGCGCCGCCGAAGGTGCCCGCGATGGACGAGAAGACGACGAATGCGGCGAGGTCGGCGTCCCTGGTCAGCTCGTGCAGGTTGGCGACCGCGTCCGCCTTGGGGCGCAGCACCGTGTCAAGCCGCTCGGGGGTCAGCGAGCCGATCACGCCGTCGTCCAGAACGCCCGCCGTGTGCACGACGCCCGTCAGCGGACGGTCGGCGGGAATGCCCGCGAGCAGACCCTTCAGCGCGTCACGGTCAGCGGCGTCGCTCCGTCCCCCGAGATTTACACCTCAGCCTTGGTCGTCGGCTTCTGATGTGTATACGAGACGGCGGGTTGGGGGGGCGTGCTTCCGGTTGTTGCCGCCTGACCGTATGCCTGTCGTCGCCCGGATGACAATTTTCTGTAACCTTCGGCGCACGGAAATCCCCCAGTATGCCGTGAAGGCCCGGTGTCCAGGGTCTGGGACGGGCACGTCGCGGCCGCCGCCCCTGGACTAGATTGCCAGCGGCGACCTGTGACGACGGTGCCGGGGCGTACGGGCGCTCGGGCGCTCCGGCGGGCACACCAGTGCGACGCGAGTGCGGCGTGTGCGGCGTGACACAAAGTGCGGCGGGACACAACGCAACAAGGCGCGACACAGCAACAAGGGGAATGACGGACGTGTCAGGGCAATCAGGGCAGCGGCAGGACGTGGCGGCCGCGGCCCGCATCGTGGTCAAGGTCGGCTCCTCCTCCCTGACCACCCCGGCGGGCGGGCTGGACGCCGACCGGGTGGACGCGCTGGTGGACGTCCTCGCCAAGTACGAGGGCAGGGAGATCGTGCTCGTCTCCTCCGGCGCCATCGCCGCCGGACTCGCCCCGCTCGGGCTGGCACGCCGCCCCCGCGACCTGGCCCGCCAGCAGGCGGCGGCCAGCGTCGGCCAGGGGCTGCTGGTCGCGCGGTACGCCGCGTCCTTCGCGCGCTACGGCCGCCGCGTCGGCCAGGTGCTGCTGACCTCCGACGACACCAGCCGCCGCGCCCACTACCGCAACGCCTACCGCACGCTGGAGCAGCTCCTCGCCATGGGCGCCGTCCCGGTCGTCAACGAGAACGACACCGTCGCCACCGACGAGATCCGCTTCGGCGACAACGACCGGCTCGCCGCGCTCGTCGCCCATCTCGTACGGGCCGACCTGCTCGTGCTCCTCTCCGACGTCGACGGGCTCTACGACGGCAACCCGGCCACGCCCGGCACCTCGCGCATCGCCGAGGTCACCGGGCCCGCCGACCTGGCGGGCATAGAGATCGGCAGCGCCGGCCGGTCCGGCGTCGGCACCGGCGGCATGGTGACCAAGGTGGAGGCCGCCCGTATCGCCGCGGCGGCCGGCGTCCCGGTGGTGCTCACCTCCGCCACCCACGCCGGGGAGGCCCTCGCGGGCGGCGCCACGGGCACGTACTTCCACCCCACCGGGCGGCGCGCACGCGGCAGGCTGCTCTGGCTCGCGCACGCCTCGGTGCCGCGCGGCGCGCTCGTACTGGACGACGGGGCCGTACGGGCGGTGGTGGAGCGCCGCAGCTCGCTGCTGCCCGCGGGGATCGCGCACGTGGAGGGCGGCTTCGCGGCGGGCGACCCGGTGGAGCTGCGCGACGGGGAGGGGCACCCGGTGGCGCGCGGGCTGGTCAACTTCGACGCGAGTGAGATTCCCCGCCTCATCGGCCGCTCCACCCGAGACCTGGCCAGGGAGCTGGGCCCGGCGTACGAGCGGGAGGTCGTGCACCGGGACGACCTGGTGGTGCTGCGCCCGTAGCGGCGTGTCCCTGACGGCCGTCACATCTGTGCGAGATCGGAAAAAGACCGGTCTTTCCGCGGACACCTTCGGCAAAAACGCCACGCGAGGGCTCGCGGACTGGTCAACTTTGTCGCGGGGGCCGTACGGGAAGACGGCCCGGATGCGCAGCACCAGCAGCACTTCAGGAGGCCACCCGGTGAGACGACTGGCCAGCGTCGAGTTGGGTTCGCCCCAGCGGAACGGCGGCACCAGCCCCTGGCCCGTGCCCCGAGGGGAAGCGCATACAGCGGACCGCGAGGCGGCCCGGCTCTGGCACATCACGCTCAGCGTCGCGGGCGAGGAAGCACCCCTCAAGGAGGTGCGGCGCGCGCTCGAACAGCTCGCCCACGACCATCCCTTTCTGCTCACCAGCCGCTACGCCAACGACCACGCCGAGATCCGGTACTGGGAGGAGGCGCGCGACCTGCACGACGCCGCGGCCGTCGCGCTCAGGCTGTGGGGCGAGCACCGCTCCTCCGCCAGCCTGCCGCCGTGGGAGATCGTCGGGCTGGAGGTCGTCGGACGCGAGACGTACCACCAGCGGCTCGCGGCGGGGTACGGTCCGGCGCCCGCGACGCCCGTCGGCGTACACCCGTTCTGAGCCGTGCACGCGCGCACGCGTTCCGGCCGCTTCGGGACGTATCCGGCCGTCTCGGGCCGTGTCGGGTGGTCTCGGGCTGTGTCCGGCCGTCTCGGACCGTGGACCGGGCGCTGGACCGCTCGTCCGCCGTCACTAAGCTTCATCACATGACGCGGATGAGCAGCGACACCCCCGGCACCGACGCATCGCCCGTGACCCAGACCGCCCGGCGCGCCCGCGAGGCCGCGGCCGAGCTGGCGCCGCTGCCGCGTACGGCACGCGACGGCGCGCTGCTCGCCGTCGCCGACGCGCTGGAGGCCCGTGCGGCGGAGATCGTCACCGCCAACGGCGACGACACCGCCAAGGCCCGCGCCGCCGGCACCCCGGACGCCATCGTGGACCGGCTGACGCTCACCCCCGAGCGGATCGCGGCCATCGCCTCGGACGTGCGCGACGTCGTGGCGCTGCCCGACCCCGTCGGCGAGGTCGTCCGCGGCTCCACGCTGCCGAACGGGCTGGAGCTGCGCCAGGTACGGGTGCCGCTCGGCGTCGTCGGGATCATCTACGAGGCCCGGCCCAACGTGACCGTGGACGCCGCCGCCCTATGCCTCAAGTCGGGGAACGCGGTGCTGCTGCGCGGCTCCTCCTCCGCGTACGCCTCCAACACCGCGCTCGTCGGCGTCCTCCGCGACGCCGTCGCCGGTGCCGGGCTGCCCGCCGACGCGGTGCAGCTGGTGCCGGGCGAGAGCCGCGAGTCCGTCAAGGAGCTGATGCGCGCACGCGGCCTCGTCGACGTGCTGATCCCCCGCGGCGGCGCGTCCCTGATCCGTACGGTGGTGGAGGAGTCCACGGTCCCGGTGATCGAGACGGGCGTCGGCAACTGCCACGTGTACGTGGACGAGCTCGCCGACATCGACATGGCGGTGGACATCCTCGTCAACTCCAAGGCGCAGCGCCCCAGCGTGTGCAACGCCGCCGAGACCGTCCTCGTCCACGCCGGCATCGCGGACGCGTTCCTGCCGCGCGCCCTCGCGGCCCTCACAGAGGCGGGCGTGACCGTGCACGGCGACGAGGCGTGGCAGCGGGCGGGAGCGGACGTCGTGGCGGCGACGGACGAGGACTGGGGCACCGAGTACCTCTCGTACGACATCGCCGCCGCTGTCGTGCCCTCCCTGGAGGCCGCGGTCGGGCACATCCGGCGCTGGACGTCCGGGCACACCGAGGCGATCGTCACCCGCGACGCGGCGGCCGCGCGCCGCTTCAGCACGCTGGTCGACTCGACGGCGGTGATGGTGAACGCGTCGACGAGGTTCACCGACGGCGGGCAGTTCGGCTTCGGCGCGGAAATCGGGATCTCCACCCAGAAGCTGCACGCGCGCGGCCCTATGGGGCTGCCGGAGCTCACCTCCACCAAGTACGTGGTGACGGGCGACGGCCACACCAGGGGCTGACCGGCGGCGGGGGTCGTGCGCCGGTTCCGCGGCGCTCGTGTACCGGTCGCGCGCCGGACGCGCGCCGGTCATGCGCCGATTCGCGGACGGATTCCGGCTCTCCCTGCCCAAATCGACCGCATCGGTCTACGCTGGACAGCGTGCCGGACGAAGTGGGGGGCCAGCCGTTCCCGGACGGCGAGGAGCCCGACGACCGCCATCACGGGGAAGCGGACGACGAGTTCGCCTCCGTGGTCTTCGACGAGCACTTCGTGCGGTCAGCCGAAGTGCACGAACCCACCGCGGTGGAACGGATACTCGCCGCGGCCCAGTCTCACGCCGAGACCGAGACCAACCGCCCGTACGACGACAGATACGGCTACGGACCGGGCGGCGAGGGCGAGTTCGACCCCGACGATCCGGACGGCCCGGACATTCCCGACGGGCCCGACGGCCGCGACGGGCCCGGACGGCGCCGCATCACGTACGGCGAGTACGACGACTACCTCCCCGGCTACGGGTACGGCGGGTACGGCTTCGGCGGCTACGGCAGCTACGGTCACGACCCGGCGTACGAGCACGGCGCCGACTTCGGCTACCCGTACGGGCCGCACGACGGCCCGCCGCCCCCGTACCGAGGGCACGCCCGCTGGCAGCGGCCGGTGGCCTGGGTGCTGGCCGTGGTGATGGGGATCGGCGTGGTGGCGCTCGCGTTCGCCGCCGTCTACCGCGGCGCGTCCAGCCAGCGGCAGGATCCGTCGCCGCCGCCCGCGACCAGCGGGGTGGGGTCCGCGCCCGCACCCGACGAGCGGGAACGGGTCTCGCCGGGCGCGCTGCCGTCGGCGTCGCAGGGTGCGCCGGCCGGCGCGGAAGCGGGCTGAGAGCGGCGCCAGCCGGGCTGAGCAGGCGCTCAGGACGCGGGTGCGGTGAGGCGCGTTGCAGGGCGTGCCGCGGGGCTCGCGACGGGTCGGCCAAACTGCAGGAACTTGTCTCGTACCAGTGAGTTTACGAGGGGGCGCGCCGACCTACCCTGTCCTTATGGCCGGGCGTGAAGAACCTCCGCAGGGGCCTCCGGAAGGTAGCCCGGGAGGCGGCGACGACGAGTACGGCTCTCTCGTCTTCGACGAGTCGTTCGTCGAGGCCGCACGCCTTCAGGAGTTCTCCGCGCAGGAGCGGCTGGAGGACGAGGAGCACGCCGCCGTACGCAGCCGCCCCGCCCGCGCCGTCGGCAAGGGGATCAGCGGCTTCAGCGCGTCGAGGCAGGGCATCGTGCTGGTGCTGCTCATCTTGATCGCCTTCGGCACGGCCATCTACATGGGCATCCAGAACCCGTACCCGAGCCCCTCCGGCGGGCCCACCGAGCCGATGCGGCTCACGATGCTGCCGCTGGCGCCGCGGGGCGAGGTGCCTGGGTCCACGCCCGGCGACCTGTTCGAGCACAGCCCGGCCGCCCAGTTCCGTACCGGCGCCGAGGGCGTCACGCTGCCCTCCGCGCACGGCAGCGAGCACTTCTCGGAGAGCCAGGTGCTGGCGGCGCTCACCGGCGCCAAGGACTACGTGGTGGCCAGCTCGCTCGACCCCGCCGTCCTCACGGGGAACGCGGCACGGTCGGTGCGGATCCTGCTCGACCCGGCGCAGCTGGAGCAGTTCGACCAGAGCATCGAGCGGCCCCGCAGCGACGGTCAGCACGCGGCGACCGGCTGGATGGTGCGCTTCGACCCGTCGAAGGTCGCGCTCGCCGACCGCGACATCCGCGTCAACGGCACCCTCGCCGTCGAGGAGACCGGCCCGAACGCGCTCGAAGTGACCGCCGACCACGTCTTCGTCTACGCGCTGCGCCCGGCGGGCGCCGGGGAGGGCGAGAAGGCCGCGGAGAGCGCGTCGCTCTTCACGGTGCGCCGCGAGATGCGGTTCCACTTCGAGCGCGACGACCTGCGGGACCACCAGCTGCACGTGGAGCAGGCCGCCGTCCGGGCCGGGCCGATGGCGTGCACCTCCGACCCGGCCGAGACCCTGACGCCGCTGCTGGCGGGGGAGCGTGCCGAGGACGACGGACCGGCCGGGACCGACCCGTACGCCCGGGGCCCGGGCCGCGGCTCGCTGTGCGGCGTGCTCTCGGAGTCGGCCCAGCCGAACCCGACGCGGTAAGCCGTACGTCCCGTGCGGTGAGCCGTACGCGGCTGGTGCGGCCGGCCGCGCATGCCGCCGGACCCTCGCCGTGGTGCGAGCCCGCCGTGGCGGCGGGACAGGATCGCGGGCTTCGCCCGCGGGCTCCCGCAGGGAGTCGCACCGCTACGCGGTCACTCCTGCGTGCCGTCCGTCTTGCCGCCGCTCCCGCTTCCGCCGCCGTTACCGCCGCTGCCGTTACCGCCGTTGCCGCCGTTGCCGCCGCGGCCTCCCGTGAAGGTGTCGCGGAGCTTGCCGCCGAGGTCGCCGGCGCCGCCCGCGATGTCCCGCACGAGACCCGCCAGCGGGTCCTTGCTGGACTTCATGGAATCGGCGTAGTGGTTCGCGGACTGCCGGAACGAGTCGGACACCGACGAGGTCTTGTCGTCCTCGCGCTTGTCGTAGTGCCCCTCCATGATCCGCTGGTAGTCGCGGCTGCCCGCCCACTTCCGCAGCTCGGCGGCGCGGACGGTGGTGAAGGGGTGGGTGCGCGGCAGCACATTCATGATCTTGAGCACGGAGTCCCGGAGGTCGCCGCCCGCCTCGTACTCGTCCGCCTGCTTCAGGAACGCGTCGACGTTCATCTCGTGCAGGTGATTGCCGCCCGCGAGCTTCATCAGGCCGCGCATCGACGCCTGCAGGTCCTGCCCGACAAGCAGCCCGGCCCGGTCCGCGGACAGCTCCGACTTGCGGAACCACTCGCGCAGCGCCGTCACTATCGCCATGATCGCGACGTTCCCGAGGGGGATCCAGGCGACCTTCAGCGCGAGGTTGGTGAGGAAGAGCAGGATCGTGCGGTACACCGCGTGGCCGGAGAGGGCGTGCCCCACCTCGTGGCCGACGACCGCCCGCATCTCCTCCTCGTCGAGGAGCTCGACCAGCCCGGTCGTGACCACGATGATCGGCTCGTCCAGGCCGATGCACATGGCGTTCGGATTCGGGTCCTGGTTGACGTACATCGGCGGGACCTTCTCCAGGTCCAGGATGTAACAGGCGTCGCGGAGCATGGCGTTGAGATGCGCGAACTGATCGTCGCTCACCCGCACCGAGTCGGAGAGGAAGAGCAGCCGCAGGCTGCGCTCCGGGAGCAGCCCGCTCAGCGCCTTGAACACGGTGTCGAAGCCGGTGAGCTTGCGCAGCGCCACCAGCGCGGAGCGGTCCGCGGGGTGCTCGTACGCCCGGGATGAGATCCCGGGGAAGCGGCGCCGGTCGCGACCGGGAAGGTGCTCGGTGCCGTCCGTGCCGTTCGTCATGGTCGTTCTCCCCCTCGTTCGGCTGGGCCGCCCAGCCTAGGGGGTGAACGGACCGGCGGCCCGTACCGTTCCCGGGTTGGGACAACTGCGGGTTCGGGGGCTGCCATTGACGGCTACGCTCTGTAGGATCCAGGTGGACGAACAGTGGCGGACAAGCGGCCAGTGGCGGACACGCTGATGACCAGGTGACCAATGGGGGGCGCCGTGGTGGTTGAGGTCAGGGTCGTGCTCGAGTCCGGGGGAGAGCCGGGATCGGTGGCCGTCGCCACCGAGGAGCTGCGCCGCCGCCTCGAAGGCCTCAAGGGCCACGAGAACGGCTGGCAGGAGGTGCGGGTCGAGCCCCGCACCGGCGGCCCGCCCACGCAGGGCGCGATCGGCGACATCGTGCTGGGCTTCGTCCTCGGCGAGGTGCTGCCCGCGACGGCCCTGGCGACGGCGGCGTACGTGGTGCGTGCCGTCTACGGCCACTTCCGCACGCAGCCCGACCCGACGCAGCGCGCCGTCCTCAGCGAGCCCGGCCTGCACATCGTCCTCACTCCGGACATGACCCCGGAGCAGCTCGCCCACGCCGAGGAACTGTTCCGGCTGTGGATCGAGCGCCACCGGCCCGGGGAGGCCGAGGGGGAGTGAGCCCGGAGGAGGTCCCCACCGGACGGAACACCGTGTGTGTGCTCGTGGCGGTCGACTCCTACGAGCACCCGCCCTTCGAACCGATCAGGGGCGGCAAGGCCCGGCACAACGTGGACGCCCTGAAGCGCGTGCTGCGAGGGCACGGGCGGCGGTCCCGGCGTACGGTCGCCGTGCACTCCCTGGTCAACCCCGGGCACCCCGACGACATCCGGCTCCTGCTGCGCGAGTTCGAGCGGGAACCGCCCGCGCTGCTCGTCTTCTACTACATGGGCCACGGATATCTGGACCCGAAGGACGAGTACGAGCGGGACAAGCTGTATCTGGCCACCAGCGGCAGTTCGGCGGCGAACATCGCGCACAGCGCGTACGCCTTCCGCGACCTCGCCCTGCACCTCCAGCACATCGGCGCCGACCGCACCGCCGTCATCCTCGACTGCTGCTTCTCCGGGAACTTCCCCACGGACGTACGGCCCGAGGACAAGCACTTCAGCGTGCTCGCCGCCGCCCCGAAGGGCTTCCTCATCTCGCCGGGGCCGCCCGAGGAGCCGATGACGCCGTTCACCGCACAGCTCGTCCGCGCGCTGGAGGAGGAGCCGCGCGGAATGGGCGAGTTGGGGGTGCGGCTGCGGGAGCTGGCGGCGGAGCCGGACAACCGGCCCGTGACGCCGTACATGCCGTGGAGCCCGGTCGAGATCTCCGCCGGGGACGGCGGCCGGACGGTGCTCGTCCCGTACGAGGAGGAGGGTGAGGACGGCCCGCACCCCGAGCCGGGCCCTCCCGCACCGGATCCTGCGCAGCGGCAGCACCCCGGCCTGCGGCCGGGCGTGGCCGCCCGCCGGCTGCGCGCGGCGTTATGGGCGGCCCTGGACCGGCGCCCGGGGCGCCGCCTGCCGCCGCGCCGGCAGGCGATGGCCCTCGCCCTGGTGCTGCTGCTGCCCGTCGGGGCCGCCGTCGCCGTCGTCGCCGCGAACGGGGGCGGCGGCGCGGAGCCCTGCCCCGTGCCGCTGGAGCTGCGGATGGCCACGGCGCCGGAGGAAGTGGAGCCGATGCGGGACCTCGTACGGAAGTTTGAGGGCTCCCCGCAGAACCGGCCCGACGGCCCCGCGTGCCGCGCCGCCCGCTTCACCGTCTACGCGGCCAGCCTCGACGCCCTCACCAAGGGCTTCGGCGACGCCAAGCGCTGGGGCTCCTCCGGGACGCTGACCGAGGTGGGGCCGCAGCCGGACGTGTGGGTCGCCCAGTCCAGCGCCGCCGTCTCGCAGGTGCGCAGCGCCCTGGTGCCGCCGCCCGGCGGTGCGCGGGACGGCTCGCCGGCCCGGCTCAGGCACGACCAGTTCTTCAGGCCGAGCACGCTGATGAACGACCAGCCCGTGCTCGTCGTCACCGGGAAGGCGCGCGAGCGGCTGTCGCTGCCGTCCGCACGCGACGAGCCGGGCCGTACGGACTGGAAGTCCCTCCGGGCCGCCCTGCGCCGCCTGGACGCCGCGGAACGCCCCGCGCTGCTCCGCCCCAACCCCACGGTGTCGGACGTGGGGCTGGCGCACACGCTGGGCATGTACGCGGCGTCCGGCACGGGGGAGTTCGGCACGGACAGCGGGCTGCTGCCGGACAGCGAGGTTGAGTGGCTGGAGACCGAGGTGATCAGCCAGGGCCAGTCCATCGCCGCGAGCGCGCAGGCGCTGTGCACGCTCAGCGGGGACGCTGCCGCCGGGGCGCTCGTCAGCGGCCGCCAGGCGGAGCTGTTCGTACGCGAACCGGACCACTACTGCACGGAGAAGGAGGCCGAGGTCGACGTGCACCGGTACGTCGTCGGGGGCGGCCCGCCGCTCGACCACCAGCTCGTGGAGATCGCCTGGCCCGCCGACGACCGTACGGAACGCGCCGACGCCATCGGGCGGTTCGGCGACTGGGCGCGGACGGAGGACGGGCGCAAGGCGATCGGGGAGGCGCGGCACACGCCGCCCGGCTCGTACCTCTTCGAACTGTCGGACAAGGACGTCGGCGACCGGATGGACCGGTTCCAGGCGGCGCATCCCCCGGTACGGGTCAGCGTCCTCTTCGACGTCACCCGCTCGATGCTGGAGAACGGCCGGTTCCCGGCGGCCAGACGGGCCGTCGAGGAGTCCCTGGGCAGGCTGGGCGAGTCGGACCGGTACCGCGTCACGGTCTTCCCCACCGGCAAGGACGGCTCCGGCACCGACGCCGTGGCGGACTGGACGGCGGTGCCCGAGGACGGCGGCGTCACCCTGCCCGTCAGCCCGTCGCTGCCTGAGGCGAACGGCCGCCAGGCCGACCTGTACGGCACCCTCCGGAAGACCGCCGACGCGGTGGCGGAGGAGGACGCGGGCCGTACGCCCGGGGCCGCGCGGCACGTGATCGTGCTGGTCACGGACGGCGACTACGTGAAGGGCCGTACGCCCCGGGTGCGCGCCCTGGAGGACGTGGCCGGGGAGCTGGGGCAGCGCGACGTACCGGTGATCGTGGCGTCGATGCGCCCGTACGGCTGCGCGGCGGGCCGCGACACCGGGGTGATCGCCGCGGAGTCGGGCGGCGAGTGCGAGTCGTCCGGCGACCTTGCGGCGGAGCTGCCGCGGCACGTGGCGGCGCTGACCGAGGGGAGGCGGACGGGGTGAGGGCGGGCACCGTACGGAGCGGGCGGGGTCGCGGGCGCGGGAGCGGTCACGGAGGCGCGGGGCGTACGGGCGTGGGGCGTACGGGCGCGGTGCGGCGCGCCCTGGCGCTGGCGGGGGCGCTGCTGCTGGCCGGTACGGCCTGCGCGGACGGGGCGCCCGCCGGAGGGGCGGCGCGCGCGGCGCCGGGCGCGGGCGAGATCCGTATCGTCGTCAGCCCCGATCTGACCTCCGGCGGCATCGCCAAGGAGCTGATCGAGGAGGCCGCCGGGCGGCTGGGGCTGGCGGGCCGGGTGAGCATCGTGGAGCTGCCGGACGACTCGGACGGGCAGCGCAGCCAGCTCGTCGCCGCCCTCCAGGCGGGAAACCGGGACCACTACGACATCGTGAACCTGGACGTCACCTGGACGGCCGAGTTCGCCCGGCAGCGGCTCATCGAGCCGCTCGAAGGCGAGCTGGCCGGCCTGGACACGCGGGACGAGAAGGGCATCTGGCAGTCCGTACGCGACACCGTGGAGTACGACGGCAAGGCGTGGGCCGTCCCCTGGAAGACGGACGCCGGGCTGCTCTACTACCGCGCCGACAAGCTCGAGGACGACCCCGGCCTGCGCACCTGGCGGCAACTCGTGGGCACCGTACGGCGCTACGAGCCCTCCGCGGAGGAACGCGGCACGCTGCGAGCGGGCCTGGTCACGCAGCTCGACTCGTACGAGGGCCTCACCGTCAACACCCACGAGGCGGTCTGGCGCAACGGCGGCGAGATCGTCGGCGAGGGCGACGACGTACGGGTCGCGGCGCCGGAGGCCCGGCGCGGGCTGCACGAGCTCGGCGACGCCTTCGACCGCGACGGCGCCGGCCAACTGCCCGTACTCGACCACGAGTCGCTGGAGAGCGACGAGACCCGGACCATCGAACGCTTCCTGGCGGGCGAGGCACTGGCCATGCGGAACTGGCCGTTCGCCATCTCCCGGCTCGAGGAGCACCTGCGGAAGTCCGACAGGCGCGGCTCGGACGGCGGCGCCCCGCGCTACGGCGTCACCGCGCTGCCCGACGGCGACGGCGCCGGCTTCAGCGGGAACGCGGTGCAGGGCGGGTACAACCTGGCGATCGCCGAGGGCAGCCCGGACGCCGGGCACGCGCGCCGGCTGATCGAGGAGATCACCTCGGACGGCGACCTGACGCGGCGGCTGTACGAGGGCGGCTCCGTGCCGGCCCGCAAGTCGGCCATCCCCGGCGGCTGTTCACCGTGGGGCCGTTCGCTCCCGGACGAGGTCCCGCGGGGCACGCTGCGGGAGCAGTACGACGAGGCGCTGTGCTGGTCGATGGAGCACGCGCGGGCCCGCCCCTCGACGTCCCGCTACGCCGCGGTGACCCGGGACATCCAGGACGTGATGACCAAACGCCTGCGGCGCGCGCCCGGCGAGCCGCCCGTGGACGAGCACGCGACACCCGGCGACCTGGAGCGGCTGCTGCGGAAGTCGCTGGCGGGACGCTGACCCGCCCGCGGATACGGAGGCGGATACGGAGGCGGATACGGAGCCGGAGTGCACGGTCGGCGTGAGGCCGTGGGGAACGCACGCATACGATGTTGCCGACAGGTCCCTGCCCGCTCCTTCCTGGATTGGTTCAGCCGACGATGACTTCGATCAGCTCCGCGCACGACACCCTTGTCACCGTCGCCTCCGGCGGCGGCGAACACGGCGGCGGGCACGAAAGCCTCAGCGCGTACGTCATCGGGGGCGGCACGCTGTTCGCCCTGCTCCTGCTGCTGTGGATCACCACCCGCTTCAACAGGGACCGCTGAGCCACGCCTCCGGCGTGTGCTCGCAGCGGCTAAGGTCGGCACGCATGGGAGAGCACATAGTGCCCGGCACGGCCAAGCGGCGGCTCGGCGTGATGGGCGGCACCTTCGACCCCATCCACCACGGCCACCTGGTCGCGGCGAGTGAGGTCGCCGCGCGTTTCCACCTCGACGAGGTGGTGTTCGTGCCGACAGGCCAGCCGTGGCAGAAGAGCCACCAGACGGTGTCACCCGCCGAGGACCGGTATCTGATGACCGTCATCGCGACGGCCTCCAATCCGCAGTTCTCGGTCAGCCGCAGCGACATCGACCGCGGCGGGCGCACGTACACCATCGACACCCTGCGCGATCTGCGGTCCGAGCACCGGGACGCGGACCTCTTCTTCATCACCGGTGCCGACGCCCTGGCCCAGATCCTGACCTGGCGCGACGCCGAGGAACTGTTCTCCCTCGCGCACTTCATCGGGGTGACCCGGCCGGGCCATCCGCTTACCGACCCGGGGCTGCCGGACGGCGGCGTCTCGCTCGTGGAGGTGCCCGCGCTGGCGATCTCCTCGACGGACTGCCGTGCGAGGGTGGAGCGCGGCGATCCGGTCTGGTATCTGGTGCCGGACGGCGTCGTGCGTTACATCAGCAAGCGGCAGTTGTACCGGAACGGGGCGGAGGGGGCGCGGACGTGACAGACGGCTACGGATACGACCCGTATGGCCAGCAGCAGCCGCAGATCCTCGGCTACGACGAGTACGGGCGGCCGATATACCAGCAGGACCAGCAGCAGGCACCGCAGCAGAACGTCCAGCCGCAGCAGCAGCCGTACGGATACGACCCCTACGGCGCGGCCGCCGACAGCGGGCAGCAGCAGCCCGTATACGACGGGTACGACCCGTACGACCCCTACGGCTCGCAGACCGGGCAGCAGCCCGCGTACGACCCGTACGGCCCGGCCGCGGACACCGGGCAGCAGCAGCCCTCGTATCCGTACCCGCAGCAGGGCGGGGGCCAGGCGGGCCAGGATCCGGCCGCGTACTACGGCGGGCAGCCGCAGCAGCAGGCACCGCAGCAGCACGTCCAGCCGCAGCAGCCGCAGCAGGACCAGCAGCAGCCGTACGGATACGACCCGTACGGCACCGCCACCGACACCGGCGGCCGCGTCCCCCGGCAGGCACCGCCGCCCGAGGCGGAACGGTCACGGCAGCAGCCCGAAGGCGGCTACGACACCGAGCAGTTCTCGTTCGTCGAGGAGGAGACCGACGACTCCGAGGACGTCATCGACTGGCTCAAGTTCACCGAGAGCCGCACCGAGCGGCGCGAGGAGGCGAAGCGGCGCGGCCGGAACCGCAAGAGCGCGCTGATCGTGCTGCTCGTGCTCGCCATGGTGGGCGGCCTCGGCTACCTCTGGCAGGCCGGCAAGCTGCCCGGCGTCGACAACGGCTCCGACAGCGGCAAGGCCGCGGCGGGCGAGAAGCGCGACGTGCTGGCCGTACACCTCCTCTCCACCGACAGCGACGCCAGCTCCACTGCCCTGCTCGTCGACAACGACACCGCGAAGAAGGGCACCACCCTCCTGCTGCCCAACTCCCTCGCCGTCTCCACCGCCGACGGCGGGACCACCACACTCGGCAAGTCCGTCAAGGACGAGGGCGCCACCCCGACCCGGGACGCCCTGGACCGGCTGTTCGGCGCGCAGATCAAGGGGACGTGGCGGCTGGACACCCCGTACCTGGAGATCCTCGTGGACTCCGTCGGCGGCATCGCCGTCGACACCGACACCGCCGTGCCGGGCAAGAAGAAGGGCGACAAGCCGCTGGTGGAACGCGGCAAGGCGACGAGCCTGGACGGCCGGGCGGCCGTCGCGTACGCCACGTACAGCGCCACGGGCGAGCAGAAGGCCAAGCAGCTCACCCGCTTCGGGCAGGTCATGGAGGCCGTCCTGAAGAAGGTGTCCAGCGACAAGGCGGGCGCCACCAACACCGTGAAGTCACTCGGCCAGATCCTCGACCCCTCGCTCTCCGAGGAGTCGCTCGGCGCGACTCTGGCGGGGCTCTCGGCGCTCGCGAAGGACGGCGCGTTCGATACGAAGGTGCTGCCCGTCGAGACGAACGGGACGCTCAGCCGGAGCACGAGCGACGGCCTGGTCAAGGACGTGCTCGGCGGCACCGTCAAGAACTCCGACCCGAGCGCCGCACCCACCGTCAGCGTGCAGAACGCCTCCGGCAGCAAGGGCGCCGCGGAGGCGGCACGGGTCGCGCTGGTCAACGGCGGCTTCACGGTCGTCGACGGCGGCCAGGGCGGCGGCAGCGGCGGCACCTCCCAGGTGACGTACGCGAACGCGGCGCAGAAGGCGCAGGCCGCGGAGGTCGCCAAGACGCTCGGACTGCCGGACGGCGCCGTACGGAAGGGGAAGGGCGCGGGCAACGCCGACGTGACGGTCGTCCTGGGCAAGGACTACAAGGGCTGAGCGCCCGTGCGCGTACATGAGATCCTGGGGTCTGTTGCCCGGGCCTGCCGGCCCGGGCCAACCGATCCCGACCGAAAGCTCTGCCTGTGACAGCCACGGACCGTTCCACCGAGCTCGTCAAAGCCGCCGCCCAGGCCGCCGCCGACAAGCTCGCGCACGACATCGTCGCGTATGACGTCAGCGACGTCCTCGCCCTCACCGACGCCTTCCTGCTCGCCTCGGCACCCAACGACCGGCAGGTCAGGTCGATCGTCGACGCCATCGAGGAGCACCTGCTCAAGGAGCACGGGGCCAAACCGGCGCGCCGGGAGGGCGAACGCGAGGGCCGCTGGGTGCTGCTGGACTACGTGGACATCGTGGTGCACGTGCAGCACAGCGAGGAGCGGGTGTACTACGCGCTGGAACGGCTCTGGAAGGACTGCCCCCAGATCGAGCTGCCCGAGGACGCGAAGGCATCACTGGGGCGGGGGGCCGCGCACGCGGAGGAGGCGCAGTGAGCCGCGGGCGGAGAGTCGTCCTGTGGCGGCACGGGCAGACCGCGTGGAACCTGGAGCGCCGCTTCCAGGGGTCGACGGACATCGAGCTGACCGAGGCCGGGCTGGCCCAGGCCCGGCGCTCGGCACGGCTGCTGGCCGGGCTGAAGCCGGACGCGGTCATCGCGTCCGACCTCAAGCGCACGCGGGCCACGGCGGCCGAGCTGGCCGCCGTGACCGGGCTCGAGGTCAGCCACGACGAGACCCTCCGCGAGACGTACGCCGGGGCCTGGCAGGGGCTCACGCACGAGGAGATCGTCGAGCGCTACGGCGACCAGTACGCCGCGTGGAAGCGCGGCGAACCGGTGCGGCGCGGCGGCGGCGAGCTGGAGACCGAGGTCGCGGACCGGGCGGCGCCGGTGATCGAGCGGAGCGTGGAGAAGCTGCCGGACGACGGCACGCTCGTCGTGGTGAGCCACGGCGGCACGATCCGTACGAGCATCGGACGGCTGCTGGGACTGCACCCGAGCACCTGGGAGGCGCTCGGTGGCCTCTCCAACTGCTGCTGGTCCGTGCTCGGCGAGAGCGTGCGCGGCTGGCGGCTGCTGGAGCACAACGCCGGGACGCTCCCGGAGCCGGTGCTCGGCGACGACGACTGAGCGCGGCAGCGGTTGTACGGTCGGGTGCCGAGCGCGGCAGCGGCCGTACGGGCCGTGGCTGAGCGCGGCACGGGCCGTGGGCCTGGGGCGATTTCTCAATCGGGCCCCGCACCCGTTAAGCTTCTGCCCGTTCGCAACACGCGGGGCTATAGCTCAGTTGGTAGAGCACTTGCATGGCATGCAAGGGGTCAGGAGTTCAAATCTCCTTAGCTCCACTCCCGTTCGTCGCCGGTCCCGTCCCTTTCCAGGGGCGGGATTTCGGCTATCAGGGCGCGGCTCTCGTCGTCGCTCGGCGTGTGGACCACCATCCGCGCCTCCGGCATCCCGTTCACCGCGAGGGACACCGACGACATCCGTATCTCGCCGTCCACCGCCGCGTGCCGGAACGTCTTCACCCGCGGGCCCGGCGGCACCACGTCCCCGCTCGTCCACATCCCCACGAACTCCGGACTGGCCTCCGAGAGCCGCCGGATGAACGACTCCCACGCGGGCTCGCCCACGTGCCGCCCGTACGCCCCGCGCAGCATCGCCACCATCACCCGCAGCTCGGAGTCGCGGAACACCAGCGGGCAGTTCTCCCGGTCGCCGGTGAACAGCGTCCACAGCACGTTCCGCACGCCGGCCCGTGCCTGAGGGACCCGGAACACCGCGCGGTACTGCGCGTTGGTGCCGAGGATGTCGTACCGCGAGTTGTAGATCACGGCCGGGAGCGTCTCCACCGCGTCGAGCACGCCCTGCAGTTCGGCCCCCACGCAGTCCGTGGACGGCAGCTGCTCCGGGAAGAACGGCACCTCCGCGAGGTGGTAGAGATGCTCGCGCTCGGCCGCGTCCAGCCGCAGCGTGCGCGCCACCGCGTCCAGCACCTGCGCGCTGGCGTTGATGCGGCGGCCCTGCTCCAGCCACGTGTACCAGGTCACGCCCACCCCGGAGAGCTGCGCCACCTCCTCGCGGCGCAGCCCCGGCGTACGGCGCCGCAGCCCCGGCGGCATCCCCACGTCCGCCGGGGTCACCCGCGCGCGGCGGCTGCGCAGGAAGGCGGCGAGCTCGGGTCTGCGGCGCGCCGCCGTGTTCCGCTGTGCCGTCGTCACCGTCACGCCCCCATCGTCGTGCCCGTGCCCCGTCCCTGCCAGGTGCTGCCACTACCAGCATCAGCGGGCTCTGGTTACCCGTACTGAACAGCCCGAGGGTGGCGTCATGACCCAGACCGCCCCGCCGTCCGCGCCGTCCATCCCCGACGCTGCCAGTAAACGCCACGCCACTGACAACCGGTCCCGCTGGCTGCTGGTGACCGTCCTGACCGGGCAGTTCATGGCGCTGCTCGACGTGTTCATCGTCAACGTGGCGGCGCCCACGATCCGTACCGATCTGCACGCCTCCGGCGCCGGCCTGCAACTCGTCCTCGCCGGCTACACCATCAGCTACGCCGTGCTGCTGATCACCGGGGCCCGGCTGGGCGCCAGGTTCGGGCACGGGCGGGTCTTCCTCCAGGGCCTCGTCCTCTTCACCGCCGCCTCGCTGGCCTGCGGACTCGCCTCCGGCACCGGCCAGTTGATCGCGTTCCGGTTCGTTCAGGGCGCGGGAGCGGCCGTGATGGTGCCGCAGATCCTCAGCCTCATCCAGCGCACGTTCACCGGCCCCGCGCGGGCCCGCGCGCTCGGCGCCTTCGCCGCCGTGATCGCGACCGGCGCCGCCGCCGGCCAGATCGTCGGCGGCGTCCTCGTCAGCGCCGACCTGTTCGGCGCGGGCTGGCGCCCCGCCTTCCTGCTCAACGTGCCGATCGGTGTGCTGCTGCTGGCACTCGGGCTGCGTGTGCTGCCGCGCGAGGAGCGGGAGGCCAGGAACGCCGAGCGGGCCCGCGGCCTCGACCTGGCGGGGCTCCTTCTGCTTGCCGCCGCCGTCTGCCTGTTCACCGTCCCGCTCGTGCTCGGGCAGGAGCGGGACTGGCCGGCCTGGTGCCGGCTCTCGCTCGCGCTGAGCGCCGTGGTGCTGGCCGTGTTCGCCGCGTACGAGACCCGCCTCGCGCGCCGCGGCGGCTCACCGCTCATCGCGCCGAGGGTGCTGCGTGCGCCCGGCATCTCGCTGGCCGTGGTCCGCATCGCCGTCGTCATGGCCGCCAACGCCGGCCTGCTGTTCGCCCTCTCCCTGCACCTCCAGGGCGGGCTCGGTTACAGCGCGCTGCGCACCGGGCTCACGTTCGGGCCCACCGCCGTCGCCTTCGGCGCCGTCGGCCTGCTCTGGCAGCGGCTCCCCGAACGTGTCCTGCGCACCGCCGTACCGGGCGGCTTCGTGCTGGCGGCCGTCTCGTACGCCGCACTGGGCTGGGTGCTGCGGGACGGCGGGGACGGCGGCGTGTGGCTGTTCGCCGCCTTCGCCGGGATCGGCCTGGGCCTCGGCTTCGGCTACAGCCCGACGCTGACCCGCGCCCTGGGCTCCGTACGCCCGCAGGAGGCCGCCGACGCCAGCGGGCTGCTGACCACGGTGACGCAGCTGGGCATGCTGATCGGAATCGCCACCCTCGGCACCCTCTTCCTCAACCGGCTGGAGGCGACCGGAACCTCCGCCGACGCCCTCTGGGCGACCGGTCTCGCGCTCGCCGGGACGTCGGCTCTCGGCGCTCTCGCGGGATTCCTGCGCAGGGCTCGCTGACCGGGGCTCCTGCCAGGGGGAAGAACATGGCAGAATCGTGACGACTGGAAGGGGGGCGGGGCGAACCGGAAGGGACGGAAGCGATGCCTGCCACGGTCCTCCAGTGCCCTGCTTGCGGATCATCGAATGTCGCTCAGATGCTCGGCGACAATGGAGGAGTTTCCTACGTGTGCACGGCCTGTGGCCACACCTGGAGCTGACTGATGGGGGCTCACAGCCGGAAGTGCGACTGGTGCGGCAGTGGGACTCCGATCGTCCGCGATATGGAGCCCGTGAACGCCGAGTTCCAGTACTGGTGCGAGGAATGCGCGCGGGCGCTGATCATAAAGGGCGACCCGATCGAGACGTACCGCGAGCTCGACGGTGAGCCGATCTACGGCCGCCTGCTCGACGAGCACTGCACGCTGAAGCGCTTCTACTCCTTCGCCACGGCCTGACGCGGCGCGGGCGCCGCGCTCTGCCGCGCCGCACCTCCGCCCGCGCTCCCGCTTCCGCCCCGCGGCAGCTCGTACGGCACCGGCCTGCGGAGCGCCCGTACGGCACGCGTCGCCGCGAGCACCAGGAAAGCCGCGCCCGCCAGCGGATAGAGGCCGGAGAGCAGCATCTCGCCGAAGCCCTGGTGGAGTTCGGGCCGCACCCCGCCGACCGCCTTGTGCGGCACCAGCCACAGCGCGTACGTACAGAAGATCAGCGCCGCCAGACACGTACCCGTCCACCAGCGGACGCTCGTACGGTGCAGCGCCTCCGTCCCGAGCAGCAGCACCAGCGGCACGCACCACACCCAGTGGTGCGACCAGGTCACCGGGCTCACCAGGAGCGCCGTGGCGGCGCAGGCGAGCGCGGCCCACGCGGGCGCGTGCGCCAGGCGCCGCGGGCCCGCGAGGAACGCCGCCACGGCGACGGCCAGCCCGGCCGCCGCCACCGCCACGGCCAGCACGGACGCGAGCGTGCCCGGATCCGGGGTGTGCAGCAGCCGGGCGAGGACGCCGCGCAGGGACTGGTTGGCCGTGCCCTCGATGTCGCCGGCCCGGTCGGAGGTGAAGAGCACCTCGGACCAGAAGCGGTGCGAGTCGCGCGGCAGGACGACGGCGCTGAGCAGCGCCGTGGCGAGGAACGCGCCGGTGGCCATGGTCGCCTGCCGGAGCCGCGGGTTCCACACGTCGGTGACCACCCCGGTGTGGCGCAGCCGCCGCCAGCCCTCCACGATCCCGCACAGCGCCAGGAACACCGCGAACAGCGCGGGTGTGAGCTTGATGCCCGCCGCGATCCCTGTCCCCACGCCCGCCCACCGGTGGTCCGGGCGGCGTGAGAGGTCCCAGACGACGAGCGCGGCCAGCAGCAGGTTCACCTGCCCGTAGCGCAGCGTCGTCCACACCGGCTCGCACCAGACGGCGAGCGCGGCGAGCACCAGGACGGCGGCCGGGCGCGGGATGCGCAGGGGGCGGCCGGTGAGCCGGAGGGCGAGATGGACGAGGGCGATCAGCAGGCCCAGGTTGAGCAGGGTCGCGGTGGTCCGCATGTCGTCGATGTCGAGCAGGGTGAGCGGCATGAACAGCAGCGCGGCGAACGGCGGGTACGTCGCGGGCAGGTCGGCGTGTGTCGCGCGCAGCAGGTACAGGTCCTGTCCGCTGCGGGCGGCCCAGCCCTCCGCGCGGTAGACCATGAGGTCGATCATGGAGACGTCCGTCGCGCGCTGTGCGGACCAGAAGGCGGCGAAGGACACGAGACACAGGAGGGCGGCGGCGAAAGTGGGCCGGCGCACGACGTACGACCAGGCTGTGGCGCTGGTCCGGCCGGCGGCGGTCTGCTGAACGATGCTCACGGCGTGCGTCTCTCCAGGATCGCGGTGCGTCGGCGCCCCGACAGTATCGGCCGGCCGTGAACGCCAGGTGGAAGGGGTGTCGGGGGTGCGGAAACACTTTGGCGGACCACTGCCGCGGGCGTGTACAGTAGGCACCGCCGTAGCGGGGACGTCACAGCGCGGACGCCGGGAAACCGGCGGCACCACTGGCCGCGTTTTCCGCACGGACCATTCTTGGGGCTATAGCTCAGTTGGTAGAGCACTTGCATGGCATGCAAGGGGTCAGGAGTTCGAATCTCCTTAGCTCCACGCGATTGCCAGACGACGTGTGCCCGCGCTCAAAGCGGACACACGTCGTCTGCGTTACGGGCCGCTCCCGCTCACGTTCCGGACGCCCCGGACGGCGCGTGGCCCTTGCGGTACCCTGTGCGCATGCGTGCCGTACGCCTTCTGCTTAGCGGGCCGCGCTGAGGACTACCGACCCCTCTGAACGGGGCCGGAATCGGCGCGGCGTCCCCTCCTGTGCGAGGGGATTTTTCATTTCCCGGGCAAGCAGAGACGACCGATGGAGCTTTGAGGACGATGAGCGAGACCACGACCGCCGCCGAGACCGCGGCCCCCCATCGCTACACGGCGGCACTGGCCGCCGACATCGAGGCGCGCTGGCAGGACTTCTGGGAGAAGCACGGCACGTACGAGGCGCCCAACCCCGGTGACGGCGCCCTGGGCGGCGATCCGGAGACGGCGGCCAAGCCCAAGAAGTTCATCATGGACATGTTCCCGTACCCCTCGGGCGCCGGCCTGCACGTCGGCCACCCGCTGGGCTACATCGCCACCGACGTCTACGGCCGCTTCCAGCGGATGACCGGCCACAACGTCCTGCACACCCTGGGCTTCGACGCGTTCGGGCTGCCCGCCGAGCAGTACGCCGTACAGACCGGCACGCACCCGCGGGTGTCCACCGAGGCGAACATCGTGCAGATGCGGGCGCAGCTGCGTCGGCTGGGCCTGGGCCACGACCAGCGCCGTACGTTCGCGACGATCGACACGTCGTACTACAAGTGGACGCAGTGGATCTTCCTGCAGATCTTCAACTCCTGGTACGACGAGGAGGCGGACCGCGCGCGGCCGATCGACGAGCTGGTCGCCGAGTTCGAGTCCGGGCGGCGCCGGACGCCCGAGGGCCGCGCCGAGTGGAGCGCGCTGGACCGTACGGAGCGCGCCGACCTGCTGGGGGACTACCGGCTGGCGTACGCCTCCGACGCCCCCGTGAACTGGTGCCCCGGGCTGGGCACCGTCCTGGCCAACGAGGAGGTCACCGCCGAGGGCCGCTCCGAGCGCGGCAACTTCCCCGTCTTCAAGGCCAAGCTGCGGCAGTGGAACATGCGCATCACCGCGTACGCCGAGCGGCTGCTGAACGACCTGGACTCGCTGGACTGGCCCGAGGCGATCAAGCTGCAGCAGCGCAACTGGATCGGCCGCAGCGAGGGCGCGCGCGTCGACTTCCCGGTCGACACCGCGCACGGCGAGGAACACGCCGCGATCACCGTCTTCACCACCCGGCAGGACACCCTGTTCGGTGCGACCTACATGGTGCTGGCCCCCGAGCACGACCTGGTGTCCGGCGAGGGCCACGCCGCCTCGATCGTGCCGGACGCCTGGCCGGAGGGCACCCACGAGGTGTGGACCGGCGGCCACGCCACGCCGGCCGAGGCGGTCGCCGCGTACCGCGCGCAGGCCGCCGCCAAGTCCGACGTCGAGCGGCAGGCCGAGGCCAAGGACAAGACCGGCGTGTTCACGGGTGCGTACGCCACGAACCCGGTCAGCGGCGAGCGCGTGCCGGTCTTCATCGCCGACTACGTGCTGATGGGTTACGGCACCGGCGCCATCATGGCCGTCCCCGCGCACGACCACCGCGACTTCGAGTTCGCGCGCGCCTTCGAGCTGCCGATGCGCTGCGTCGTCGAGCCCTCCGACGACCGCGGCACCGACCCCGCCACCTGGGACGAGGCGTTCGTCTCGTACGACGCGCGGATTGTGAACTCGGCCGGCCAGCGGGTCGTCCTGGACGGCCTGGGCGTCGTCGAGGCCAAGGCGAAGATCACGGAGTGGCTGGAGGCGCAGGGCATCGGCGCCGGCACCGTCAACTACCGGCTGCGCGACTGGCTGTTCAGCCGCCAGCGGTACTGGGGCGAGCCGTTCCCGATCGTGTACGACGAGGAGGGCGTCGCCCACGCGGTGCCCGAGTCGATGCTGCCGCTGGAGCTGCCCGAGGTCGACGACTACTCCCCGCGCACCTTCGACCCGGACGACGCACACACCTCGCCCGAGACGCCGCTGTCCCGCAACGAGGACTGGGTGAACGTCACCCTGGATCTGGGCCTGGGCGACGGCCCGCGCAAGTACCGGCGGGAGACCAACACCATGCCCAACTGGGCCGGCTCCTGCTGGTACGAGCTGCGCTATCTGGACCCGTACAACGACCAGCGCCTGGTCGACCCCGCCGTCGAACGGTACTGGATGGGCCCGCGCGACGGCCTGCCGAACGGCGGCGTCGACCTGTACGTGGGCGGCTCCGAGCACGCGGTGCTGCACCTGCTGTACGCGCGCTTCTGGTCGAAGGTGCTGTTCGACCTGGGGCACGTGTCCTCGGCCGAGCCGTTCCACAAGCTGTTCAACCAGGGCATGATCCAGGCGTACGTCTACCGCGACAGCCGCGGCATCGCCGTACCGGCCGCCGAGGTGGAGGAGCGTGACGGCGCGTACTTCCACCAGGGCGAGAAGGTCTCCCGGACGCTGGGCAAGATGGGCAAGTCCCTGAAGAACGCCGTCACTCCGGACGAGATCTGCGCGGAGTACGGCGCGGACACGCTGCGCCTGTACGAGCTGGCGACGGGCCCCCTGGACGTCTCCCGGCCCTGGGACACCCGCGCGGTCGTCGGCCAGTACCGGCTGCTGCAGCGGCTGTGGCGGAACGTCGTCGACGAGTCGACCGGCGAGATCGCCGTCACGGAGGACGAGCCGGACGAGGCGACGCTGCGCGCCCTGCACAAGGCGATCGACGGCGTACGGCAGGACCTGAGCGGGCTGCGCTTCAACACCGCCATCGCGAAGATCACCGAACTGAACAACCACCTCACCAAGCAGCCCGAGGTCTCCCGCCGGGTGGCCGAGGGCCTGGTGCTGCTGATCGCGCCGCTGGCCCCGCACGTCGCCGAGGAGCTGTGGCGCAGGCTGGGGCACGAGTCGACCGTCGTGTACGAGGGCTTCCCCGTGGCCGATCCGGCGTACGTCGTGGACGAGACCGTGACCTGCGTCGTTCAGGTCAAGGGCAAGGTCAAGGCGCGGCTGGAGGTGGCGCCGTCCATCACGGACGCCGAGCTGGAGGAGGCGGCGCTGGCGGAGCCGGCGATCGTCGCGGCCCTGGGCGGCTCGCCGGCCCGGAAGGTGATCGTGCGGGCGCCGAAGCTGGTGAACGTCGTTCCGGGGTGACTCCGGGGCGAGTCTGGGGTGGACGTCGTCCGGGGGTGACTCCGGGGCGACGACGGAGGTGCGGTTGCGGGCGGCCGTCGCTTCCCCTACGGGGAGGTTTACGGGGGCCGTCCGGGACGCGCGGAACGCCATGCCGCTCCCGTCCGTTTAGGCTGGAGACGGCACGGGAGACGGCGGCACGGACGAAGGAGCCCGGGTGGAATTCGTCATCGGCGTACTGGCCTTGCTCTTCGTGGTCTTCGTGACCCTGGGCGTCATCGCCGCGGTGCGTGCCGTACGCGCCGTGAAGCGGGGCGTGGAGCGCACCGGTGCGCAGGTCAGGCGGACAGTGGAGGAGACGGCGCTCAAGGCGAAGACCGCGCAGCCGGGACCGGTCGGCGAGGTGGCGCGCGTACGCCTGGAGCTGCGCTCCTCCATCGACAGCACGCGCCTCGCGCTGGAGACCGGGGCGGGCGACGACGCCTCGCTGCGGGAGGCCATCGGGCTGCTGGACCGGCTGCACGACCACGCCCGGCAGGTCGACGGCGAGCTGCGGCTGCTCATGGAGCGGGAGCCGGACCGCGCGCGGATCGCGGAGCGGCTGCCGGACGTGCGCAAGCGGGTCGACACCATCAAGGAGTCCGCTGACTCCCTCCGCTTCGCCGCGCAGGACCGCGCCGGGCAGTACGACGCGGAGGGGCTGTCGGCGCTCCGCGAGCAGATCGAGATCGAGTCGGGCGCGCTGCGCGGGTGGCGGGAGCCGCCGGCGGGCGGGGCGCCCGCGCTGGACGCGGAGCGCACGCCGGACGGCGAGGCCGCGCGCAGACTGCGCGGGCCGGACGCGGCCGAGGCGCTGGAACGGGGCACGGGCGAGGCGCTGGAACGGGGCACGGGCGAGGCGCTGGAACGGGGCACGGGCGAGGCCGGTGCGTCCGGTACGTCCGGTGCGTCCGAGGCGGGGGCGGCTCCGGAGACGGACACCGGCACGGACGCGGGCGCGGACGTGGACACGGAGGCGGGTGCGGGCGCGGCGGGGAAGCAGCCGCGGAAGCTGCCGGACCTCCGCAAGGGGCGCCCGCAGAGCGCTCCTTGAGGGCGCGGAGGGGCCGCCGCGGGCGTTGTACGGACGTCGGGCGCGGGCGTCGTACGGACCCGTCGGGCGCGTCGTACGGACGTCGTACGGAGGCGTCCGGGAGCTCGTACGGGACCGGCCCGGACCTCGTACGGAAGGTAAGCGGAAGCTAAACGTCCGGGCCTGTGCTGCCACTCGCCGACAACGGGAGATAATCTCCGCTTCATGTCCCGCCACGTCGCGATCGTCACTGACTCCACGGCCTATCTGCCACCGGCGGCGCTGGTCGAGCACGGCATCAGCTCCGTTCCGTTGACCGTGGTGCTCGGCGACGAGGCGCTGGAGGAGGGCACCGAGATCTCCGCCCGCTCGCTGGCCGAGGCCCTGCGCAAACGGCGGGCGGTGACGACGTCACGGCCGAGCCCGGCGATGTTCGCGGAGGCGTACCGGGCGGCCGCGGACGGGGGCGCGGACGGCGTGGTCTCGCTGCACCTTTCGGCGGAGTTCTCCGGCACGTACGACGCGGCGCTGATGGCCGCGCGGGAGGCGCCGGTCCCGGTGCGGGTCGTCGACACCGGGATGGTCGCGATGGCGCTGGGCTTCTGCGCGCTGGCGGCGGCGGGCGCCGCGCGGGCCGGCGGCACGGTGGACGACGCCGTGGCCGCGGCCGAGAAGCGGGCCGAGGGCACCTCCGCGTATTTCTATGTCGACACCCTCGACTATCTGCGCCGAGGCGGCCGGATCGGCGCCGCCCAGGCGCTGTTGGGGTCCGCGCTGGCGGTCAAGCCGCTGCTGGAGCTGTCCGAGGGGCGCATCGCCATGCTGGAGAAGGTGCGTACGGCGTCCAGGGCGCTGGCCCGGCTGGAGGAGATCGTCGTCGAGAAGTCCGGCGACGCGCGGGTGGACGTCGCCGTACACCATCTCGCGGCGCCTGAGCGCGCGGAGCAGCTGGCGGAGCGGCTGCGCGGCCGGCTGCGGGGGCTCGCCGACCTCCACGTGAGCGAGGTGGGCGCGGTGATCGGGGCGCACACGGGGCCGGGACTGCTCGGTGCGGTGGTCTCGCTTCGCTGAGGCGGGTGACGGAGTTATCCACAACTCGCTGGTTATCCCCAGGAATTGAGCAAGATCATCTGACTGTGCGGGGACTCCGTAGCGTCCTCGGCATGACCTCTCGATCACACCGTGACACTCGTGGGCCGGGCCACCGCGGCCCGGCCCGGGGCCCCGTTCGGGGCACTGCCCGGGGCGCGCGCCGCCTCCGCCGCCACGTGCCCGCGCCCGTACCGCCCGCGTCCTCGCCGCTGCCCGAGCGCGCCTCGTCCCTGTTCGCGCCACCGCCCCGGTCCGGTGGCGGTGCGTCCGGTGCGGGGGACGGGGCTGAGGGGGAGGGGTGGGCGGCGCCTCCGGCGCCTGATCCGTCCCTTGGGCGGGGCTCTGACCCGTTCCCGCCGCTCCCGGTCCCGTTTCCGTTACCGGAAGCCGACGTGGACGTGGAAGTGGACGCGGATGCGAATGCGGATGCGGATGCGGATGCGGATGCCGAGGCTGGCGGTCCTCCGGGTGATGGACCCTGCGGGCCACCGCCCGTAACTGACGCCGCGCCACCGGCCGTTGGCGTACGCCCTCCGCTGGACCCGGCCGGCGGGGCACACCGCGTGCTGCCGCGCCAGGTGCGGCAGCACGGCCCGCCGCAGCCCGCCCGTACGGCCACGGGCGATGTACTGCCTCGTACGGTCGCCATCTCGGCGGCGCGTGACGCGGCGCGTGACGCGGTGCGGCGGAGCCGTGCGGAGCACGCGGGCGAGCACGGTGAACGGGCGGGCGGAGGCGGCGGAGCATCGGCCGCCTTCCCGCGCACGGACCGCGGCCCCGGCGGCGCTTCCTCGTCGGCACATCACCGTCCTGTCCAGCACCGTTGGCGGCCCCTGGACGCGGACGAGGGGAGTCGGCCGGCCACCACGGGTGGGGAGGCGGACGAGGAGCAGCCGCCCGCACCGTCACGGGCCGCCAGGCTGCGGCTGGCCGTGGGCGAGCGGCTGCCGACGTGGGTGCAGCTCCGCTGCGGAGTGGAGCCGAGGACGATCGTGGCCCTGGGACTTGTGCTGCTGATCGCGGTCGGCTTCGCCGTGCACCACTTCTGGTCGGGCCGTCCGCAGACCGTGCGGGCGCCCGAGGCGGCCACCGGCACTTCCGGGCCGCCGTCCCTCTCGGGGCGCCCCGACAACGCACCGGCGGGCACGGGCCCCGAGCCGAGTCCGGGGAAACGGGTGACGGTCGACGTCTCCGGGAAGGTGCGTGAGCCCGGGGTGCACCGCCTCCCGCCAGGCTCGCGTGTCGCAGACGCCCTTGAGGCGGCCGGCGGCGCGGAGCCCGGCACGGAGACCGGCGCGCTCAACAAGGCGCGCCTGCTTGTCGACGGCGAGCAGATCGTCGTGGGCGGCAGCGGCGCCTCCGCCGCCGGTCCGGCGCCCACCGACGCGCGCGGCAGTCCCGCCCCGGGCGGCCCGGCGGGGCCGGGCGCCGACGCCGGAGCCCGTATCAGCCTCAACTCCGCGACGGCCGAACAGCTGGAGGCGCTGCCCGGCGTCGGCCCGGTCCTGGCCCAGCACATCATCGACTACCGCACGGAGAACGGCGGTTACACCTCGGTCGACGAACTCCGCGAGGTCAACGGCATCGGCGACGCCCGCTTCGCGGACATCGAGCCGCGGGTCAGTCCATGACCGGCGGCACGGGCGCGGGCACGCGTACGGTCACCACGTCCACGTCCACGTCCACATCCACATCCACGCCCGGCATCCCGAGCGGCCGGGGCGGGCGGCGCAGCACCGTGCACACGCTCTCGGGGCACCGGCTCGGCGCCGCCGATCCCCGCCAGGAGGGGCCCACGGATCTCCGGCTGGTCCCGCCTGCCCTCGCCGCGTGGGCGGCGGCGGCCCTCGGCGTCGGGACGACCGGCCGTACGGCCGCGCTGGCGGCGGTGGCATGCGGTGTCGCCGGGGCGCTGCTCGCGGTCCTGTCCCGCCGCCGAGCGGCCACCGCGCCGGGCACGGTGGGCCGGCCGCCGTTCCGGCGCGGCGTGTTCGGCGCAGCCGCGATGACGCTGCTGTGCGCGGCGGCGGCCGCCACGTCCGCCGCGCTCCACGCGGCGGACGTGCACCGCGGGCCGGTCCCCGAGCTGGCCGCCGAATACGCGCACGCCACGGCCGAGTTGACCGTCACCGGCGACCCGCACACCACGCACCCGCAGGTCCGGGGCGCGCGGAGAGAGGAAGGCGTCATCGTCGTGCCGGCGGAGATCCGCCGCGTCACGGCGGACGGCGTGGGCACGGTGGCCGTACGGGCCCCGGTGCTGCTCCTGGTCCACCCACAGGAGCGGGACGGCCCAGCCGGCCCGGCAGCAGGCGCCGACAGCGGCGGCGACGGCGACGGCGACGGCGGCAGCGACGGCGCGGACCGCAACGGCGACGCCGGCTCCCGCCCACCCGCTGCCGGCAGCGCGGAAGGGGCCTGGCGGGGGCTGCTGCCCTCGGCACGCGTGCGGGTCGAGGCGCGGCTCGCTCCCGCGCAGGGCGCCGGGCGGGGCGGACGGGACATCGCCGCCGTGCTGCGCGCACAGGGCACCCGGCCGCCCGAGGTCATCGGCCGCCCGAGCGCGCTCCAGCGCACGGCGGGCGACCTGCGGGCCGGGCTCCGGGAGGCCAGCGACGGCCTCGCGCCGGATCCGCGGGCGCTGCTGCCGGGCCTGGTCGTCGGTGACACCGCACGCATCCCGCACGATCTCGACCAGGCGTTCCGCACCACCGACATGCTTCATCTGCTTGCCGTGAGCGGCGGGAACCTCACCGTGCTGCTGGTGCTGCTCATCGGCCCGCCCGGCACCGCCTCCCGCGCGGAACGGCGGGGGCTGGCCCCGCGTCTGGGCATCCCCCTGCGTACGACCGCCGTCCTCGGTGCGCTCCTCACCCTCGCGTTCGTCGTCGTGAGCCGCCCCGACCCCAGCGTGCTCCGGGCCGCCACCTGCGGGCTCATCACCATCCTCGCGATCGGCACCGGCCGCCGCCGCTCGCTGCTCCCCGCTCTGGCCGCCGCTGTGCTGGTGCTGGTCCTCTGGGACCCGTGGCTCGCCCGCGACTTCGGCTTCCTGCTCTCCGTGCTGGCCACGGGATCGCTGCTGACCGTCGCCCCGCGCTGGGGCGCCGCGCTGCGGCGGCGCGGCGTGCCCGGGCGTCTCGCCGAGGCACTCGCCGCCGCCGCGGCGGCGCAGGCGGCCTGCGCGCCCGTGGTCGCCGTGCTGTCCGCGCACGTCAGCCTGGTCGCGGTCCCGTGCAACCTGCTGGCCGAGTTCGCCGTCGCCCCCGCCACCGTGCTGGGCTTCGCCGCCCTCGCCGCCGCCCCGTTCGGACTGCCCGTGGCCAAGGCCCTGGCCTGGCTGGCCGGTTGGCCTGCCGGAGCCATCGCGCTGACCGCGCGGACGGGCGCGCTGCTGCCCGGGGCCGTCGTGGACTGGCCGGGCAGTTGGACGGGTGCCGCGCTCCTCGCGGTGCTCGTGCTGGCCCTGGCGGTGCTCGCGAGGCGGCTCCCGCGCCACCCGCTGGTGGCCGCCGCCTGCGCCCTGCTCCTGCTGCTCGCCCTGGTCCGCCCGCCCTCGGTGACCCGCCCGCTCACTGGCTGGCCGCCGCCCGACTGGCGGCTGGTGGCCTGCGACGTCGGCCAGGGGGACGCGCTGGCCCTTTCGGCCGGCGACGGCAGCGCGGTGCTGATCGACACGGGACCGGACCCCGATGCCGTAGACCGCTGTTTGCGCGCCCTCGGCATCAGGTCCATCCCGCTCCTGCTGCTCACCCACTTCCACGCGGACCACGTGTCCGGGCTCTCGGGTGCGCTGCGCGGCCGTGCCGTCGGCTCGATCCAGACGACGGGCCTGCAAGAGCCGCGGGACCAGGCAGAGTTCGTGCATCGCACCGCACGGCAGGCGGGCATCCCCGAGATCCGCGCGGCACCGGGGGAGCGGCGTGCCGTGGGCGGCCTGTCCTGGGAGGTGCTGTGGCCGGACCGGGAGGCCCCACCCCGTACGCCCGGGGAGTCCGGATCGGGCGGCTCCGGCGGGGAGTCCGGGGCGAACGACTCCAGCGTCACACTCCTGGTCCGCGCCGGGGACTTGACGGTGTTCCTGCCCGGGGACCTCGAGCCGCCCGCACAGCGCCGCCTGCTCGCGGCGCACCCGGACCTGCCGCGGGTCGACGTCCTGAAAGTCGCGCACCACGGTTCGGCGTACCAGCACCCGGCACTGCTGGAGCGGCTCCGCCCGCGCACCGCGCTCATCTCCAGCGGAGAGGACAACCCTTATGGCCACCCGTCACCGCGTACCCTCGACGCCCTCCGCAGGCAGGGCGCCCTCGTGCTGCGTACGGACCTGTCCGGTGCCCTCGCCGTCACGGACTCGGGAGCGGGCGTGGTGCGCCGTCCTCCGGCGGCCGGCCCGTGACCGTGCCCCCGCGCACCGGGCCCGCGCCCGTGCCCGTGCCCAGCGTGCCCCCGCGCACCGGGCCCGCGCCCGTGCCCGTGCCCAGCGTGCCCCCGCGCACCGTGCCCCGCCCTCTGACCGCGCACCGGGACGGGGCGCCGGGTTCAGCACAGTTGCGCGCTCTGCAGCCCCGCGCAGGAGAGGTGCCCGTGTGTCCGGAGGATGTTCTGCGCCGCGCCGTCGGCCAGGTACCCGAGGAACTCCGAGGCGAGCGAGTCGGCCGGCGGACTCCCGTATGTGTACGCGTACTCGGCCGCCCGGAACGGGTACGTGCCCGCCCGCACCGTCTCCGAGTCCGCCGCGTACCCGTCCAGCCGCAGCAGCGTCACGCCCTCCGCTTTGCTCGCCGCCTGCCGCTCCCCGTAGCCGATGGCGCCCGCCGTCTCCCCGACCGCCGCCAGCACCTGCGCCGTGCTGCTCCGCTCGCAGCGCAGCTGCTTCGCGGCGGGATCGTCCTGGCGTACGCAGTCCTGCGACGACACCCCCGACTCGAAGCCCTTCAGCACGCTCTCCTGGAAGATGCTGCGGGTGCCCGAGCCGCTGCTGCGGCTGACCAGCCGGACCGGCAGGTCGCGGCCGCCCAGTTCGCGCCAGTTGCGGATCTCGCCGCGGTAGAGCTTCCGCAGGTCCCCGAGGGAGATGTCGCGTACGCCCACACCGTCGTTGACCACCATGGCGAACACGGCAACGCCGACGGGGTTCTCCTTCAGCTCCTCGTATCCCGAGGCCCGCCCGTCCGACATGGCCACCATCGGCGGCGCGCCGTCCTTCGCCTTGCGGCCCTCGGCGTCGAGGAGTTGGAGCCCTTCCCTGCTGCCCTCCGCCGCCACCTCGATGGTCGCGCCGGGGCAGTCGGACTCGTACGCCGCCCCGATCTCCTCCATCGCCGGCTGGAGCGCGGTGGAGCCCGTGAGGGTCAGTTCGCCGTCCGCGCAGCCGATCGGCGGCTGGTCCCGGCTCTGGTTCCACCACAGCAGCGACTGCTGGACGCCCACGAGCACGACGAGGAACACGACGACGCCGAGCAGCAGGTTGCTGGGCCGCGGCTGCTGCCGGTTCCGTTTGATGCTGCCCTCGTTGATGGTGCCGCGCAGCTTCACCTTCCGGCCGACGCCGGGCCCGGTGAGCATGACGAGGAGCTTGAAGTGGTGGCCTTTGTTGAGCGGGACCCTGGGGATGTAGATCTTGTTGCCCTCGTGTCTGAGGCCGCGTTCCGCGGTCAGACTCTCCACCAGTTCCTCGGGGTTGGGCTCGGTCACCGCGACGCCCGTGACCGTACGGTCGGTGAAGGTGACGGTGAGGCCGTCCGACTCGTAGCTGTTCTGCCCGATGGCCTTGAGGCCGTCGTTCTCGATCCGGAGCAGCACGAGGGAGCCTTCGGACATCTCCGGGGACTCCTCGAACAGCCCGAGCCGGACGTCCGCTTCGCCGTTCTGCACGTCCCCGCCGATGGCGGTGTCCATCTGCACGCGGTAGCCGATGCGTTTGAGCCCGGGGATCAGCCGCTCATACGCGAGTACGGCAAGGGTCACCAGCACGCCCGCGGTACCCAGTACGTTTTCGGCGTTCAGCCACTCCACCCGTGAACCGTACGAACGTTCTGCGCGGCGCGGGCGCCCGCACTCCAAGCTGTCAGCAGAGGTTCACCCAGAGTACATCTGGGGCTTGTGCTCGCTCAGACGTGCCACTCGCCGTCGGTCATCAGGTGCCGCCCCGGCATCTCGTGCCGCCCCTGGAACGCCTGCACGGCGGTGGGCGTGACCCTGAACCAGACGTACTCGCCGCGCCGCGCCTTCCGCGGGTCCCAGCCGCAGCGTGCCGCGAACGCGTCCGCCGTCTCCGTATCCGCCTCCTCCAGGCTGAACGTCTCCACCGTGCCGTCCACCATCACCACCGCCTCGGTGCTGGCCAAGGAGAGCCGTACCACGCCGTTCTCGCGCAGGTTGCGCCCCGTCGGGTTGTCGGCGCGGGTGGACAGCCAGACCACCGCGCCGTCCCAGTGCAGCGAGAGCGGCACGAGGCACGGCGTTCCGTCGAGGCCGGCCGAGGCCACCCAGACGTCGTGCTCGGTGTCCAGCCGTGCCAGCAGGTCGCGCTTGCGCTCGGCGCCGGTACGGGGCGCGGAAGTGGTGTTCGCCATGCGCCGGAACGTAGCAGTGGCGCAGCCCCCGTGCATCGGGCGCCGGTCGTACCTCTCAGGCCCCAGGCTCAAGGCCCAGACTCAGGACCCGGTCCCAAGGCCCCGGCCGTACGGGCCCCGCCGCCGCGCACGTCCGCGCGGACAGCAGAATGGGCGCGTGAACGACGTACGACACATCCTGGTGTTCCCCGACCGCGACGCGGCGGAGGAGGTGGCCGAGCAGCTGCGCGAGCGGTTCGGCGTACGGGAGGAACCCGAGCTGGTACGCGAGGCGCTGGCCGGCGAGGACGACGCCGAGGACGCGCAGTGGCTGGTGGTGGTCGAGGACGGGGAGGGCCGTTACGCGCCGGAACCGCTCGCGGAGCTGGCGGCGGAGTACGACGGCTGGCGCGAGTGAGGGGCGCGGCGTGCCCGCGCACGGACCGCGCCGCCCGGCGTCCGCCCGTGACCGGCCTGCGTACGGCGCCGGTGTCAGCGGGTCGTGGGATGCTGGACCGCGATGGCCGGAACCCGTAAGACACCCACGACAGACGACCCGCTCGCGCCCGTCACGATCGCGGTCGGGCAGGAGGACCTGCTCCTCGACCGCGCCGTGCAGGAGGTGGTCGCCGCGGCACGCGCCTCCGACGCCGACACCGACGTGCGCGAGCTGGCCGCCCCCGATCTCCAGCCGGGCACGCTGGACGAGCTGACCAGCCCTTCGCTGTTCGCCGAGCGCAAGGTGATCGTCGTGCGCGGCGCGCAGGACCTGGCGGCGGACAGCGTGAAGGACGTCAAGGCGTATCTCGGCGCCCCCGCCGAGGAGATCACCCTGGTGCTGCTGCACGCGGGCGGCGCGAAGGGCAAGGGCCTGCTGGACGCCGCCCGCAAGTCGGGCGCCCGCGAGGTCGCCTGCCCGAAGATGACCAAGCCGGCGGACCGACTGGCGTTCGTACGGGGCGAGTTCCGCGCGGCGGGCCGTTCCGCGACGCCTGACGCGTGCCAGGCGCTGTGCGACGCGGTCGGCAGCGACCTGCGCGAACTCGCCTCCGCCTGCCGCCAGCTCGTCGCCGACGTGGAGGGCGCGATCGACGACGCCGTCGTCGCGCGCTACTACACGGGCCGTGCCGAGGCGTCCAGCTTCACCATCGCCGACCGCGCCGTGGAGGGCCGGGCGGCCGAGGCGCTGGAGGCGCTGCGCTGGTCGCTGGCCACCGGCGTCGCCCCGGTGCTGATCACGAGCGCCCTCGCGCAGGGCGTGCGGGCGATAGGCAAGCTCGCGTCGGCGCCGCGCAACATGCGCCCGGGCGATCTGGCGCGCGAGCTGGGGATGCCGCCGTGGAAGGTGGACCGCGTACGGCAGCAGATGCGCGGCTGGTCGGCCGACGGCGTCTCGGTGGCGCTGCGCGCGGTCGCCCAGGCGGACGCGGGGGTCAAGGGCGGCGGGGACGACCCGGAGTACGCCCTGGAGCAGGCCGTGATCACGATCGCCCGCGCGGCCCGCTCCCGCTGACGGGTCCCTGCCGCGGCAGCTGGTGCCAGTTCAGGAGACGCTCACCGTCTCCCGGCTGTTCCGGTATCGGCGGGCGAGCGGGGGAGCCGCCATGGCGATCAGGGACATGAGGAGGAGGGTGACCGCGAGGGGGCGGCCCAGCATGTAGGCCGGGTCGTCCTGCGACAGGGTGAGCGTCTGGAGGAGCGAGCGCTCCATCAGCGGGGCGACGACGAAGGCGAGCATGAGTGCGGCGCGGGAGAGACCGAACTTGACCATGCCGTAGCCGAGGATGCCCATGGCGATCATCCAGCCGACATCCACGATGCTGTTGCGTGCGGCGAAGGTGCCCACTGCCGCGATGAGGAGTATGAGAGCGACGAGGACGTCACGGGGGATGCGCAGCATGGCGGTGAAGACTCCGACCAGCGGCAGATTGAGCACCAGCAGGGCGACGTTCGCAAGGAACATGCCCGCGACGAGACTCCAGAAGAGATCGGGTTCCTGGTCGATGAACAGGGGCCCAGGTGTCACCCCGTGAATGGTGAAGCCGGCCAGCAGGAGAGCGGTGGGTGCGGCGAAGGGGACCCCCAGTACCAGCAGAGGTACCAACGATCCTCCGGCGGCGCCGTTGTTGGCCGACTCCGGTCCGGCCACTCCTTCGATGGCGCCCTTGCCGAACTCGTCCTTGTGCCGGGACACACGGCGCTCCAGCATGTACGACGCGTAGGTCGACACCGCCGCTCCGGGCCCGGGGAGGAGCCCGAACAGGAAGCCCAGGACGCTGCCCCGCCCCATCGCAGGCGTCGCTCGACGCAGTTCCGCGCGCGTGGGGTAGAGCTCGCGCATGCGTACGGTGGGGAGCTTCGGCACCGTACCGCGGCGTTCGACCAGGAGCATCAGTTCGGCGATGCCGAAGAGGCCGACCGCGACCGGAGTGATCTCCACGCCGGAGATCAGGCTGTCGCTGCCCATCGTGTAGCGCACGCCGCCCGAGGTCTCGTCGACGCCGACAGTCGCGAGAGCCAGTCCGATCCCGGCGGCGATCATGGTGGCGGAGAACGACCCGCCGGAGAGCCGGGACAGGACGAACAGGGCGAAGACCGACAGGGCCAGAAACTCGGGGGCTGAGAACGACAGCGCCAGTTCGCTGACCGGTCCGGCCGCGAGCATCAGCAGAACGACGGCCAGCGTGCCGGCGACGAACGAGCCGATGGCGGACACGGCGAGTGCGGCACCGGCGCGGCCGCGTTTGGTCATCTCGTGCCCGTCGATGGCCGTGACCACCGAAGACGCCTCACCCGGCACGTTCATCAGGATCGAGGCTGTCGATCCGCCGTACTGGGAACCGAGGAAGATGCCGGTGATCATCAGAAGTCCGGCCGCGGGGTCGAGGCTGAAGCTCAGCGGCAGCAGCACCGCCATGGCTCCGACCGGGCCGATTCCCGGCAGCGCGCCGACCAGGCTCCCGACGACGACTCCGAGGAACATCGCGAGGAGAGGGCCTGGGCGCAGGATGGCCTCGAAGCCGGCCATCAGGGAGTTGAGTGCTTCCATCACTGCCCCGATCAGAGATTCGTGCCGTACAGGCCGGCGGGCAGCGGGACTCCCAGCAGGTTCCCGAAGACCAGTTCGGTGACGACGCCGGCGACGATTCCGACGGCGGCGCAGGCCCACCACTTGCGGCCCCCGAGCAGCCGGGTCGCCAGTACGGTGACCACGGTGGCGGTGATGAGATGCCCGACCCACCCCACCCCTACGACATAGCAGGTCAGCGCGCCGACCACGGTCAACAGGCGGACGCGGGGCGGAGAACCACCGAGCGTGTCGGAGCCGACGGGATCCGCGTCGCTTCCGCCCGCGTCGGATGCCGCGACGAGGCGCCCCCTGAGGGTCTGCACGACCAGGGCCGCACCGGAGACGGTGAGGATCACACCGATCAGGAGAGGAAAGAGCCCTGGCCCCGGCCGGGCGGCGTTACCCGTACCCAGCCGGAGGGCTTCGGCCCCGTAGGCGACCCCTCCGAGGGTCAGGAGGGCCGCGAGTACCGTGCGCACCGTACGGGACGGGCCCGGGGGTGACTCGGGAACCGGTTGCGCGGAGGGGCCGGGCTCCGGGCCGGGCTCGGGCTCGGGCTCGGGAGCACCGGAACGCGGGGCCGTCGGCGAACCGCCGACGGCCCCGGCGGCGCGGCTGTTGGCGGACCTGTTCATTTCTTCAGCCCCAGGTCGTCGATGTACTTCTTCGATGTCGCGACGTCGGCGGCCATCCGCTTCTCGAACGCCGCCCGGTCCAGAAAGGCGGGGACGCCGTGGGTCTTGGCCATGAAGTCCGTGAACGCCTTGGAGGCCGTTGCCTTCTTGACGGCTTCGTCGAGTCGGTCGAGGACCTTTTCAGGTACGCCCTTGGGCGCGATGAAGCCCTCGAACCCGCCGAAGGTGGTCTCGTAGCCGGCGTCGGCGAAGGTGCCGACTTCGAGTCCCTTGGGCTTCCGGTCGCCGAAGTAGCCGGTCATCCGCAGGTCGCCCTTCTGCACGTACTGCAGGATCGGCGAGGGCTGCGCGACCGCCGCGTCCAGGGTGCCGTTGACCACGGGCAGAATCTGCTGACCGGCATCGGTGACGACCTGTTCCACCCGGATACCCGCCGCCTTGGTGAACTCCTCGAGCTGGAACCGCTGAACGGAGGAGGCGCCGGGGACACCGACTTTGAGCTTGCTCTTCTTGGCCTTCGCCACGAAGTCCTCGACGGATGTGATGCCGGAGTCGCCGTTCACGAACAGGACGGACGGCACTTCGTTGGTCTGCGCGACCGGATCGATCGAGTCCGGCCCGGTGAAGTTGCTCTTGATCTGCTGCCAGGAGGTGGTCAGGGGCGGGCTTGCGGTAAAGGCGAGCTGGTGTCCGTCGGCCTTCTCGCCGAGGAGCTGGGAGAGGCCGACCATGCCGTTGCCGCCGTCCTGGTTCACCACGGTGATGTTGGTGTCCAGCTCCTTCTCCAGCTCCGCGGCGAGGGTCCGCGCCGTGCTGTCCGGCGCCGAGCCCGCGGGATAGACCACGGTGAGCGTGACGCCCTTGCTGGGGTAGTCGTCGGCGGAGGAGTCGCCGGAGGTGGAAGTGCTGTTCGGGGCACAGGCGGCCAGAAGTACGCTGGCCAGGACACCGGACAGGACTGCGGTGAGGCGTCTCCCGCCGGAACGGGGGCCTGTGCGGGCGATGTGGGTTTCAGCTGCGTGCCGGAGTTCCATCACAAGCTCCTGTCACTGAACGGTTGGCTCCCGAAGCGGGTTACGGCCCCACCGCTGGTAGGGAGTGCTATGACGCCACGGAGTGGCAAGATCGGCGGGGGCCGAGGCCGTCAGCTGCCGCGCGATGTCGTGCAGCGACTCGACGGCGGGGAGGTCCGCCCCGTCGGTGGAGACGAGATCGCACTCCTCGTCGGGGTCGTCGGCCAGGTCGAAGACCCTGTCCAGGGCGACTGCCCGGTCGGTGGTGATGACCTTGTGCCGCCCGTCGGTGACCATGACCCGGGTGCCGAGCTCCGCCGCGGCGGTCTCGCGATGCACGGCCGGCCCGCCCGTCGTTACGTCCTCCAGCAGCGGCCGGAGGCTGCGGCCCTGTCCACCGGGCAGTTGAGCGCCGGCCAGGTCGAGGAGAGTGGCGGGGACGTCGATCAGCTCCACGAGCGCGTCGGAGCTACGACCGCGTGGGTGAGGCCAGTTGTCCGGGGGCCGCATGACGAGCGGTACGCGGATGGCCGGGTCGAGCAACTGGCCCTTCCAGATGAGCCGGTGGTCGCCGAGCATCTCGCCGTGGTCACTGCAGTAGACGATCCAGGTGTCCGCGAGGAGGTCGCGCTGCTGGAGGACGTCGAGGAGCCGGCCCACCCGGTCGTCGATGAAGGACACGTTCGCGAGGTACTGGGTCCGCATCTCCTGGATCTGCCGCGGTGACGCGTCCGGGATCGCGGCGCTGATCGCGTCGGACTCCACCGGGTAGCGGTAGGACAGCGGGCCCAGCGGCATGTCCTCGGGCCGGTAGCGGTCCGCCCAGGGGGCGGGCGGGTCGAACGGGTCGTGCGGGCCGGGCGGTCCGACCCACAGGAAGAACGGTTTGTCGGTGGCGACGTCGTGGAGCCATTCCTCCGCGCGTCCCAGCACCCACCCGTCGATGTGGTCGTCCTCGTCGAGCATGGAGGGGCGGCGGGCGTACGCCTCGAGGGGCCCCGCCTCGGAGCGGGCCATCAGGTCCTGGTGGTATGCCGGGAGAAGCCCTTTGTCACGCAGGTGTTCGGAGTAGGCGCTGGCCCGGAGGTTGCCCTGGCTCATCTTCCCGGTCGTCTCGACGGCTTCGTCGAAGCCGAACCGCCTGAGCAGCTCACCGCTCACCGGGATCTCGAGGTCGTGGAACCAGGTGTAGTGCAGCTTCCCCACTGCGGCGGTGTGGTAGCCGGAGTCGCGCAGGCTGCGGACGAAACTGGGGGCTTCCGGCCACACCGAGGTGTCGTTGTCGAGGCAGCCGTGCTGGTGCGGATAGCGGCCGGTGAAGAAGCTCATCCGGCTGGGTACGCAGATCGGGCTCTGCGCGTAGGTGCGACGGAACCACGTTCCTTCAGCGCAGAGTCGGTCCAGCGTCGGGGTCTCGACCGGGAAGACACCCGCGGAGGCAAGGGCGTCCCAGCGTTGCTGGTCGGTCATGACCAGCACGATATTGGGCTGTCGCATCGGAGCCGGCGAGATCATGCGGGCCTCCGGGGGACACGGTTGAGGCGCAGCTCGTGGGCGCCGTCGGCACGGGTGTACTCGTAGTAGGCGAACCAGTCGTCACCCACCGGTACGAGGTCCAGGTAGCGCAGTGAGCCGGTGCCGTGCGGCGATACGAGAGCCGGCCCGTCGGATGTGCGCGAGGTCCAGTCCTTCAGGTTCGGCGACCAGGCCAGACCGGCCCGCTCCTCGTAGTTCTCGTGCGCCCCGGAACTCCCGTCGTACACGCCGACGTAGCCCCCGGCCGACTCGGCGACGGTGGTGAGCCTGGTCTGGTAGCGGTCCCAGCCGGATCCGACCGGCAGTACGTCCGGGTGCCAGTCGAAGGTGAGGCCGTCGCCGCTGGTGGCCAGCCCTGTCGGGAAGATGGTCGCGCCGGTGACGTAGATGTCGCCCAGGGCGTGGGCCCGCTCGCTGTCCTCGGGCGTGAAGGAGTTGGCGGCGGCGTAGCTGACGTACAGCCACAACTGGCCGTCCACGCTGACCGGCACGGGGTCCTTGACTCCTTCGGTTCCCGTGGTCGCGGCGGTGAGGACCGGTCTGGCCCTGGTGATGTCCAGGAGCTCCGGCCTGTCGGCCTCCACAACGTCGATGCGCCACCGCTTGTCGGCGGGGTCGACGTAGCTGACGTACAGCAGGTAGCCGCCGCCCGGGGCGTGTGCGAGGGCGAAGCGTTCCATGGAGGCGGTGCCGAGTTCGCCCTTCTCGACGGACCAGATGTCCTCGAAGGTGTGTCCGTCGGTGCTGCTCGCCAGCGCGCAGCGCCAGCCGCGGTCCGCACCCTGGCCCCGCGGACGGCGCTCCCGGTAGGTGAGGAGGAAGCGGCCGCTCTCCGGCTCGTGCAGCACGCTCGGGCAGCCGATCCAGTTGCCTTCGCCCGGCTGCGAGGGGGCGAGGATGGTGATGCCGTCTTCCGGATCGAAGTCGAGGACCGGGGAGGAGGGCGGCTGCGTCGTGCGGTCGTTCATGGGAAAGCCCTTCGTCAAGCCGTCAGTGGATGGAATCGGCCGTGCGCCACGCGGGCTGCGGGCCTGGGTGGTCAGGAGGACGTGACGAGCCGGTCCGCCTCACGCAGTACGAGGGCGACACCGCCCAGTGCCCCTGCCTCGTCACCGAGTTCGCCGGGCGCGACGCGCACACTCGCCGAGATGATCTTCAGCGCGTTCCGTTCGAGCGCGGTCCGCAGCGGCGACAGCAGCAGGTCGTCCGCTGCCGCCAGGTCGCCGCCTACGATCACGAGTTCGGGGTTGAGGAGATTCGCGACGCCGGCCAGGGCGCGTCCTAGCAGCAGACCGGTGTCGGAGAGCACCCGGCGGCAGGACCGCTCCCCCTCACGCGCGAGGCGGAGTGCCTCGTCGAGGGTGATCAGCTCTCCGTACTCCGGTTGCAGCGCCCGCAGGACAGCCGGAACGGCTGTGTAGACCTCCAGGCAGCCGCGGTTGCCGCAACGGCACGCGGGCCCGGTCTCGTTGATGCCGATGTGGCCGAGTTCGCCTGCCGCACCGACCGCGCCCCGGAAGATACGGCCGTCGATCATGAACCCGGCACCGACACCGTTGGCGATCTTGACGTAGATGACGTTGCGGCAGCCCTGCCCGGCTCCCCAGACCACTTCCGCCAACGACGCCAGGTGTGAGGTGTTGTCGAGCGCGACGGCGACGCCCAGCCGCCGGCTGAGTTCCTCACCGGCGAGAACGCCCTCCCAGCCCAGCGAATTACTGGATGCGGCCACCTCCCCGGTGAACTGGTTGACGGGTCCCGGCACGCCCAGCCCCGCTCCCACCACCAGATCCATGGACCTGCCGGCGGACGCGACCAGTTCACGCGCGAGATCCGCGGCTCTGTCCAGCCGCTCGGACCAGCCCAGGTGGGACGGCAGTTCCACGACTCCGCGCTGGAGCACCCGGTGGGAGGTGTCGGCCACCACGAGGCGCGCCGTGGCGAGGCTGACGTCGATGCCCAGGATCACACCGAGGTCGGGGTTGAGGGTGAGCATGCCGCCGCGGCGGCCACTCGCGGGCCCGGAGACGGTCGATTCCGAGACAAGCCCGTCGGAGAGGAGTCCGACGATGATCGTGGAGACGGTGGTACGGGACAGGCCGGTCCGCCGTGCGAGCTCCGCCCGGTGGAGCTCACCGTGCTCCCGGAGGAGTTCCAGTACCCGTTCGCGGTTCTGCTCCCGGAGCGACTGCAGGGAGCCCTGTGGCGTGTTTCTCATGATGGCTTGAAGTGTTCCGCCGCCGCCACTTTGCGTCAAGAGAGTGGACACAAAAGTCTGTGGCGAACATTTTTATGTCCAGAGACCTGCACCGGCGCCGCCGGATCCCACCGCTGACCCGTACGGGCGACCGCGACCGCCGGTGAGCGTGTCCGCGTGGCCGGCCCGCCGAGAATGGCGGGTGGACATACTCCCGACGCTACGGAGTGCCCGTGCCCGTCACCCTCGCCCTCTTCACCGCCGACCTGCGGCTGCACGACAACCCGGTGCTGCGCGGGGCCCTGGACGGGGCGGGACAACAGGGCGCGGTCGTGCCGCTGTTCGTGCTGGACGACGGCGTGCGGAAGGCCGGTTTCGACGCGCCCAACCGGCTGGCGTTCCTCGCCGACTGCCTCGGCGACCTGGACGAAGGTCTGCGCGAGCGCGGCGGCCGGCTGGTCGTGCGTACCGGAGACGTCGTCGAGGAGACCTGCCGCGCCGCCCACGAGGCCGGTGTCGACGAGGTGCACCTCGCCGCGGACGTCAGCGGCTACGCCCAGCGGCGCGAGGACCGGCTGCGGCACGCGCTGCGGGCCGAGGGGCGCCGGCTGCGCGTGCACGACGCCGTGACCGCCGTCGTGCCTCCGGGGTCCGTCACGCCGCAGGGCAAGGACCACTTCGCCGTCTTCACCCCCTACTTCCGGCAGTGGCAGGCCCAGCGGCTCCGGAACGTGCTCGGCAGCCCGCGCGGCGTCACCGTGCCGGACGGCGTCAAGTCCGCGCCTCTGCCGTCGCGTTCACGCACGCGCAGTGTCTCCCCGGAGCTTCCCGGGGGTGGGGAGCGGGAAGCCCGCCGGCGTCTGACGGCCTGGATGCGGCGTGGCGTGGACGCGTACGAGGACCGGCACGACGACCTGCCCGCCGACGCCACCTCCCGCCTCTCGCCGCACCTGCACTTCGGCACGCTGTCGGCCGTCGAGGCCGTCCGGCGCGCCCGCGCGCGCGGCGGCCGGGGCGCGGAGGCGTTCGTACGGCAGCTGGCCTGGCGGGACTTCCACCGCCAGGTCCTCGCCGCGCGCCCGCGGGCCGCGCACGCCGACTACCGCACGCACGGCGACCGGTGGCGGCGGGACGAGCGGGCCGCCGACGCGTGGCGGGAGGGCCGTACCGGCTATCCCGTCGTCGACGCCGCCATGCGGCAGTTGCGCCACGAGGGATGGATGCACAACCGTGCGCGGCTGCTGACTGCCGGCTTCCTGACCAAGACGCTCTACGTCGACTGGCGGGTCGGGGCCCGGCACTTCCTGGACTGGCTCGTCGACGGGGACGTGGCCAACAACCAGCTGAACTGGCAGTGGGCGGCGGGCACCGGCACCGACACCCGCCCCAACCGGGTCCTCAACCCGCTGACCCAGGCCCGCCGTTTCGACCCCGAAGGGGCCTTCGTACGCCGCTGGGTGCCGGAGCTGGCCGACGTGGCGGGCAGAGCCGTACACGCTCCCTGGACGCTCGCGGAAGAAGACCGGCCCCGGGACTACCCAGGCCCGATCGTCGACCTCGACGCCGCCCGCGACCGCTTCCGCCGGGCCCGCGGGGCGCGTACCGGTCCCGCCTGAACGCGCGAGGGCCGTCACGTACGAGCCGCCTCCCGTGCGGCCGCCTTGGCGATGTTGCGGGCCATGCCGCCGAAGACCAGCCCGTGGAACGGGGAGACGCCCCACCAGTACGCGTGCCCCGTGAGCCCGTGCGGATGGAACAGCGCGCGCTGGAGGTACACGGTGCGGCCGCGCCGGTCCCGTCCGGTGCGCAGTTCGAGCCACGCGAGTCCCGGCAGACGCATCTCGGCGCGCAGCCGCAGCAGCCGTCCGGGGTCGATCTCCTCCACACGCCAGAAGTCCAGCGAGTCGCCGACCCGCAGCCGGCGGGCGTCCCGCCTGCCGCGCCGCAGGCCGACGCCGCCCGCCAGCCGGTCCAGCCACCCCCGTACGGCCCAGGCCAGCGGGAAGGAGTACCAGCCGTTCTCGCCGCCGATCCCCTCGATGACCTGCCAAAGCGCCTCGGGCGGCGCGTCGACGACCTGTGCGCGCTTGTCGTCGTAGAGGCTGCCGCCCGCCCAGTCGGGGTCGGTGGGCAGCGGGTCGCTGGGGGCGCCCGGTACGGAGGCGGCTGACCAGCTGGTGGTGACCTCGGCGTACTGCACCCGCTTGAGGGCGAGTTCGAGGGCGCGGTCGAAGCCGATCGGCCCGTGGGGCGGGTCCGGCACGTAACGGGCGAGATCCCGCTCGCGGCAGACCACTTCGTGGCGCAGCGACTCCGCGAGCGGCCGGGCGATCGCTCCCGGAACCGGGGTCACGAGTCCGATCCAGAGGCTGGACAGCTTCGGGGTGAGCACCGGTACGGGGACGATGAGGCGTCGCGGCAGACCGGCCACGGCGGCGTACCGCTGCATCATGTCCTCGTACGTGATGACGTCCGGGCCACCGATGTCGAAGGTGCGGCTCACGTCCGGGGGTAGTTCCGCGCAGCCCACCAGGCAGCGCAGCACGTCCCGTACGGCGATGGGCTGGACCGGTGTCCGTACCCAGCTGGGCGTGACCATCGCCGGCAGCCGCTCGGTCAGATAGCGCAGCATCTCGAACGACGCCGAGCCGGAGCCGATGATGACCGCGGCCCGCAGTACGGCGGTGGGCACCCCCGAGTCCAGCAGGATGCGCCCGACTTCCGTCCGGGAGCGCAGATGGGGCGACAGGTCCCGTTCCGGCACATCCCTCGGGGTCAGCCCGCCCAGGTAGACGATGCGCCGCACACCCGCGGCGCGGGCCTGCTCGCCGAAGATCCGCGCCGCGCGGCGGTCGCTCTCCTCGAAGTCCGCTCCGGCGCCGAGCGCGTGCACCAGGTAGTACGCGACGTCGATGCCCCGCATGGCGTCGCGTACGGACGCCTCGTCGGTGACGTCGCCCTTGACCACCTCCGCCCGCCCGGCCCAGACGTGGCCGCGGAGGTTGCCGGGAGTGCGCGCCAGGCACCGTACGGTGTGGCCCGCGGCCAGCAGCTCCGGCACGAGCCTGCCGCCGATGTAGCCGCTGGCCCCCGCCACCAGGCAGCGCAGCCGCGGTGCCTGTTCCGCGCCCCGCTCGTTCACCGGCACCACTCCGATCTCTTCCTCCCCTGTGTTCCCAACCCGGAGATAGCCACTCATAACGGAAGCGGGTATCGAGTGGGCAGGGTGTGATTCCGAGGAGCCGGGCGGCGCCGGACACAGCGATGCCCCCGGAGTGGGTCCGGGGGCATCGGCGCAGCGTGGCGTACTACGCGGTCTGTCCGTGAAGCCGGGGTAGAGGGCCTGGCATGTCCCTCACGGAGGGTTGGATCGTCTCAGCCCTTGACGGAGGCGACCTTGTGCGCGAGCGCCGACTTCTTGTTGGCGGCGTTGTTCTTGTGCAGCACGCCCTTGCTGACCGCCTTGTCGAGCTTGCGGGCGGCCTCGCGGGCAGCGGTGTCCGCCTTCTCGGCGTCACCGGCGGCAACGGCTTCCCGGGTGCGCCGGATCGCCGTCTTCAGCTCGGACTTGACCGCCTTGTTGCGCTGACGCGCCTTCTCGTTGGTCTTGATCCGCTTCATCTGGGACTTGATGTTCGCCACGAAAGAGCCTTCACAGGGTTCGGTGATTCGTACGGTTGCCTACGGGCGTCCGCCCCTGCCGTACCCGGCGGACTGGCGACGGGCTACGGGCGGCGGACACAAGGCACAGTGGGCAAGTTTATCAGCACCCCGCCCCGGCCCCCGCTCAGGTCGCGCTCCCCGGGCCGCCGCCCGCTCATGGGACGATGGGGGGGACGTATATCTACCCGAGAGCCTCCACCGACAGACCCGACAGGACACTGCGTGCCCGCGACCCCTTCGAAAGCGCCGGAGCCGAGCCGTACCGACCCGGCGCTGATCCGTAACTTCTGCATCATCGCGCACATCGACCACGGCAAGTCGACGCTCGCCGACCGGATGCTCCAGCTGACCGGCATCGTCGAGCAGCGCCAGATGCGTGCCCAGTATCTCGACCGCATGGACATCGAGCGGGAGCGGGGCATCACGATCAAGTCCCAGGCCGTACGCATGCCCTGGTCGCCCGGCGCGAACGGGAACGTCGGAAGCGCGGACGGCACGGGCGGCACCGGCGACTCGGGGGTGGCGCACATCCTCAACATGATCGACACCCCGGGTCACGTCGACTTCACCTACGAGGTGTCCCGCTCCCTCGCCGCCTGCGAGGGCTGCATCCTCCTCGTGGACGCCGCCCAGGGCATCGAGGCGCAGACGCTCGCCAACCTCTATCTCGCGATGGAGCACGAGCTCACGATCATCCCGGTGCTCAACAAGATCGACCTGCCCGCCGCGCAGCCCGAGAAGTTCGCCGCCGAGCTGGCCCATCTGATCGGCTGCGAGCCGGAGGACGTGCTGAAGGTCTCGGCGAAGACGGGCGAGGGCGTCGGCGAGCTGCTGGACACGGTTGTCGGGCAGGTGCCGCCGCCGGTCGGCGTCGCGGACGCCCCCGCCCGCGCGATGATCTTCGACTCGGTCTACGACTCGTACCGCGGCGTCGTCACGTACGTGAAGGTGGTCGACGGCAAGCTGAGCAAGCGCGAGCGGATCAGGATGATGTCGACCGGCGCCACGCACGAGCTGCTGGAGATCGGCGCCAACTCGCCGGAGATGACGCCCTCCGAAGGGCTGGGCGTCGGCGAGGTCGGCTATCTGATCACGGGTGTGAAGGACGTGCGCCAGTCCAAGGTCGGCGACACGATCACCCAGCTCAGCAAGGGCGCCACCGAGCCGCTCGGCGGCTACAAGGAGCCCAAGCCCATGGTGTTCTCGGGGCTCTATCCGCTGGACGGCTCCGACTACCCCGAGCTGCGCGACGCCCTCGACAAGCTCCAGCTGAACGACGCCGCGCTGGTGTATGAGCCCGAGACGTCCGCCGCGCTCGGCTTCGGCTTCCGCGTGGGCTTCCTGGGGCTGCTGCACCTGGAGGTGATCCGGGAGCGGCTGGAGCGCGAGTTCGGGCTGGACCTGATCGCGACCGCGCCGAACGTCGTCTACCGCGTCGACATGGAGGACGGCACCGAGCACATCGTCACCAACCCGAGCGAGTTCCCGACGGGCAAGGTCGACAAGGTGCACGAGCCGATGGTGCGCTCCACGCTCATCGCGCCCAGCGAGTTCATCGGCGCGATCATGGAGCTGTGCCAGTCCCGCCGCGGCAGCCTCCAGGGCATGGACTACCTCTCCGAGGAACGCGTCGAGCTGCGCTACCAACTGCCGCTCGCCGAGATCGTCTTCGACTTCTTCGACTCACTCAAGTCCAAGACCCGCGGCTACGCCTCGCTCGACTACGAGCCCAACGGCGAGCAGGCGGCCGACCTCGTGAAGGTCGACATCCTGCTGCAGGGCGACCGCGTGGACGCGTTCTCCGCGATCGTGCACAAGGACAAGGCGTACGGGTACGGCGTGCGGATGGCGACCAAGCTGCGCGAGCTCATCCCGCGGCAGCAGTTCGAGGTGCCCATCCAGGCCGCCGTCGGTTCCCGGGTCATCGCCCGCGAGACGGTGCGCGCGATCCGCAAGGACGTGCTGGCCAAGTGCTACGGCGGTGACATCTCGCGTAAGCGGAAGCTGCTGGAGAAGCAGAAGGAAGGCAAGAAGCGGATGAAGGTCGTGGGCCGGGTCGAGGTGCCGCAGGAGGCCTTCATCGCTGCGCTGTCCAGCGACAGCGACGCCGCGGACGCGAAGGCGAAGAAATAAGAAGGAGCGAGCGGGAGCCGTACGGGACGCCGCGGGGGAGCCGTGGGCGAGGCAGCCGCCGGAAGCGGCCGCGCGCGGCGCCTGTACGGGGATGTGGCGATCCTGTGGTGACCGGACGACTACTCCGGGCGTCCGGTCACGCTCACGTATCGACCCTGCCGCATACCCCTTACGTAAGGGAGCCGTGGCCTCTACTCTGATCACTGCTCTGTAGTTACTCGTGAGTCACAAGCGTGATGTCACACGCACGAACCAGACGTGGGCCCCGGAGGATGTCGTGAGCGACACACAGTCCCTGATCGAAAACCGGCCGCCCTCCGTGGCGACGCTGTTCCTGGAGCGGGTGGCGGCCACGCCGGCCGCGGAGGCCTACCGGTACCCGGTGCCGGGGGCCACGGCGGACGCGCCCGACGAGTGGCACTCGTACTCGTGGGGCGAGGCCGGGGAGCGCGTGTTCGCCATCGCCGCCGGGCTGACGGCGCTGGGCGTACGGCCGGAGGAGCGGGTCGCGGTCGCCTCCGGCACCCGGGTCGACTGGATCCTGTGCGACTTCGGGGTGCTCTGCTCCGGCGCGGCCACGACCACCATCTACCCGAGCACGAACACCGAGGAGACCGCGTACATCCTCGCCGACTCCGACAGCCGCGTGCTGATCGCCGAGGACGCGGCGCAGCTGGCCAAGGCGAGGGAGAAGCGGAGCGAACTGCCGCACCTCTCCCACGTGGTGGTGATCGAGCAAGCGGACGCCGTCGCCGAGCCCGGTGACCCCGAGGGCTGGGTGCTCTCGCTGGACGAGCTGATCCGGCGTGGCACCGCCCACCTGGAGGAGCACCCCGACAGCGTCAAGGACACCGTCGAGGCGCTCCGCTCCGACCAGCTCGCGACCCTCATCTACACCTCGGGCACCACCGGCAAGCCCAAGGGCGTACGGCTGCCCCACGACTGCTGGTCGTACATGGCCAAGGCGATCGCGCAGACCGGGCTGGTGGGCCCGGAGGACGTGCAGTACCTCTGGCTGCCGCTCGCGCACGTCTTCGGCAAGGTGCTCACCTCGGGCCAGATCGAGGTCGGGCACGTCACCGCGGTCGACGGCCGGATCGACAAGATCATCGAGAATCTCCCGGTCGTACAGCCCACGTACATGGCCGCCGTGCCGCGCATCTTCGAGAAGGTCTACAACGGCGTCGCCGCCAAGGCGAAGGCGGGCGGCGCGGCGAAGTACAAGATCTTCCAGTGGGCGGCCGGGGTCGCCCGCGAGTACGGCAAGGTCACCCAGGACAACTACCGCCGTACGGGCACCGCCAGCGCCCCCGCCGGGCTCAAGGCCAAGCACGCCGTCGCCGACCGGCTCGTGTACGCCAAGCTGCGCGAGGCGTTCGGCGGCAACCTCCGCGCCTGCGTCTCCGGCTCCGCCGCGCTCGCCCCGGACATCGGCTACTTCTTCTCCGGCGCCGGCATCCACATCCTGGAGGGCTACGGGCTCACCGAGTCGTCCGCCGCCAGCTTCGTCAACCCCGGCGAGGCGTACCGCACCGGCACTGTCGGCAAGCCGCTGCCCGGCACCGAGGTGCGCATCGCGGACGACGGCGAGATCCTGCTCCGCGGCCCCGGCATCATGCAGGGCTACCACGGGCTGCCCGAGAAGACCGCCGAAGTCCTGGAGGACGACGGCTGGTTCCACACCGGCGACATCGGCGAGCTGTCCGACGACGGCTATCTGCGGATCACCGACCGCAAGAAAGACCTGATCAAGACCTCGGGCGGGAAGTACATCGCGCCGGCGGAGGTCGAGGGCCAGTTCAAGGCGGTGTGCCCGTACGTCTCCAACATCCTCGTGCACGGCGCCGACCGGAACTTCTGCACCGCGCTCATCGCCCTCGACGAGCCCTCCCTGCGGGACTGGGCGCAGGAGCAGGAGACGCTGAAGGACAAGCCGTACGAGGAGATCATCGCCTCGGACGAGGTCCGCGAGCTGATCGACGGCTATGTCGAGCAGCTCAACTCGGGGCTCCAGCGCTGGCAGACGATCAAGAAGTTCCGCATCCTGCCCCGCGACCTGGACGTGGAGCACGGCGAGCTGACGCCGAGCCTGAAGGTCAAGCGGCCGGTGGTGGAGCGGGAGTTCAAGCACCTGATCGACGAGATGTACGAGGGCACGCGGGCGGCGTGACGGCCCTGGTGTGACGTGACCGGAGGCGGGGCGGTGGGCGTACGAGCCCGCCGCCCCGCGGACCGCGTTCAGTCCACCGGTCAGTCCACCAGGTCGCGGACCACCGCGTCCGCCAGCAGCCGTCCGCGCAGGGTGAGCGCCGCGCGCCCGTCGTCGTACGCCTCCGGGCGGAGCAGCCCGTCCTCCAGCGCGCGCCGCGCGGCCCGCGCCCCGGCCGGGGCGAGCAGGCCGAGCGGGCAGCCGTCCACGAGGCGCAGCTCCAGCAGTACGCGCTCCACGCGGCGGTCCTCGGCGGACAGCAGCTCGCGGCCCGCGCCCGGTGAACGGCCCTCCGCGAGGGCCTGCGCGTACGCGGCGGGGTGCTTCACGTTCCACCAGCGCACCCCGCCGACGTGGCTGTGCGCGCCGGGGCCGGCACCCCACCAGTCGGCGCCGGTCCAGTACAGCTCGTTGTGGCGGCAGCGCGCGGGCCCGTCGGCGGCCCAGTTGGAGACCTCGTACCAGTGCAGGCCCGCCGCGCTCAGCGCCTCCTCGGCGAGCAGATAGCGGTCGGCGTGCACGTCGTCGTCCGTCATCGGCACCTCGCCGCGCCGGATACGGCGGGCCAGCGCGGTGCCCTCCTCGACGATCAGCGCGTACGCGGACACGTGGTCAGGGCCGGCGCCGAGCGCGGCGTCGAGCGAGGCCCGCCAGTCGTCGTCGGTCTCGCCGGGCGTGCCGTAGATCAGGTCGAGGTTGACGTGCGCGAACCCCGCCGCGCGCGCCTCCGCGACGCACGCCTCGGGGCGGCCCGGCGTGTGCGTGCGGTCCAGTACCCGCAGGACGTGCCGCCGGGCGCTCTGCATCCCGAACGAGACGCGGTTGAACCCGGCGGCACGCAGCTCCTCGAGGTATCCGGGGTGTACGGACTCCGGGTTCGCCTCGGTGCTCACCTCCGCGTCCGGCGCCAGCCCGAACTCGTCCCTGATCGCGGCGAGCATCCGCCCCAGGTCGGCGGCGGGCAGCAGGGTGGGCGTACCGCCGCCGACGAACACCGTCTCGACGGGCCGCGGATCGTCCCCGAGCACCTTGCGGGCGAGCCGTACCTCGTCGGCCAGCGTGCCGGCGTAGCTCTCGCGCGACGCGAGCGCCCCGCCGGGGCCGCGCAGCTCGTCGGCGGTGTAGGTGTTGAAGTCGCAGTATCCGCAGCGGGTGGCGCAGTACGGCACGTGCAGATAGAAGCCGAGCGGCCGGTCCGCGGCCCCGGCGAGGGCGTGCGCGGGCAGCGAGCCGTCGCCGGGGACGGGCTCGCCGTCGGGGAGTGCGGAGGGCATGAGTGCCATTGTCCGGCATCGTCACCCGAAGGCGTTCCTCCGCCTGCTGAGCAGTGCGGAACGACGCATACGGTCGTTACTCTGGGTGCACACTGCGAAGCGGGAGGCAGCGCGATGTCCGTCGTCGACGAGCGGGTCATACAGCTCTTCGAGCAACTCGAGGTGCCGGAGGGTACAAGGCGGAGCTGTTGCGGGGGGAAATCGTGATGATGGCGGGGCCTGACTGGGTCCAGAACAAGATCGTCCAGTCGGTCGCGGACCAGATCCCGCCCGAGCGATCGGACCGGCTGCAGACGCAGGACATCGCCATCCCCGGCGAGGCGAGCGAGCCGCAGCCCGACCTCGTGGTCTACGAGCAGGGCGCGTTCGAAGGGCTCGGCCGGTCTCGTCCCGGCCGCCGCGGTCACGCTCCTTCTCGAGGTCGTTTCGAAGACCAGCGCGCACCGCGACCACCGGGTCAAGCGCTCGATCTACGCCGCCGGCGGAGTCCCGGCCTATCTGGTCGTCGACCCTCTGGACGCGCGCTGCGTGCTGCTCACCGAGCCCGTGGGCGTGGCGAAGAGGCGGATTACCGCGTGGAGCGCACCATCAAGTTCGGTGAGCCCGTCCCGCTGGATCTGCTCGGGGTGACGCTCGAGACTGCCGGTTTCAGAACGCTGCCCTGACTCCCGCGCCGTCCGCCGGGCTTCCGGCTCACTCGTCACCCACCGTCACGAAGTCGATCAGCTCCTCCACCCGCCCCAGCAGCTGCGGCTCCAGGTCGCGGTACGAGTGGACCGCGCCCAGGATGCGCTGCCAGGCCGCGCCCGTGTTCGGCGGCCAGCCCAGGGCCTCGCAGACGCCCGTCTTCCAGTCCCGCCCGTGCGGGACGCGGGGCCAGCCCGCGATGCCCACCGAGGAGGGCTTCACCGCCTCCCACACGTCGATGTACGGGTGGCCGACCACCAGCACGTCGTCGCCCGTCACCTCGGCGGCGATGCGGGACTCCTTCGAGCCCGGCACCAGATGGTCGACCAGCACGCCGAGTCGCGCGTCCGGCGCCGGCCCGAAGTCCCGCACGATCGCCGGGAGATCGTCGATCCCCTCCAGATACTCGACGACCACGCCCTCGATCCGCAGGTCGTCCCCCCACACCCGTTCCACCAGCTCCGCGTCGTGCCGCCCCTCGACGTAGATGCGTCCGGCGCGCGCCACCCGCGCCCGCGCGCCCGGCACCGCCACCGAGCCCGAGGCCGTACGTCCCGCGCCCGCGGGCGGCGTACGCGTGCCGGGGCGCGGCCGTACGAGCGTGACGACCTCGCCGTCCAGCAGGAAGCCGCGCGGCTCCATCGGGAAGACGCGGTGCTTGCCGAAGCGGTCCTCGAGGGTGACCGTGTGGCCCTGCGCCGTCTTCTCGCAGCGCACGACCGCGCCGCAGAATCCGGTGGTGGCCTCCTCGACCACCAGGTCGGGATCGGGGAGCGCCTCGACCTCGGGGGCGGGCTTCCGCCGCTTCCAGGGCGGGGTGAAGTCGGAGTCGTACTGGCGGCTGCGCATGCGCCCCATTCTTCACAACCGCCGCCCCGCGCACCCCTCAGGTGCGTCAGGTGCGTCAGGTGCGGGTGAAGCGCCGTGCCAGCGCGTCCCGTTGCGCCCGTACGAACGCCGCGTCCACGACCGCGCCGTGCCCCGGCACGTACACCGCGTCCTCGCCGCCCAGCGCCAGCAGCCGGTCCAGCGCCGCGGGCCAGCGCGACGGGTGCGCGTCGGGGCCCGCCTGGGGTTCGCCGGACTCCTCCACGAGATCTCCGCAGAACACGGTCTCGGGTTCCCCGGAGCCCCGGCGGCCCGGTACGAGGACCGCCAGGTCGTGGGCGGAGTGGCCGGGTCCGACGTTGGCGAGCAGCACCTGCCGCCCGCCGCCCAGTGACAGCGTGACCTCGCCGGACACCAGGTGCCGCGGTCGTACGAGCACGTCCACCGCCTCCGTCGCCGCCTCCGGATCCACGCCGTGCCGGACGGCGTCCGCGTACAGCACCTCAGGCGAGTACGGCGAGGTGCGCGCCAGCCCGGTGCCGTCCGGCCCCGTGCCGTCTGGCCGCCGCGCGTCCGCGCCCACCGCCCCGTACACCTGGACCCCGGCGAACGCGGCCGTGCCCAGCACGTGGTCGAAGTGCGGGTGCGTGAGTGCGACGTGTGTCACGGGCAGCCCGAAGCGCGTACGCACGTCCCGCCGGATGCCGGCGCCCTCACGCAGCGTGGCACCGGTGTCGACGACCAGTACGCCGTGCGGCCCGGCGACCGCGCCCACCGTGGCGTCCCAGCCGGGGAGCCTGCGGCGTACGACGTCCTGCGCGAGTTCTTCCCAACCGCCTTCCATGCCAGGGACGCTATCCGCACGGAACGTACGTGTCCCGCTCGCGCCGCCGCGCGATACCGTCGGGTAGGCCGCCTTGCCCCGGCTGTGGTGGACAGCCGTACACTTGCTCAGGGGAAGCTGGCACTCACAGATCACGAGTGCCAGGACGGCAGACCGGAACCACGCTTGTACGGGAGGTGCGCGCGTGCTGAGCGAACGCAGACTCGAGGTGCTGCGCGCCATCGTCCAGGACTACGTGGGGACGGAGGAGCCGGTCGGCTCCAAGGCGCTCACCGAGCGGCACAACCTGCAGGTCTCCCCGGCCACCGTGCGCAACGACATGGCGGCCCTGGAGGACGACGGTTTCATCGCACAGCCGCACACGAGCGCGGGCCGCGTGCCCACCGACAAGGGGTACCGCCTCTTCGTCGACAAGCTCGCGGGCGTCAAGCCGCTCTCCCTGCCCGAGCGCCGCGCCATCCAGAACTTCCTGGACGGCGCGGTCGACCTGGACGACGTGGTGGGCCGTACGGTACGGCTGCTGGCGCAGCTGACCCGGCAGGTCGCCGTCGTGCAGTACCCCTCGCTCACCCGCTCGACCGTCCGCCACGTCGAGCTGCTGTCCCTCGCACCCGCCCGGCTGATGCTGGTGCTGATCACCGACACCGGCCGGGTCGAGCAGCGCATGGTGGACTGCCCGGCCCCGCTGGGCGAGACCACCGTCGCGGATCTGCGCGCACGGCTGAACAGCTGCGTCACCGGCCAGCGGTTCGCCGAGGTGCCCAGGCTCGTGCAGGACCTGCCCGAGGCGTTCGACGCGGAGGACCGGGGCACCATCTCACTGGTGCTCGCGACCCTGCTGGAGACGCTGGTCGAGGAGACCGAGGAACGGCTGATGATCGGCGGCACCGCCAATCTCACCCGCTTCGGTCACGACTTCCCGCTCACGATCCGGCCGGTGCTCGAGGCACTGGAGGAGCAGGTCGTGCTGCTGAAGCTGCTCGGCGAGGCCACGGATTCCGGCATGACGGTGCGAATCGGGCATGAGAACGCCCATGAAGGACTGAGTTCCACGTCGGTCGTATCAGTCGGCTACGGTTCGGGCGAAGAGGCGGTCGCCAAACTCGGCGTGGTGGGACCGACCCGTATGGACTACCCCGGAACGATGGGAGCGGTACGCGCAGTGGCACGTTACGTCGGACAGATTCTCGCGGAGTCGTAAGTGGCGACGGACTACTACGCGGTCCTCGGCGTGCAGCGGGACGCCTCGCAGGACGACATCAAGAAGGCGTTCCGGCGGCTGGCACGCGAGCTGCACCCGGACGTCAACCCGGACCCGAAGACACAGGACCGCTTCAAGGAGATCAACACCGCCTACGAGGTGCTGTCGGATCCGCAGAAGAAGCAGGTCTACGACCTCGGCGGCGACCCCGCCGCGGGCGCCGCGGGCGGAGGTGCGGGCGGCTTCGGCGCGGGCTTCGGGAACTTCTCCGACATCATGGACGCGTTCTTCGGCACGGCGTCGCAGCGCGGCCCCCGGTCCCGTACGCGCCGCGGCCAGGACGCCATGATCCGGCTCGACATCGAGCTGGACGAGGCCGCGTTCGGCACCACGAAGGACATCCAGGTCGACACCGCGACCGTCTGCGGCAGCTGCAGCGGCGAGGGCGCGGCCCCCGGGACCTCGGCGCAGACCTGCGACATGTGCCGCGGCCGGGGCGAGGTCTCGCAGGTCACGCGGTCGTTCCTGGGCCAGGTCATGACGTCGCGGCCGTGCCCGCAGTGCCAGGGCTTCGGCACCGTCGTGCCCACGCCCTGCCCGGAGTGCGCGGGCGACGGGCGCGTACGCTCCCGGCGGACGCTCACGGTCAAGATCCCGGCCGGTGTCGACAACGGCACCCGCATCCAGCTCGCGGGCGAGGGCGAGGTCGGCCCCGGCGGCGGTCCGGCGGGCGACCTGTACGTGGAGATCCACGAGGCGTCCCACCCGGTGTTCCAGCGCCGCGGCGACGATCTGCACTGCACGGTCACCATCCCGATGACGGCTGCGGCGCTGGGCACGAAGGTGCCGCTGGAGACGCTGGACGGGCTGGAAGAGGTGGACATCCGGCCCGGCACCCAGTCCGGCCAGTCCATCCCGCTGCACGAGCGCGGCGTCACGCATCTGCGGGGCGGCGGCCGAGGCCAGCTGATCGTGCACGTCGAGGTGCTGACGCCGACGAAGATGGACCCCGAGCAGGAGGAGCTGCTGCGGCGGCTGTCCCAGCTGCGCGGCGAGGAGCGCCCGCAGGGGCACTTCCAGCCGGGGCAGCAGGGACTGTTCTCGCGGCTGAAGGACGCGTTCAACGGGCGCTGAGGCGCACCGCGTTCGGGTCCGTCCGTCCGACGGCATTCGGTCCGTCCGGCGGTCCGTCCGGCGGTCCGTCCGGCGGGCCGTCCGGTTTGGCGCCGGGGGGCCGTGCCGAGGGGAGCTCCGCTGCGACGGGGGCTTTCCTGTGACGCGACGGTTCCTGTGACGCGGGGTTACGGCAGTTCGCGGCGGCCTGCGTCCGTGAGGGCGCGGTGGCGGCGGAACGCCCCGGTCCGCAGGGTGAGGGGCCGCTCCTCGCCCGCGCGCGCTGCGTGACAGGATGAGGTCATGTCGTCCGGGCTGACCACGCTCTCCGAGCTCACCGAGTACCCCGTCGTACAGGCCCCCATGGCGGGCGGTGCCTCCTGCCCGGCGCTGGCCGCGGCCGTGAGCGAGGCCGGCGGACTCGGCTTCCTCGCCGCCGGCTACAAGACGCCGGAGGCCATGTACGAGGAGATCAAGCAGACCCGGCGGCTGACCGACCGCCCCTTCGGCGTGAACCTGTTCATGCCCCAGCCCGACAACGCCGACCCGGCCGCCCTCGAGGTCTACCGCGAGCAGCTGGCGGGCGAGGTCGCCTGGTACGAGACGGCGCTCGGCGACCCCGACCAGGGCACCGACGACGCCTACGAGGGCAAGCTCGCCATACTGGCCGACGACCCGGTGCCGGTCGTCTCGTTCACCTTCGGCTGCCCGCAGCGCCGCGTGTTCGACAAGCTGGCCAAGGCCGGGACGTTCACCGTCGTCACCGTCACCTCCGCGATCGAGGCCCGTACCGCCGAGTGGGCCGGAGCCGACGCCGTGTGCGTACAGGGCATCGAGGCCGGCGGCCACCAGGGCACCCACCACGACGACCCGCAGGCCGACGGCACCGGCAGCGGCATCGGGCTGCTGTCGCTGCTCACGCAGGTCAAGGAGGCCGTACAACTGCCGCTGATCGCGGCAGGCGGCCTCATGCGCGGCGGCCAGATCGCGGCCGTACTGGCTGCGGGCGCGCAGGCGGCGCAGCTCGGCACCGCGTTCCTGGTGTGCCCCGAGTCCGGCGCGCACGCGCTGCACAAACAGGCCATGACGAACCCGCTGTTCACGCGTACGGAGCTGACCCGCGCCTTCTCCGGGCGGCCCGCGCGCGGGCTCGCCAACCGCTTCCTGCGCGAGCACGGCCCGTACGCCCCGGCCGCGTACCCGCAGGTGCACCACGTGACGTCCGGCCTGCGCAAGGCCGCCGCGAAGGCGGGCGACCCGCAGGGCATGGCCCTGTGGGCGGGCCAGGGCCACCGGCTCGCCCGCGACCTGTCCGCGGGGCAGCTGACGGAGGTCCTCGCGACGGAACTGTCCGTCGCGCGCGAGGGGATGAGCGCGCGAGGCGTGTCGTGACGGGTGTCGTGACCGGTGTCGTGACCGGTGTCGTGACGGCACCGGTCCTGGCTGCCGAGCGGAACTCATGGTGCCTGGGGGCGTCGTGGGCCTCATGACCGCGCCCGTCTTCGTCGCCGGGCCCGACGCGCTCACGGTCGGGCCCGTGGTGCTGGACGGGCCCGAGGGACGGCACGCGGTGTCCGTACGGCGGCTGCGCCCCGGCGAACGCATCGTCCTCACCGACGGCGAGGGCACCGGCGCGTACGCCACCGTGACCTCGGTCAGCGGCAAGGACCGGCTGGAGGCGGAGGTCGAGCACGTACGGACGGAGCCCGACCCGCGGCCACGGCTGACCGTCGTACAGGCGCTGCCGAAGGGCGACCGGGGGGAGTTGGCGGTCGAGACGATGACGGAGACCGGCGTCGACGTCATCGTCCCGTGGGCCGCCGCCCGATGCGTCACGCAGTGGCGCGGCGAGCGGGGGACGAAGTCCCTCGCGAAGTGGCGGACCACGGCGCGGGAGGCGGGCAAGCAGTCGCGGCGGCTGCGGTTCCCGCGGGTCGAGGACTTGGTGACCAGCAGGCAGTTGGCGCAGCGGCTGACGGGGGCGGCGTTCGCGGCCGTCCTGCACGGGGACGGCGGTGCGTCGCTGGCCGGTGCGGAGCTGCCGGCGGACGGCGAGATCGTGCTGGTGGTCGGGCCCGAGGGCGGGATCACGCAGGAGGAACTGGACGCGTTCGCGGACGCGGGCGCGGAGCCGTACCGGCTGGGCCCGAGCGTCCTGCGCACCTCCACGGCGGGCACGGCAGCCTCGGCCCTGCTCCTGGGCCGCTCGGGCCGCTGGTCGTGACTTGACCGTACGTCCCACTTGCGCTGGTGCCCATGCGGCCGGACCCTCGCGACGGTGGCTGGCCGCCGTGGCGGCCGACTTGTTTTTGGCGCGGCTCGCCGAGCGGTGCGCGTAGCGCAAAGCGGCGTCGAGGCGCCTGCGGCGCTCGCGCGCGAAATCTTCCCGCCGCAACGGCGGTTGGCCACGACGGTGTGGGTCCGGCGGCATGGGTGGCGGCCTCAGGTGTACGTCCCACGTGCGGTGGTTCCCTATGCGGCCTCGGGTGTGCGTCACGCTCGCGGGGAGGGGTCCGCGCGGGTGGGGCCGCCCCGGCGGGCCACCGACGTGGTGGCCGCGCCCGCGGCGCCGGGGTTGTGCGGCAGGGGCGGGCGTCGAGCCGGTAGCATCCGCTGCGTACCGAACCACGACCCACAGCGGGAGGCGCCACCGTGGCGGGAGAACCGCAGGCCGACTGCCTGTTCTGCAAGATCGTGGCGGGTGAGGTCCCGGCGACCGTCGTCCGCGACACGGAGACGACGCTCGCGTTCCGGGACATCAACCCGCAGGCGCCCACCCACGTGCTGGTGATCCCCAAGGCGCACTACGCGGACGCCGCCGCGCTGGCCGCCGCCGCGCCGCAGATCACCGCCGACGTGCTGCGCGAGGCGGGCGAGGTCGCGGCGCAGGAGAAGATCGCGGTCGCGGAGGGCGGCCCCGGCACCGGCTACCGCGTGGTCTTCAACACCGGTACGGGCGCGGGCCAGACGGTCTTCCACGCCCACGCCCACGTGCTGGGCGGCCGGGGGCTCAACTGGCCGCCCGGCTGAGCCGGGGCGGCACCCCTTGTCCGTACGCGAGTTGGTGGTTCTCGGGACCGCCAGCCAGGTCCCGACCCGGCACCGCAACCACAACGGCTACGTGCTGCTCTGGGACGGCGAGGGCATCCTGTTCGACCCCGGTGAGGGCAGCCAGCGGCAGATGCTGCGCGCCGGGGTCGCCGCGCACGATCTGACCCGTATCTGCGTCACGCACTTCCACGGCGACCACTCGCTCGGGCTCGCCGGCGTGATCCAGCGCATCAATCTGGACCGGGTGCCGCACCCGGTGACCGCCCATTTCCCGGCGAGCGGCGGGCACTTCTTCGAGCGGCTGCGGTACGCGACGGCGTACCGCGAGACGGTGTCGCTGGTCGAGCGGCCCGTACGGGAGCCGGGCGTACTGGTCGCGGGCCCGCCGTTCGCGCTGTCCGCCGTACGGCTGTCGCATCCCGTCGACACGTACGGCTACCGCCTCGTCGAGCCCGGCGGCCGCCGCATGCTCCCCGAGCGGCTGGCCGCGCACGGCATCACCGGCCCGGACGTCGGACGCCTCCAGCGGGACGGCGCGCTGCGCGGCGTCACGCTGGACGAGGTGAGCGTGCCGCGCCGCGGGCAGCGGTTCGCGTTCGTGATGGACACCCGGCTGTGCGACGGCGTGTACGAGCTGGCCGACGGCTGCGACCTGCTCGTCATCGAGTCGACCTTCCTGGACGAGGACGTCGCGCTCGCCAAGGAGTACGGGCATCTGACGGCCGGGCAGGCGGGCCGTGCCGCCGCGGAGGCGGGCGTACGGCATCTGGTGCTGACGCATTTCAGCCAGCGGTACGACGACCCCGCCGCCTTCGCCGCGCAGGCCCGCGCCGCCGGGTACGCGGGGGAGCTCACCGTCGCCCGCGACCTGGCGCGGGTGCCCGTGCCCCGGCGGCGTACGGCGCCCGGCGTGGCAGACGGGCCCGGCGAACAGCGCTGAGCGCGCGCACCGACGGCACGTACCGCAGCAGCACACACCGCACCCACACCACCGCCGCGCGGTCGTGTGGGTTTCCGCTGCCTTCCTATTGACGGGCCCGTACGGCGCCCGGTAGGAATCAAGGGCCATGCAGCGGTACGTGCGTTTCGCTACGTGGACCAATGCCCGCCCGTGGAGAAGGGTCGAGGATGCAGCCGGTTCGTCGGATTCGTTCGCTGGCCGCCGCCGTGTGCTGTCTCGTGCTGGCCGCCTGCGGCACCACGGGTACGGAGCCGGGTGACGACCTCGCCGTCGCGGATCTCTATCCGCCCGCCCACTCGATCAGCCAGGCGGGCATCCAGCCGTTCATGAAGGAGGTCGAGAAGGGCTCCGAGGGCCGCGTCGGCTTCGACTACCGGTCCTCCGAACAGCTCGTCTCGGCCGAGGACAACCACTGGGCGGTCAAGTCCGGGGCGGCGAGCCTCGGCAACATCCTGTACATGGACAGCCAGCTGCCGCTGCTCTACGTGCCGCAGCTGCCGGGCCTCTTCGAGGACCGGGACGTGGTCGGGGCGTCGAAGGCGTTCTGGGAGTACGTGCGGACGAACCGGCAGCTGCAGGCCACGTTCAAGGAGTGGAACATGCGGCCGCTGTTCTGCTTTACGACCACGAATTACCAGTTGCAGTTCTCGGACCGGTCCGTCGACTCCCTCGACAAGGTCAAGGGAAAGCAGATCCGGGCGGCCGGCAGCATTCTTCCGCATTCCATCGAGGCGACCGGTGCCGTGTCCACGGACCTCAACGCCTCGGAGGCGTACGACGCGTTCAACCGCGGTGTGGTCGACGGACTGAGCCTGTCGGTCACGAGCATGCGCGACTACTCCTTCTACGAACTCATCAAGTCCGCGGTCATCGGCGTCGATCTGGGCGGTTTCCCGGTCTGCTACGGGATGAACCTCGACCACTGGAAATCCCTCGGACCCGAGGACCGGAAGGTCCTGGAGAAGGCCGGCGACCGCGCCGTGGAAACGTCGGCGCGGCGGCTGCACGGGCAGGTCGAGTCGGAAATCAAGCAGTGGCGGCGCGACGGCATCGACGTCCATACAGCGGGACGCGATCCGGAACTGGAGAAGAACCTCGCCGCCGTCGAGGGCGACTGGGTGGACCAGCTGGTCGGCGACGGGATGGAACGCAAGACCGTCGAGGGCGCCGTCGCCCAGTGGAAGCGGCTGCTGGCGAAACACACCGGAAAGTGAACCCGTCGACCGGGCAGCAGATTTCGGGAGAGACACATGGCTGCACACATGGACTCGCAGAATGCCCGGCGTACGGGGAGACGGTCCGCGATCGACCGCGTCCACGACGTCTCGGCGCATCTCGCCGGCGCCGTCCTCATCCTCATCACGCTCATCGTGCTGGCGGGCGTCGCGTCACGCGCGGTGTTCGGGCAGCCGGTGCCCGCGAGCAACGAACTCATCGGCAGCTGCCTGATGGTGGCGCTCGTCTATCTCTCCCTTTCCGCGGCGACGCACATCCGGATCACCGTCGTCACCAGACGTCTGCCACCCGCGTGGACGGTCTGGACGGAACGGGCCGTCCTCGTGTTCTCCGCGGCGGGGCTCGCGTTCGCGGCGTGGGCGGCGCTGAGCATGGCCGTCACCTCGTTCCGTACGGGGGAATCCACGGTGGGGCTCTACACCTTCGACATCGCGCCGTTCCGTCTCCTCATCTTCGCCGGGGTCGTGCTGCTCCTGCTGCGCCTCGTGCGCGAGGGCCGGTCCTGGCTCGCGGAGGAGACGCAGGAAACGCACGAGGCGCACGAGCCAGCACAAGAGCCGCAGCCAGCACAGGGGCCACAGACCGCAGCCGACTCCGCGAAGGACGACTGACATGGTGACCGCCGGCATCCTCGTCGGCCTCCTCGGCCTCGCCCTCCTGCTGGTCATCGGCACGCCCGCCGGCCTTGCCATGCTCATCGCCGGCACAGGCGGGCTGCTGACCGTGTACGGCCCCGACGCCGCGCTGATGTACGTCGGCACGTCGATGTACCGCGAGGCCGCGAACTTCGTGCTCCTCGCCATTCCGCTCTTCCTCTTCATGGGCGCGCTCGGCTCTCAAGGCGGCCTGTGGGAGCGGCTGTTCGCGTGGGCGTACGCCCTGGTGGGCCGGATCGGCGGCGGGCTGGGCATGGCGATCGTGGGTGCCGGGGCGGTACTCGGCGCGGCTTCCGGTTCGTCGACGGCCAATGCGGCGGCGCTCGGCAAGGTGGCCATCAAGGAGTCGCAGCGGTACGGCTACGAGCGCCGGACCGTGCTCGCGTGCATCGCCTCGTCGGCCACGGTCGCGGTGATGATCCCGCCGAGCATCACCCTGATCGTGTACGCCCTCCTGACCGAGACCTCCGTGGCCCGCCTCTTCGCGGCGGGCATCGTGCCGGGCCTGGTCACGTGCGTGGCGCTGATCGGCGTGGTCGCCGTGCTGGCCCGGCTGCGGCCGGAGAGCCTGCCGAAGGGGCCGCGGTTCACCGTACGGGAGCAGCTGAGCCGCACCCGCGAGGTGGCGCCGATCGTCGGCGTCATCGGGCTGGTCATCATCGGGATTTACGTCGGCCTGTACACGCCCACCGAGGCGGCGGCCGTCGGCGTGCTCGGCATCGGCGTGCTGGCGGCGCTGCTGGGGAAGTTGCGGATGCCGCAGCTGTTCGCGGCGGCCCGGGAGGCGGCGGAGACCACGGGCATGATCTTCCTGATCATCGTGGGCGCCTTCGTCTTCGGCCGGTTCATGTCCGCGACGCAGATCCCGCAGGACTTCACCGACGCGGTGTCCGGACTGCCGCTGGGGCCGTATCCGACGCTGGTGATCCTGCTGTGCGTGTACGTCGTGCTGGGCGCGTTCATGGACCAGCTGGCGATCCAGGTGCTGACGATCCCCATCGTGTTCCCGCTGATCGAGACGTTCGGCTTCGACCCGTACTGGTTCGCGATCATCTTCGTGAAGACGGTCGAGATCGGGCTGCTGACGCCGCCGCTCGGGCTGAACGTGTTCGTCATCGCCGGGCTGGCGAAGGTGCCCGTACAGGAGGGGTTCCGGGGGATCTGGCCGTTCCTGATCGCGGACGCGGCGCTGCTGGCCGTCCTGGTGGCGGTGCCGGAGATCACGCTGTGGCTGCCGGACCTGCTGCTGGGCGCGGGGTGACGTGCCGGTCCACGGACGCGTACCGCCACACCCGGCCACGTACCTCATGAAACGTAAGGAGATGGCCCTGGATACCGCGTATCTGCTGCGGCGAGCCGCCGTGATGTTCCCGCACTCGGTGGCGGTGGACGACGGCCGCACCGCGTGGTCGCTGCGACAGCTGCTGGCCCGGGGTGAACGGCTCGCCAACGCGCTGGACGCGCTCGCCGTACCGTCCGGCGCGTCCGTCGGCGTCCTGTCGCACAACCGCACCGCGTACGTCGAGGCCGACACCGCGCTCGCCCTCGGGCGCCGCGTACGGGTCGCTCTCAACGCGCGTCTCCACCTGGAGGACTTCCGCTACATCGCCGCCGACGCGGACCTGCACGCGCTGTTCTACTCCGCGGAGTTCGAGGAGGAGGCCACGGCCCTGCGCGACGAGTTCGGGCTGACGCTCCTCCCGTTCGACGCGCCCGGCGGCGCCGCCGCCTCCCGTACGTCCACGGAGGCGCTGATCGAGGGCACACCCGGGGACGTACGGGTCCGGGAGAGCGCGCCGGAGGGCGCGGCCTGGATCTCGTACACCTCCGGAACGACCGGCCACCCCAAGGGTGTTGAGCTGTCCCACCGCGCGGTCCGCGAGGTCGCGTTCAACCTGCTGCTGGAGCTGGGCCCGGTCACGCCGGGGGAGCGGATCGTGCTCACCCAGCCGATGTCGCACGGGGCGGGCTACTTCGCGCTGCCGTACCTGCTGAGTGGTGCCGGCGTGCACGTCCAGCCCCGGTTCGACCCGGGGGAGGTGTGGGCGCTGTCGCAGCGGCCGGAGGTGCGCACGCTCAAGATCGTGCCGGCGATGCTGGAGCCCATCCTCGCCGCGGAGCCGGGCGCGGAGTCCGCCGCCGGGCCGGGGAGTTGGGGCTACGACACCATCGTGTACGGCGCGTCCAGCATCCCCGGGCCCGTACTGGACCGGGCGGTCGAACGCTTCGGGCCGACGCTCATCCAGGATTACGGCCAGTCCGAGGCGCCCATGACGATCACCTGCCTGCAGAAGGCCGACCATCTCGACCCCGGCGCCCGGCTGTCCGCGGGCCGCCCGTGGAAGACGGTCGCCGTCGAGGTGCGCGGGGACGACGGCGGGCCCGTGCCGCAGGGCGAGACGGGCGAGGTGTACGTGCGTGGCCCGCACCTCATGACCCGCTACCGCAACAAGCCCGAGGAGACCGCCCGCGTGCTGCGCGACGGCTGGCTCCGTACGAAGGACATGGCCGCCGTGGACGAGCGCGGCTTCGTCCATCTGCGCGGCCGCCGCGACGAGATGATCAACTCCGGCGGCTTCAACATCGCGCCGCGCGAGGTCGAGAGCGTGCTCAGCACGCACGACGGCGTCGACGAGGCCGTCGTCCTCGGCATGCCCGACGCGCGCTGGGGCGACGCGGTGACGGCGGTCGTACGGCCGCGTGCCGGCGTCAGCCTCACGGCCGACGAGGTGCTCAGCTTCGCCCGCCCCCGGCTCGGCATGCGCGCGCCGAAGCGCGTCGTGGTCTGGGGCGAGATCCCGCGGAACGCGTACGGCAAGGTCGACCGGCTGACCATCAAGAGCAGGCTTGCGGAAGGAGGTTCACCGTGACCGGCACCGACAGGGGGCACGGTGGGAACGCGACGGCGGCCCGCGACACGGACGAGGTGGTGATCGCCGGCGTCGGCATGCACCCCTTCGGCCGCTTCCCGGAGCTGTCGCTGAAGGACCTGGCGCGCGTCGCCGCCGTACGGGCGCTGCTGGACGCCGGAATCGGCGTCAAGGACGTGCAGGCGGCCTACTCCGCCAACGCCATGGCGGGGATGCTCCAGGGCCAGGAGATGGTCCGCGGGCAGACGGTCCTGCGCGAGATCGGCATCGACCGGATCCCGGTCGTCAACGTCGAGAACGCCTGCGCGAGCGGCTCCAGCGCGCTGGCCCAGGCGGTGCTGACGGTACGGGCGGGCGCCGCCGACGTCGTGCTCGCCGTCGGCTTCGAGAAGATGTACGTCTCCGATCTGGCCGTGACGCTGGACGCGCTGGAGTCGGCGGCGGACCTCGACGTCGTACGCGGCCTCGGCATCCAGTTCACCGCCATCTACGCCATGCGGCTGCGGCGGCTCATCGCCGAGGGCGCGCTGACCATGGACGACATCGTGGACGTGGCCGTCAAGAGCCACGCCAACGGCGCCCTCAACCCGTACGCGCAGCACCGCAAGGAGGTCACCGCCGGACAGGTGCGGGACGCGCGGCGGATCGCCGACCCGCTGACCCTGCTGATGTGCAGCTCCATCTGCGACGGCGCGGCGGCGGCGGTCGTGGCGCGGCGCGGGGCGCTGGAGTCGCGGGGGCCGACCGTACGGGTCGCGGCGTCGCGGGGCGCCTCGGGGTTCACCGCGCGGCCGGAGGGCGAGAGTTCGCTGTCCACGATGTGCGCCGAGGGCGCGTACGAGCAGGCCGGGCTCGGCCCGTCCGACATCGACCTCGCCGAGGTGCACGACGCGATGGCCCCGGCGGAGCTGCTGTACGCGGAGCAGCTCGGCTTCTGCGCACCGGGCGAGGTCTCCTCGTTCTTCCGCGCCGGCTCCACCCGTATCGACGGCTCGCTGCCCATGAACACCAGCGGCGGGCTGTCCTCGCGCGGCCACCCCGTCGGCGCCACCGGGCTGGCCCAGATCGCCGAACTGGTCTGGCAGTTGCGCGGGGAGGCGGGCGCGCGGCAGGTGGAGCGGCCGCGTATCGCGCTGGCGCAGAACAGCGGCGGCTGGCTCGAAGGCGAGTCGGCGGCGGCCAACGTACACATCCTGGAGAGGCTGGAACCGTGGGACTGGAACAGGCCCTGACCCGACCGCCGACCGGCGAACGGGCACGCTTCGACCTCGGGGACTCCGGGGGACCGCGTCTCGTCGGCAGCCGCTGCGGCGACTGCGCCACGGCCGTGTGGCCGGGCCGCGCCGTCTGCCACCGCTGCGGCGGCTGCGACGTACGGGACGTCCCGCTCGCGCGCACCGCCGCGCTGCTGACCTTCACCGAGGTGCACGTGCCGCGCCCGGGGCTGGAGGTCCCGTACACACTCGGCCAGGTACGGGTGGACGACGGCGGCCCGCTGCTCTTCGGCCGGGTACGCGGGCTCGCGGCGGACGCCGAACTGCCGTGCCCCGTCCGCATCGTGGTGAGCGAGGACGGCGGGGACGGGCCGGCGTACTGGTTCGAGCCGGCGCGGTGACGCGGCCGTACGGCGCCAACGGCCCCACCCGGCCGTTCAGCGGGGGAGTATGCGCGCGGTGATCCGCTCCGCCGTCTCCCGTACGAGCTCCTCGAACTCCTTGAGCCGCTCGTCGTTGATGCGCGCCGCCGGGCCCAGCACGCTGAGCGCCGCGATCACGGCGCCCGCCCCGTCGAACACCGGCGCGCTCACCCCGACGGCGCCCGAGACCCGTTCGCCCGCGCTGAACGCCGTACCGCGCTCCGCCACCGCCGCCAGCTGCCGCCGCAGCTCGTCCAGGTCGGTCACGGTCGTGGACGTCATCGGCCGCGGCTCCAACGTGCCCAGCAGCGACTCCCGTTCGTCCCGCGGCATGAACGCCAGCAGCACCTTGCCCGCCGACCCGACGTGGATGCCCGCGCTGGCGCCGAGGCCCGCCGTGTAGCGGATGGCCTGCGGGCTGGGCAGCTCCTGGATGCAGATACGGGAGAGCCCGGCGCGCACGTGCACCGTCACGGTCTCCTGCGTACGGGTCCGCAGCTCCTCGAGGTCGAGGTTGGCGTCGAAGGGGAACCCGGCGTGGCCGCTGACGACGCTGGACATCACGTGGAAGCAGGCCGGGCCCAGCCGGTACTCGCCGTTGGTCTCGTCCTGGAGCACCATGCCCTTCTGCCGCAGCGTGGACAGGATGCGGTACGCGGTGGTCTTCGACAGGCTCGCCTCGGCGCTGATGTCCGCGAGCCGGCGCGGCCCGCTGCCGAGCGCCAGCAGGATGTCTACCGCGCGGGCCACCGACCGTACGGGCGCCTTGGCCCCCGACTCCCCTGAACCGGCCGGTCCGGCCGGTCCGGCCGCCCCGGCAGGCGCCGACTCGTCGGCCCCCGGCTCGACTTCTGACTCCACTGGACCCAGCCCTCTCCTGATGTCGGCGCCCCAATGTAACAAGGCCGGCGGCCCGTTACGGCCGGGCGTCCGGCCCGTACGGAGGGCCTGCCCGCTCCTCCAGTACGGACGTGAACGCCTCGACCACGTCCGCGCGGCCGGCGCCGGGGCCGAGGTAGCGGCGGACGCCGCCCTCCAGCATCCGTTCGATCTCCGCGGGCTCGTCGATCCCGCCCGCGAGGACCGGCACGTCCTCGCCCAGCTCCCGCAGCCGCTCGTGGACCTTCAGCGCGAAGTGCCCGAGCCCGCCGCTGAGGCAGCTGACCCCGACACAGTCCGCGTCCTCGTCCAGCGCCGTGCCGACGATCTCGTCGGTGGCCACCCGCTTGCCGAGGTAGACCACCTCGAACCCGGCGTCGACCAGCGCCCTGGCCACCAGGTTGACGCCCACGTCGTGCCCGTCCAGGCCGACCTTGGCCAGCACCACGCGCCCAGGGCCCGTCATCGGTCGAATCCCGTGCGGGTCGCCGTCACGATCTCCTGCGCCGTCGCCCCGGCGCGCAGCGCGGCGACCGTCGGCGGCAGCAGGTTGGCCGTGCCGGCCGCGGCGTCCTCGACCAGCGCCAGGGCCGCCCGTACGTCCGCGTCCGCCCGGCTCTCCTTGTGCTTGCGCAGCCGCTCCCGCGCGTCCCGCTCGACGTCGGCGAAGTCGATCTCGCCCGTGCTGCGGCCCTCGAACAGCTGCCGGTGCTCCGGGCTCGCGAGCACGTTGTGGCCGGTCATCAGGCGTTCTCCGGCCTCGAGTTGGCGCTGCCGCGTGCCGCGGCCCTCGTCGATGCGCCGCGTGACGTAGCCGTTGTGCAGCGCCTCCAGTGCGCCGCCGTGGTCCGCGATGCGGTCCAGCTCGGCGCGTACCCGCTCGGTCAGCCACCGGTCCAGCTCCGCCAGCTTCGTACTGCCCGCGAACGGGTCGAGCGAGGCCGTCGCCCCGTGCTCCAGCCCGACGACCTGCATCGTACGGAGCGCCAGCGCGGCGGAGTCCGCGGACGGGATGCGCAGCGCCTCGTCGTAGCCGGTCGCGCAGAGGTAGTCGACGCCGCCGGCCATCGCGCCGAGGACGCTGAGCGTCACGCGGGGGACGTTCACCAGCGGCTCGTCGGCGGACTCGAGGCCGTGGGCGTAACCCATGAGCACCATCGGCGGCTGCTCGGGCACGGGGACGCCGTACCGGTCCCGTACGAGCTCGGCCCAGATGGTGCGCGCCGTACGGAAGAGGGAGGCGCAGACGTAAAGGTCGCTCCGTTCGTTGAGGAAGAACATCAGCTTGCCGAGCACGTCGGTGACGGCGTACCCGCGGCGTACGAGCTCGTCCACGTACGCCAGCCCGTTCGCGAACGCGAGCGCGACCCCGAGGACGGGGCCGGCGCCGGCGACGTCGTAGTGGTTGGAGCAGACGGTGAGGGCGGCGCCGGGCAGGCCTTCATCGATCGCGTACGCGACGCAGTCGCAGGCGATCCGTACGGACTGCTCCGGGGTGTGGATCTCGGTCCCGCGCGCCGTGAACTCCTTCAGCGGGTCGTTCTGCATCACCAGCCGTACGTCCGCCGCCCCGCGGTCGCGCAGCACCGACGCCACCATGGCGAGGCCGATGTGGCCGACCGAGTTGGCCAGCATGCCGAGGCTGTCGGCGGCGTCGAGGTCCAGCCGGGAGCAGACGGTGGCGAAGTCGTCGAGCGTCGAACAGGCCACCCCGGCGCGGCCGACCTGGGCGAACGCCAGCTCGTGGTCAGGGTCGTAGCCGAGCTGCGAGGGGAGGTCGGCCGCCAGCAGGAACGACTCGGCGCCGAGCCGCTGGAGCAGGCCCAGGCGCTCGGCGGTCATCAGGGGCGAGCCGAGCCCGGAGTACACCATCCACCGCGGCCGGTACGGCCCCGGCTCCGCGGTGCGGCGCGCGGACCAGACGCCGAGCGCGAGCTCGTCCGGCGAACGGTAGTCGGCGTACGTACGGCGGACGGGCACCTCGCCGTCGTTCGCCGTCGTCGCGGTCGTGTCGTGCGGTTCCGGCATGGGTCGAGTTTCGCACCATGGCACGGCTATTTCAATGAGTGGTACGCAGGGTGATGTCTGCTCGCTTCAGAAGCCCGGCTCGTGTCAGAAGCCCAGCTTGCGGAGCTGCTTCGGGTCGCGCTGCCAGTCCTTCGCGATCTTCACGTGCAGATCCAGATAGACGGGCGTTCCCAGCAGCGCCTCGATGTGCGTACGGGACCTGCTGCCGACCTCCTTCAGCCGCTTGCCCTTCGGGCCGATGACGATGCCCTTCTGGCTGGGCCGCTCCAGGAAGATGTTCGCGTACACGTCCAGCAGCGGCCGGTCCGCGGGGCGGCCCTCACGCGGGACCATCTCCTCCACGACCACCGCGATCGAATGCGGCAGCTCGTCCCGTACGCCCTCCAGCGCGGCCTCCCGGATCAGCTCCGCGACCATGACCTGCTCGGGCTCGTCGGTCAGATCACCGTCCGGGTACAGCGGCGGGCCCTCGGGCAGCAGCGGCACCAGCAGATCGGCGAGCAGCGCGATCTGGCTGCCGTCCACCGCCGACACGGGCACGATCTCCGCCCACTCCAGCCCCAGTTCGGCACCCAGCCGGTCCACGGCGATCAGCTGCTCGGCGAGCGTCTTGGAGTCGACCAGGTCGGTCTTGGTGACCACCGCGACCTTCGGCGTCTTCTTCGCCTCCGCCAGCTCCTTGGCGATATAGCGGTCGCCGGGCCCGATCCGCTGATCGGCGGGCAGACAGAACCCGATCACGTCGACCTCGGCCCAGGTGGTGCGCACGACGTCGTTCAGCCGCTCGCCCAGGAGCGTACGGGGCTTGTGCAGGCCGGGCGTATCGACGAGCACGAGCTGTGCGTCGGCGCGGTGCACGATGCCGCGGACGGTGTGCCGGGTGGTCTGCGGGCGGGTGGAGGTGATGGCGACCTTCGTGCCCACCAGCGCGTTGGTCAGGGTCGACTTGCCCGCGTTGGGACGGCCGACGAAGCACGCGAAACCGGATCGGTGCGGGGTGGCGGTGGCCGGGGTGGCGGAGGGGGCACTCATGCGCACCATTGTCCCCGATGCCGCGGTGCCCCTTTGCCGCACTGCGGCACGGACCGTGGCCACATCAAGCCCGTCCGGCGTTTGAGGACGGCCCCCGGTCACGGCGAAGGGTGCGCTGTGCCACAGGTTTTCGGGTCACCACCGGAAGGTGGCCGCTCCGGTCCGTCCTCAATCGCCGGACGAGCTGAAGCGGTGGGCTCAGCCCGTCGTAAGGGTGGCGCGCGGGGCGCCGTCCAGGCCCGCGAGAAGCACGGGCGTGCCCGCGCCCCCCAGATCCCGTACGGCGTTCAGGTCCTCCTCCGGCACCCCGTCCGCCGCCGTGACCACGGCCGCCGCCTCCAGCGCGCCCGCGCCGGACGCCACGGCCATCGCGACCGCCGTACGCAGCGCGCTGAGCCGCAGCGAGGGCAGCTCGACGGTGCCGGCCACGTACGTACGCCCGTTGTCGTCGCGTACGGCCGCGCCCTCCGCGACGCCGTTGCGGGCGCGGGTGCTGCGGGCGAGGGTGAGGAGTTTGCGGTCTTCGGGGTCCGGGTCCAGGCCCGCGGCGGCGTCGTCACTCATAGCGGTGAGCATATGCGGGCGCCCCCACCGCGTGCTCAGCCGCCCGCTCAGTCGGATGTGGCCCCGGACGGCCCGTCCAGCGGCGTGAGCAGGACGACCGGAATCTCGCGGTCGGTCTTCCGCGCGTACTCGTCGTAGAGCGGGAAGATGCCCGCCATCTGCGGCCACAGGGCCGCGCGTTCGGCCGGGGACGCGACGCGGGCGCGTGCCGTGAACCGGCGGGTGCCGACCTGCACTCCGACGCCGGGGTCCGCCTGGAGGTTCATGAACCAGGCCGGGTCCTGCTCGGCGCCGCCCTTGGAGGCGACCACGACGTACGCGTCGCCCGACGTGCCGTAGATCAGGCAGGTGCGGCGCGGCGTGCCGGTCCGGCGTCCGGTCGTGGCGAGCACGAGGGTGTGCACGCCGTTGTTCTCGTGGCCTTCGGTGCCGCCCGAGGCCAGATACGTGCGGGTGTGTTCGGCGACCCAGTCCCACTGCGAGTCGGTGGCACGGTCGAGGTCTTCGGCGGTGGCCATTGCGGCTGTCCTTCCCGTACGTGTGGTGCGGCCGCGTCAGCCGCCTCTGCCCCTGGGACGGAGCCGCCGCCCCGGTCTCGACATCCTGCCGCGCTTTTTCCGGCGGGCGCCCGAACCGGCCCCGCGGGCGTCCGGCCCGGCGGACGCCCGAGCCGCCCCGGCGGGCGGTCGCGCGTCAGGGGCGGTCCAGTGCCAGCCGCGTGGCCCGGGGGAGGCCCGCGACGACGAGGTCGTAGCTGTCCTCGATCTGCTCCCGCACCCTCTCCGGCGGCAGCGAGCCGTCCAGCGTCACCGTGTTCCAGTGCCGCTTGTTGAGGTGGTACCCGGGGCGGATCGCCGCGTGGGCCTGGCGCAGCTGGACGGCCAGCTCGGGTTCGCACTTGAGGCTGACCCGCAGCGGCTCGTCCTCCAGCGCGCTGATCGCGAAGATCTTCCCCGCCACCTTGAACGTGGACAGCCCCGGGCTGCGCGGGAAGGGGAAGTCCTCGGCGGCGCCGTTCAGGTCCAGGCAGGCGGCTCTGAGCTCGTCGGGTGTCATCGCTCGTCCGCGCCCGGCCCGTCGCCGTTCAGCGCGGCCTCCGTACGCACCGGCTCCACCAGCACCGTGACGATGCGGTTCCGGCGGCCCGCGGGGGACTCGGCCGTCAGCCGCAGCCCGGCCAGCGTCGGGTCGGAACGGTCCTCCGTGACGTCCACCGTGGTCGTCGCGCCCGCGATCGGTACCCGGCCCAGCGACTTCGCCAGCAGGCCGCCCACCGTCTCCACGTCCTCGTCGTCCAGCCCGGCCAGGTCGTACAGCTCGCCCAGATCGCCCAGGTCGAGGCGGGCCGTCACGCGGTAGCACCCCTCGCCCAGGTCCTCCACCGGGGGCAGCTCGCGGTCGTACTCGTCGGTGATCTCCCCGACGATCTCCTCGAGGATGTCCTCGATCGTCACCACGCCCGCCGTACCGCCGTACTCGTCGACGACCACCGCGACGTGGATACGGTCCTGCTGCATCTCCCGGAGCAGGTCACCGGCGTTCTTCGTGTCCGGTACGAACGCCGCCGGGCGCATCGCCGTGGACACCAGCTCGGTCTCCGCCTCGCGGTTGATGTGCACCTTACGGGCGAGGTCCTTGAGGTAGACGATGCCCACCACGTCGTCCTCGCTCTCCCCGACGACGGGGATGCGCGAGAAGCCGGAGCGCAGCGCCAGCGTCAGCGCCTGCCGGAGCGTCTTGTGCCGCTCGATCGTGATCAGGTCGGTGCGCGGCACCATCACCTCGCGTACGAGGGTGTCGCCGAGCTGGAACACGGAGTGCACCATCCGCCGTTCCTCGGCCTCGATCAGCGACTCCTGCTCGGCCAGGTCGACGAGCGCCCGCAGCTCCGCCTCGCTCGCGAACGGGCCCTTGCGGAAGCCCTTGCCGGGCGTCAGCGCGTTGCCGAGGAGGATCAGCAGCTGCGGCACCGGGCCCAGCACGCTGGCGAGCGGCACCAGGACGTACGACGCGGCGGTGGCGGTGTTCAGCGGGTGCTGGCGGCCGATGGTGCGCGGAGAGACGCCCACCGCGACGTACGACACCAGCACCATCACGCCCATCGCGACGCCCAGCGCCTCCCAGGTGTGTGCGAAATAGCGCAGGCAGGCGTACGTGACGAGCACCCCGGCGGCCATCTCGCTGGCCACCCGGAGCAGCAGCGCCAGATTCAGATAGCGCGTCGGGTCGGCGGCGACGGCGGCCAGCCGGGCGGCGCCGCGCCGCCCGGAGCGTACGGCCTCGTCCGCGCGGTAGCTGGTCGTACGGGCCAGGCCCGCCTCGGCGCAGGCGGCCAGCCAGGCCACCACGACCAGGGCGACCGCCGCCGCGATGAGCTGCGTGATCACGAGGTCGTGGTCGGGGCCGGGGACGGCCCCTCGAGCCCGCGCTCGGCGCGCCAGCCGTCGACGATCGCCGCCTGCAGCCCGAACATCTTGGCGCGCTCGCCGGGCTCCTCGTGGTCGTAACCGAGGAGGTGCAGCACACCGTGCACGGTGAGCAGCTGCAGCTCCTCGTCCATGGTGTGCTTCGTCGGCGCATCGGCGCCCTGCTTCTCGGCGACCTCGGGGCAGAGCACGATGTCCCCGAGGAGGCCCTGCGGCGGCTCCTCCTCGTCCCGTACGGGCGGCCGCAGCTCGTCCATCGGGAAGGACATCACGTCCGTCGGGCCCGGCAGGTCCATCCACTGCAGGTGCAGCTGCTCCATGGCGTCGGCGTCGATCGCGATGAGCGACAGCTCGGAGAGCGGATGGATGCGCATCCGGGTCAGGGCGTACCGGCTGATGTCGAGGAGCGCCTGCTCGTCGACGGTGCGGCCGGACTCGTTGTTGACGTCGATCGACATGGGTGCCGTGCCGGGCCTCAGTGTGTGCCGTTGGTGTGCGCGGGCGCGGGCCGGCCGTCGGTGCCGTTCCCGGTCCGCACGTCGTACCGCTCGTACGCGTCCACGATACGGCCCACCAGCTTGTGCCGGACGACGTCCGTGCTGGTCAGCCGGGAGAAGTGGACATCCTCCACGCCTTCCAGGATCTCCTGCACCTGGCGCAGGCCGCTCTTCGTGCCGCCCGGCAGGTCGACCTGGGTGATGTCACCCGTGATCACGATCTTGGAGTCGAAGCCGAGCCGCGTGAGGAACATCTTCATCTGCTCGGGGCTGGTGTTCTGCGCCTCGTCCAGGATGATGAACGCGTCGTTCAGCGTCCGGCCGCGCATGTACGCCAGCGGCGCCACCTCGATCGTCCCCGCCGCCATCAGACGCGGGATCGAGTCGGGGTCGAGCATGTCGTGCAGCGCGTCGTAGAGCGGCCGCAGATACGGGTCGATCTTCTCGTAGAGCGTGCCCGGCAGATAGCCGAGCCGCTCGCCCGCCTCGACCGCGGGCCGGGTCAGGATGATCCGGTTGACCTGCTTGGACTGCAGCGCCTGGACCGCCTTGGCCATGGCCAGATAGGTCTTGCCGGTGCCGGCCGGGCCGATGCCGAAGACGACGGTGTGCTTGTCGATCGCGTCGACGTACCGCTTCTGGTTGAGCGTCTTGGGGCGGATCGTGCGGCCGCGGCTGGACAGGATGTTCTGCGTGAGGACCTCGGCCGGTGCGGCGTGCCCGCCGCCCTCGCCGGCGTCCGCCTTGCGCAGCATCGAGATGGTGCGCTCCACGGCGTCCTCGGTCATCGGCTGCCCGGTGCGGAGCACCAGCATCATCTCGTCGAACAGCCGCTGCACGAGCGCGACTTCCGCGGGGGTGCCGGTGGCCGTGACCTCGTTGCCCCGCACGTGGATGTCCGTTTCGGGGAACGCCGTCTCGATCACACGCAGAAGAGAGTCGCCGGATCCCAGCACGGTCACCATCGGGTGCTTCGACGGCACGGTGAAGCGGGCGGTGTCTTGGGTCGTGGTTGTCTGCGTCATGGGCGGCCTCTGGGGCCTGCTCATCCCTCTCTACGCTGCGTTGTCCCTGCAGTATCAAGCGTACGACGCGGCACCGACAAGGCGGAGTGAATATATTCGCCGGACGGGCTCGACGGCGCCGACGTCCTCCCTCAGGCCCTCAGGACGAGCGGAAGCCGATGGTCGGGACCGCGCGGCGCAGCGGCCACGGGCGGGCGCAGCCCGGCAGCAGCGTGTCCAGGAAGCCGTACCGGCGCAGGGCCGCGGGGTCCTGGTCGTGGTACGACTTCACATGCTGATACCACGCCGCGACCTCCACCCAGCCCGGCGCGGACAGCGACCCGCCGAACTCCTGCACCGACAGCGCGGCCGTCAGCCCCGCGCAGGCCAGCCGGTCGGCGAGCGGCCAGCCCGCCAGGGTGCCCATCACGAAGCCCGCCACGAAGACGTCGCCGGCGCCCGTCGTGTCCAGCGCCGCCACCTCGATGGCCGGCACCTCCGCGGTCTCGCCGGTGCGCGCGTCCACCGCGTACGCCCCGTCCGCGCCCATCGTGACCACGGCCAGCGGCACCCGGTCGGCAAGCCGGCGGGCGGCGGCGCGCGGGCAGTCCGTACGGGTGTAGCGCATCGCCTCCTCCGCGTTCGGCAGGAACGCCTCGCAGCGCTCCAGGCCGGCCAGTGACGCCAGGTCCCAGCGGCCGGTGTCGTCCCAGCCGACGTCGCCGAAGACGCGGCTGCCGCGCTCGGCGGCCCTGGCGATCCACTCCTGGTCCTCGCCGGGCTCCAGCGCGGCCACGCAGGCGCGCGCGGGCGGCGGGCACTCGCGCCCGCCCTCGAGCGCCGGGTCCTTGGGCGGGGCCTCGTGGCCGTGGGAGACCATCGTGCGCTCGCCCTCGTACGCCATCGAGACGGTCACGGGGGAGTGCCAGCCGGGGACGGTGTGCGACATGGACAGGTCGATGCCCTCGCCGAGCTCCAGGGCGTCCCGGCAGTAGTCGCCGTACATGTCGTCGCCGAAGGCCGCGGCGAGCGACGTACGCAGGCCGAGCCGGGCCAGCGCGGTGGCCATGTTGGCGACGCCGCCGGGGCTGGAGCCCATGCCGCGGGCCCAGGACTCGGTGCCGCGCACGGGCGCCGCGTCCAGGCCGGTGAAGATGATGTCGAGGAAGACCGTCCCGGTCAGATACACGTCGCAGTACGGATCGTCCGGCGTCCGCACCGCCGCCAGCGGGTCCAGCCAGCCGGACGGCGGTGGCAGCGGCTGCCCGGGGCGCACCGCGCCGTCGGGCATGCCTGTGCCGTGCCGGCCGGTCCGCCGGTCGTGTGCGTCCTTCCGGCCGTGCCGGTCCTGCGGGTCGTGCGGGTCCTGCGGGTCGTGCCTGTTGCCCGTGCTCACCGTGCTCGCTCCCCTGTCGTGCTACCCGCCCAGTCTGCCTCGCGGCGCGGCCTGTCCGCCTCGTACGGGCCCGGCTCCTCACGCGTACTACCGCGGCGCACCGGTCTCGTACGCCGCACGCTCCCGGCGGGGGCTTCCCCGCCTCAGGTGTACCGCGTCCAGGTGTACCGCGCGGCACTGACAGCGGCGTACGGAACGGCGCACCGCGCGGGGAAACACCGCCGCCCGCCCCGCCGTTGCGTACGGCGGAACGGGCGGGCGCGTGCGGGCGGAGAGCGCGGCCGGGGCGGTCAGTGCCCCCGGTCCAGCCACTCCTGGAGGTGCGGTGACTCGTCGCCGATGGTGGTGGAGTCGCCGTGCCCGGGGCGTACGACGGTGTCGTCCGGCAGGGTCAGCAGCCGCTCCCGGATCGACTCGATGATCGTGGGGAAGTCCGAGAACGAGCGGCCTGTGGCGCCGGGACCGCCGTTGAACAGGGTGTCGCCGGTGAAGACGGTGGTGAGCTCCGGCGCGTGCAGGCAGACCGCGCCGGGCGCGTGCCCCGGCGTGTGGAGCACGGTGATATCCGTGCCCGCGACGGTCAGCACACGGCCGTCGGTCAGCTCGCCGTCGGGGCCGCGGTCCGGGTGCGTCATCGTCCACAGCTGCAGATCGTCCGGGTGCAGCAGGACGGGCGCGCCCGTCTGCCGCGACAGGGTGGGTGCGGCGTTGATGTGGTCGTTGTGTGCGTGGGTGCACAGGATGGCGCGGAGGGTGCGGCCGGCGATGGCGGTGGTGATGGCGTCGGCGTCGTGGGCCGGGTCGATGACCACGACTTGGCGGGGGCGGAGCGGGTGAGCCGGTCGGCCAGGCCCTCCGGGGTGGGCGACTCGAAGATCGTACGCAGCGGCACCTCGGTGTTCAGCAGTGAACGGATCCTGCTGACCAGCCGGGTGGCGAGCAGCGACTGGCCGCCGAGCGCGAAGAAGTCCTCGTCGACGGAGACCTCGTCCAGCTCCAGCACCTCCGCGAACGCCCGGCACAGCAGCCGCTCCCGGGTGTTCCGCGGTGCGCGGCCGCTGCCGGCGAGCGCCAGCTCGGGCGCGGGCAGGGCCTTGCGGTCCACCTTGCCGTTGGGCGTCAGGGGCAGCGCGTCCAGCCGTACGTACGCCGTGGGCACCATGTACTCCGGCAGCAGCGCGGACACCGTGGCCGAGGCCTGCTCCGGCTCCGCCTCCCCCACCAGGTAGCCGACCAGCCGGCCTTCGCCGCGGCCGTCCTTGGTGACATCCACGGCGGCGTCGGTGACACCGGGTGTGCCGCGCAGCGCCGCCTCGATCTCGCCCAGCTCGATCCGGTGCCCCCGGATCTTCACCTGGTGGTCCCGGCGCTCCAGGAACTCCAGCCGGCCGTCCGGGTGTTGCAGCACCCGGTCGCCGGTGCGGTACATGCGGGCGCCCGGCTGCGTCGAGAACGGGTCGGCGATGAACACGTGGGAGGTGCGCCGCGGATCGTTGAGATAGCCGCGGCCCACTCCGGTGCCGCCGACGTACAGCTCGCCCGGCACTCCCGCAGGCAGCGGCTGCAGCCCGTCGCCGAGGACGTACAGGCCAGTGTTGCGTACGGCCGTGCCGATCGGGGCGCGTACGGACACCAGCTCGCGGGAGGTGCGGATCAGGGCGTGCGTGACATCGTCCGAGCACTCCGTCGGCCCGTACGCGTTCACCAGCGGGATGCCGGGGAAGTAGCCGAACCAGCGCTCGCACAGGTCAGAGGGCAGCGCCTCACCGGTGACCACCAGCCGGCGCAGCGACGTCAGCTCCGGGATGCGCGCGCCCTCGTCCCAGCTGTCCAGCGCCGTACGCAGCAGCGAGGGCACCACTTCGAGGACGGTGATCCGCTCCGCGTCGACCAGGCCGAAGAGTTCGGCCGGGTCGGCCGCGATCTGCGGGCCCACGACCCGCAGCCGGCCGCCGCTCACCAGCGGGCAGAGCATCTGCCACACCGAGATGTCGAAGGTCACCGGGGCGTTGTGCACCAGCCCGTCGGCCGCCACCAGGTTCAGGTCCTCCACCTTGGCGAGCAGGTGGTTGATCATGCCGCGGCGGTGCACCATGGCGCCCTTGGGCTTGCCGGTGGAGCCGGAGGTGAAGATGACGTACGCCAGGTCGTCGTCCGCGCCGCGCGGCGGCGGCAGCGAGTCCGGCTCCTCGTACCTGTCGTCCAGGGTGACCACGGGCGGCGCCGCGCCCGCCACCTCCTGCGCGCAGCGGGCGCCCTGCTCGGTGTGTGCCTCGTCGGCCAGCAGCAGGGCCAGTCCCGCGTCCTCGGCCAGCCCGGTGATCCGGGCGTCCGGCGCGTTCACGTCCAGCGGTACGTAACCGGCCCCCGAGCCCAGCACGCCCAGCACGGCGGTGACGAAGCGGGCGCCGGGCGCCGCGAGGACGCCGACCAGCGCGCCCGGTCCGATGCCGCGTTCGGCCAGCGAACGGGACAGCGCACCGGCCCGGCCCGCCAGTTCGGCGTAGCTGAGCTCCGTCTCCCCGTCCCATACGGCCTGCACGTCCGGCATCCGCCGGGCGAAGTCCCGTACGCGCTGGACGACATCGTTCAGTTCGTCCGGGAAGTTCGGCCCGGACGGCATCGCCAGGACCTTCCGCTGCTCGCCCGGCAGCAGCGCGTCGAGCTGGGCGAACGGGCGGTCCGGCTCGTCGACGATCTTGCGCAGGGTGTGCACCAGCCGGTCCGACACCGAGGCGGCCTGTTCGGCGGAGTAGCTGCTGGGGGCGTAGTGCACGTCCAGCCGCAGCCGCTCGCCGGGCAGCGCCATCAGGCTCAGCGGATAGTGCGTGGCGTCCTTGGCCTGCACTCCGGTGACCCGGAGGCCCGGCGCCGGATCGGCCATGGCGTCCGGGTCCAGCGGGTAGTTCTCGAACACCAGCACCGTGTTGAAGAGTTCGCCGGACTGCGCGAGCCGCTGGATCTCGTTGAGGCTCATGTGCTGGTGCGGCAGCAGCTCCGTCTGCTGGTTCTGCAGCTCGGCGAGTATCTGCCCGTAGGACTTGGCGGGGTCCAGGTCGACCCGTACGGGCAGGGTGTTGATGAACATCCCCACCATCGTTTCCACGCCGGGCAGCTCCGGCGGCCGGCCGGAGACCGTGCTGCCGAAGACGATGTCCCGCTGGCCGGTGAGGTTCGCCAGCACCCGGGCCCACGCGCCCTGCACGAGCGTGTTGAGGGTCAGCCCGCGCTCCCGCGCGAACTCGCCCAGCCGGGTGGTGAAGTCCACGGTGAGCCGAGCGATGTGCCGCTCCGGCAGCTCCGCCTTGCCGTCCTGGCTGCCGCCGGGCACCAGCGTCGGGCCGTCCAGCCCGTCCAGCACGCGCCGCCAGGTGTCCTCACCGCCCTGGGTGTCGCGGCTGGAGAGGTGCGTGAGGTAGCTCTTGTACGGCGTCACCGGGGGCAGTTGGTCGCCGCGCCCGCCGTACAGCACGAACAGCTCCTGCACGACGATCGGCATCGACCAGCCGTCGAACAGCATCTGGTGCGCCGTCATCAGCATCCGGTGGGTGTTCTCACCGGTACGCAGCAGCGCGAACCGCAGCAGCGGCGGGCGCGCCACGTCGAAGGCCCGCACCCGCTCCTCGTCGGTTATCCGGTCGGCCTCGCGCTCCTGCTCCGCGGGGGACAGCGAACGCAGGTCGGCCCGCTTCCACGGCAGTTCGATGGCACGCGGGATGAGCTGCACCGGGTCGCCGTTGGAGCGGTAGCGGAACGCCGCGCGCAGATTCGGGTGCCGGATCAGCAGCTCGTCCGCCGCCGCCTCCAGCGCCTCCGCGTCGAGGGGGCCTTCCAGGTCGAGCACGAGCTGGATGGAGTAGACATCCAGCTCCTGGTCCGTGTACGTGGCGTGGAACAGCAGCCCCTCCTGCAGCGGAGTGAGCGGCAGCACGTCACTGAGGTTGGACCGCTTCGCCCTGGCAGAGCTCGGCGGCGGTGCCACAGTGGTGGCGGCGGTGTTCGGCGGCGCATTCACTGGGACCACTCATCCGTCCAGGTTTCGAACTCGTCGAGTTCCTCTTGGCTCAGCGTCAACAGCTCCACGTCCGAGGGTGTGTAGCCGCCCGCGTCGGGGTTGCGCGCGTGGGCGACGAGGACCTCGAGGGCGCGGAACCACCTGTCCGCGATCCCCCGCGCGTCCGCCTCGGTGAGCACCTGTCCCGCCCAGGACCAGGTGGCCACCAGCTGTGTGCCCTCCGGCCGCTCCTCGGCGAGCGCATTGACGTCCAGTACGTGCGGCAGCGGCATGTCGTCGTCCGCGCCGGCCGCGACCTGCCCGGACTCCGGTGCCGGTGTCCAGGGCTCGTGCCGCGCGGCGGGCAGTCGGCCCAGGTAGTTGAAGCCGATCTGGGGCGTGACGGTGGGCGACAGCCCGGCGGAGTCCGGCGCGAGATAGCGCAGCACGCCGAAGCCGAGACCGTGGTCGGGCAGCGAACGCAGCTGCTCCTTCACGGACTTCAGCAGCCGCCCCACCTCCGGGCCGCCGGCCCAGACCTCGTCCCAGTCCAGGCTGTCGATGTCCAGCCGGATCGGGCAGACCGTCGTGAACCAGCCGACCGTACGGCTCAGGTCGACGCCCTCGGCGAACTCCTCCCGCCCGTGGCCCTCCAGGTCCAGCAGCAGTGCGCTGCCGTCGTCCCCGCGCCCGTTGCGCCAGTCGGCGACGGCCAGCGCGAGCCCGGTGAGCAGCACGTCGTTGACCTCGGCGTGGAAGACCGACGGCACCTCGGTCAGCACCGCCCTGGTGGTCTCCGCGCTCAGCTCCAGGCGCAGCGAGCCGCCGGTGTGCACAAGGTCCCGCGCCGCGTCGAGCGGACGGCTGCCCAGCAGGCTGTCCGGGGTGTCCTGCACCTCGTGCCACAGCGGGATCTCCGCCGTGCGCTGCACCGAACGCGCCTCCTCGACGAGGAGTCCGGCCCAGTGCCGCAGCGAGGTCCCGACCGGTTCCAGCTGGGGCCGCTGACCGGCGCGCAGTGCGTCGTACGCGGCGTTCAGGTCCGGCAGCAGGATCCGCCAGGACACGCCGTCCACCGCGAGGTGGTGGAGCGTCAGCAGCAGCCGGCCCGGCGCCGACGGCCCCGCGTCGAACCACACCGCGCGCAGCATCACGCCGTCGCGCGGCGCCAGTTCACGCCGCGCGGTGTCCGCTTCCGCCACCACCTGGCCGGTCACCGCCTCCGGCGAGGACGTGTCCAGGCTCGTACGGCGCAGCAGCCGCGCGGCGTCCACGCTGCCCGGCTCGGAGACCCGCAGCGTCCACTCCGCGCCGGAGCCGCCGAGGCTCAGCCGGAGCGCGTCGTGCTGGTCGACGACCGCCTGCAGCGCGCTGCCGAGCAGCTGCTGCGTCGCGCCGGCCGGGGTGTGCACGACCACCGCCTGGTGGAAGCCGTCCATCGGCCCGCCGAGCTCACGCAGCCAGTGCACGATGGGGGTGAGCGGCAGCTCGCCGACACCGTCGTCCGTGCCGAGCACCACCTGCTCCGCGGCCGTCTGCGCCACGGCCGCCAGCGCGGCCGGAGTGCGGTGCGTGAACACGTCCTGGGCGGTGAGCACGAAGCCCGCCTTGCGGGCCCGGCTGACCAGCTGGATGGAGATGATCGAGTCGCCGCCCAGGTCGAAGAAGCTGTCGTCGGCGCCGACCTTCTCCAGGCCCAGCACCTCGGCGAACGCCCCGCAGAGCGCCTCCTCCAGCGACGTGACCGGCTCCCGGCTGGTGGCGGAGGTGCCGTACTCGGGCTCCGGCAGCGCCCGGCGGTCCAGCTTGCCGTTGCCGGTCAGCGGCAGGTCCGTCATGGGTACGAGCGCCGCCGGGACCATGTAGTCCGGCAGCGCGGCGGCCAGCCGGCCGCGTACCGCCGCGGTGTCCAGCTCCGGTTCGCCGTCCGGTCCGGGGGCGGCGTTCGGCACGGCGTAACCCACCAGCCGGCGTTCGCCGGGCCGGTCCTCCCGCACGATGACCGCGGCCTGCGCGATCAGCGGGTCGGCCAGCAGCGCGGTCTCGATCTCGCCCAGCTCGATGCGGAAGCCGCGCAGTTTGACCTGGTCGTCGGCCCGGGAGACGTAGTCCAGCCGGCCGTCCGGCAGCCAGCGCACCACGTCGCCCGTGCGGTACATCCGGCTGCCCGGCGAACCGTACGGGTCGGCCGTGAACCGGCCGGCGGTCAGCCCGGGGCGGTTGAGGTAGCCCAGGGCCAGGCCGGCGCCGCTGATGTACAGCTCGCCCGTGACGCCGACCGGTACCGGCCGCAGCCCGTCGTCCAGGACCCTCACCATGGTCCCGGCGAGCGGGCGGCCGACTGGCGGCTTCACCGCGCCCTGGAGCGGGTCGCTGATGGTGGCGCAGACGGTCGTCTCGGTGGGCCCGTAGGCGTTGAGCATCCGGCGCCCCGGTGACCAGCGGCCGACCAGCTCCGGCGGGCACGCCTCGCCCGCGGTGATCACGGTGAGCCCGTCGGGCATCGCCCGGTCCTCCGGCCAGGCGGAGAGCACGGTGGGCGGCAGGCAGACCACGTCGATCCGGGAGTCGGCGATCAGCTGGGCCAGCGGCTCACCCGGCGAGCGCTCCTCGTCCCTGGCGAGCACCAGGACCGCGCCGGCCAGCAGGGTGGAGATGATCTCCCAGGCGGCGGCGTCGAAGCTGAGCGAGGCGAACTGGAGCACCCGGCTGTTCTCGTCCACCCCGAAGAGCTGATGCTGCGAGCACAGCACCGACACCGAGGCGTGCGGTACGGCCACGCCCTTCGGGAGCCCGGAGGACCCCGAGGTGTAGATGACGTACGCCGCGTCCATCGGCCGCAGCGGACGGGTGCGGTGCCGGTCCGTGGGGTTGCGCCGGGAGCAGCCGGACATCTCGTAGTGGGTGCGCCGGCTGTTCAGCAGGATCGGCGCGGGCAGGTCGGCGTACCCGGGGTCGTTCGGGCCGGGCAGCGCGGTCAGCTGGGAGGGGTTGCTGAGGATCGCCGCGGGCCGGGCGTCGGACAGCATGTGCGCGATCCGGTCCCGCGGGTACGCGGGGTCCACGGGCAGGTACGCGGCGCCCGCCTTGAGCACGGCCAGTACGGCGGTCACGGTGGCCGCCGAGCGCGGCAGCACCAGCGCCACCGTGTCGCCCGGGCCGACGCCGCGCGCCATCAGGAGGTGCGCCAGCCGGTTGGCCTGCTCGTTCAGCGCGCCGAAGGTGACCGTGTGACCCGCGAACTCCAGTGCCGTGCGGCGCGGATCGGCCGCCACCCGGGCGGCGAACAGGTCGGGAAGCACGCTCGGGGACACCGCCCGGCCGCCGTCGCCCCAGCCGTACAGCAGCTGATCGTGCTCCCCGGGGAGCATCGCGTCGAAGGTGCTGAGCCGGCTGTCCGGCTGCCCGGTCACCTTGCCGAGCAGGCAGACGAGCCGGTTCGCGAGGGTGGCGGCGCCGGTCTCGGAGAAGATGTCCGAGCTGTACTCCAGCTTGCCCTCGATGCCCGCGGGGGAGCCGTCCGCCGCGCGCTGCTCGGTGAGTTCGAAGGCCAGGTCGAAGCGGGCGGTGCCGGTGGGCACCTCGTGCACGGCGGTGGTCAGGCCGGGCAGCCCGAAGTCCGCCGGTGCGTTGTTCTGGAAGGCCAGCATCACCTGGAACAGCGGCTGGCGTGACGTCGAACGGCTGGAGCTGAGCGCGTCCACGACGCTCTCGAACGGCACGTCCTGGTTCGCGAAGGCCGCCAGGTCGGTGTCCCGCGCCCGGCTCAGCAGCTCCCGGAACGTCGGGTCCCCGGACAGGTCGTTGCGCAGCACCATGGTGTTCACGAAGAAGCCGACCAGCTGCTCCAGCGCGGCGTCCGTACGGCCCGCGACCGGGGTGCCGAGCGGGATGTCCGTGGCGTTGCTGACCTTGCCGAGCAGGGTGGCGAGCGCGGCCTGCAGCACCATGAACGGGCTCGCGCCCACGGAGCCGGCCAGTTCGCTGACGGCGCGGTGCAGTTCGGCGCCGATGCCGAAGGAGACGAGGCCGCCCTCGTACGAGTTCACGGCCGGACGCGGATAGTCCGTCGGCAGCTCCAGCTCCTCGGGCATGCCGGTGAGTTCGTGCCGCCAGAAGTCGATCTGCTGGGCCGCGAGCGGGCTGCCGCCCTCGATGTCGTCACCGAGGAGTTCCCGCTGGTGCAGCGTGTAGTCGGCGTACTGCACCGGCAGCGGCTCCCAGCCCGGGGCCGTACCGTGCAGCCGCGCCGCGTAGGCCGTGCTCAGGTCCTGCGCCAGCGGCAGCACCGACCAGCCGTCGCCCGCGATGTGGTGCAGCACCACCAGCAGTACGTGGTCCTGCTCGGACAGCTCGAACAGCTCGGCCCGCAGCGGCAGTTCGTCGGCCAGCCGGAACGGCCGCCGGGCCCGCTCGGTCATCGCGTCCGCCAGCTCGGACTCGTGGGCCAGCCGGCACACCGGCAGCTCCAGGCGGGCGGTGGTGGGGCTCAGGATCAGCTGTTCCGCGCGGCCGTCCGTCTCCGGGTAGACCGTACGCAGCGCCTCGTGCCGGCCGACGACGTCCGTCAGCGCCTCCTCCAGCGCCCGCTTGTCGAGCCGGCCGCGCAGCCGCAGGGCCCGCGGCAGGTGGTAGGTGGCGCTGCCCTCCTCCAGGTGGCTGAGCACCCAGAGCCGCTGCTGACCGTTCGACAGCGGCAGCCGCTCCGGGCGTACGGCCTTGGTGAGCGCCGGCCGTGCCTCCGCGGCGTCGCCGAGCAGCAGGGCCAGCCCGGCCACCGTCGGGGTCTCGAAGACGGTCTTCACCGGGAGTTCGATGCCGCGCAGCACGCGCAGCCGGCTGATCACCCTGGTCGCCAGCAGCGAGTGGCCGCCGAGTTCGAAGAAGTTGTCCTCGGCCGAGACGGTCTCCAGGCCGAGCACCTCTGCGAAGAGTTCGCAGAGCATCCGCTCCTGCGGGTTCCGGGGCGGGCGGCCGCCGGTCGCGGAGCCGAAGTCGGGCGCCGGCAGGGCCTTGCGGTCCACCTTGCCGTTCGCCGTCAGCGGCAGGCTGTCGAGCACGACGAAGGCGCCCGGGACCATGTAGTCCGGGAGCTCGGCGGCCAGCGCCGCCTTCACGTCGGGCACCTGCGCGCTTCCGGCGAGGTAGCCGACGAGTACGGAGGAGCCGCGCGTGTCCTTCGCGACGTTCACCACCGAGTCGGTGACGCCCGGCACGGAGCGCAACGCCGCCTCGACCTCGCCCAGTTCGATCCGGTGTCCGCGGATCTTGATCTGGTGGTCGACCCGCTCCAGGAACTCGAGCTGCCCGTCCGGCCGGTGCACCACGCGGTCGCCGGTGCGGTACATCCGGGCGCCCGGAGTTTCGGCGAAGGGGTCGGGCAGGAAGGTGACGGCCGTCTTGCACGGGTCCTGGATGTAGCCTCGGCCCACGCCGATCCCGCCGACGTACAGCTCGCCCGGCATCCCGGACGGCACCGGGCGCAGGCCGTCGCCCAGAACGTACAGCGTGGTGTTCCGCACCGGGGCGCCCACCGGCGTGCGCGCGGAGGTCAGTTCCTGGCCGGTACGGATGTAGGCGTGTGTGACGTCGTCCGAGCACTCCGTGGGGCCGTACGCGTTGACCAGCGGGATGTTCGGGTAGAGCGCGAGCCAGCGGTGACACAGGTCGGCGGGCAGCGCCTCGCCGGTGACCACGAGCCGGCGCAGGGTCGTCAGTACGGGGCGCTGGGCGCCGGACTCCCACTCGTCCAGCACGATGCGCAGCAGGGACGGCACCACCTCCAGGATGGTGATGCCCTCGGCGTCCACCAGCCCGAACAGCCCCTGCGGGTCGCCGGCCAGGTCGGTGGAGACCACGCGGGTCGTGCCGCCGGTCACCAGCGCCGAGAGCATCTGCCAGACCGAGATGTCGAAGGTCACCGGCGCGTTGTGGACGATGCTGTCCCGCTTGGTCAGCCGGAGGTCCTCCACCTTGGCCAGCAGGTGGTTGACCATGCCGCGGCGGTGCACCATGGCGCCCTTGGGCTTGCCGGTGGAGCCCGAGGTGAAGATGACGTACGCCAGATCGTCGTCCGCGGGCATGCTGCTGCCGGCGGGCGAGGGCGAGATGTTGTTCGGCAGCATGATGGTGGGGTCGGTCTCACCGGCGAGCGCCGGGCGCTGGGACAGCGATCCCGGCGGCGCGTCCAGCTCGATCATCGGGCGGCGCTTGCCCGGAGTCTCGGCGAGTACGCCCCGGGCGTACTCCTCCGCGCCGTTCCCCACCAGCAGCACCCGGGCGCCGCTGTCCGTGAGCAGCCCCGCGCCGCGCGACACGGGCGCGTTGACGTCGAGCGGCACCCAGGCCGCGCCCGCGCCCAGCACGGCCAGCACGGCGGTCACATAGCTGGCGCCGGGCAGCGCCGCGATCGCCACCAGCGAGTTGGCGCTGACCCGCTCCGCGGCCAGCCGGTGCGACAGCATGCCGGCACGTGCCGCCAGCGCGGCGTACGTCAGCTGCTCCACGCCGTCGTTGACCGCGATGGCGTCCGGGGTGCGGCTCGCCACCTGGCGTACGCGGCTGACGACGTCGTCGAAGAAGTATCCGTTGGCGCTGCCGGCACCGACGCCGAGCATGGCGTCGCACTCCGCCGGGCGCAGCGCGTCGATCCGGCCGAGGGGCAGTTCCTCCGGCGCCTGGGCGAACTCCTCGAGATAGCTCAGCAGCCGGCCGTGCAGCTCGGCCAGCTCCTGCTCGGTGTAGAGGCTCGGGTGGGCGTCGACGCGGACGGTCCAGCCCGCGCCGGGCGCGTCCAGGAAGATGATCTGCAGGTCTGGCACCGGCCCGGTGGACACGTTGTGCAGCTGGCCACGGCAGGGGCCGAAGTCCAGGTCCGCGCCGGAGTCCAGGACGTTGACGGTGGGGCCGTACGCGCCGGCGTCCCCGGTGAAGCCGAGCTCGCGGCGCAGCTGGTCGCCCCGGTAGTCCTGGTGGCGCATGGTGCCGCGGACCATCGACGCGGTGTGGCGGAGGAGTTCGGCGCGCTTGATGCCCGGCGGCAGGTGCAGCGGCAGCGGCAGGAAGTTCGCCCGCATGCCCGGCACCTTCTGGGCCGCCGCCGAACGCCGGGCCGGTACGGGCATGGTGAGCAGCACGTCGCTCTCGCCGGTCAGCTGGCGGATGCAGCCCGCGGTGGCCGCGATCAGCAGCGTCGGCCAGGTGACCCGCGCCTCCCAGGCCATCGCCTGCAGCCGCTCCGCCGTACCCGCCGGGATCGGCGCGCTGGCCCGCAGCGTGTGCCGCGCGTGCCCGGGGAGCCGCTGGGACAGCCGGGTCGGCTGCGGGGTCTCCGGGAAGCGCGCGGCCCAGAAGCGGGCGTCCTTGCGGCAGCGCTCGGAGGCGGCGTACTCCGCCTCCTCCTCGACCAGCTGCCGCAGCGGGGGCAGCGGTTCACCGGCCCGGCCGGCGTACAGGTCGGCCAGCCGGGAGTAGAAGAGCGTCCGGCTGAAGCCGTCCATCAGGATGTGGTTCGCCCGGATGAACAGCCTGCTGTACCCCACGTCGAGCAGGTGCAGCTCCGCCGCGTACGCCTGCTCGTCCAGCGAGGAGGGGCGCCGCAGGTCGGCCTGCATGCTCTCGGCGGAGGCCGCCAGCGGGTCCTGGTAGCCGGTGAAGTCCCAGACCCGTATGGGCTGTCCGGTGCCGGGGTGGATGGTCTGCACGGGCTCGCCCGCGCGCTCGGTGAAGCGCGCGCGCAGGGTCTGGGTCTCCTCGAGCACACACTGCCAGGCCCACTCGAGCCGGGCCTGCTCCAGCGGCCCGATCAGGTCGATGTGGTCGGCCATGGTGAAGCCCGGGTTTCCCGAGTCGAGTTGCTGCGCGAACCACATCTCGCGCTGTGCGCTCAGGAGAGGCAGCTCGATCGGGGCGGTATCGCTCATGGTTCACCCACTCCAGAGGAGACGATGTCCGGTGGCAGGCCCAAGTCGCGCTCGTCCAGCCCGTAGACCTCCCGGACCCACTCGGTCCGGTAGACGGTGTCCAGGTAGCGGTCACCGAGGTCGGGTGAGATCGCGACGGCGGTGACGTCCTCACCGGGGCGATGCCGTTCCAGCCACTCGAGCGCACCCCGTACGACGGTGCCGGTGGAGCCCCCGAACAGGAATCCTCCGCGGGCCAGCGCGTGGCAGGTGCGGATGGTGTCCTCCTCGGAGACCAGCACGTAGTCGTCGAGGTAGCTCTCGTCGAACAGCGCCGGGCGTACTCCGGCGCCGAGGCCCGGAATCGACCGCGGGCCCGGCTCGGCGCCGAAGGTCACCGAACCCTGGCTGTCTATGCCGACCACGGTCACGTCGGAGCCGGGCTGGTCCTTGAAGTAGCGGGCGCAGCCCATCAGCGTGCCGGTGGTCCCGGCCCCCACGAAGAGGTACTCGATCGCGGGGAACTGCTTCTCGATGGTGGGCGCCGTGGTGCGGTAGTGGGCCCGCCAATTGTCCGGATTGGCGTGCTGGTTGAGCCAGACGTAGCTCGAGTCCCCCTCGCACAGCGCACGCACGTAGTCCAGCCTGGCGCCCAGGAAGCCGCTGGTCGGCGAGGGCTCGGTGATGACGTGCACCTCGCTGCCGAGGGCCTCGATCACCTGCCGGGTGGACGGGTTCGTACGCGAGTCGACCACGCACACGAAGCGGTAGCCCTTGTTCGCGGCGATCAGGCCGAGCGCCATGCCGAGGTTCCCGGAGGACGACTCGATGATGGTCGAGCCCGGCCGCAGCTGACCGCTCAGTTCGGCCGCGGCCACCATGGAGGCGGCGGCCTTGAGCTTCACCGAGCCGGCGAAGTTGAAGCCCTCGCACTTGAGATAGAGCGGATATCCGTACAGCTCACGCAGGTCAACGAAGAGATCTTCCTCGTTGAACTCCTGCGGTGTTGTGATGACAGGCACAAGCCGACTCTCCCCACTCGGTGTTGTGTCCGTGCTGTATCGAGGCTGAGGCTCGCGGCAGAGCGCCCGCGGCCTCCGGTGCTGCCGCAAGGCGGCACAGCCGGCCGTCCTACTCCCAGCCGACCGCCGGCGTCGCAAACGTGCGCGGTACGCGGACGTGGATGGCCGTGCCGGCCGAGGACTCCCCCTCAGTGCCCAGGGACACTCTGAAGACCGCACTGTGCTGACTGGAACGCATTGGTACGTACTCCCCCGTTACTCATCTATGTGCAGGCAGTGGACCGGTCATGATCCACACACTTCCTGCTCCCCGTGGCCCAAATAGTCACCCGAGCCCCGATCCGCTGTCACAGATTCGCGGTGTCAGGGTCCTGCGGTGGCATGACTTTGCCACCATCGGGCCGTTTTGAAGACTAGGATTTTCCATAGAACTCGCTGAGTGACGGGCGCAGCAGGGGAGTTGATTACCCGTCAGTAAAGCCGTACGAGCCGTCGCCGCGCCTCAGGTCTCGCCCTCCCAGTGCCAGCCGAGCAGCTCATCCTGGGCCAGCATCCTGATCATGATTCGCCGCGCCGCCTCCTTGGCATGATCGGGCGTGTGAGCGCGCAGGTAGAGCACCGTTTGCGCGCTGTCCGTGTCCGTCTCGGCGTAGACGTGTTCGAGCCCGTCCTCCGGGTCGGCCGAGGCGTGCATGAGCTCGCGCACCTGGGTGGCGTCCACGACGGTCTGGCCGCGCAGCAGGCGGCCGGACACTAGGTACATCGTCACCTCTCATGACGTACCCGCTGTGCAACAGTGCTGCCACACTCTCCGCAAGCCTTAGGGCTTGGATCGGGGGTGTCGTAGCATGCAAAGCGCCGGTCAGCGGGGGTTGGCAGCGACCAGTTCATTGGGGGGAGCAGGGCGAATGCTGGGGATTCTCGGGCTCAGTGCGGATGGCGAGAGCGTCTATCGGGCCATGTTGAGTGCTCCGGAGCTCGGCGTGGCGGAACTCGCCGACGAGCTTCACTGGCCGCCGGAAAGAGTCCGGGACGCGCTGGACGAATTAGCGCGACTGTCTCTCACGCGCAGGTCTGATCAACAGCCCAGTGGGCTGCTCCTCGTCGACCCCGAGGTGGGCCTGGAGCATCTGCTGGCACAGCGGCAGTCGGAACTGGCGCAGCGGCAGCACGAGATCACCTCCAGCCGGGTCGCGATCCGGCAGCTAGTCGCGGAATACAGCGCCTCGGTCCAGGACGGACGCAAACTGGACGTAGAACGGCTCGACGGTGTCGACGCCGTACGGGTCAAGCTCGAAGAACTGGCTCACAACTGTACGTCTGAAGTGCTGGAATTCATCACCGGAGGCGGGCAGTCCGAATCGAACCGGGAAGCCAGCCGGCCACTGGACGAGATGCTCCTCCGGCGTGGTGTGAGCATGCGTTCCGTCTACCTGGAAAGCGTCGTCAACCACTCCAGGACGGTGTCGTACCTGGAGTGGCTGAACGAACTGGGCGCGCGCATACGGCTGGCGCCCGCGTTGCCGCTGCGCATGATCGTTTTCGATCGTCAGTCGGCGGTCATTCCGAGCGATCCGGAGAACACCGCCAGCGGAGCCCTGCTGCTGCACGGCACAGCGTTCATCACCGCGCTGTGCTCGCTGTTCGAGCAGACCTGGCAGGAGGCCTCGCCCTTCGGCAGCCCGCCGTCGCGGCACAGCACCACCGGCCTCACGCCGCAAATGCAGACCGTGCTGGGCCTGTTGGCACGCGGGCACACGGACGAGGTGGTGGCCCGGAAGCTGGGCATCTCCGTGCGCACCTCGCGCCGGATCACCGCCGAGCTCATGAGCGAGCTGGGCGCACGCAGCCGCTTCCAGGCCGGAGCCATCGCCGCTGAGCGCGGCTGGCTGCGCCTCACCTAAGCCGCGCGCGGGGTTCGCGTGTCGCCTGCGCATGGTCCGCCTCTCGGTACTTACGGGCACGGCACTCAGCGGAGCCGGAACAGGCGCAGGCTCATCGGCACCAGTACAAGGATCATCAGGGCGATGGAACCGGTCGCGATGGGCAGGGCGTTGGCCACGGCGAAGCTCGGCTCACCCAGGTTGGGCTGGTTGCCCCACAGTTCCCGTACGGCGGCGGACAGCGAGCTGGCCGGGTTCCACTCCACGACGATGCGCAGACCGTCCGGCAGCTTGTGCAACGGCATGAAGGCGCTGGAGAGGAAGGAGAACAGCACGATGACGAGCGCCGAAATGCCGTTGATGGCCTCCACGTTGCGTATGACCAGGCCCAGCAGCGCGCCGAGCCACAGCATCGCGTAGCAGAAGGACAGCAGCAGCACGAAGCCGAGCATGATCGACAGCGGGTCGCTGTCCGTACGCCAGCCCACCAGCAGCCCGACGGCGGTCACCGTGACCATGCTGATCATGGCGGGCACCATGTCCGCCGCGGTGTGGCTCACCAGCACCGCCGGACGGCCCATGGGGAGCGAGCGGAACCGGTCGATCAGGCCCTTGTTCATGTCCGTGGCCACGCCGAGCGCCGTGATGCCCACACAGGTGAGACCGACCTGGGTGTACACCCCGGCCATCACGTAACTCTTGTACGCCACACCGCCCGGGATGCTCAGCACACTGGCGAACAGGTAGCCGAGGATGACCACCATGGCGACCGGCGTCAGCGCGGTGGAGATGATCTTCTCCGGGGTGCGCTTCAGATGGCGCAAGTGCCGTCCGGTCAGCGTCAGGATGTCCGTCAGCCCGGGTGAACCCGCGTTGGGAGTAGTGCTGCTCATTGCGCCTCCTCGGCGGTGGAGCCGCCCCTCTTCGCGCCGGTCAACTGGAAGAATACGTCGTCAAGAGTCGGCCGGCGCATGGCGAACTCGACGACCTCGACGCCGATCGCCTCCAGGGCCGCGGCCGACGCCGCGATGGCGTTCATGCGGTTGTCCAGCTGCACTTGGATGCGCCGGCTCGTGTCGTCCACCATCGGAGTCGCCATGGCCACCCGCGACAGGGCGGAGAGCGCGAGCGGGACGGCTTGCGGATTGGCGAGCAGGATCTCCAGCCACTCGCCACCGACCTTCTGCTTCAACTCGTCGGGCGTGCCCTCGGCGAGCGACCGCCCGGAGCCGAACACCACGATCCGGTTGGCCAGGAAGTCGGCCTCCTCCAGATACTGCGTGGTGAGCAGCACCGTCACGCCCTGCGCCACCTGCTGACGCACCATCTGCCACAGCATCATCCGGCTGCTCGGGTCGAGGCCCGTGGTGGGCTCGTCCAGGAACAGCACGGTGGGGGCGGATATCAGGGAGGCGGCCAGGTCCAGCCGGCGCCGCATACCGCCGGAGTACGTGCCGACCGGACGGTCGGCGGCGCCCTCCAGGTCGAAGCTGGACAGCAGTTCCTCGGTGCGTGCCACGGCACCGCGCTTGCCGAGTTTCAGCAGCTTGCCGAGCATCACGAGGTTCTCGCGGCCGGTCAACAGCTCATCCACGGCGGCGTACTGGCCCGCGAGGCCGATACGACGGCGTACTTCAAGCGGGTCACGCGCCACGTCGAACCCGGCCACTCTGGCGTGCCCCTCGTCGTGCTCGAGCAGCGTGGCAAGAATCCGCACCGTGGTGGTCTTGCCCGCGCCGTTGTGCCCGAGAAGGCCCAGCACCGTACCGCTCTGGACCTCGAGGTTCACCCCCGCCAGCGCCTGGGTGTCTCCGTACCGCTTTCCCAGCCCCTCCGCCTGGATGGCGATCTCCACGGTTCCCCCCTCCCTATTAGTTCTCTCAGCCTGAGAAAAATCCCCGTATCCCCGTACGCCGATCCCCGTGCGCGGCGCCGGATCCCCGCACACAGAGCCGGAATTCGGATGAGGATGAGGTTGTTGCGGAATCTAACAGCGGAGCGTCGCGGACGATGCCCACTATGGGCGATATGTGATGGCAACAGTATGCGAGGGCATGTTGCTGCACCCGTTGTGCCTCTGAGCGCACAAGGGCGGCCTCTACCGTCGGCAAGGGCCCCCACTGGCCACCGCGGACTTCGGCCCCGAAGGTCCAAGTCCGACTCCAGGACGCGGGACCCGTCACGGGGCATGACTGTTGACCGCAGGAGAGCTAATGGCAAGCAAACGCAACTTCGCCGCCGCGCTGGGTGACTGGAGTGCCAACCATCGCAAGACGGCCATCTTCGGCTGGCTGATCATGGTCGTACTGGTCACCGTGCTGGGTGGGGCGGCCGGACAACAGACCATGACCGAGGCGGACTACGGGACGGGCGACTCCGGCAAGGCCGAACGGATCCTCCAGGAGCACGACCTCGCGCCGCCCGCCGAGGAACTGATCCTCGTACACAGCGACGAACTCACGGCCACGGACCCTGAGTTCCGCTCGACGGTGGACAGCGCCGTAGCCGCGATCAAGAAGACCGACTTGGTCACGGCGGTGCAGAACCCGAACACCACCAAGGTGGTGTCCAAGGACAAGCACTCCGCGCTGATCCAGTACGAGGTCAAGGGGGACCCGGAGACCGCGTCCGAGCGCATCCAGCCGGTGATCGACGCCGTCAAGGACACCGAGGAGTCCGCGGACGGCGTGACCCTCGGCCAGTACGGCGCGGCGACCGGCCTCAAGGCCATCAACGACAGCCTCGGCGAAGACCTGCTGCGCGCCGAGATGACGGCGCTGCCGGTGTCCCTCGGCATCCTGCTCGTGGTCTTCGGCGCCCTGGTGGCCGCGCTGCTCCCGCTGCTCCTGGCGGTCACCGCCTGTGTCGCCGCGATGGGACTCCTCGCGGTCAGCAGCCAGTTCGTCCCGGTGGACGGCATGACCACCTCCGTGATGTTCCTGATGGGCCTCGCCGTCGGCGTCGACTACTGCCTCTTCTACCTGCGCCGCGAGCGCGAGGAGCGTACGGCCGGCCGCGACAAGAAGACCGCGCTGCACATCGCCGCGGCCACTTCCGGCCACTCCGTGCTCGTCTCCGGTATCACCGTCGTCGTCGCGATGGCCGGCATGTTCCTCTCCGGCCTGACGGTCTTCGAGGGCTTCGCCATGGCCACCATCGAGGTCGTGCTGATCGCGGTGCTCGGCTCCATGACCGTGCTGCCCGCCGCCATGGCCGCGCTCGGCGACAGGGTGCAGAAGGGCCGTATCCCGTTCGTCAGCAAGCGCCGTGACGCCGCCGTCGCCGCGGGCACGCCGCAGCAGAGCAACAAGCTGCTCCGCGGCGTCCTCGCCCGCCCCGCCCTCTTCGCCGTGGTCGGCTCGGCGATGCTGCTCGCCCTGGCCGCGCCGGCCCTGGGCATGAAGACGGAGAAGCTCGGCACCGACGAACTGCTGCCGCCCGACGACCCGATGGTCTCGGTGGCCCAGCAGATCGGCGACGAGTTCCCCGGTACGCCCTCCCCGGCAGGCGTCGTCATCGAGTCGGACGACATCAAGTCCCCCGAGGTCACCCAGGCCATCGCGGCCTTCAAGAAGGAGGCACTCGCCTCCGGACACGCCCAGAAGCCGATCCAGACCAAGGTGCACGACTCGGAGAACGTCGCCGAGATCAGCGTGCCGCTGGCCGGCAACGGCAGTGACGCCAAGTCCAAGGACGCGCTGGAGGCATTGCGGGGCGAGATCATCCCGAAGGCCTTCGACCCCACCGGCGACACCGTGCTCGTACGCGGCGAACTGGCCTTCTCCGAGGACTACAGCGACGCGCTCAGCGGCAGCATCGTGCCGGTCTTCGCCTTCGTCATGGGCGTCACCTTCCTGCTGATGCTGTTCACGTTCCGCTCCCCCGTGATCGCGCTGACCGCGATCGTGCTGAACCTGATGTCCGTGGGCGCGGCGTACGGCGTGATGGCCGCCGTGTTCCAGCACGGCTGGGGCGACGCGCTGGTGGGCACGGAGGCGCCGGGAGCGGTCGAGTCCTGGATGCCGCTGTTCGTGTTCGTGGTGCTCTTCGGGCTGTCGATGGACTACCACGTGTTCGTCGTGTCCAGGATCCGGGAGGCCCACGACCAGGGCGTCTCCACCCGGGACGCGATCGAGCACGGCATCCGTTCCACCGCCGGTGTCGTCACCAGCGCGGGCCTGATCATGGTCGCGGTGTTCGCGGTGTTCGGCACCCTGGCCATGCAGGACTTCAAGCAGCTGGGCGTCGGCCTCGCCGTCGCGGTGCTGCTGGACTGCACGGTCGTACGGGCCATGCTGCTGCCCTCCGTCATGGCGCTGCTCGGCGAGGCGAACTGGAAGCCCCGGCGCTTCCAGGCCCCCGTCGAGCCGCCGCAAGGGGCGTACGGGGAGCCGGCGCCCTCGCTCCAGACCCAGGCGTTCCAGCCCGCTCCGGGCGTCGCACCGCAGGCCTCGCAGCAGCCGGAAGCCACGGTGCGGCTGCGCGGAGCGCAGCTGCCGGGGCAGGGCCAGCCCGGCCAGCAGCCGCAGCCCGTCGGCCAGCCTCAGGGCGCCGGCCAGCCTCAGCCCACCGGCCAGCAGCCACCCGCCCGTGTGGACAACGACAACACCATGATCATTGTCGACCCCAGCCGGAACGACGATCTGTTCAGGCGCTGACGTACTCCGGCAGATCCAGAGCGGCACGCAGACAAGAAAGAGACAGGGACCACCGTGTTCGAGTTCAGCGTCGTAGGCGGCAAGACCGCCCGCGAGATCATCGAGGGCAGCCGCCCCGAAATCGTCCGTACGGTCCGGGAGACCTACCTGACCCATGACGCGGGCGACTCCGTCAACCCGGACAGCTACTTCCTCCGCTTCCCCGACAAGCCGGACTCCCGGATCATCGCCTTGCCCGCCTACCTGGGAGGCGAGCACGACGTGGCGGGAATCAAGTGGATCAGCAGCTTCCCCGGGAACATCCAGAACGGCATCCCGCGGGCGTCCGCGGCACTGCTCCTCAACGACTACGCCACCGGCTACCCGTTCGCGCTCCTCGAGGCATCCCAGATCAGCGCGGCGCGTACGGCCGCCTCCGCGGTGCTGGCCGCCGAGCAGCTGACCGGTGGCCGTACGGCGGCCCGGCTGACCGTCATCGGGGCCGGCATCATCGCGCGCAACATCCTGGAGTTCTTCCACTCACAGGAGTGGTCCATCGGCGAACTCGTCGTGCACGACCAGTCGTCCGAGTACGCCGAGGCGCTGGCCGGCCACGCCCGTACGGCGCTGGGCGAGTCCGCGTCGGTGGAGATGGACCGGGACAAGGCCATCACCGGCGCGGACCTGGTGCTCTTCGCCACCACCGCGGGCGAGCCGTACGTCGTGGAGCCCGACGCGTTCGCCCCGGGCCAGGTCGTGCTCAACGTCTCGCTGCGGGACATCGGCGCGGAGATCGTGCACGGCGCGTACAACATCGTGGACGACGTCGAGCACTGCCTGAAGGCCAACACCTCGCCGCACCTGGCGGAACAGAAGTACGGCAACCGGGACTTCATGACCGGCACGCTCGCGCAGCACATCCGCGGGGAGGTGCGTACGGACTCGGACAAGCCGGTGATCTTCTCGCCGTTCGGACTGGGCGTACTGGACCTCGCGGTCGGCGCCCACATCTACAGCGCGGCGCGCGCGGCGGGCGACACGGTGGAGATCCAGGACTTCTTCGGCGAGACGACCCGCTGGTAGCCCGACCCCGGCGCTGACCCCGCCCACACCGGGCCGAACGGCCCACCCGTGCCCCGTACGCCTCCGCGGCGTACGGGGCACGGCCGTGCCTACCCGCGGCGACCCACCACGGGCCCGGACGCCCGTACCGCCTGGACGAGCCCCGTGAGCAGCAGGACACCGCCGACGACCATGAGAACGGCGCCCACCTTGGTGAGGGTGAAGACCGGAGTCTCGACGCCCTCGGTGAACAGCCTCAGCGCGAGGCCGACGAGCAGGGTTACGGATCCTTCGGTCAGGTTCCTGGAAGGGCGATTCACCGCTGGGACTCCTTTTGCGGAAGGCATGACGCACGCACGCGCAGTCGGTCTGGAAACCGGGATCATCGTAGGAACGGTGAGGGCAAGAACTCGTCCGTCCTCCGCAGGATCCGGCACTGCATCGTTAGAGGGACACGCGACTGGGCGCCCGAACGCGACCAGGCCCCTTCCGTCATCCGGAAGGGGCCTGGTCGGTGTGGAGCCGCCTGGGGGAGTCGAACCCCCGACCTACGCATTACGAGTGCGTCGCTCTGGCCAACTGAGCTAAGGCGGCACGCTGCGTCAGCCATGGTGGCCGGACCAGCGGCGACAAGTCTACAGGGTTTCCGGGGGTGCCCCGACCCGGGTGGGGACGGCCAGGGCACCCCCGCCGCCTACGTGCAGCGCTTGCCGTCCTCCGGCGCCTTGCCGCTCACCAGGTAGTCCCCGACCGTGCTGTCCACGCACTCGCTGCCCTGCATGAACGCCGTGTGCCCGTCCCCCTCGCGGGTCAGCAGCCGGCCCGAGGACAGCTGGCCGGCGAGCCCCTGCGCCCAGGCGTACGGGGTGGCCGGGTCGCGGGTGGTGCCGATCACGACGATCGGCGGCGCGCCCTTCGCCTGGATGCTGTGCTGCTTGCCGGTGGGCTTCTCCGGCCAGTACGCGCAGTTCAGCGCCGCCCAGGCGAAGCCGCGTCCGAAGACCGGGGAGACCTTCTCGAAGGACTCGACGCCCTTCTTCACGTCCTCCGGGCCGGAGAACGCCGGGGGCAGGTCGAGGCAGTTGACTGCCGGGTTGGCGAACATGATGTTGGCGTACGTGCCGTCCGAGTCCCGCTCGTAGTACGAGTCGGAGAGCGCCAGCAGGTCGCCGCCCTGGCCCTTCATCGCCGACGTCAGCGCCTTGCGCAGATCCGGCCAGAGCACCTCGCTGTACATCGCCTGCACGACGCCCGTCGTGGCCAGCGACTCCGTGAGCTTGCGGGACTCGCCGGTCGGGACGGGCTCGGCGTCGACCTTCTTGAAGAAGGCGCTGAGCCGCTCGCCCGCGTCCTTCGCGTTCTTCTTGCCCAGCGGGCAGTCGGACTGCTTGACGCAGTCCTCGGCGAAGGCGCGGAACGCCGTTTCGAAGCCGCCCGTCTGCTGCCGGTTGACCTCGCGCGCGGAGAGCGACGGGTCCAGCGCGCCGTCCAGGACGAGGCGGCCGGTGCGCTGGGGGTAGAGGCCGGCGTACGTGGCGCCGAGGAACGTGCCGTACGACGCGCCGTAGTACGACACCTTGTCGTCGCCGAGCGCCGACCGCAGCACGTCCATGTCCCGCGCCGCCTCGACCGTCGAGACATGCCCGAGCAGCCCGCTGGACCGCTGCTCGCAGCCCTCGGCGAAGTCCTCGTACGCGGAGACGAGCTTGTCGGTCTCCTTCTCCTCGTCCGGCGTCTGGTCGGTGGTGACGAACTGGTCCATCTCCCGGTCGGAGAGGCACTCGACGGGCTCGCTGCGGGCCACTCCGCGCGGGTCCATGCCCACGATGTCGTACCGCTCGCGCACCTCCGACGGGAAGCCGACCGCCGCTGCCTGCTGCAGGTACTGGATGGCGGAGCCGCCCGGGCCGCCCGGATTGACCATCAGCGAACCGATCCGCTTGCCGTCGCCGCCCGCCTTCTTACGGGACACCGCGAGCTTCAACTCGGCCTCGGGGTCCGGCTTCGCGTAGTCCAGCGGCACCTTCAGGGTCGTGCACTCGAAGCCGATGGTGCCGCACTCGCGCCACTTGAGCTTCTGCTCGTAGTACGGCTTCAGCTCCTCCGGCGTATCCGCGGGCAGCGCCTTGAGCGGTGGTGCGTTGCCGCCCGGCGTACGGCTGGGGCTGGCGTCGGCGTTGTCCTTCTCGTTCCGGTCCTCGTCCGAGTCCCCGGAGGAGCAGCCCGACATCAGCAGCGCGGCGGCCAGGCACGCGGCCGACGAGGTGCGGAGCAGACGCCTGGTGTTCATAGAGCCCTTCCCTGGCAGTACGACGGTCCCAGGAGCGTATCCGCAGCCGGGCTCAACCTTCCCGCAGCGACATCGCCATCGCCTCCACCGCGAGCAGCGGCGCGACGTTCCGGTCGAGCGCGTCGCGGCAGGCCAGGACTGCCTCTATCCGGCGCAGGCTGTGCTCCGGGCGGGAGCGCGCCGCGATCTGCTCGACCGCGTCCCGTACGTCCTCGTTGGCCACCGCGACGGACGAGCCCAACTGGCGGGCCAGCACATCGCGGTAGAACGCCGTCAGGTCGGTGAGGGCGAGGTCGAGGGAGTCCCGCTGGGTACGCGTGGCACGTCTCTTCTGCCGGTCCTCCAGCTCCTTCATCGCGCCCGCCGTGCCGCGCGGCAGCCGCTTGCCCTCGGCGGCGCCGAGGGCGGTGCGCAGCTCGTCGGTCTCCTTCGCGTCGCGGTCCTCGCCGACCTGCTTGGCGTCCTCCGTCGCGGCGTCGATCAGCTCCTGCGCCGCCTTCAGCGCGTCCCCGACGTCCGCCACGCGCTGCGGCAGCCGCAGCACGGCGGAACGGCGCGCCCGCGCCCGTTCGTCCGTGGCCAGCCGGCGGGCCCGGCCGATGTGGCCCTGGGTGGCGCGGGCGGCGACGGCCGCGGCTTCGGGCTCGATGCCGTCGCGGCGGACCAGCACGTCCGCCACCGCCTCGACCGGGGGCGTACGGAGCCCGAGCGTGCGGCAGCGGGACCGGATCGTGGGCAGCACGTCCTCCGTGGAGGGGGCGCAGAGCAGCCACACGGTACGGGGCGCGGGCTCCTCGATGGCCTTCAGCAGGACGTTCGCCGCGCCCTCCGTCAGCCGGTCGGAGTCCTCGAGGACGATGATCTGCCAGCGGCCGCCCGCCGGGGACAGCTGCGCGCGGCGCACCAGGTCGCGGGTCTCCTTGACGCCGATGGAGAGCAGGTCCGTACGCACGACCTCGACGTCCGCGTGCGTGCCGACCAGCGCCGTGTGGCAGCCGTCGCAGAAGCCGCAGCCCGGCCGGCCGCCGAGCGCGCGGTCCGGGCTGACGCACTGCAGCGCCGCGGCGAAGGCGCGGGCGGCGGTGGAACGGCCGGATCCGGGCGGGCCGATGAACAGCCAGGCGTGCGTCATCGAGGAGCCGCTCAGGGCGGGCGGCTCCCCCGCGGCCGCGGCGGTGACGTACGCGTCGGCGTCACGCGCGGCGGCGGTCAGCTGGGCGGTCACCCGGTCCTGACCGACCACGTCGTCCCATACGGCCATGGCTCTCCTGACGTCACACGGCTGCCGCGACGGTGCGGGCAACGCTCACATTGTCCGCGATGCCTCTGACAATCGGTGCCCCGACGGTCGGTGCCCTGACAATCGGTGCCCTGGCGGTCGGCACCGTCACGTGCCCTGACGGTCGCCGCCACGGGCGGTCAGGGCCGCCGGCCGTCAGCGCCTGCGGCGGCGGCCCTCCTTGCGGTCCCCGCCGGCGCCGTTCTGCTGCGCGCCGTCCTGCCGCGCCTCGTCCGCGAACTCGTCGTGCGGGCCGAGCAGTTCGTCCGCGAGGGTCGGCATGTCGTCGAGCGGGGTCTCCTCGGCCCAGTCGGGACGGGGGCGGGGCGGGCCCTCCGGCGTGACCTGGGGCAGCTCGCGGGTGCGCGTCACCTCGTCGCGGGCGTCCGGGGTGTCGGGACGTACGGGCGGCATGACCGTCGTCTCTTCCTCCGGGGCGACGCCCGCGCCCTCATCGGTGCCCGGCACGCTGATGCGCGGCAGCTGCGTGGTGTCCTCGCCGTCCGGGTCACCGGGCCCGGCCTGGGCCGGTGCCTGCGCCTGCCCCTGCTCCGTGGGCTCGACGCGCGGGATCTGAACGGTCTGCGAGGCGTCGTCCGGCAGGTCGGGGCCCTTGCCGCCCCGAGGGCCACCGGAAGCGGGGCCCGTACCGCCGTACTGTATGCCGTCACCGACGACCGGCAGCTGCTCCGTCGACTCGTTGTCCGCGGGCCGCGGGCCTTCCTTACGGGCCGCACCGCCCGCCGTAGCCGCACCGCCCGCCGTACCGGCGCCGCCCGAGGTCCGCGCCTGCTCCGCCCGCAGCAGCGCCTCCTCCGCCTTGCGCTGCTTCTCCAGGCGGCGCTCCTCCGCCTCCGCGCGCAGCCGCTGCTGCTCCTCGGCCAGCCGCCGCAGCCGGTCCTGCTCCTCCTGGCGCTGCTGCTCCTCGGCCTCGCGGCGCTTCCGCTCCTCCTCGGCGATGCGCCGCGCCTCCTCCGCGCGCTGACGCGCCTCCTCGGCCCGGCGTGCCTCTTCGCGCTGCCGCTCCAACTCCTGCTCGCGACGCTTGCGTTCTTCCTCCTCGGCGCGCAACCGCTCGATCTGCGCCTGCCGTTCGCGTTCGAGGCGCTCCTCTTCCGCCTTGCGCGCCGCCTCTTCCTCGGCCCGCCGGCGTGCCTCCTCCTCGGCCGCCTTACGGGCGTCCTCGCGCGCCTTGATCTCGGCCTCGGACAGCGGCAGCATCTGGTCGAGCCGGTGCCGTACGACGGTGGTGACCGATTCGGTCTCCTGCCCGGCGTCCACGATCAGATAGCGCGCCGGGTCGGCGGCGGCCAGCGTGAGGAACCCGGCGCGGACCCGCTGGTGGAACGCCGCGGACTCGGACTCCAGCCGGTCCGGCGCCTCGGTGAACCGCTCGCGGGCCGTCTCCGGCGAGATGTCGAGCAGCACCGTCAGATGCGGAACGAGCCCGTCCGTGGCCCAGCGGGAGATCCGGGCGATCTCGGTCGGCGACAGCTCGCGCCCGGCGCCCTGGTACGCGACGGAGGAGTCGATGTACCGGTCGGAGATGACGACGGCGCCGCGCTCCAGCGCGGGACGCACCACCGAGTCGATGTGCTCGGCGCGGTCGGCGGCGTAGAGCAGGGCCTCCGCGCGGTCGGACAGGCCGGCCGAGGAGACGTCGAGCAGGATCGAACGCAGCCGCTTGCCGATCGGCGTCGCGCCCGGCTCCCGGGTGACGACGACCTCGTGGCCCTTGTTCCGGATCCACTCCGCCAGGACTTCCGCCTGGGTGGACTTCCCGGCCCCGTCGCCGCCCTCGACGGCGATGAAGAAGCCGTTGGCCGCCGGCCCCTGTTCCGTTTCGGTTCCGGTCAGGGCCGCGCGCAGGTCCGTACGGAGCGGCACGCCCTGCCGGTCGTCCGTACGCCCGAGGACGAGCGCCGCGACGGGCAGCAGCAGCGCGCCGACGAGCATCAGCGCGAACGCGGCACCGCCGTGCTCGAAGACGAAGTCGCCGCTCTCCATCCGGTGCGGCCCGATGAGCCCGGCCAGGACGGGGGCGATGAGGGCGCACAGCGCGAGCGACAGACGGACGACGGCGTGCAGGTGCTCGGTCGTACGCGACCGCCGGAATTCCTCGACCTCCTGGTCGAGCAGCGTGTGCCCGGTGTGCGCGGCGACACCGGCGGTGAGCCCGGTGACGAACGACAGGCCCACCACCGTCGCCGTGTCGGGCGTGAGCCCGGTGGCGAGCAGCGCGATGCCGGTGACGGCGATCGCGACGGCGAGCAGGCGGCGCCGGGAGAGCGCCGGGAACGTACGGGGTGCGAGCCGGATGCCGGCTGCCGTACCGCCCGTGAGCCCCAGGACCAGCAGCCCGAACGTCACCGGGCCGCCGCCGAGGTCCGCCGCCTGGAACGCTGCCAGCGCCACGGCCGCCGCGATCGCCCCCGACGTCGCCGCGCAGGCGAGCACGAGCAGCGGAACGGCGCCGGTGCGGCCCTTGTCGGGTGCGTCGCCCCGCTTGGGCCGGCGCAGCCCTTCGAGCGGCGAACGGGGGCGCGGCGTCTCGGTGTCGGGCAGCTCGAGGAAATACAGCACGGACAGCGAGCCCGCGAACAGCCCGGCCGCCACGTACGAGCCGAGGGCCGCCTGGTGGTCGCTGAACCACTCGATGCCGGACCCCAGCAGGTTCCCGATGAGGGTCACCAGGACGAGCGCGGCGGCGGCGATCGGGAAGGCGAGGAAGCCCGTACGGGCCCACAGCCGGCGCAGCGCGTCCTGGTGGTCCGGGAGCGGGCGTACGGCGGCGCCCTCCGGGGGCGGCGCGGGGAGCAGCGCCGGGGCGGCGCTGTCCTTGGCGACGGTCCAGAAGCGCTCGGCGACACCCGTGACGAAGACGGTGACCAGGATCGCGGCGAAGGCGTTGTCCGGTGTCCAGTCGATCCACAGCGGCGCGACGATCAGCGTGGCCGAACGGAAGGCGTCGGCGCCGATCATGGTCCAGCGCCGGTCAAGGGCGCCGCCTGGTGCGGTCAGCGCGGAGACGGGTCCGAGCAGCACCGCGCCGAAGAGGACGGTCGCCAGCAGCCGCACGCCGAAGACGGCCGCGACCGCGAAGGCAACGCCCCGGTAACCCCCGCCCAAGACCTCCGGGCCGCCGGACAGGGGCACGACGATGGCCGCCTGGAGTGCGAGCAGCAGCAGCACGAGGACGGAGAGGACGTCGCCGACTCCGCCGGTGAACTGGGCACTCCACAGCCGCCGCAGCGGTGCGTAACGCAGGAGTGCCCGCACGGCACGCTCGCGGGACTCTGCGGCGAGTGCGTCGTCTGCGGCGGGGCCTCCCGGGGCCACGCCTGTTGGCTGCTCTGCACGCGTCATTCTGCCAGCGTATCGGGAGCGGCCGACAACGTGCGGCGCCGCCCGAACAATTGGGCGGCGCCGCGGGCCCGCAAACACGCCCGCGACGCGCCCCGCGCGGGTGGCGCGGAACGCGTCGCGGGCTCCGGAACTACTCCGCCGCCTGCGCCTTCTTGGCGGCGGTCTTCTTGGCGGGCGCCTTCTTCGCCGTGGTCTTCTTCGCCGCCGTCTTCTTGGCCGCGGTCTTCTTGGCGGGCGCCTTCTTGGCGGGCGCCTTCTTCGCGGTGGTCTTCTTCGCCGCGGTCTTCTTCTTCACCGGCCCCTTGGCCCGCTTGTCCGCCAGCAACTCGAAGGCGCGCTCAGCGGTGATCGTCTCGACGTCGTCATCCCGCCGCAGCGTGGCGTTCGTCTCGCCGTCCGTGACGTACGGGCCGAACCGCCCGTCCTTCACGACCACCGGCTTCTCGCTCTCCGGGTCCGTGCCCAGCTCCTTCAGCGGCGGCTTCGCCGCGGCACGCCCGCGCTGCTTCGGCTGGGCGTAGATCGCCAGCGCCTCGTCCAGCGTGATGGTGAAGAGCTGCTCCTCCGACTCGAGCGAGCGTGAGTCCGTCCCCTTCTTCAGATACGGGCCGTAGCGCCCGTTCTGCGCGGTGATCTCGGTGTCCGACTCGGGGTCCACACCCACCACGCGGGGCAGCGAGAGCAGCTTGAGCGCGTCGTCGAGCGTCACCGAATCGAGGGACATCGACTTGAACAGAGAAGCCGTACGCGGCTTCACCGCGTTCTTCCCGGTCTTCGGCGTGCCCTCGGGCAGCACCTCCGTGACGTACGGGCCGTACCGCCCGTCCTTCGCCACGACCGGCCGCCCCGTCTCCGGGTCGGTGCCCAGCTCGAAGTCGCCGCTCGGCTTGGCCAGCAGCTCCTCCGCGTACTCGACGCTGAGCTCGTCCGGAGGCAGGTCGTCCGGCACGTCCGCGCGCTGGCCCGGCTCGTCGGGGTTGTCAGACGGCTTCTCGACGTACGGGCCGTACCGCCCGACGCGCAGCATGATGCCGTCCCCGACGGGGAACGACGAGATGCCGCGGGCGTCGATGGCGCCCAGGTCGGACACCAGCTCCTTGAGTCCGCCCAGGTGGTCGCCGTCGCCGTTGCCGGAGTCCGCGGCGGAGGCCGCCGGGCCGGCGCCACCGCCGCCCTCGGGGCCGCCCGTACCGAAGTAGAAGCGCCGCAGCCAGGGCACGGACTCGGCGTCGCCGGCCGCGATCTGGTCGAGGTCGTCCTCCATCTTGGCGGTGAAGTCGTAGTCCACCAGCCGCCCGAAGTGCTTCTCCAGCAGCCCGACCACGGCGAAGGACAGGAAGGACGGCACGAGTGCCGTGCCCTTCTTGAAGACGTAGCGCCGGTCGAGGATGGTGCCGATGATCGAGGCGTACGTGGACGGGCGCCCGATCTCGCGCTCCTCCAGCTCCTTGACCAGCGTCGCCTCGGTGTACCGGGCCGGCGGCTTCGTCGAGTGCCCGTCGGCGGTCAGCTCGTCGGCGGTCAGCGGGTCGCCTTCGGCGACCTGCGGCAGCCGCCGCTCGCGGTCGTCGAGCTCGGCGTTGGGGTCATCGGCGCCCTCGACGTACGCCTTGAGAAAGCCGTGGAACGTGATGATCTTGCCGGTGGCGCTGAACTCCGCGTCCCGCCCGTCCACGCTCCGGCCGCCGACCTTCACGGTGACGGACTGGCCGACCGCGTCCTTCATCTGCGAGGCGACAGTCCGCTTCCAGATCAGCTCGTACAGCTTGAAGCGCTCCCCCGTCAGCCCGGTCTCGGCGGGCGTACGGAAGCGGTCGCCTGAGGGGCGGATCGCCTCATGCGCCTCCTGCGCGTTCTTGACCTTGGAGCTGTACGTGCGGGGGCGGTCCGGCAGGTAGTCCGCGCCGTAGAGCTGCGTGACCTGGGCGCGGGCCGCGGAGATCGCGGTGTCGGAGAGGGTCGTGGAGTCCGTACGCATATAGGTGATGAAGCCGTTCTCGTACAGCTTCTGCGCCACCTGCATCGTCACCTTCGCGCCGAAGCCGAGCTTGCGGCTCGCCTCCTGCTGGAGGGTGGTCGTACGGAAGGGGGCGTACGGCGAGCGGCGGTACGGCTTGGACTCCACCGAGCGCACCGAGAACGCGCTGTCCCGCAGGCCCTCGGCGAGGCCGCGCGCCGTGGCCTCGTCCAGGTGCAGCACCTGGGCGGTCGCGCTGGCGGCCTTGAGCTGACCGTCCGAGCCGAAGTCGCGGCCCTGCGCGACGCGGCGGCCGTCGACCGCGGTGAGCCGCGCGCCGAAGGTGCCGGGGTCGGAGGTGTCGCCCGTACGGCCTGTGGCGAAGGTGCCGGTCAGGTCCCAGTACTCGGCGGAGCGGAACGCCATCCGCTCCCGCTCCCGCTCGACGACGAGCCGGGTGGCGACGGACTGGACGCGGCCCGCCGAGAGCCGCGGCATGACCTTCTTCCACAAGACCGGCGAGACCTCGTAGCCGTAGAGGCGGTCGAGGATGCGGCGGGTCTCCTGGGCGTCGACGAGCTTCTGGTTCAGGTCGCGCGGGTTGTTGACGGCTTCCTGGATCGCGTGCTTGGTGATCTCGTGGAAGACCATCCTCCGCACCGGCACCTTGGGCTTCAGGACCTCGCGCAGATGCCAGGCGATGGCCTCGCCTTCGCGGTCCTCATCGGTGGCGAGCAGGAGTTCGTCGGACTCGGCGAGAAGCGACTTGAGCTTCTTGACCTGGTCCTTCTTGTCGCTGTTGACGACGTACAGCGGCTCGAAGTCGTGGTCGACGTTGACGCCGAGCCGTGCCCAGGGCTCGCCCTTGTACTTGGCGGGGACCTCGGCGGCACCGTTCGGAAGATCGCGGATATGCCCCACACTGGCCTCGACAACGTAGCCAGGGCCGAGGTAGCCCTTGATCGTCTTGGCCTTGGCGGGCGACTCTACGATCACGAGCCGGCGCCCGCCGTTCGCGGTCTCGCTGGTCGGGGACAACTTCGCTCTTCTCTCCGGTCGGCTTCGGTATCGCTGCGGAGTGTGACGGTACCTCCCGCCCCCATGTCAAACGGGAAAAGTCCACAACGCCACTCGAACGGTAACCCGACAACCGGCATTCCTGCCGCCCGATGCATCGCCACCGCTCAGCCGGACAGCAACATCCAGACACCGCCACACCCCGAGACCAGCCCGAAGCCCCCGGTCAGCGCCGCGGCGGTGACCTGGCGCACACCCTCCGCGACCGGACGGCCCCGCCACGCGCGTGTCCCCGTCCACATCAGCAGCACGGCGCCGAACACGGTGAAGACCACTCCAGCGAAAACCGCGGGTCCACTCTCCATGACCCGCACCTTCACACGCGTTCCGGACACACGCCCGAACTCCGGATGAACGCCAGGCTGCCGACCGGCCGTCGCGCACGGGACTCTCACGCCGTCACGCTGTCAGGCGGTCACGCCGTCTCCGGGACCGGCAGCAGGAAGCCCTGCTCCACCAGCAGCCGGATCGCCTCCGGCGTACGGTCCCGCAGCCGTACGGGATCCTCGCCCAGCAGCTGCGCGATGGCGTCCAGAATCCGCCCCGCCGGAAGTGACCCGTCGCACACGCCGGCGAAGCCCGCGCCGACGGTGTCCACCTTGGTGGCCCGCCGCATCCCGCGGTGCTGCCGCAGCACCACGTGCTCCGGGTCCTCTGCCCCGGGCAGCCCGACCTGCTCCTGTACGACCTCGTCGGCCAGCTGGAAGTGCCAGGAGAGGAGGGCGGCGTCGTCGGTGCCGCGCAGGAAGTCCTGCCGGTCGAAGTGGGCGCGTACGACCTCGCCGAGCGGCTGCTCCACCGGGTGCGGCCACTCCTCGGCGATGACGGAGGGGAGTTCGGCGGAGGTGGCGCGCAGCGTGATCCAGCCAAAGCCGACGGCCCTGGTGCCGCGCGCCTCGAACTCGTCGAGCCAGGCCTCGTAGCGCGCCGCGTACGCGTCCTGCCCACGCAGGTGGTCCCCGGAGTCGCGCAGCCACAACTCCGCGTACTGCGCCACGTCCTGGACCTCACGCTGCACGATCCACGCGTCGCAGCCGCCCGGCACCCAGCCCGCGACCCGGTCCCGCCAGTCCTCGCCCTCGCGGTGCTCCCAGTTGGCGAGCAGCTGGCAGTAGCCGCCCTCTGACAGGTGGTCGACGGCCTGCTGGACGATCGTGCGGCACAGGTCGTCGCCGCGCATCCCGCCGTCGCGGTACGTCAGCCGGGCGTCGGGGCCGTCGTCCGGGGAGATGACGAACGGCGGGTTGGACACGATCAGGTCGAACGGGCCCTCGTCTGCGACGGGTTCGAAGAGCGAGCCCTCCCGCAGATCCGCCTCCGGCGCGCCGGAGAGCGCGAGGGTGAGACGGGTGATGCGCAGGGCGCGGGCGTTCAGGTCGGTGGCGACGACGCGGGTGGCGTGCTGCGCGGCGTGCAGGGCCTGGATGCCGGAGCCCGTACCGAGGTCGAGCGCGCGGGCGACCGGCGTACGGACGGTGATCCCGGCGAGGGTGGTGGAGGCACCGCCGACGCCGAGGACGACATCGGCCTGCGGCTCGGGCAGTTCGGCGGCGTCCGGCCCGTTCGCGGCGCCCGGGTGCGGGTGACCCGCGCCGCCCACGCCGCCCGCGCCGCCGACGGCGCGGCCGAGGTCGGAGACGATCCACCAGTCCTGCCCGTCCGGGCCGCTGTACGGGCGGATGTCGACGGTGGCGCGTACGGAGTCCTGGGCCTCCCCCGCGTCCGTACCGCCCGTGCCCGAACCGCCCGCGCCCCTGTCGCCCCTGCCCGTACGGACCAGCCAGCCGTCGGCGAGCGCCTCGTCCCCGGGCAGGGCCGCGTACGCCTGCTCCCTGCCGACGGGCTGCTGGAGCAGGAAGAGCCGGACGAGCGTCGCGAGCGGTCCGCCGCCGCGGGTGGCCCGCGAGGCGGGCACGGTCTCGCTGCGGGCGAGGGCCGCGTAGGCGGGGGCGCCGAGCAGCTCCAGCAGTCCGTCGGCGGTGAAGCGGGCGGCGAGCAGCGCGGCACGGAGCCGGGCGGCGGATTCGGGCGTGGGCTCGGGGAGCGGGAGCGGGTGTGTCACGGGACCATTGTGGCGCCCGTGGGACATTCGCGCCGGGGCGCACCGGGGGCGGCGCGCCCGTACGAGCCGTACGCCCCGCCCCCGCGAGCCGTACGAGCCGTACGCCCCGCCCGGCCCCGTACGCCTGCCGTGCGCGCGCCGGACGCCCGCCGCGCCGCCGGCCGGTTACGCGTCCGTCGTCGACCCCGGGGACGGCCGCTTGCAGCCCTCCTGCTTGGCCATCGCCTTGCCCAGATCGCCGGACTGCAGCTTCTGCAGCGACTCGTCGCCGCTCTGGCCCAGCTGGCCGAGCTTGGTCGCGAGTTCCTTGAGCCCGGAGGCGAACTTCGCCTGGTCCTTCGTGTTCATCTTGTCGACGGTCTTCTTCAGCTCGCCGTACTGCCGGGAGAGCCCGTTGAGCTCCTTCACCGCGTCCGTCTGAAGCTTCGAGCCCTTGTCGACCGGCGGCTCGCCCGCGTCGTCGACGGCCGTGGCAAGGGACTTGTACGACTCGGAGATGTCCTGGAACGCCGCCGAGTCGGTCTTCTTGACCTCTTCGGGTGACTTCTTCTGCTGGGACGCCTCATTGATCGAGGTGTTGGCCTGCTGGATCTTGTTGACCTGGGGCTTCACCTGGTCGCAGACCTTCTTGGCCCAGTCGTCGGTCTCCTTGCTGCCGTCGTCTTCGCTGCTGCAGCCGGTCAGCGCCAGTACGAGTGCCGCACCGCCGGACAGTGCAGCCGTGAGCTTCTTGTTCACCGGATGGGTCCCTTCCGTGGCTCTTCCGGCCCGGAACTTACACGCCACGGACGCATCGGCGGTGAGTCGGACGATAGTTCTGTCCCTGGTTGAGCCGTTTGCACCACACGTCCCCGCGCCGGACACACCCCGACAAGCACACACGAAGGGGCGGACGGAGCGTCAACACACTCCGTCCGCCCCGGTGTTAGGGCAGGTCAGCCGCCCGCGGCTAGGACGCCGCGACCGGGTCGCCGGATTTGGCCACCCGTTCGGTGTTGCCTTCCTCACCAACGGCGATTCCGCGCCGCTTGGAGACGTAGACCGCGCCGACGATGATCGCGCCGGACAGCACCGCGATGAGGGCGCGTACACCCGTGCTCTTGTCGTCGCCGTAGCTGAACTGCACGACAGCGGGCGCGATCAGCAGCGCCACCAGGTTCATCACCTTCAGCAGCGGGTTGATCGCCGGGCCGGCGGTGTCCTTGAACGGGTCACCGACCGTGTCACCGATCACGGTGGCCTCGTGGGCCTCGCTGCCCTTGCCGCCGTGGTGCCCGTCCTCGACCATCTTCTTCGCGTTGTCCCAGGCGCCGCCCGAGTTGGCGAGGAAGACGGCCATCAGGGTGCCCGCGCCGATCGCACCGGCGAGGAACGCGGCCAGCGCGCCGACACCGAACGCGAAGCCGACGCAGATCGGCGAGAAGACCGCCAGCAGGCCCGGCGTGGTCAGCTCGCGGAGCGCGTCCTTGGTGCAGATGTCGACGACGCGCCCGTACTCCGGCTTCTCGGTGTAGTCCATGATCCCGGGCTTCTCCCGGAACTGCCGGCGCACCTCGTAGACCACGGAACCGGCCGACCGCGACACCGCGTTGATCGCCAGCCCCGAGAACAGGAAGACGACGCTGGCCCCGAGCATCAGCCCCACCAGGGTGCTGGGCTGGGCGATGTCCAGGACCTTCAGCATCTCGCCCGCGCCCTCGCCGGCCTCGGCCAGCGCCTTGGAGAGCTCGATGCGGTACGAGCCGAACAGCGCCGCCGCGGCGAGCACGGCCGTGGCGATGGCGATGCCCTTGGTGATCGCCTTGGTGGTGTTGCCCACCGCGTCCAGGTCGGTCAGCACCTGGGCGCCCGCGCCCTCGACGTCGCCGGACATCTCCGCGATGCCCTGCGCGTTGTCGGAGACCGGCCCGAAGGTGTCCATGGCCACGATGACGCCGACGGTCGTCAGCAGGCCGGTGCCCGCCAGTGCGACCGCGAACAGCGCCAGCATCAGGGTGCCGCCGCCGAGCAGGAACGCGCCGTACACGCTGAGTCCGATCAGCAGCGCGGTGTAGACGGCGGACTCCAGGCCGAGCGAGATACCGGAGAGCACGACGGTGGCCGGGCCGGTCAGCGACGTCTTGCCGACGTCCTGTACGGGCTTGCGGCTGGTCTCCGTGAAGTAGCCGGTCAGCTGCTGGATCACCGCGGCCAGCACGATGCCGATCGCGACGGCGGTCACGGCGAGCACCTGCGGATTGCCGTCGTGGCCCTGGATCTCCGCGGGGACGTTCTTCAGGTCCGCATAGCTGGACGGCAGATACATGAACGACGCGATGCCGACCAGCACCAGCGAGATCACCGCGGAGATGAAGAAGCCGCGGTTGATGGCGGTCATGCCGCTGCGGTCGGTGGCACGGGGTGCGACGGCGAAGACGCCGATCATCGCGGTGATCACGCCGATCGCCGGGACCAGCAGCGGGAAGGCGAGCCCCGCGTCGCCGAAGACGGCCGTGCCCAGGATGAGCGCGGCGACCAGCGTGACGGCGTACGACTCGAAGAGGTCGGCGGCCATGCCCGCGCAGTCACCGACGTTGTCGCCCACGTTGTCCGCGATGGTGGCGGCGTTGCGGGGGTCGTCCTCGGGGATGCCCTGCTCGACCTTGCCGACGAGGTCGGCGCCGACGTCGGCGGCCTTGGTGAAGATGCCGCCGCCGACACGCATGAACATCGCGATCAGCGCGGCGCCGAGGCCGAAGCCCTCGAGCACCTTGGGGGCGTCGTTCGTGTAGACGAGCACGACGGTGGCGGCGCCCAGCAGGCCGAGGCCGACGGTGAACATGCCGACGACACCGCCCGTACGGAACGCGATCTTCGTCGCCTTGTGCGCCACCGCGGTGAGATCCGCCGATTTCCCGGACTCGCCGTCAGCCGGTGTCGCCTCACGCGCCGCAGCAGCCACACGCACATTGCTGCGCACCGCGAGCCACATACCGATATAGCCGGTGGCTGCCGAGAAACCGGCGCCGACCAGGAAGAACAACGAACGGCCGATCCGTTGCTCCGCGTCGTCGGCGGGCAGTAGGAACAGCAGGAAGAAGACCACCACAGCGAATGCGCCGAGGGTACGCAGCTGCCGTGCCAGATAGGCGTTCGCGCCTTCCTGGATGGCCGCCGCGATCTTCTTCATGCTGTCGGTGCCCTCACCGGCGGCAAGCACTTGCTTGACAAGCACCAGGCCGACGCCGAGAGCCGCGAGCGCTACGACCGCGATCACGATCACGAGACCGCGGTTGCCGCTCGTCAGTACGGCATCAGCGAGGTGCTGGTGCTTCTGAAGTGGGCTGAGATGCCCCGCCATTCGTCCTCCTTGACGTTTGGCACATGGGCGCGCGCAAGCACGCTCAGGCGTCCTGCTGCAAAGATGGTGGACGGATTCTAGGGAGCGGCTCCGGATCAAAACAGAGCGCGACAGCAGCAATTAGCCGCCGGTCAGCGAAGATCGAATGGAGTGCCCGTGAAGAATTCCCTCATTCGAGGGGGTCGGCCTAATTGACGGGGCCGAAGAATGATCTTTTTAACGATCTTTCAGGGGAGGGCCGGAGCAGGCGTCGTGGGCCAGCTCATACGGATGATCCCGCCCTTCTCATCAGCGGTGATCTCAACATCGTCGACGAGTCCGCTGATCACCGCGAGGCCCATCTCGCCGTCGGCCTCCGCCTCCTCGTCCTCGGACGGGGGCTCGGGGATCTCGTCGCGAGCGCCGGGCACGAGCGCGCCGGTGGAACCCGGGGCCTCGTCGCCGACCTCGATGGAAAACTTCTTCTCGTCCTCGATCAGGGCGACCCGTACGGGGCTGTCCACGCCGTTGCTCATGTGCAGGCTCACCGCGCGGGTGCATGCCTCGCCCACGGCGAGCCGCACCTCGTCCAGCACGGCCTCATCGACTCCGGCACGGCGCGCCACGGCGGCGGCCACCAGCCGCGCCGTCCGCACATGCTCCGGAAGCGCGCTGAAACGGAGTTCCACGGTGGCCATGCCATCCCCCTCGTCTACGGGCGGTACAGGTGTGCATCCACGGCTGCCGGGCCCTGTGCCGGGCCCGGCAGCCCTGCTTCCGATGTCTGATCCGGTCGCCCGGCCGGCCGGACGGACGGCAGGGCGAAACGGCGGGTGACCTCAGTCGGTGGCCGCGACGGCATCGTCGACGGAGCCGTGGATCGGGAACACCTTGGTCAGGCCCGTGATACGGAAGATCTTGAGAATGCGCTCCTGGTTGCAGACGAGACGGAGCGAGCCCTCGTGGGCACGCACCCGCTTGAGCCCGCCGACGAGCACACCGAGACCAGTCGAGTCGAGGAAGTCCACGCCTTCCATGTCCACGACGAGGTGGTAGCTCCCGTCGTTCACGAGCTCGACGAGCTGCTCGCGCAACTTGGGCGCGGTGTATACATCAATCTCGCCACCGACCTCGACGATCGTGCGATCGCCAACAGTACGGGTCGACAGGGACAGGTCCACGGATCCTCCAGCACCTTGCTATCGAGCGGTCCGCCCCTGGGTCGTCCCCTGCTGGGGCTCCCCTCCTGTGGTCTCCCGCCCGAGGCGGGCGACGGCAGGGGACGGATCGGCAGCCGCAGAAGCATTCAATCACTTACCAGCAGGGCCGCACGACGCCTTGCGGTCATTGTCCATCGCGGCGGTGACAGACTCGGTGCCGATGGCCAACAATCACGAGCCGCTCACCGTGCTCGAACGTCTCGCTGCCGGTCCGGACCGAGCTACGCGCATCACCCATACGGAGCATGTGCCCCCTCGGATCGGCCGCCATGCGGCATGGCCTGATCAGATCCGGCCCGAAGTGGTCAGCGCCGTTCAGGCGGCCGGGATCGACCGGCCGTGGGAGCACCAGGCGCGCACCGCCTCGTACGCCGTCGAGGGCACCTCGACCGTGGTCGCCACCGGCACCGCCTCCGGCAAGTCCCTGGCCTATCTGGTGCCCACCCTGAGCACGCTGCTGGACGGCGCCGAGGCGCCCAACGGCCGCGGCACCACCGCGCTCTATCTCGCGCCCACCAAGGCGCTCGCCGCCGACCAGCGCCGCGCGATCACGGAACTCGCCGCGCCGCTGGGCACCTCGGTGCGCCCGGCCGTCTTCGACGGCGACACCCCCTTCGAGGAACGCGAGTGGGTGCGGCTCTTCGCCAACTACGTGCTGACCAACCCGGACATGCTGCACCGCGGACTGCTGCCAGGACACGCCCGCTGGTCCTCCTTCCTGCGCGCGCTGCGCTATGTCGTCATCGACGAGTGCCACACCTACCGCGGCATATTCGGCTCTCATGTCGCCCAGGTCCTGCGCCGACTGCGGCGGCTCTGCGCCCGCTACGGCTCCGACCCCGTCTTCCTGCTGGCGTCCGCGACCTCCGCCGACCCGCAGGAGGCGGCCAGCCGGCTCACGGGCGTCCCGGTCACCGCCGTCACCGAGGACACCTCGCCCCGCGGCGAACTGGTCTTCGCGCTCTGGGAGCCGCCGTTGACCGAACTGGCGGGTGAACGCGGCGCGCCCGTACGCCGTACGGCCACCGCGGAGACCGCGGAACTCCTCACCGACCTGGCCGTCCAGGGCACCCGCACCGTCGCGTTCGTACGCTCCAGACGCGGCGCCGAGCTCATCTCGCTGATCGCCCAGGACCGTCTCGCGCAGATCGACCGCAGCCTGCCCGGACGCGTCGCGGCGTACCGGGGCGGCTATCTGCCCGAGGAACGCCGGGCCCTCGAACGGGCCCTGCACTCCGGCGAGCTCCTCGGGCTGGCCGCCACCACCGCGCTCGAACTCGGCGTCGACGTGTCCGGCCTGGACGCGGTCCTCATCACCGGCTATCCCGGCACCCGCGCCTCGCTGTGGCAGCAGGCGGGCCGCGCCGGTCGTACGGGCCAGGGCGCCCTGGCCGTGCTCGTCGCCCGCGACGATCCGCTGGACACGTATCTCGTCCACCACCCCGAGTCCCTCTTCCGGCACCCCGTCGAATCGACGGTGCTCGACCCCGACAACCCGTACGTCCTGGCTCCTCACCTCTGCGCCGCCGCCGCCGAAATACCGCTCACCGAGGCGGACTCGGACCTTTTCGGGCCGGAGTGCCGCGGGCTCCTGGACCAGCTCGGGGAGCGCGGGCTGCTCCGGCGCCGCGGCTCGTCCTGGTACTGGACCAAGCGCGAGCGCGCGGTCGACCTCACCGACATCCGGGGCGGCGGCGGGAAGCCCGTCCAGGTCGTGGAGGAGGGCACCGGGCGTCTCCTCGGCACGGTCGACGCCGGGGCGGCCCACGCGAGCGTCCACGAAGGCGCCGTCCACCTCCACCAGGGGCGCACCTATGTGGTGAACCGCCTCGACCTGGACGACTCCGTCGCCCTCGTCGAGGAGTCCAGCCCGCCCTGGTCCACGATGGCCCGCGACACCACCTCCGTGTCCGTGATCGAGACCGAGACGGAGATCCCCTGGGGCGAGGGCAGGCTGCACTTCGGCTCGGTCGAGGTCACCAACCAGGTCGTGTCGTATCTGCGCCGCAAGCTCATCACCGGCGAGGTGCTGGGGGAGTCGAAGCTCGACCTTCCGCCGCGCACGCTGCGCACCCGCGCGATCTGGTGGACGGTCACCGAGGACCAGCTCGACGCGGCCCGGATCGGCCCGGAGATCCTGGCCGGTGCGCTGCACGCGGCCGAGCACGCCTCCATCGGTCTGCTGCCGCTGTTCGCGACGTGCGACCGCTGGGACATCGGCGGCGTCTCCATCCCGCTGCACCCGGACACCCTCCTGCCGACGGTCTTCGTCTACGACGGCCACCCGGGCGGCGCCGGATTCGCCGAACGGGGCTTCCGCACGGCCCGGGAATGGCTCACGGCCACCCGCGAGGCCATCGCCTCGTGCGAGTGCGAATCGGGCTGCCCGTCCTGCATCCAGTCGCCCAAGTGCGGCAACGGCAACGACCCGTTGCACAAGGCCGGCGCCATCCGGCTGCTCAACCAGCTCCTCGCCGGCGCGGCCTGACACCGCGCCCCCGCCGGGGCGTGCCGATCCCCCGCGAGCCCGCGCCGCACGCACAGACCCCGCACGCGCAGACCCCGCACGGACAGACTCCGTGCGTGCCGACCCCGCGCGGACAGACCCCTTGGGCACGTGCCGTCCTGCCGCTTCGGGCGGCCCCGCACGCGAGCGGGCCCGCGGCGCGTACGGTCCGGCGTGCACGCTCACCGTGAGGTCGGAGACCTCGCCGTCCAACACGCACCGGACCACCCGCGCTCCCTGCGCCTCCGCCACGGTGCGGGCCGCGGCACAGGCCGCTCGTTCTCCCTCCAGGGCCCTGCCGACGGCCGCCAGCGCTGACAGGTCCGCAGCCGCCTCCGCCCGGTGGCGGGCCGCGACGATCTGCCCCAATGCCAGCACGACGCCGAACACCGTGCACAGAGCCGTCGCCGAAACAGCCGCCCACACGGTCGCCGATCCCCGGTCGTCCCGAGCCGCGCTCCTCGCCCAGGCCAGTGCCCGTATGACCCGCGCGGCCATCGCCCGGCTCATCGCACCTCCCCCAGGGTCCACTCCGTCATCGCGACCGCGCTCGCCTGCACCGGCAGGGTCAGCGGGCCCGGGCCCATGGAGCGGGCCTTCACCCGTACTTGGAGGAGCTCTTCGTGCCGGACGACCTCCACGGACGCTCCGTCCGGTGCCGCCGAACGCACCGCCTCGACCACCGCCTCCCGCGACTCGCCCCGCGCCGCCGCGCGGGCGCCCGCCCGCGCACCGTCGACGCACTGGACGAGGGCGACGCCCGCCATGACTCCCCACAGCAGCGCCGCCAGGAGGAACACCAGCGAAGGCACCACCACCGCGGTCTCCGCCGTGACATAACCCCGCTCGTCGCGTACCCGGCCCCATGAGCCGCGCCGCTCACCCCGCGGCATTGAGGGCCTTCTCGATCATCTGCTGCAGGGCACTGCCGACCCCGGCGCTCGTGAGGATCTTGTAGAGCACCGCCGCGAACGCGCACGCGGCGATGGTCCCCACCGCATACTCAGCGGTCGCCATCCCACGGTCGCCGCCCCGCCGGACACACCGTGCCCGGTGCCACCGGCTCCGGACTGACCGGCACACTCGTGCCACCATCTCCGTCCCCTTCATGTGTGATCTGACGTCTTCCTGTGGCGCCGCCTACGGTCCGCGCCACTCGGGTCACAGCAGTGATCTCGCGAGCCCGAGGATCACCGGAGCCACTCCCACGGCCAGGAACGCGGGCAGGAAGCACAGCCCCAACGGCGCGGTCACCAGCACCCCGGCCCTGCGGGCCCGTGCCGCCGCCGCGCGCGACGTACGGGTGCGCGCCTCGTTCGCCAGCCGGGCCACCGGCTCCACGGCGGGCACGCCCGCCGTTCCCGCTCTCTCCATGCTGCGCGCCAGTGCCTCGCAGCCGGGGAGTCCGCCGAACCTCCCCCACACCGCTGCCGGTTCGCCGCCGAGCCGCAACTCGGTCGCCGCCCGCAGAAGGCGATCGCCCAGCGGCCCGCCGAGTGAGCCGCCCACCGCCTCTGCCGCATGGTCGGGGCCGGACCCGGCCGCGAGGCAGGCGGCCATCAGCTCCGCCGCCAGCGGCAACTGGCCGGCCGCCGCCCGCGCTTCGGCCGTCGGGCCTCGGGCGCGCTCGTGCCGACTGCGCCGCAGCCACCACCACGCAGCGCAGGGACCCCCGCCTCCGGCCAGCCATCCGGCGGGGCCACCGACCATCACCACCCCGAAGGCCGCCACCCCGAACACAAGGACCACCTCCCGTACGGGCGCCCCGCGGAGCCATTCCGGTGGGTCAGCCAGCGCTGAACGCCGCGCCGGCTCCCCGCCGGACGGCGGCGCGCCGAGCAGCGCACGGGCCCGACGCCGCGCTGACCACTCCCGCCGCCACGCGGCGGACGTGCCCACACACCCCACGGCCGCCAGCGCCGCGGCCGTCCACAGACTGGGGACGATCTGCGCGCTCACGCCGGCCCACCTCCTTCCGCCGCGCGGACGATCCGCGCCACCCAGGCCAGTCCGGCGAACTCGAGGAGCACGCCGACAGCCAGGCAGCTCAGCCCCGCGGCGCTGTGCAGCAGCATCCGTAACGGGTCGGCGCCCATTGCGCTGCCCAGCAGCAGTCCGAACACGGGCAGCAGCGCCAGCAGCACCGCCGTGGCCCGTGGCCCCGCCAACTGCGCCCTCACCTCGTCCCGTTGGTCCCGCTCGGCGCGGAGCGCTGCCGCTACCCGGTCCATGCCTTCGGCAAGCCCGGCGCCGCTGCCCGCGGCCACCTGCCAGCACGCGGCCGCACCCCGCAGCCCGTCCGCTCCGGGCAGCGCCGCGCCCTTGCGCAACGCCTCCGGGATGTCGCCGCCGAAGCGTGCCGCCGCGAGCAGCGCGGCACCGTGATCACCAAGCCCGTCCGCTCCGGCGGCCAGCAGCGCGCGGTCGGGCGGCGTCCCCGCTCTGAGCTCGCCCGACACGGCCGCGCAGAGGCCGATGACCGCCTCTTCGCGGTCCTCCGCCGCCTTCCTCTCCTGGTGGGCCCTCAGCCGGCGCCGCACCAGCGGCACTGCCAGCGCGCCCGCGACGACCGGCAGCACGGACGCTCCCAGGAGCCCCAGCAGCACACCGCCCGGCAGGCACCACCACTCGTGCCCCACCCGGCCGCCCAGCCGTCGCCGCAGGGATGCCCCGAACTCGCGGACGCGGTCGGGCCGTTCCTCCTCCGGCCGCATCGCTTCTCCGCTGCCCGCGAGCAGCAGCCGTGACCGGCGCAGCCCGTCGTCCCGTGCGGCCATCAGCCACGCGGCCGCGCCCGCGCAGACAGTCGCCACGTACAGCGGAAGGGTGTCCACGCCCGTCACCACGCACCTCCGCCCCGCGCGCAGAGCGCCTCCAGCCGCTGGCGGCCGCGCCCCGGCACGAAGCCCTCCGCGCCCCACACCGCCGCCGGTACGGTCGTGACCAGCCCGTCCCGGTCCCGCTCCAGCACATGGATCTCCGCGATCCTGCGCCGCCCCGAGCGGTCCCGTACGAGATGGACGACCAGGTCCAGTGCCGCCGCCAACTGGCTGTGCAGCGCGGTACGGTCGAGCCCGGCGGTCGCCGCCAGCGCCTCCAGCCGGGCGGGCACATCGGCTGCGGCATTCGCGTGCACGGTGCCGCAGCCGCCTTCGTGGCCCGTGTTCAACGCGATGAGCAGGTCGGTCACTTCGCTGCCGCGGACCTCGCCCACCACCAGCCGGTCTGGCCGCATCCGCAGCGCCTGGCGCACCAGGTCGCGGAGGCTGACGTGGCCGATGCCCTCCTGGTTGGCGACTCGCGACTCCAGCCGCACCACGTGCGGATGGTCGGGCCGCAGCTCTGCCGAGTCCTCGGCCAGCACGATCCGCTCCCGCGGGCCGACGAGGCCGAGCAGGCTGCTCAGCAACGTCGTCTTGCCGGATCCGGTGCCGCCGCTCACGAGGAACGACAGCCGGGCGTCCAGCATCGCCCGGAGCAGCCGGTCCCCGCCCGGCGGCACCGTGCCGGCAGTGATGAGCTCGGCGAGGCGGAACGCCCTGGGCCGCACCACCCGCAGCGACAGGCACGTGGAGCCGACCGCCACGGGCGGCAGCACCGCGTGCATACGGGTGCCGTCCGGCAGCCGCGCGTCGACCCACGGCCGCGCGTCGTCCAGCCGCCGCCCGGTCGATGTGGCCAGTCGCTGCGCGAGCCGGCGCACCGCCGCGGCGTCCGGGAACCGGACCTCCGTCCGCTCCAGCCCGCTCCCCCGGTCGACCCACACCTGCTCAGGGCCCGTGACCAGCACGTCGGTGACCTGCGGATCAGCCAGCAACGGCTCCAGCGGTCCGGTGCCGACCATCTCCGAGCGCAGCGCCTCCACCACCCGCAGCACCGCGCTGTCGCCGAGCAGCCGGCCCTGCGACCGCAGTGCGGCCGCCACCCGCGCCGGGGTCGGTTCCGCCCCGGTCTCCGCGAGGCGCACCCGGACAGCGTCCAGCAGCGCGGGCCCGGTGGCCGGATCCCGGGGCCCGCACAGCTCCACGGCCCCCGTCCCCGCGCTGGTCCGCATACCGGTCGCGACCACGCGGTTTCCGTCCGTGTGGCCCGGCTCGACGCGGCTCATACGGCCACACCTCCAGCGCTGCCGCTGCCAGCCAGCGACCGGTCCCAGAACTCGCGGCAGAAGCGGGCGAGCGCGCCCGACTCCGCGGAACCGGGCGGCTTTCCGTGCTCGACGGACTCCAGCAGTCCGGGCTCCCAGGGGAGTTCACCGGCGAGACCGAGGCCCAGCAGCTTCGCGATCTCTTCCTCTTCCAGTCCTGGGCCGTACGCTCTGCCGCGCCGTCCACCGGAGCCACCGCGCGTACGGACCACGGCGCGGAGGTCCTTCAGCACCATCCTGGTGGCGGAGGCGACCCGGTGCGCCGCGGCGACGGCCCGCAGCTCGGCGGGCACCACCAGCAGCCCGACGTCGAGCTGGGCGAGCGCTTCGGCGACGGCCTCGTCCATCCGGCGCGGGAGGTCCACGACGACCACCCCGGCGTGCCGCCGCGCCGCCTCCAGGACGGACTTCATCGCGTCCCCGGAGACCGCCATGGAGGCGCCGCGGTCCCAGCTGAGCACGCTCAAGTCGTGCAGCCTCGGCAGCGATTCCTCGAGCGCGGCGCCGCCGACGCGCCCACGTGACTCCGCGAACGCCGGCCACCGCAGCCCCTCCGTCCGTTCACCGCCGAGCAGGACGTCGAGGCCGCCGCCCAGCGGGTCGCCGTCGATCAGCATCGTGCGCCGGCGCGTGTGTGCCGCGGTGACCGCCAGCGCGCAGGCCAGGGTGGAGGCTCCGGCTCCGCCGCGGCCGCCGATCACGCCGACCGTCAGCGCGGGGTCTCCGACCCCTTCGGCGGCGTCCGCGATCCGCCCCGCCAGCCAGCCCTCGGCGTCGGGGAGGACGACCACGCCCTCGGCGCCGATCCTGGCTCCGCGCTCCCATACTCCGGAGTCGTCCAGATCGCGGCCGACGAGCAGCACGCCCGCCCGGCGGGCGCCGACGGGCGGGCCCGTGCCCCGTCCCCCGAGACCGCCTCCCGCGCCGGCGCAATCGTCTCCGACCAGAACCAGCGGCGACGTCCGCCACGTGTCCGCGGCGGGCCAACTCGCCCAGCCCACACGGTCCGCAGGGGCACCGTGCGCCACCTGCGCCTCTGCTCCCGCCGCAGCGCACAGCCGCAGCAGGTCGTCGAGAAGGTCCTCGTCCTCCGTGACGATCAGAATGGTTTCGGCCATGATCAAAGCCCTCCACGTTTCGCGAGCCGGGTCCGCGAACTCCCGCGGACCCCGTCGGGAAACACCGTGCGGGCATCCGGAAAAACGTGTTGATCATGGTCGAAAACTGTGGACAACTCGGCGGTTGTGGATAACTCGCTCGCTCATACCGGTGACTTCCAGAGAGCAGCTCACCGATTACACGGAGTTACGTGTTTACTGGAGAGCAAGCGCCGCCGCCGACAGCGAACGACTGGAGGAAAGAGGTCATGATGAACCGGGAAAAGCGTCCGGACATGCGACGACCCCCGCCGGGGGGGAGAGCGGGGGTCGTCCCCACGGCCGACTCGGGGGGGGGAGGAGTCGGGCCGGGTTAGCACGGTCGCGAACGATCCGTGACTTCCATGGTGTACCCGAGAGCCTTCTCAGGCAAACCAACGCGCCCTACCTTACGCCGAATGGTTGGCGCCTATGCTCACACCTGTGGAAATCCCGTCGCTGCCCCGCACTGCCGCGTTCTTCGACCTGGACAAGACGGTCATTGCGAAGTCGAGCACGCTCACCTTCGGCAAGTCCTTCTACCAAGGTGGCCTGATCAATCGCCGAGCCGTACTGCGCACTGCCTACGCCCAGTTCGTCTATCTGGCCGGCGGTGCCGACCACGACCAGATGGAACGGATGCGGGAGTACCTCTCCGCCCTGTGCCGGGGGTGGAACGTCCAGCAGGTACGCGAGATCGTCGCCGAGACGATTCACGATCTCATCGACCCGATCATCTACGACGAGGCCGCCTCCCTCATCGAGGAGCACCATCTCGCGGGTCGCGACGTGGTGATCGTGTCCACGTCCGGGGCCGAAGTGGTCGAGCCCATCGGCCAGCTGATCGGCGCCGACCGCGTGGTGGCGACCCGCATGGTGGTCGAGGACGGCTGCTTCACCGGTGAGGTCGAGTACTACGCATACGGCCAGACCAAGGCGGACGCCATCGCCGACCTGGCCAAATCGGAGGGCTACGACCTGAGCCGCTGCTACGCGTACAGCGACTCGGCCACCGACCTTCCGATGCTGGAGACCGTGGGCCACCCGCACGCCGTCAACCCCGACCGCGCACTGCGGAAGGAGGCCCTCGCGCGCGAGTGGCCGGTCCTCTCGTTCTCCCGTCCGGTCCGTTTGAAACAGCGGATGCCGTCGCTGTCCATGCCGTCGCGTCCCACGATCGCCGTCGCCGCGGCCGCCTTGACGGCCGCTGCCGCAACCGCGGGGGTCGTCTGGTACGCGAATAAGCGCCGAACTCGCCCTGTTTAACATTTATTGAGGTACTGGAGGCATTTGACCCGGAAAGTAAAGTTCCGGGGCAAGGGGTTCCGCTGCCCCCTTGTCCGGAGTACAAAGGAATTAACGGCCCGCGAGACCCGCGGCATCCGAGAGGATCCCGCAACACGCATCAGGCCCCACGGACCGGACGCATGAATACCGGGCACCCACGCGCAGCCGACCCGCGATTCGGGCCAGTCGCACCAGGTGACGGGCAAAGTCCCGACCTGATGGACGATATTTCGTGCACGCACTGGTAACCCGGTGGACATGCCAGCGGCGGTGCTGCCTTGAGAGCAGTGCCGCCGCAACTCTGTCCGGCCGCAACTCTGCCCCGGCGGCTAAGCGGCGCCGCGCTGCATCGCCTCGCACACCGCGGTGCTCTCCCGCACGCCCAGCCCGACGGCGCGGGCGCAGTGCCCGATCCAGTCCGACATGCCGTCCGGCCTGCCCGAGGCGTAGCCGGTGAGGCCGGACGCGTACGCCTCCGCACCGGCTTCCGCGTGCCCGACCTCCGAGGGGCAGACCGCCTTGGGGTCGAGCCCGCTCCCCACCAGGACGATCCGCTCCGCGGCCCGTGCCACCACTCCGTTGTGCGAGCCGAAGGGCCGCAACGACAGCAATTCGCCGTGCACCACGGCGGCCATCACCAGTGCGGGGGCGGCGGATCCGGCGGCCACCAGCTCGGCCAGCCCGTCCAGCCGCGCCGACACCTCGTCGGCGTCCGGCAGGACCAGCCCCAACCCGGCGGGGTCGTCGACCGGTTCGCCCGCCAGCCGGGGCCTGCCCACCGTGTCGTCCGGCGCGGCCCCGCTCGCCGCCACTAGGTGCAGCCGCGCGAGCACGCGCAGCGGTGACTGCCGCCAGACGTCCAGGAGTTGGCCGGCCTCCGCGGTCACGCGCAGCGCGGCGCCGACCGTACGGGCCTCGCCCTCGACCCCGAAGTCGCTGCGCCGGCGCACCTCTTCGAGCGCCCAGTCGGCGCCGTCCAGCGCGGCGGAGCCGCGGGCTCCGCGCAGCGCGGCCTCGGCGCTGACCTCGCTGCTGCGGCGACGCATCACGCGGTGCCCGTAGAGCCGGTCCGTGGCCTTCCGTACGGACTCCACGGCCTCGGCCACTCCGGGCAGTGCTTCCAGCGGGGCCAGCGGGTCCTCGGTGTTACTCATGCGTACGACCCTACGCACCCGCCCGGGCGCGGACGCCCCTCGATCGAGTGGTCTTCTTCACTCGCGCTCACCACTCATTGCGCACGCCTGATTACGCTGACGAACATGAAGATCGCTTTCGTAGGCAAGGGGGGCAGCGGCAAGACCACGCTGTCCGCACTGTTCATCCGCCGTCTCGCCGCGCACGGTGCCCCCGTGCTCGCCGTGGACGCCGACATCAACCAACACCTGGGCGCCGCCCTCGGCATGGCCGAGGCCGACGCCGCCGCGCTGCCCGCGCTGGGGGCCCACCTCCCCCTGATCAAGGACTATCTGCGCGGCGGCAACCAGCGCATCATCTCCGCCGAGACGATGATCAAGACCACTCCGCCCGGTGAGGGCTCCCGGCTGCTGCGCGTCGTGGAGGACAACCCGGTCTACGACGCCTGCGCCCGCGCCGTCCCGCTGGAGGGCGGCACCGTCAGACTGCTCGCGACGGGCCCCTTCACGGAGGCCGATCTGGGCGTGGCCTGCTACCACTCCAAGGTCGGAGCGGTGGAGCTCTGCCTCAACCATCTGGTGGACGGGCGTGACGAGTTCATGGTCGTCGACATGACGGCGGGCAGCGACTCGTTCGCCTCCGGGATGTTCACGCGCTTCGACATGACGTTCCTGGTGGCCGAGCCGACCCGGAAGGGCGTGGCGGTCTACCGGCAGTACAAGGAGTACGCGAGCGACTTCGACGTCGCGCTGAAGGTCGTCGGGAACAAGGTGCAGAGCCGCGACGACCTGTCTTTCCTGCGGGACGAGGTGGGTGACGACCTGCTGGTCACGGTCGGGCACTCGGATTGGGTCCGCGCCATGGAGAAGGGCCGCCCCCGCCCGCTGGCCGAGCTGGAGGACACGAACAAGCTCGCGCTCGGCGTGCTCCACGAGACGGCAGACGGGGCGTACGCACGGCGCGACTGGGACCGCTACACGCGTCAGATGGTCCACTTCCACCTGCGCAACGCGGAGAGTTGGGGCAACGCGAAGACCGGAGCCGACCTGGCCGCCCAGGTCGACCCCGGCTTCGTCCTGCGTGAGCATCCGGCCGCGCAGCCGGCGTGACGCCCGCGGCCGCCGCACCGGCGGCCGCATCCGGCTCGTGCCACGGCTCGTGCTCCGGCGCGAGCCACCGGTACGCACTCCTCCCGGCGCGGGCACGGCCGCCCGCGCCGGCGCGAAGGCCGCACGCGCCCTCAGCACACGCCCCGGCGCCCGGCGCCGAACCCCCGGAGCCCGGCCCCGGACTCGCCGCTCGTCCGCTACGCGCCAGGCTGCGCCGCCGATCCGGAGCTCTTGGCCTTCGTCGTGAGGAAGGACCGCCAGCCGTCCTCCGGTTCCGCGCCGACCGGCAGCGTACGGAGCTTGGCGAGCGTCTTCGGGTCCTGTACGTCCAGCCAGTCGACCAGCTGCCTGAACGAGACGCAGCGGACGTCCTTCTTGCCGCAGACGTCCTCGACGACGTCCTCGATGGCGTCCATGTAGATGCCGTCGTTCCACTGCTCGAAGTGGTTGCCGATGATCATCGGCGCGCGGTTCCCGTCGTAGGCGCGCTCGAAGCCCTGCATGAGGCCGTCGTACATCTGCTCCTCGTACGTGTCGTGCATCGCGGGCGGCCCGTTGACCGTCTGCGACTGGTTGACGAGGAAGTTGTAGTCCATCGCGAGCGTCTCGAACGCGCGCCCCGGCATGGGGACCTGTTGCAGCGGCAGATCCCACATCCCTTCCTCCTTGCCGGGCCAGACCTGTGTGCCGTTGCCGCTGGAGTCGTAGCGGAAGCCCATCTCCTTCGCGGCGGGGAGGAGGTTCTTGCGGCCCTCGAGACAGGGGGTGCGGCCGCCGATGAGCTCCTTCTCGTAGTCGAAGGGGAGCGCCGCCGAGGTCTTCCAGCCGGTCGTCGTCTTCCAGTTCTTGACGAACCACTTGGCCTGGCTGATCTCGCTCTTCCAGTCCTCCGTGGACCAGCTGTCGACGCCCTCGGGGCCGCAGAAGTGCCCGTTGAAGTGGGTGCCGATCTCGCTGCCTTCCAGCCAGGCGCCGCGCAGCTGCTGGAGGGTGGCCTTGATGTTCTCGTCCCGGAGGTAGCCGATGTCGGAGGCACCCGGTCCGCGGCCCGGCGCCTCGTAGCGCTCGCGTTCCTTCTCGGGCAGCAGGTAGATGCCGCTGAGGAAGTACGTCATGGAGGCGTCGTTCTCCTTGGCCACCTTGCGGAAGCGGGAGAAGAGCGCGTTGCCGTCCTCGCCCGCGCCGTCCCAGGAGAAGACGACGAACTGCGGGGGTTTCTCACCCGGTTTGAGCTTGCGGGGCGTCGGCTGGTGCGGCTGTGCCCCGGTGACCGAGGTGGAGCCGTCGCCGATGAGGCGGGGCTGCTGCTCCGCGTTCTGGCCGCCCTCGTGTGTGTCGGGAGCCGCCTTCCGGTCTCCGCCGGCGCTCTCGCCCTCGTGTGTACCGCTGGCACAACCGGCCAGAAGCGTCGTCAGGGCGGTCAGCACCGCCGTATACGCAGCCCAGCGGCGGCTGGCTGTCATGGCTCACCTCATTCTTGTGACTATCCGACCAGCGCATTTATGCGGGTCCAACGTGGCACGTCCAAGAAGAGGGACCGGTATGACAAGCGGTTCTCCATACTTTTTCACCCGACGGACGGAACCTCAGGTGCATCCGTCGCCATCGACTTCTCCAACTCTTTACGATCCATTACGAGTCGTTTACCGATGCTTGAAGTGATGAGTCAGCTACATACCGTGATGTGCCGCCTCCGGAGGAGATGACGGACCCATGTCCGCCCACACCCCCGCCCGCACCGCCACCCGTGGCCCCCTCGGCCCTCTCGGCCGCCTGAACGCCGCAGATCTGTCGGCGTCCGTGACCGTTTTCCTCATCGCACTGCCGCTGTCCCTCGGCATCGCGCTCACCGCCGGCGCGCCCCTGCAGGCAGGGCTGGTGGCAGCCGCCGTCGGCGGCATCGTCGGCGGCCGGCTCGGCGGTTCGCCGCTCCAGATCGGGGGCCCCGCGGCGGGGCTGACGATCGTCACCGCCGACCTGATCCACGTCTACGGCTGGCGCGCCACCTGCGCGCTCACCATCGTCGCCGGGCTGGCCCAACTCGCCCTGGGCTTCCTGCGCGTGGCACGTTCCGCGCTGGCCGTCAGCCCGGCGATCGTGCACGGGATGCTGGCGGGGATCGGCGTCACCATCGCGCTCGCCCAGGTCCACATCGTGCTCGGCGGGGACCCGGAAGAGTCGGCGATCGACAACGCCCTCACGCTGCCGGGGCGGCTCGCCGACCCCCACCCCGCCGCCCTCACCGTGAGCGCGGTGACCGTGGCCGTCCTCCTCGGCTGGCCGTGGCTGCGCCGCAGGTGGGGGCCCGACGGGGCCGCGGGCGCCGTCACCCGCTGGGTGCCCGCCGCGCTCGCCGCGGTCACGCTGGCCACCGCCGTCGCCTCGCTGTCCGGGATGCGGCTGCCGCGCGTGCACCTGCCGTCCTGGCGCAGCCACGCGCTGCCGGAGCAGCCGGAGGGCCCGGTGCTCGGCATGATCGCCGCCGTGCTGACCGTCGCGCTGGTGGCGAGCGTGCAGTCGCTGCTGTCGGCGGTGGCCGTGGACAAGATGGCGGCGAAGCGCACCGGCAGCCAGCGGGTGCCGCCGACCGACTTCGACCGCGAGCTGCGCGGCCTGGGCGTGTCCAACATGGTTTCGGGCGCGCTCGGCGGTCTGCCCGTCGCCGGCGTCGCCGTACGGAGCGCGGCCAACGCGGCGGCGGGCGCCGTGAGCCGCAACTCCGCGATCCTGCACGGCGTGTGGGTGCTGCTCGCCGCCGGGCTGCTCGTCGGGGTGCTGGAGCTGATCCCGCTGGCCGCGCTCGCGGCGCTGGTGATGGTGGTCGGCGTGCAGATGGTGAGCATCACCCACATCCGTACGGTCACCCGGCACCGCGAGTCGCTGGTGCACGCGGCGACGACGGCGGGGGTGGTGCTGCTCGGCGTGCTGCAGGGGATCGCGGTCGGCGGGGCCGTGGCGGTCGCGCTGGCGCTGCACCGGCTGGCGCGGACGCGGATCAGTTCCGAGGTGACGGACGGGGTGCACCGGGTGCGGGTGCGCGGGCAGTTGACGTTCCTGGCGGTGCCGCGGCTGAGCCGTACGCTCGGCCAGGTGCCCGAGGGGGCGGACGCGGTGGTGGAGCTGGACGGCTCGTTCATGGACCACGCGGCGTACGAGACGCTGCAGGAGTGGTGTACCGCCCACGCGTCTCGCGGCGGGAGTGCCAAGCTGACGGGCCGCTACGGCCAGCGGATCGCCGAGCCGGCCACCGGGCACAGCTGCTCCCCCTGGACGCCCTGGCGGAACCACCAGTGCACCCGGCCGCCGGTGGAGCACGCCGAGCACACGCCGCGCCGCGGGCAACTGCTGGGCGGCGTGCGGAACTTCCAGCGGACCACCGCACCGCTCGTACGGGACGAGCTGGCGCGGCTGGCGCGTGAGGGGCAGCGGCCCTCGCAGCTGTTCCTCACCTGCGCGGACTCGCGGCTGATCACCAGCATGATCACGTCGAGCGGTCCGGGCGACCTGTTCACCGTGCGGAACGTCGGCAACTTCGTGCCCCTGCCCGGCGACGACAGCGCCGACGACTCCGTCGCCGCGGCCATCGAGTACGCGGTCGACGTGCTGCAGGTCGAGTCGATCACCGTGTGCGGGCACTCCGGCTGCGGCGCGATGGCGGCGCTGCACGCGGCCGGAGCGGCGGCCGGCGCCCGCGCCGCGCCGGCCGTGCCGGGCGGCCCCGGTACGCCCCTGGGCCGTTGGCTGCGACACGGCGCCCCGAGCGTACGGCGGCTGGCGGCGCAGGGCGGCTCGGCGCCGCGCCTCGCGACCCGCGAGCCGGAAGGGACCGAACTTCTCTGCCTGACCAACGTGGTGCAGCAGCTCGAGCATCTGACCGCGCACGAGTGCGTGGCCCGCCGCCTCGCCGAGGGCGGTCTGGAGCTGCACGGCATGTACTTCCACGTCGGCGAGGCGCAGGCGTACGTGCTGGACCACCCGTACGTGCTCGACCGCCCGTACGTGCCGGACCACCCCGACGCGTCGGGCCGTACGGGCGGCGCCGGCGCGCGGACCGTACAGCCCGCCGTCTTCACGCCCGTACGGCCCGAGGGTGCGCTGAGCGGGCTCAGGGCCCTTCGGGTGCCGCGGACCGGCCGGGCTGAACGGCCGGATCGCACGGCTTGGGAGTGCCCCTGACGCTGAAGGCCGGGCTCACCGCCGGGCCGGGCCGCCCGGCAGCACTCCCGTCCTCGGTCCTGCGTTCACCCCGTACTTGGAAGGAGGATGGTGATGCGTTACATCCTGACCGACGCCGGTTCGACAGGTCTAAACCAATTTTCCGCAGGAACCCTTGTCACGAGGCACACCGGCTGATGAGCTAGGCGCCGGGACACATCGGACACCCGGGAATGGGAGCAGTCGTGAGCAACGAAAGCCTGGCCAATCTGCTCAAGGAGGAGCGGAGGTTCGAGCCGCCCGCCGAACTGGCCGCCCACGCGAACGTGCAGGCTTCGGCCTACGAGCAGGCGAAGACCGACCGGCTGGGTTTCTGGGCCGAGCAGGCGCGCCGGCTCAGCTGGGGCACGGAACCGGCCGAGACGCTGGACTGGTCGAACCCGCCCTTCGCCAAATGGTTCGCCGACGGCAAGCTGAACGTCGCGTACAACTGCGTGGACCGCCACGTCGAGGCCGGCAACGGCGACCGGGTCGCGCTCCACTTCGAGGGCGAGCCCGGCGACACCCGTACGATCAGCTACGCCGACCTCCAGCGCGAGGTCTCCCAGGCCGCCAACGCGCTGACCGAGCTCGGTGTCGCGGCCGGCGACCGGGTGGCGATCTACATGCCGATGATCCCGGAGACGGTCGTCGCGATGCTCGCCTGCGCGCGTATCGGCGCCCCGCACTCGGTGGTCTTCGGCGGCTTCTCCGCGGACGCGCTCGCCACCCGTATCGAGGACGCCGACGCCCGCGTCGTCATCACCGCGGACGGCGGCTACCGCAAGGGCGCCGCCAGCGCGCTCAAGCCCGCCGTGGACGAGGCGCTGACGCGTCCGGGCACCGGCGGCGTACGGAACGTGCTGGTCGTACGGCGCACCGGGCAGCAGGACATCGCCTGGACCGAGGGCCGCGACGTGTGGTGGCACGACCTGGTCGACCGGCAGCCGGAGGAGCACACTCCGGAGCAGTTCGACGCGGAGCACCCCCTGTTCATCCTCTACACCTCCGGCACGACCGGTAAGCCGAAGGGCATCCTGCATACCACGGGCGGCTATCTGACCCAGGTCGCCTACACCCACCACGCCGTCTTCGACCTGAAGCCGGAGACCGACGTCTTCTGGTGCACCGCCGACGTCGGCTGGGTGACCGGCCACTCGTACATCGTCTACGGGCCGCTCGCGAACGGCGCGACCGAGGTGCTCTACGAGGGCACCCCGGACACGCCGCACAAGGGCCGCTGGTGGGAGATCGTCGAGAAGTACCGCGTCACGATCCTCTACACCGCGCCGACCGCGATCCGCGCGTGCATGAAGTGGGGCGACGAGATCCCCGCGAAGTTCGACCTGAGCTCGCTGCGGATCCTGGGCTCGGTCGGCGAGCCGATCAACCCGGAGGCGTGGATCTGGTACAGGCACCACATCGGCGCCGACCGTACGCCCGTCGTGGACACCTGGTGGCAGACGGAGACCGGCGGCATCATGATCAGCCCGCTGCCGGGCGTGACCGCGGCCAAGCCGGGCTCGGCGCAGGTGCCGCTGCCCGGGATCTCCGCCACCGTCGTGGACGACGAGGCGCAGGAGGTGCCGGACGGCGGTGGCGGCTATCTGGTGCTCACGGAGCCGTGGCCGTCGATGCTCCGTACGATCTGGGGCGACGACCAGCGGTTCCTGGACACGTACTGGTCGCGGTTCGAGGGCCGGTACTTCGCGGGCGACGGCGCCAAGAAGGACGAGGACGGCGACGTCTGGCTGCTGGGCCGGGTGGACGACGTGATGCTCGTGTCCGGGCACAACATCTCCACCACCGAGGTCGAGTCGGCGCTCGTCGCGCACCCGAGGGTGGCCGAGGCGGCGGTCGTCGGCGCCACCGATCCGCAGACGACGCAGGCGATCTGTGCGTTCGTCATCCTGCGCGGCGAGGCCGCGGCGGCGGAGGGCCTCGTCGAGGAGCTGCGCCAGCACGTGGCGAAGCAGCTCGGGCCGATCGCCAAGCCGAAGCGGATCCTGCCGGTCGCGGAGCTGCCGAAGACCCGCTCCGGGAAGATCATGCGGCGGCTGCTGCGTGACGTGGCCGAGAACCGCGAGCTGGGCGACGTCACCACGCTCACCGACTCGTCGGTGATGGACCTCATCCAGGCCAAACTGCCGGGCGCGGCCAGCGAGGACTGACCCGGAATACACGGCAGCAGGGGCACCGGGCCGCGGCACTCGCCGTACGCCCCCGGTGCCCCTGCTGCCGTCCGCCCCGCGGCGGCTCGTTAAGCTGGCGGTGCACCAAAGGCGCGCCGGGAAGACTGGTCGGCACTCAGCAGTACGTGTTACGCGTACCGTCGTGCCTGGAGGTCACCCTTGTCTGCGCCGCATCACGAGCCCCGCGACACCGCCGAAAACGACGGCGGGTCCCGCCGTACGCCCGAGTTCCTCGGCCGGCTGCCACTCCCCGAACGCAACTTCGTCGCCGACGCGCTCCGCACCGAGACCACCGGCGGCGTACTCCTGCTGCTGGCCGCCGTACTGTCGCTGATCCTCGCGAACTCCGGCCTCAGCGGCGCCTACGAGGACGTCCGGAACTTCACGTTCGGGCCGCACGCCCTGCATCTGGACCTGACGGTCGCCGAGTGGGCCAAGGACGGCCTGCTGACCGTCTTCTTCTTCGTCGCCGGCATCGAGCTGAAGCGCGAACTCGTCTCCGGCGAGCTGCGCGAGCCGCGGGCCGCCGCGCTGCCCGTCGTGTCCGCGCTGGCCGGGATGGTCGTACCGGCGCTGGTGTACGTCGTCTGCGTCGCGGCGGGTGGCGGCGTGATGGACGGCTGGGCGATCCCGATGGCCACGGACATCGCCTTCGCCCTCGGCGTGCTGGCCGTGCTGGGCACCGGCCTGCCGTCCGCGCTGCGCGCGTTCCTGCTCACGCTCGCGGTCGTGGACGACCTCGGCGCGATCCTCGTCATCGCCCTCTTCTTCAGCGCGGGCATCAGTCTGCTGCCGCTCGCGGGCGCCGCCGCCGGCCTCGTGCTGTTCTGGCTGCTGCACCGCGCGGGCGTACGCGGCTGGTACATCTACGTGCCGCTGGCCCTCACCGTCTGGGCGCTGATGCACGCCAGCGGGGTGCACGCGACGGTGGCCGGCGTCGCGATGGGCCTGCTCCTGCGGTGCAGCCGTACGGAGGAGGAGGCCCGTACGGACGCGCCCTCGCCCGCCGAGCACATCGAGCACCTCGTACGGCCGCTGTCGGCGGGCCTGGCGGTGCCGCTGTTCGCGCTGTTCGCCGCGGGCGTCCCGATCTCCGGGGGTGCGCTCGGGGACGTGTTCACCCAGCCGGAGACGCTGGGCGTGGTGCTCGGACTGCTGGCGGGCAAGACGGTCGGGGTCTTCGGCGGCGCGTGGCTGACGGCAAGGTTCACGAAGGCGGAGCTGAACAAGGACCTCGCGTGGCCGGACGTGTTCGCCGTGGCCGCGCTCTCGGGCATCGGCTTCACGGTGTCGCTGCTCATCGCGGAGTTGGCCTTCGAGGGCGACGCGATGCTCACCGAGGAGTCCAAGGCGGCGGTGCTGGCGGGTTCGGTGCTGGCGGCGGTGCTCGCGGGCGTCGTGCTCAAGCTGCGTGCGAAGAGGTACCGCACCCTGTGCGAGAACGAGGAACGGGACGAGGACGGCGACGGCGTTCCCGACATCTACGAGCTGGGCGACCCCGAATACCACCTGCGGATGGCCGCCATACACGAGGCGAAGGCGCGGGAGCACCGCCGGCTCGCCGAAGTGGCAACGGGCGGCGGCTCGACGGACGATGATGGTCCGGCACGATCTGACTGACAAGTAACTGACAGCCAGGGCAGACAGAGAGACGCAGAACAGAGAGACAGGGAGACACCGATGAGCGCAGCCGACGACGGCCGCAGCCTCGGCCAGCTGGTCGCCTCGGCCACCACCGAGCTGTCCGCACTCGTTCACGACGAGATCGCGCTGGCCAAGGCCGAGATCCGGCAGGACGTGAAGCGCGGGGCGATCGGCAGTGGTGCCCTCATCGTGGCCGCCGTCCTGGTCCTCTTCTCGCTGCCGGTGCTGAGCTTCGCCGCGGCGTACGGCATCCACAACCTGGGGCTCGGGCTCGCGTGGTCGTTCCTGATCGTGGGAGGCGCGTTCATCGTGCTGGCGGCGCTGCTCGGGCTGGCGGCCAAGGTCGTGCTCAAGCGGATCGAGCCGCCGCGTAAGACCATCGCCTCGGCCAAGGAGTCGGCGGCCGTACTGTCGAGCGTCAAGCCGCACCCCCGCGCCGTCACCGATGGGGCGGACGCGCGACGCGGTGTGGACATGGACAAGCCGGCCGCTGTGACACGCTCGTAGCCATGACGCTCCCCGACAGCTCCGCCGAGGTCGTACGAGTCCAAGGGCCCTGGATCCACCGGGACGTGGCGGCCAACGGGGCGAGGTTCCACATCGCCGAGACGGGCGAGGGGCCGCTGGTGCTGCTGCTGCACGGGTTCCCGCAGTTCTGGTGGACCTGGCGGGACCAGCTGACCGCGCTGGCCGGGGCGGGCTACCGCGCCGTCGCGATGGACCTGCGCGGCGTGGGGGGCAGCGACCGTACGCCGCGCGGGTACGACCCGGCCAACCTCGCGCTCGACGTCACCGGCGTCATCCGCTCGCTCGGCGAGCCGGACGCGGCGCTGGTCGGGCACGACCTGGGCGGCTATCTGGCGTGGACGGCGGCCGTGATGCGCCCGAAGCTGATCCGGCGGCTGGCGGTGGCCTCGATGCCGCACCCGCGGCGCTGGCGGGCGGCGATGCTGGGGGACGTACGGCAGACGGCGGCCGGCTCGTACATCTGGGGGTTCCAGCGGCCGTGGCTGCCGGAGCGTCAACTCGTCGCGGACGACGGCGCCTTGGTGGGGCGGCTGATCCGGGACTGGTCGGGGCCGAAGCGCGCGCAGCTGGAACAGGACGACGCCGCGCTGCCGGCGTACCGGCGGGCGATGTGCATCCCGTCGACGGCGCACTGCTCGGTCGAGCCGTACCGCTGGATGGTGCGGTCGATGGCGCGGCCGGACGGCATCCAGTTCAACCGCCGGATGAAGCGGCCGGTACGGGTGCCGACGCTGCATCTGCACGGTTCGCTCGATCCGGTGCTGCGGACGCGTAGCGCGGCCGGATCGGGGAAGTACGTGGAAGCGCCTTACCGCTGGCGGCTGTTCGACGGACTCGGGCACTTCCCGCACGAGGAGGACCCGGCGGCGTTCTCGGGCGAGCTGATCGACTGGCTGCGGGACCCGGAGCCGGACCGCTGACGGTGCCGGACGGCTGACCTGCCGGGGGCCGCGGAGCGCGTACGGGAGACCGCGTACGGTATCGAACATGTGCCCGCCGCATAGGCCAATCGAGTGAAGGCCGCGCGGTTACTGACCTTGAGGCAGGGGCAGAGTCCGGGGTATGGGCTGGACGCACGACTATCGTGACGTGGCACGCAGGCGCACCGCTCCACGGGAGCGGCTCTCCGCACAGCGCGTGGAAGGGATCCTTCACCGACATGAGCGGAATCCCACCCTCGGCATCCCGCACATCCTCCATCGCCGCGCGCGCTGGTTCGGGGCACGCCTGCGGCACACGCGGGGGTGAACCGGCGCACGGACCCGCGCAGGGGTCGCGAAAGGGTGGCGCACGGGAGTGCGTCATTCGCCGGACAGGGGCGCAACTGTTCGCATAGGCTTGAGCGCATACTCCTCAGGAGTACGCCCTCTTCACGCTGCTCCCACAGCTGATCCGCGGCCGCCACAACCTTCGCACCGTCCTGTACACCCGGAAACGCCCTGTTCATCACCGCGTCACTCCGTTGGGTGATCTGGCGCGCACCCATAGTCCGTTCGGGCCATTCAAGATTGGGCCCCGCGGGGGTGTTGCACCCTGCCTGCCTTCCGTAACGTCCTCAACTGGCAACGGTGAATATGCCGCTTGCCGCCGTGGGGGAGCCTCGATTCGGGAGAGGACGGCACCGGCTATGAGCTGGGTAACCGACTGGAGTGCACAGGCAGCCTGCCGCACTACCGATCCGGACGAACTATTCGTACAAGGGGCGGCCCAGAACCGCGCCAAGGCGGTCTGCACCGGGTGTCCGGTGCGCACGGAGTGCCTGGCGGACGCCCTGGACAACCGGGTGGAGTTCGGCGTGTGGGGCGGAATGACCGAGCGGGAGCGGAGAGCGCTGCTGCGCCGCCGCCCTACGGTCACCTCGTGGCGGCGGCTGCTCGAGACAGCGCGCACGGAGTACGAGCGGGACACGGGCGGACTGCCCATGGACCTCGACTCGGTGAGGGAGGAGTACGACAGCTACGCCGTGGCGGCGGGCTGACCATCTGAACCATCCGACCGTGCCGCGAGCCGTTCGCCGATCGCCCGCAGCCCTGTCAGGTCGTGCACGTCTCCGGGCAGCGCGGCCACCTCCGTAACGGGCACCTCCGGGTGCAGCGCCGCGAAGCGGTCCCGCGTGCGGCGTTCGCGCGCGAGCACGCGCATGCGTTCGGCGTGCAGTCGCAGCAGCGCAGCGGCCAGCCGGTCCGCCTTGTCCTGGGCGGCGTCCTGGTTCGCCTTGTCCCGCGCCGGCTGCTCTGTCCCCGCGAACTGCTCCGGCTCCTGCGGCTGTTCCGCCTGGTCGGGCCGTTCAGCGGTGGTGCGCCCGCGGTCCGCGACGCCGCCTTCCTCGAGGCTCTCCGCCGCCGCCAGCGCCCGTTCCGCGCTGAGGCGTCCGGCGTCGCTGCCGTGTACGCGGTTCAGCACGAGCCCGGCGAGCGGCATGTGGTCGGCGGCGAGCCGCTCCACGAAGTACGCCGCCTCGCGCAGCGCGTCCCGTTCCGGAGCGGCGACCACCAGAAACGCCGTGCCCTTCGCCTGGAGCAGCCGGTACGTGGCGTCGGCGCGCGTGCGGAAGCCGCCGAACATCGTGTCCATGGCCGCCACGAACGTCTGCACGTCCCGTAGCAGCCCGGCGCCCAGCAGCTTGTTGAGCGCGCCCGTGAACATCGACAGCCCGGCCATCCCCAGGTGCACGAACTTCATGCCCGCACGGCCGCCCGCCTTGGCCGGCCCGGACAGCAGCCGGATGAACGTGCCGTCCAGGAACGAGCCGAGGCGCTTCGGCGCGTCCAGGAAGTCCAGCGCGGACCGGCTGGGCGGAGTGTCGACGATGATCAGGTCCCACTCGTCGCGGGCCTGCAGCTGTCCCAGCTTCTCCATCGCCATGTACTCCTGGGTGCCCGCGAAGCCGGCCGACAGCGACTCGTAGAACGGGTTCTCCAGGATGGCGCGGGCCCGCTCCGGGTCCGCGTGCGCCTCGACGATCTCGTCGAAGGTGCGCTTCATGTCGAGCATCATCGCGTGCAGCCGGCCGCCCGCGGAGCGGTCCACTCCGGCGACCTCGCGCGGGGTGTTGTCCAGCTCCGTCAGGCCCATCGACTGGGCCAGCCTGCGCGCCGGGTCGATGGTGAGCACGACCGCCCTGCGGCCGCGTTCCGCCGCGCGTACGCCGAGCGCCGCGGCGGTGGTCGTCTTGCCGACGCCGCCGGCGCCGCAGCAGACGACAATCCGGGTGCCGGGGTCGTCCAGCAGCGGGTCGATGTCCAGGGCGGGCACGTCCTCCAGGTCCGAGGTCACTTGTGCACCCCCTGTTCGCGCAGCGCGGCCGAGAGCCCGTACAGGCCCGCCAGGTCGCCGCCGTCCGTGAGCAACTCCAGCTCGTACACCGGCAGTCCCAGCCGGTCGATCTCCGCGCGCTGCGCGCGCTCCAGCGCGACCCGTTCCGCGTGTTCGCACCCCTGCCGCAGCAGCGGGCCGACGAGGCGTTCGGCACGGCCGCCGCGCTGGGCGCCGCCGAGGCCGGCGCGGGAGAGGGCCGCGGCGAGCTCCGTACGGATGTCGTTCTCCGTACGGGCGTCACTTTCCGTACGGGCATCCCCCTCCGTACGGTCGTCGGCCTCCGTACGGTCGCCGGCCTCCGTACGGGTGTCCGCCAGGTCGTCGTCGAGGAGCGGCGGGCGGACCATGTTGACGAGCACGCTGCCCACCGGCAGCCCGGCGGCGCGCAGTTCGGCGGCGCCGTCGACGGTCTCCTGCACCGGCATCTCCTCCAGCAGCGTGACCAGGTGCACGGCCGTCTCCGGTGACTTGAGCACCCGCATCACCGCCTGCGCCTGGTTGTGCACGGGTCCGACCTTGGCCAGTCCGGCGACCTCGTCGTTCACACCGAGGAAGCGCGTGATGCGCCCGGTGGGCGGCGCGTCCATGACGACCGCGTCGTAGACCCGGCGGCCGCGCTTGTCCTTGCGCCGTACGGCCTCGCACGCCTTGCCGGTCAGCAGGACGTCGCGGAGGCCGGGGGCGATGGTGGTGGCGAAGTCGATCGCGCCGAGCTTGCGGAGGGCGCGGCCCGCGCTGCCCAGCTTGTAGAACATCTGGAGGTAGTCGAGCAGGGCTCGTTCGGCGTCGATCGCCAGCGCGTAGACCTCGCCGCCGCCGTGCGCGACGGCGATCTTGCGCTCCTCGTACGGCAGCGCCTCCGTCTCGAAGAGCTGCGCGATGCCCTGCCGCCCCTCGACCTCGACCAGGAGCGTGCGGCGCCCCTCGTCTGCCAGGGCCAGCGCCAGTGCGGCGGCGACCGTCGTCTTTCCGGTGCCGCCCTTGCCCGTGACTACGTGCAGCCTGCTCACGTTTGGAGCCTAAACCGTCGGGCGCGGCGAAGGCCGCCCGGGGAAAGGGCTTAGGGTCGTCCCATGACGAAGTGGGAATACGCGACCGTGCCGCTGCTCGTGCACGCCACCAAGCAGATCCTGGACACCTGGGGAGAGGACGGCTGGGAGCTCGTCCAGGTCGTCCCCGGCCCGACCAACTCGGAACAGCTGGTGGCGTACCTCAAGCGGGAGAAGCAGGCATGAGCGGGAAGGTCGAGCTGAAGCTCGCCGAGCTGGGCCTGAGCCTGCCGGAGGTGCCGGCTCCGGCGGGCGCGTACGTGCCGGCGCTGCGGACCGGGGTTTACGTGTACACCGCAGGCCAGGTCCCGTTCGTGAACGGCGAACTGCCCGCGGCGGGCAAGGTCGGCGCCGACGTCTCGCCCGAGCGTGCCAAGGAGCTGGCGCGGATCTGCGCGCTGAACGCGCTTGCCGCCGTCAAGACGGTGGCCGGTGATCTGGACCGGATCGCACAGGTGGTCAAGGTCACCGGATTCGTGGCCTCCGCGCCGGACTTCACCGGGCAGCCGGGCGTACTCAACGGCGCCAGCGAGCTGCTCGGCGAGCTGCTGGGCGAGAAGGGCCGGCACGCGCGCAGCGCGGTGGGCGTGGCGGCGCTGCCGCTGGACGCGCCGGTCGAGGTCGAGCTCGTGGTCGAGCTGACGGACTGACGGACTGACGGGCGCAGTGCCCGTAGCGGGTGGGGCGCGGCGCCGAGCGCTCTCGAACATCGGCGCGGCGCCCCGTAGCATCCGTTCATGTCCACTACGAACGGCCAGTGGTATCCCGCCGAGTGGCCCGCGCGTATCCGCGCCCTGGCCGCCGGCGAGCTCACCCCCGTCGCCCCGCGCCGCGCCGCGACGGTGATGCTGCTCCGCGACCGCGCGGACGCGCCCCCCGAGGTGCACATGCTGCGCCGCCGTTCCTCCATGGCGTTCGCCGGGGGCGCGTACGCGTACCCGGGCGGCTCGGTCGACCCGCGCGACGAGACGGACGGGGCCGGGGCCCCCGGTACGGAGCGCGAGCTCGGCTGGGCGGGCCCGTCGCGCGCCGAGTGGGCGGCACGGCTCGGTACGGGCGAGGCGGCGGCCCAGGGCATCGTGTGCGCCGCCGTACGCGAGACCTTCGAGGAGGCGGGCGTGCTGCTCGCCGGACCGGACGCGGAGACCGTCGTCGCCGACACCACCGGCGCGGACTGGGAGACGGACCGGGCCGCGCTGGTCGCCCGCGAGCTGCCGTTCGCCGACTTCCTCGCCCGCCGCGGCCTGCTGCTCCGCAGCGACCTGCTCGGGGCATGGGCCCGCTGGATCACGCCGGAGTTCGAGCGGCGCCGCTTCGACACCTGGTTCTTCGTGGCGGTGCTCCCCGAGGGGCAGCGCACACGCAACGCCTCGACCGAGGCCGACCGTACGGTCTGGACCGGCGCGGCCGAGGCCGCCGCGGGCTACGACCGCGGAGAGCTGATGATGATGCCCCCGACCATCGCCACGCTGCGGCAGCTCCAGCCGTACGGCCACGCTGCCGACGCGCTGGCCGCCGCCGCGGACCGGGATCTGACACCCGTCCTCGCCCGGGCCCGCCTGGAGGCGGGCGAGATCGTACTGAGCTGGCCTGGCCACGACGAATTCACGAAGCGAGTCGCCCCGTGACCGAAGCAACCGCCCTGCCCGGACGCCCCCTCGACGGGCCCATCGACGGTTCGGGCACGGCACGTGCCCGGTGCGTGCTGGCGCCCAACCCGTCCGCGATGACGCTGGACGGCACGAACACCTGGATCGTCGCCGAGCCGGACTCCGACCTCGCCGTCGTCGTCGACCCGGGCCCGCTCGACGAGACGCACCTGCGGAACGTCCTCGACACCGTCGCCCGGGACGGCCGCCGCGTCGCGCTGACCGTACTCACGCACGGGCACCCGGACCACTCGGACGGCCTGGCCCGGTTCGCGGAGCTGACCGGCGCGCCCGTACGGGCGGTGGACCCCGCCTTCCGGCACCACGGCGGGGGCGGGCTGGCCGAGGGCGACGTGATCACGGCCGGCGGCCTGGAGCTGTACGTCGTACCGACGCCCGGACACACCGCCGACTCCGTGTGCCTGCACCTGCCCGCGGACGGGGCGCTGCTGACCGGCGACACGGTCATCGGGCGGGGTACGACCGTCGTGGCGCACCCGGACGGGCGGCTGGGCGACTACCTGGACGCGCTGCGCCGGCTGCGCGCGCTGACCGTGGACGAGGGCGTCGGGACGCTGCTGCCCGGCCACGGGCCGGTGCTGTCCGACGCGCAGGGCGCCGTCGAGTTCTACCTCGCGCACCGCGCGAACCGGCTCGCGCAGGTGGAGACGGCGGTCGAGAACGGCCACCGTACGGCGGCCGAGGTCGTCGCGCACGTGTACGCGGACGTGGACCGGTCGCTGTGGCCCGCGGCCGAGCAGTCCGTACGGGCGCAGCTGGACTACCTGCACGAGCACGGGCTGTCCTGACCGGGCTCGTGCGGCGCGCCCGCCTGTGCCGCGTGCCGTGGCGGGCGCCGTGCGCGGGTCAGCGGCTGCGCTTCGCCAGCCGCTCGATGTCCAGCAGGATCACCGCGCGCGCCTCCAGCCGCAGCCAGCCGCGGCCGGCGAAGTCGGCGAGCGCCTTGTTGACGGTCTCGCGGGAGGCGCCGACCAGCTGGGCCAGCTCCTCCTGGGTGAGGTCGTGCACCACGTGGATGCCCTCCTCCGACTGCACGCCGAAGCGGCGCGACAGGTCGAGGAGCTGCTTGGCGACGCGGCCCGGCACATCGGAGAAGACCAGGTCGGACATCGAGTCGTTGGTGCGGCGCAGCCGGCGGGCGATGGCCCGGAGCAGCGCGGAGGCCACCTCGGGGCGCACGTTCAGCCAGGGCTGGAGGTCGCCGTGGCCCAGCCCGAGCAGCTTGACCTCGGTGAGCGCGGAGGCCGTGGCCGTACGCGGTCCCGGGTCGAAGAGGGAGAGCTCGCCGATGAGCTCACCCGGCCCGAGCACCGCCAGCATGTTCTCGCGGCCGTCGGGCGAGGTGCGGTGCAGCTTCACCTTGCCCTCGGTGACGACGTAGAGCCGGTCCCCGGGGTCGCCTTCGTGGAACAGCGCGTCGCTGCGGGCGAGCGTTGTCTCGGTCATGGAGGCGCGCAGCTCAGCGGCCTGCTCCTCATCGAGCGCCGCGAAGAGCGGGGCGCGCCGCAGAACGTCGTCCACGAGTTCTCTCCTTGTCGACCTGCCCATGGGGTCCCTGTGGCACCCCATGATGCCGGACGGTAAAACAGTGCGATCAGTCACAAGTTTGACGCACTCGCCGCGCGGGCCGTACGTCAGGGGGCCGATTGGGCCGCGAATCGCCTACGTGCGGGGCGAATGTCAGTCGTCCCCTCTACGCTGGCCGAGTGTCCGATAGGCCGGTAGAGCGCGGAGGAAGGGGGCCGGGCGGGTGACCACATCTGGAGATTCCGCTGTGGGCGAACACACGCCCGCGAAGAGCACGAAAGCGGCAAAGGGTACGGGCGAGGGGGCGGCGAAGAAGGCGACGGGGAAGCGGGCGGCCCCGAAGAAGGCCCCGGCGAAGACCGCCGCGAAGACCGAGGTGAAGCAGGCGGCCGGGACGAAGGCCGCGGCCAAGCCGGAGTCGCGGCTGGCGATGGTGCGCCGCGCCCGCCGTATGAACCGCGAGCTCGCCGAGCTGTATCCGTACGCGCACCCGGAGCTCGACTTCGAGAACCCGTTCCAGCTGCTCATCGCGACCGTGCTGTCCGCCCAGACCACCGATCTGCGCGTGAACCAGACGACGCCCGCCCTCTTCGCCGCGTACCCCACCCCCGAGGACGTGGCCGCGGCCGATCCGGAGGTGCTGGAGGACCTGCTCCGCCCCACCGGGTTCTTCCGCGCCAAGACGAAGGCCGTGCAGGGGCTGTCCGTCGCGATCCGCGACCGGTTCGGGGGCGAGGTGCCGGGGAAGCTCGCCGACCTCGTGTCGCTGCCGGGCGTCGGCCGCAAGACGGCGAACGTGGTGCTGGGCAACGCTTTCGGCGTCCCCGGCCTGACCGTGGACACTCACTTCGGGCGGCTCGTGCGCCGCTTCGGCTGGACCGAGCAGGAGGACCCGGACAAGGTCGAGGCGGAGATCGCCGAGATCTTCCCGAAGAGCGAGTGGACGATGCTCTCGCACCGGATCATCTTCCACGGCCGCCGCGTCTGCCACTCGCGCAAGCCCGCGTGCGGCGCGTGCGCGCTGGCGCCGCTCTGCCCGTCGTACGGCGAGGGCGAGCTGGATCCGGACAAGGCGAAGAAGCTGCTGAAGTACGAGCTGGGCGGCCAGCCCGGCCAGCGGCTCAAGCCGCCGCCGGACTATCCCGGCCGGCCCGCACCGAGGCTGGAGGGCCGGTGACCGGCGCCGCCCGCGTACGTACGCCGCAGACCGGCGCCCGGTCCGTACGCCTCCGCCGGGGGTGCGTGTGACCCACGCGAGCCACCAGCGGCACAGCGACGGCCCCGTCGTCGTCAGCAGCGAAGGACTGCCCGGCTGGCTGGAGCCCGTCGAACGGGCCGCGCGTACGGTCGAGCCCGCGCAGCTCAGCCGTTTCCTGCCGCCGCCCGGCGGCGAGGGGCGGCCGTCCGCCGTGCTGATCCTGTTCGGTGACGGCCCGCACGGCCCGGAGCTGCTGCTGATGGAGCGGTCGAGCAGCCTCCGTTCGCACGCGGGCCAGCCCTCGTTCCCGGGAGGCGCGCTCGATCCGGAGGACGGCGATCCGGCCGGTGACGGGCCGCTGCGCGCCGCGCTGCGGGAGGCGGAGGAGGAGACCGGCCTGGACCCGGCGGGCGTGCAGGTCTTCGCGACGCTGCCCGCGCTGTACATCCCGGTGAGCGACTTCGTCGTGACACCGGTGCTGGGCTGGTGGCGCAGCCGTACGCCCGTGGCGCCCGTCGATCCGGCCGAGACGGCGCGGGTCTTCACCGTGCCCGTCGACGAGCTGGCGGACCCGGCCAACCGCGCCACGACCGCGCACCCGAGCGGGCACCGCGGCCCGGCGTTCACCGTCGGCTCGGCGCTGGTGTGGGGCTTCACGGCGGGTGTGATCGACCGCATCCTGCACTTCGCGGGGTGGGAACGACCGTGGGACCGGGGGAAGCTCGTCTCACTCGACTGGCACGCGTGAGACGGTGACCTCCGTGCGCGGCGAGATCTCTGCGAGGCTGATGCGGTGAACGTGCTGGACATACTTCTCGTGCTCGCCGCCGTGTGGTTCGCGATCGTGGGATACCGACAGGGCTTCGTCGTCGGCATCCTCTCCGTGATCGGCTTTCTCGGCGGCGGGCTCATCGCGATCTTCGTGCTGCCCGTCCTCTGGGGCGAGGTGACCGACGACGCCTCCCCCGGCACCCTCGGGGTCGTGCTGGCGGTGGCGCTCGTCATCGTCTGCGCCTCCGTCGGGCAGGCGTTCACCACGCACCTCGGCAACAAGCTGCGCCGCTACATCACCTGGTCCCCCGCCCGCGCGCTCGACGCCACCGGCGGCGCGCTGGTCAACGTGCTGGCCATGCTGCTCGTCGCCTGGCTGATCGGCTCCGCGCTGGCGGGCACGGCGCTGCCGACGCTGAGCAAGGAGGTACGCGCCTCCAAGGTGCTGCACGGCGTCTCGCGGGTGGTGCCGGAGCAGGCCAACACCTGGTTCGCGGACTTCTCCTCGATCCTCGCGCAGAACGGCCTGCCGCAGGTCTTCTCGCCGTTCTCCAACGAGCCCATCACCTCCGTCCCCGCCCCCGACCCGAAGCTCGCCAAGGACCCGGTGGTGAACCGCGCCAAGAAGTCCATCGTCAAGGTGGTGGGCACAGCGACCGGCTGCGGCAAGGTCCTGGAGGGCACCGGCTTCGTCTTCCACGACGGGAAGGTGATGACGAACGCGCACGTCGTCGGCGGCGTCGACGAGCCGACCGTGCAGATCGGCGGCACGGGCCCGCTGCACGACGCGAAGGTGGTGCTCTACGACTGGGAGCGCGACATCGCCGTCCTGGACGTGCCGGGGCTGGACGCCCCCGCGCTCAAGTTCGCCGACGACGACGCGTCGAGCAGCGACGGCGCGATCGTGGCGGGCTTCCCGGAGAACGGCGGCTTCGACGTGCGCTCCGCACGCGTACGCGGCCGTGTCAATGCCAACGGCCCGGACATCTACCACCGCGGCACCGTCCGCCGCGACGTCTACTCTCTCTACACCATGATCCGCCAGGGCAACTCCGGCGGCCCGCTGCTGACGCCCGAAGGCGAGGTGTACGGGGTGGTGTTCGCCAAGTCGCTGGAGGACGACGACACGGGGTACGCGCTGACCGCGGACGAGGTGCGGGAGGACGTCGAGATCGGGCGCAAGGCGGAGCGGCAGGTGGACAGCGAGGGCTGCGCGATGTGACCCGGACACCCCTGCCGCCCCCGCACCGCCACCCCGTAGGCTGCACACCATGGCTACGAAGCGCGCGGGCGGCGGCTTGACCGCCCCCCAACAGGCCGCGAAGTTCGTCGGGGTGAGCGTCCTCGCCGGCGCCGTACTGGCCGGGATCGCGCTGCCCGCGGTGGGCCTGGTGGGCCTCGCCGCCAAGGGCTCGGTGGAGGGCTTCGACGAGATCCCCGCCAACATGAAGCGCCCGCCGCTCAGCCAGCGCACCACCATCCTGGACGTGAACGGCGACGAGATCGCCAAGGTCTACTCGCGGGACCGCACCGTGGTCGACCTCAAGAACGTCTCGGCGGAGATGCAGCAGGCCATCATCGCCATCGAGGACTCGCGCTTCTACGACCACGGCGCCATCGACCTCAAGGGCGTGCTCCGCGCGCTGAACCAGAACCGGCAGGCCGGCGAGACCACGCAGGGCGCGTCGACGCTGACGCAGCAGTACGTCAAGAACGTCTTCGTCGAGGAGGCGGGCGACGACCCGGAGAAGATCGCCGAGGCCACGCAGCAGTCCGGCGCCAAGGGCATCGGCCGCAAGATCCGCGAGCTGAAGTACGCGATCAAGGTCGAGGAGACGCTCGGCAAGAAGCAGATCCTGGAGAACTACCTCAACATCACCTTCTTCGGACAGCAGGCGTACGGCATCGAGGCCGCGGCCCAGCGGTACTTCTCGACCTCCGCCAAGGACCTGACCCTCGAGCAGTCCGCCCTGCTGGCCGGGCTCGTACAGTCCCCGAGCCGCTACGACCCGGTCAACGACCCGGACGAGGGCAAGAAGCGCCGCGACATCGTGCTGGAGCGGATGGCGCAGCTCGGCGACATCAGCCGGAAGGAAGCGGAGGCGGCCAAGGACAAGCCGCTCGGGCTGAAGGTCAGCAAGCCGAAGAACGGCTGCATCACGGCAGTCAGCGGCGCGGGCTTCTTCTGCGACTACGTGCGCGAGGTCTTCCTCAGCAACAAGGCGTTCGGCAAGTCGTCGAAGGACCGGGCCAAGCGCTGGAACCAGGGCGGCCTGACGATCAAGACGACCCTGGACCCGAAGGCGCAGCAGTCGGTACAGGACTCGATAGAGGACCACGTCAACCAGGACGACCAGGTCGCGACGGCCGTCAGCATCGTCGAGCCGGGCACCGGCAAGATCCTCGGCATGGGGCAGTCGCGCCCGTACGGCTTCGGCAAGAACGAGACCCAGATCAACCTCTCCGTCAACCGCTCCATGGGCGGCGGCAGCGGCTACCAGCCGGGGTCCACGTTCAAGCCGATCGTCGCGGCGGCGGCGCTGGAGCGAGGCACGAGCGTCTACCAGAAGTACTCGGCGCCGTACGAGATGCCGTACCCGAGCCCGGTCAGCATGTGCGACGGAAAGAAGTGGAGCGGCAGCGGCTCGACCGTCGCGAACGAGAACCGGTCGGAGAAGGGCCCGTACCGGATGAAGGAGGCGACGGCCCTCTCCGTCAACACCTACTTCGTCCAGCTGATCAGCGACATCGGCCTCTGCCCGGTACGGGACATGGCCAACCGCATGGGCCTGGAGCGGTCGGACGGCAAGCAGCTCGAGCAGGTCCCGTCGATGACGCTGGGCGTGCAGGAGATGTCGCCGCTGACGATGGCCGAGGCGTACGCGACGTTCGCCAACAACGGCGTGCACTGCACCCCGATCGCCATCGAGTCGATCACGGACGCACAGGGCAACGCGCTGCGGGTGCCGAAGTCCACGTGCAAGCGCGCGATGTCGGAGCGGACGTCGAAGACCGTCAACTCGCTGCTGAGGGGCGTCGTCGAGGACGGCACCGGCAAGAAGGCCGGGCTCAGCGGGCGGGACAGCGCGGGCAAGACGGGTACGTCGGACGAGCGGTACGCCGCCTGGTTCGTCGGCTACACCCCGAACGCGGCCGGCGCGGTCTGGGTCGGCGACCCGAAGCACGAGCGGCGGATGGTCGACATCACCATCGGCGGGCAGTACCACCCGAAGGTGTTCGGCGGCGGCGTCCCCGGCCCGATCTGGCGCGACGCGATGGCAGGCGCGCTCAGGGGCGAGCCGGCACCGAAGCTGCCGACGGTGCCGATACGGGAAGACAAGGACAAGAAGGACAAGGACGACAAGAAGGACGAGGATCGGGACGACGACGAGGACCGAGACGACCCGAAGCCCCCGGACCCGCCTGACCGGCCCGACTGGCCGGACCCCGGCGACTGGCCCGAGCCGAGCCTTCCGCCGGACATGATCGGCGGCGGCCAGAACGGCGGCGGCAACGGCGGCGGCAACGGCAACGGCGGCTGGCCGCGGTGAGCGGCGCCCGCTGAGGCGTTGAGCTCAAGCTCTGAGGGGCGCTCCCGGTATGGCACGGGGAGCGCCCCTCACGTGCGCGTACGAGGTGTACGAGGTGGTGCGGGGCGGGCGCGCGGGCGTACGTACGGGGTACGCGCGCCGGGTGCCGTACGGGCCCTGGCTCCCGTACGCGGGCCCGCTGCCGTACCGCTCAGCCCGCTCCCGTACGGGCCCCGGGTGCCGTACCGCTCAGTCCGCGAGCCGCCGCTTCACCGCGGCCGCCACCCGGCCGCCCTCGGCGCGGCCCGCCACCTTCGGGTTCACCAGCTTCATCACGGCGCCCATCGCCCGCGGCCCCTCGACCCCGGCCGCCCGCGCCTCCGCCACGGACTCGGCGACGAGCGCGTCCAGCTCGTCGTCGGACAGCTGCTGCGGCAGGTACTCGCTGAGCACCTCGCCCTCCGCCCGCTCCCGTTCCGCCTGCGCGTCCCGGCCGCCCTGCGCGAAGGCTTCGGCGGCCTCGCGGCGCTTCTTCGCCTCGCGGGCGATGACCTTCCGCACGTCGTCGTCGGAGAGTTCACGGGACTCGGTGCCCGCCACCTCCTCCTTGGTGATCGCGGTGAGCGTCATCCGGAGAGTCGCCGAACGCAGCTCGTCCCGCGCCTTGATCGCTGTGGTCAGGTCTTCCTGAAGCTGGGACTTGAGCGTGGTCATGCGGCTCAGTCTGCCAGCACGCGCCACGGGCACCCAGCGCGTTTCGCCGCCGGTCCGGGTGAGTAGTGTGCGGAATTACGCCTTTCCGTGCCGCCGTTGACGCGCGTCGGTTGACGTGTGGGCTGTCGTGCGTCCGTACGGGCCGGACAGGGGCGTGTGGGGAAACACGAACTCAGGAGCACGTATGCGCAATGCCACGAAGTCTGCGCGTCGCTGGGGCATCGGCCTGACCACCGTTGCCGCAACCGTGTCCATGCTGGCGGCCGGTGCCTCGGCACAGGCCGCCGAGGGGAAAGCGGCGGGACCCGAGGGCGTCGGCGCCCAGGGCGCCCACCTGCTCGACGCCGGCAGCGGAGAGACGCTGTGGAGCAAGGACGACACCACGACGCGGCAGATGGCCAGCACGACGAAGATCATGACCGCCATCGTCGCGCTGGAGACCGACGGGGCCCTGGACAAGCAGGTCACCGTCAAGCAGGAGTACCGCGACTACGTCCAGCGCGAGGGCGGCAGCACCGCCGACCTCAAGACCGGCGACAAGCTCACCGTCGGGCAGCTGCTCCCCGCGCTGATGCTGCCGTCCGGCTGCGATGCCGCGTACGCCATCGCGGACGCGCTCGGCAGCGGCGAGTCGCTCAAGGAGCGCACCGACTCGTTCATCGGCAAGATGAACACGACCGCCGACGAACTGGGCCTGAAGAACACCGAGTTCGACTCCTTCGACGGCATCTCCCCGGGCGGCGACAACTACACCACCCCCGGCGACCTGGCCAAGATGGCGCAGCACGCCATGCAGAACGAGACCTTCGCCGAGACCGTGCGGACCACCACCGCGGAGGAGAAGGCCACCAACGGCCGCACGTACACCTGGACCAACACCAACCAGCTGCTCGGCTCGTACGAGGGCGCCATCGGCGTCAAGACCGGCAGCGGCACGGCCGCGGGCCCGTGCCTCGTCTTCGCCGTCGAGCGGGACGGGAAGACGATCATCGGCGTCGTACTCAACAGCGAGAGCGGCGACGCGCGTTACACCGACGCCAAGGCCATGCTCGACTGGGCCTACGGCACCGAGACGCAGCAGATGAAGCTGCGCAAGCTGCCGGCGGACGCACAGCGCGACTGACTCAGCCGATCCAGTTCGGGGTGCCCCTGGGTCGCCCGGACGGCTGAGGGTGAAAGGGCCCGGACCGCGAGCGGCGGTCCGGGCCCGCTGCGTGACCGCCTCGTGACCGTCCGTGCGCCCGGCGTACACGCCCCGCCGCGTGCTCGGGGCGCACGGGCCCGCCGCGTGCTCCCGTCGCGCGGCCCGCGCCCGTGCGCTGCGCGGGGCGCGCCGCGTCTGCGACCATGGACAGCATGCGCGCGCGATACGGAATTCCCCTCGGCATTACGGCACTCGGAGCGGCCTGCGTCGGTTACGCGACCGGGATAGAGGCCCGTTCCTTCCGGTTGCGGCGCGTGTCCGTCCCCGTACTGCCGCCGGGCATGCACCCGCTGCGGGTGCTCCAGGTCTCCGACGTGCACATGGTCCGCGGGCAGCGGAAGAAGCAGCGCTGGCTGCAGGCGCTGGCCGGGCTGCGCCCGGACTTCGTCGTCAACACGGGCGACAACCTCTCCGACCCCGAGGCCGTCCCGGAGGCACTGGACGCGCTGGGGCCGCTGATGGAGTACCCGGGGGCGTACGTCTTCGGCTCGAACGACTACTACGGCCCCAAGCTCCGCAACCCCGCCCGCTACCTCTTCGAGAAGGCCAGCGGCCGGTACGGCCTGAACGGCAACCCGCCGGTCGTGGGCGCCGTACACAACCCGTGGGAGGGCCTCCGCGACGCGTTCGACACCGCCGGCTGGATCGGCCTGTCCAATGCACGCGGGCGGCTCAAGCTGCCCGGCGGCCAGGAGGTCGCGTTCACGGGGCTCGACGACCCGCACATCAAGCGCGACCGCTACGGCGAGGTCGCGGGCGGCCCCGAGCCGGACGCGGACGTGTCCCTGGCAGTCGTACACGCCCCGTACCTGCGCGTCCTCGACGCCTTCACGGCCGACCGCTACCCCCTGATCCTCGCCGGGCACACCCACGGCGGGCAGCTCTGCATCCCCTTCTACGGGGCGCTGGTCACCAACTGCGACCTGGACACGGAGCGCGTGAAGGGCCTCTCCACGCACCGCGCGGGCGGCCACCGCGCCTACCTCCACGTCTCCGCGGGCTGCGGCACCAACCGCTACACCCCGGCCCGCTTCGCCTGCCCCCCGGAGGCGACACTGCTGACCCTGACAGAACGGGAGTGACCCCGGACCGCCACCCCGACCCCAGGCAGGCGGGGCGACGGAAAACCGGATTTCGCGTCCGGCCCGGCCTGGGCTAAGGTGGTCCTCGTTGCATCGGGGTGTGGCGCAGCTTGGCAGCGCGCTTCGTTCGGGACGAAGAGGTCGTGGGTTCAAATCCCGCCACCCCGACAGATGAAACAGAGTTCAGGGCCGGTCTCCCTCACGGGGACCGGCCCTGACTCGTGTTGCTGGGCAACTGGGGAGTCAGTCGGGAGTGGATCTTGAGAAGCCACTGCCCGGGGCGGCTACGAGGTCGCAGCCGCGCGTGCTCTCAGAAGCCGGTTGAGCACCCGTACCGGCGACGTCGGGCGCATGCCGAGCCCGCGCGTCCAGCGCGGCCTACCAGGTCGTCGTAGAGGGCTGCGTGGCGCTCGCAGGCAGCGGCTCGAGACGTGGGGCGTGGCCGGGGCCGCTGAGGGCATGGCGGCAGCGCGCGTTCGGCTCAGGGGTTCCAGTGCATCGACTCGGATACTCGCTCGAAGCGCCGGGCGGCCAGTTCCTGCCTGCGGATCGCCCAGTGAAGTGAAAAGCCCTCCCGGCCCGCGATGCCGGGATGCCAGTCCGCCAGCAGCACCCAGTCCTCGAGGTCCCAGGTCTCGTCCGAGGAAATCGCGGCCGACTCCACGGGGTTCACGTCCATGGATTCCTCCAGGGCGTATCCACCCACCTGCACCCACCCGCCGCGGGGGAATTCATGGCCGTCCAGGTTCCGCAAATCCGAGTGGATGCTTGCGTAGGGGGCCCAGGGGAGGTTCTCACCCCGCCAACCATGGTCAGTGGCCTTCGCCTTCGAGGTGTGGAACGGCAGGGAAATGTCGGCGGTCATGCGGAGTTCGCCCTGTGGGTACTGCTCGGATATCTCCAGGCAATCCGGATCCTCGTCGTAGTACTCGAAGGCAATTACCCGTTCCTCGACGGCCGCGTCCTCGGGGACGTACATCACTTGGCCGCCACCGTCCAGGTCGGGAAATGCGAACAGCAGCAGACGGCCGTCGGGTGGCAGTGCGAGCCCCGTCAACTGCTGTGGCAGGTCTGCGCAGTTGAGGGAGGCGACGAACGGGAACTCGGGGTCCGGGGCGTCGGGGGGAAGCAGCAGGGGGCCGCCATGGCGGCCCACGACGGGCCCGTCTCCGTCCAGTGTCAGGGTCGCACGGGGGAGGGCGGCACCTGTCCACTGTTCCACGATGCCGGAGGGGATTTTCCGCCTCGTCATCTCCGCACGGTACCGGTCCAGTCTGTCCAGCATCTCAGGCGTCATGCGGGAACTGTAGTCTGCCAGTTCACGTTATACAGGCGGTGCGGAAATCCAGCGACCATTGAGGGCTGACAAATCGTTCTTCCGCCTCATTCGATTCACTTGGCGGTCTGTCCGGCGCGGTGCACCGGGAATTGGGGTCACTCGGCAGCGGAGCCGCACTCGTAGTCGTTCAGCGCGTCGAAGGCGGGATTGATGCCCTTGCCGTACAGCGGGCTTACGACGTCGCGGACTTGCGTGCCCGCCTTCAGCTTGCCCGACGAGGTGGCGATCGCCTTGCGGACCGCGCGGAATTCCCCGGCGATGTCTGACGGCGCGCTGGCCTTCATGTTCTTGCCCATGAGGGAGATCATGGCCGCCCTCTGCCGCAGGGCTTTGATGTCCAGCGGCTCGCCCCCGGCGGCCCGGCCCACGTCGGCGCGGAAGGCGACGACGCCGACCTGGTAGGTCTCCAGGTCAAGGCAGAAGGCGGAGGTCTCGGTCGGACTCGGCTCCGCGGTCGGGGAACCGGACGAGGCCGGGGCGGAGGACGGTGGTTCGGAGTCCGGCGAGTTGGAACAGCCCACCATCGTCAGTGCGGCAGCCATGGCGAGGATCCACCTGCGTGGGGGATTCATGGGCGGAGGGTAGCCACTGCAAGCCGGGAGGGGTCCCGGCCCTCGCCTCCGGAGCCGGAGCCCGGGAAGCAGGAGAAGCAGGAGAAGCAGGAGAAGCGGGAGAAGCAGGGGAAGCGGAGAAGCGCGCTTTCCGGCAGCAACACGCGGCTGCGCGAGGCGCGTTGGCCTCAGCTCTCCGGGGCGTACGCCGAAGCTCCCCCGAGCTTCGGACGCTCGGGGGAGCCTGGTGAAGTGCCGTACGGGGCCTGGGCCGTCGTGGTCTTGCCGCGCGCCGCCGAGAAGGGCGGTGCGGGGTCTCCCCCGGTGGGCGGGTCACCTGGGGAGGGGCGACGGGGCCCCGGGGCCTCAGCGGACGATCTCGAGGATGGTCTGGCGCTTCGCGTTGTGGTAGCAGTGCCAAGCCTTGAGCGAGGGATCGGTCTTTTCCAGCGAGTAGCCCCACTTGATGCAGGTGTCCATGTTCGGGGCCAGAACCCTCGTGGCCTTCGTCGCCTCCGCCGCCTGTGCCGTTCCTGCGGTGAGGCCGGAGATACCGGTGAGGGCGGCGACGCCGGCAACGGCAACGAGCGTTTTCGTCAGCTTCTTGCGCATATTTCTCCCCTTGGTGGTTGAGCAAGTGCGCGGTTCGCTTCCGCGCCGGTCAGGCACCTCGTCAGGCAGGGGGCGCAGTGCGGTCGATGCCCAAACCCGCCTATACGTAGGCCACTTGCTCGATCTGGGCCCATCGGACCAGAGAACCAGTCGTACTCTCAAGCATTGTCGGACGTTGTTACTGAGACCTGACAAACAATCGAGACTGATGACTCAGTTCACTCGCCGCGGCCGACCGCCTGGAGGAGGGCCTCAGCACGCGCCAAGCGCGTGTGCGGCGGGCGGTGTTGCCGGACCAGACGTAGACGGCGCTGAGCACGCAGACGAGCAGGCAGACCGTTGCGGTGAGGGCCAGGGACAGCCGGACGAGGAGCGTGAGCGTCATGGCGGCGACACCCCCGCCCCCGTCGGGGGCCGCACTGGAGCGGCCCCGGTACCGGCTCCGGCTGCTGCACCGGCAGAGCGGCGAGCCGAGCTTCCGGGTCGTCGCGCAGCGTACCGGCAAGGCCATCAGCCATACGACCGCGGGGAGGAGTCACCGCGAGGGCGAGACACATAAGGAACTGCTGCTCACGCTGGAGGCGCGGGCCGATCTCGCCGACCGGCTGACGCACCTGCACGAGCAGCTGGGGCGGGAGCGCGGGCGCAACGAGGAGTTGAGCCAGCGCGTCGCCGACCTGGAAGCGGAACGGCGCGAGCACAGCCGGCGCATCGAGCGGTTGCAGGACGAGCTGCGCGAGGTACGGGACGAACGGCTGGCGCTGCTGGAGCAGTTGAGCGGGCTCCACGCCCGCAGGGCGGAGCTGTACTTCACCTGGGCGCGGGACGAGGAAGCCGGCGGCACGGCGCGGAGACCGGCCGTCGCGAGCGGGAACACGAGGTGCGTGAGCTCCGTGAACGGCTCGGCGCCGCGGAGGAGTTGCTGAGAACGGTATGGCCCCCAGGTCCGACGAATCCCCGGACTGACCCGCGCCGAACGGCCACCCGGGCCAGGCCGGCGGGGACTCAGATACGCAGCAGCCGCTCGGTGAGCTGCTCGTACTCCCGCAGGGCGAGCCGGAGTTCCTCGCCGCTCGTGCCCGCCCCGGCCGACTCCGGCTCAGGCTTCGGCTCCGAGCCCGACTCCGAGTCCGACTCCGAGTCCGACTCCGACTCCCCCGGCGCGTCGGCGGACCCGCCCTGCCAGCGGGCGCGCAGGCCCTGCTGCCGCGCGGCGAGCGCGGCGGTCAGCTGCGTGACGGCATCGGCCAGCGCGCTGTCCGCCGCCTCGACCCCCTGGCGCGGATCGTCTGCGAACATCTCGGCGGCGCGGCTGAGGCGCGCGGCCAGCTCGTCCCGCTCGGCGCGCGACAGCAGGCGCTCAGGCTGGTGACCGGGGCGGGGTGCGGAAGAGTCTCGGCGGGGGCGCTGACCTCCGGTCGCGGGCTGCTGGGCGCGCTGCTGGTCGTACATCATCGCGTGCACTTCCTTTCACTGGTGCCGACGGTTCGCTGTGCCGTCCGTCACGTGCGCGCCGGGGTCGGCTTGCTCGTACGGCGGCTCGTACCGCGGCCACGGTCCGCGGGTCCTCGTCGCGGGGGAGGGAGGCCCGGCCGCTGCGCGGGAGCACCCGTCATACGGGCTCCGCCGGGACAGGGCGAAGAGGAGAAGAGAGGGACAGGGGAACGTCGTCCGGGAACTTCGGACGGCACTGGCCTACGCCGCACGCGTCAGTCAACGCCGGGCGCCTCCCCCTGTCAACGGACCGGCTGTACGGCACGTTCCCCGCCGCGGCCCCTCCCGCCCGCCCCCCTGGTGCCCCGCCGCGCTGCCGATGCCCGCGGCGCGACCGGCGGCCGAGGCGACGGCGCCCACCGAGAAGGCCTCGGGCAGCACCGAACGGGTCACCTGCCGGCGGGTGGCGCCCACCGCGCGCATCAGCGCCAGCTCCTTGGTGCGCTGGGCGACGAGCATGGTGAAGGTGTTCGCGATGATGAAGATGCCGACGAAGAGGGCGGGCGGGGCGGCCGCCGCCGGGGATGTGGTTCCCGCCACTCCCCGGCTCCCCGGCGGCCGCGCGGGTCCGCTCGGCCGTACGCTGCCCGTAGTCCCACGGTCCTGCCACGGCGACCGCCGTGACGGCGACCGCGAGTCCGACGGCGGCGGAACCCGCCGTCAGCCGCCAGGTCTGCCGCTGCTGCGGTGTCGCGGTCCGCCAGTGCCGCCGGACCCGTCGAACAGGTCTCCGGACGGCTTCGGCGGTTGCCCGGATAGCGCGATCACGCACCTCGGACCAGCCCCTTTCGCAAGCACACACGTGCGTAGGGGACACTTAATCACCAGAACATGTGTTGATCACGGAGGAGCCTCCCTTGGAGTTCGACGTCGTCATCGAGATCCCGAAGGGGTCGCGGAACAAGTACGAGGTGGACCACGAGACCGGTCGCATCCGGCTGGACCGTCACCTTTTCACCTCGACCGTGTACCCGGCCGACTACGGCTTCGTCGACCACACCCTGGGCGAGGACGGCGATCCGCTGGACGCGCTGGTGCTGCTCGAGGAGCCGACCTTTCCGGGCTGCATCATCAAGTGCCGCGCCATCGGCATGTTCCGCATGACAGACGAGGCGGGCGGCGACGACAAGTTGCTGTGCGTGCCGTCCTCGGATCCCCGTATGGAGCATCTGCGGGACATCCACCATGTGAGCGAGTTCGACCGGCTGGAGATCCAGCACTTCTTCGAGGTCTACAAGGACCTGGAGCCCGGCAAGTCCGTCGAGGGGGCGAACTGGGTGGGCCGTTCGGATGCTGAAGCCGAGGTCGAGGCGTCCGTGAAGCGCCTGGAGGCGCAGGGCGGCGGGCACTGACGGTACGGCCGCGGGCCGTACACCGGTCCGCGGCCTCCGGCCGCTCCTTCCTCAGGAGGACGAAGAGGCCGTGGGGGCGGCGGAGTTGGGGATGTCCTGCTCCGCCCACACGACCTTGCCGGAGCGTGTACGGCATGAACCCCAGCGCCGGCACAGCATGTTGATGAGCTGCAGTCCGCGGCCGCCCTCGTCGCTCACGTCCGCGTGCTGGATCTGCGGCAGGTCCGGGCCGGTGTCGGACACCTCGACCATAAGCCGGTCGTTCCGCAGCAGGCGCAGCCTGCCGGGGCCGCCGCCGTAGCGCAGGGCGTTGGCGACGAGTTCGCTGACGACCAGTTCGCTGACGTCGGACAGGTCGGCCAGGTCCCAGAGTTCCAGCTGCTCGGTGACCAGCTTGCGCGCGGTGGACGCCGCGGTGCCGTCCCCGGGCAGCTCCCAGATGTGCAGCTGGTCGTCCACGCCGGCGCGGCTGGCCGCGACGAGCAGCACGGCCTCGTCGAACCGGCGGTCCACGCCCTGCCCGGACGACATCAGCCCGCACGAGTCCAGTTGCCGCGTGTCCATCCCCGCGGCGGCCTCCCGCAGCCGGCCCAGCTGGATGTCGACGTCGTCGTCGCGCGTCTTGATCAGGCCGTCGGTGTACAGCACGAAGCGGCTGCCGTCGGGCACCGGCAGATGCACCGCGTCGTACGGGATGACACCCGCGCCGAGCGGTGCGCCGACCGGCACGTCGACGTACGAGGCGGTGCCGTCCGCCGCGACCAGCAGCGGCGGCGGGTGGCCGGCGGTGGCGACCGTGTACGTGGCGTCGGCCGGGTCGTACACCGCGCACAGGCAGGTGGCGACCTGCTCGTCCTCCAGGTCGCGGGTCGCCAGGTCCAGCCGCGCGAGCACCCGTTCGGGCTCGATGTCGAGCGTCATCAGCGTGCGCGCGACCGTACGCAGCCGGCCCATGGTGGCGGCGGCGGGCAGCCCGTGGCCCATCACGTCGCCGACGACGAGCGCCGTACGGCCGCTCGGCAGGGCCACCACGTCGTACCAGTCGCCGCCGACGCCCCGCGCGTCGGCGGCCGGCGCGTAGTCGGCGGAGACGGCCAGGCCGGGCGTATTCGGGGTGGCGCGCGGGAGCAGGCTGCGCTGGAGGGAGACGACGTGCTCGCGCTCGCGGCCGTAGAGGCGGGCGTTGTCGATGAACACGGCGGCCCTGGAGGCCAGCTGCTCGGCCAGCGCCAGGTCGGTGGGCGTGAACGGCGGGCTGCTGCCCGCCCGTACGAAGTCGGCGGTGCCGAGCAGCACGCCGCGCGCCATCAGGGGCACCGCCATGTAGCTGTGCACGCCCTTCTCGCGCATCTTCGCGGCGCGGCGCGGAGTGGGCGTGACGCGCCGGAAGTCCTCCTCGGTCATGCCGCTGACGAGGACCGAACGGCGTTCCACCAGGCACCGGTCGGTGAGCAGCGCGCCCGGGTGTATGGCCAGCGAGCCGATCGGGTCCGGCTCCAGGTCCGTCAGCGACTCGACGGCGTGCACGGCGGTCGCGCGGATGGGCGGTATGCCGCCCGCTGCCCGCTGCCCCTCCTCGCCGTGCAGGACGGCCTCCAGCAGGTCCACGGCGCAGCCGTCGGCCAGGCGCGGTACGGCGAACTCGGCGAGCTCCTGCGCCGTACGCTCCAGATCCAGGGTGGTGCCGATGCTGGTGCTGGCGTCGTTGAGCCAGGCGAGACGGCTGTGCGTGTTCAGCCGGTCGGCCAGGGCAGCGGCCGTGCGCCGCCATCGGAACGGCCGGGAAACGTCACCCCATCGGAAGCGGCGCCGCTTGCCGCTGCCGCCGTTCACCGTGCCGGCCTCCCGTCCCGTCCATGGACGACTAGTGGCTCAAGTGTGGCCCCGTGGCTGAGCCGCCGCCTGTCGGGGACGCCATGCTAGCCACGTGCGGCGCGCTGAACCCCCTACTTGCAGCGCTTGGTCCGGGCCGTCTCGCGGTTACCGACAGTGCGTGACATGGCCGACACTTTCGGCACCCGTCTGTCACATCCTGGGCAGGGAATCGGAGCCCGTCAGAAGCCGCGGGTGCGCTTCGCCGCGCGGCGGCCCGGGAGCGGTGTCTCGACGCCGGGCGTCTTCATGAACAGCCGCGCCAGCTCGCCGCCGAGGTTCACGCCGATCGCGATGGCGAGGGCGAGGGCGACCGCGCGTGCCATGTTCTCCATGCCCGGATCCATGTTGCCCTGCGCGATGTTGAGCAGCCCGAAGTACGTCGCGCTGCCCGGCAGCAGCGGCCCGATGGCCGCCGTGACGTACGGCAGCGAGGACGCGAACTGGTACCGCGACATCAGCTGCCCGAAGAGGCCTACCAGACCGGCGGCGGCGAAGGTCGCGGCCACCGGGTTGAGTTCGCCGACGTCGTGCATCGCGCCGTACACCAGCCAGGCCACACCGCCGTTCAGGGTGGCCAGCAGCACGGTGTGACGTTCCTGCTGCAGCAGCACGCAGAACGCCAGGGCCAGCAGCATCGCGGCGAACAGCTGGACTTCCGGGCGCTCTTGGTGCTGCAGCGCCTCCGGGTCGAACTCCGCGCCCAGCTCACCGCCGACGTACAGCACGATCAGCACGCCGCACACGATGCCGACGATGAGGTACACGACTTCCAGCAGCCGGGCCGACGCGGTGATGTAGAAGCCGGTCAGGCCGTCGTGTACGGCGGCCACCAGCGCCCGCCCGGGAATCAGCGCGAACAGCCCACCGGTGATCACCGCGCCCGCCTGGAGCTCCGCGGTCACGCCGCTGTCTATCAGCACCACCGCGACACCCATCGCGGCCGGCGGCATCGCCGCGGCCACGAACTGGTAGAACTCCGGCAGCCCGCGCCCCGCGCAGAACCACGCCAGCCGGTCGCCGAGGATCGCGCCCGCCGCCGCCAGTACGAACACCAGCCAGCCGCCGCCCACCAGCAGCGACGCCGCGCCGGACAGCAGCCCGCTGGCCAGGGACAGCACGCCCTTGGTGAACGGGTGCCGGTTCCGGCGGATGTCGGCGAGCCGCCGGTACGACTCCTCCAGCGTCAGTTCGCCCGTCGTGATGTCCGTGACCAGCTGGAAGACGGCCGCGAGCCGCGTGTAGTCGGTGCCGCGGCGCCGTACGGTACGGCTCAGCGTCACCGGGTCGTCCACCAGCGACGGCTGGTGGGTGATGGACAGCAGCGTGAACGTGACCGTCGGCTCGCAGCGGTCCAGGCCGAACGCGTGCGCCGTGGCGAACATCGCCGCCTCGACGTCCTCGGCGCCCTCGCCGCCCGCGAGCAGCAGCTCGCCGATGCGGAGCGTGAGGTCGAGCACGCGGGGCACCGACGGCCCGTGCTCCTCCCCCTCGCCGCGCCCGGCCCGCTCCGGCGCGGGCCGCTCGGCCAGCGGCAGCCGGATCATCGTCCGCATCCGGTCCTGCCACGGCAGCCCCGGCCGGTCCAGCATGCCCACGACCGGAATGCCTTCCGGCGGGGTGAACGCGCTCGAGAACTCGGTCGGCGGCGAGGCCAGCAGTCCCTCCGGAACGGCGAACTCCGAGGACGGGTGGTCGTCCTCCGGCACCGGCGGCACGGCTAGCCCGGACGGCGGAGTGAACGCGCTGTGCACCTCGTCCGACGACGGCTTGGCGTCCTCGGGCTCCTGCTCGGCTCCGGACCCGCTCGCTCTGGACTCCCCGGCCACTGTCCTCCCGCTCCTCGGTCGTGCGCCCGGCCAACCTGACCGGCGAGTTCCACAACGTCGGGTCCGGTGGCCTCCGTTCCCGGCCGCTGGGCGGGGACGGGGCGATTTACCTCACAGGACCCTGCCTGCTGGCAGCATAAGTTGATTGTCCTGTGCACGCCCGAGGGGCCCGCACCGGGTGCGGGCCCCTCGTCGTGTGCTGCGGCGTGATACGGCCGCCCTGCGCGTTCCGCGGACCGGCTCAGGCGTGCCGGGCCGCGTTGGCGAGGATCGCGTCGCGCAGGTACTCCGCCAGCCCCTGCCGCCGGGCCTCGTACTGGTCCCGGAAGCGGTGGTCCGACACGTACATCTCGCCGAGGCAGCTGTGCAGCTCGCGCGAGCAGTCGTAGTAGTACCGGCAGATCTGCTGCCTGGCCTCCTCGGCCAGGTCCGTCGCGGTCTCGGAGTCCGGCGCGGCGCCGGCGTCCATGGCCTCGACGATACGGCGGTTCCAGTCGTCGACCTCCGTCTGGATCCGCAGCCAGTCCTCCTTGGTGTACGTGGCGATGCGGCGCTGCGACTCGGCGTACGCCTCGGTGTCGCCCCAGCGTTCCTGCACCTCCTCGGCGTAGTCGTCCGGGTCGTGGTCGCCGAAGACCTCGAACTTCTCCTCCGGTGTCAGTCTGATGCCCATCTTGCGTGCCTCCATGGCCTGTTCGACGGCGGCGGCCATCTCCCGCAGCTTCCCGATCCGCGCCTTCAGCAGTTCGTGCTGGCGGCTCAGGTGCTCGACGGGATCCGCGTCCGGGTCGTCGAGCAGTGCGGAGACCTCGTCCAGCGGGAAGCCGAGCTCCCGGTAGAAGAGGATCTGCTGCAGCCGGTCCAGGTCGGCATCGCCGTAGCGCCGGTGCCCCGCGGGGGTGCGCTCGCTCGGTGCCAGCAGCCCGATCTCGTCGTAGTGGTGCAGCGTGCGCACCGTGACCCCGGCGAAACCGGCCACCCGGCCGACGGAGTAGCTCACGTCCGCCTCCTTCTCTCGCGTACGGGCACCACGGTGCTGCCTCACGCTACGTGAGGTGCAAGCCCGCCAGGCGACGCTACGTGCCCAGCGCCCGGTAGCGGCGGGTGGCCAGGGGGAAGAAGACCGCCAGCAGGGCCAGCGGCCACGCCGTCGCCATCAGCACCGCGTGTTCCGTGACCCACGAACCCCCGCCGCCCCAGGACGGGTTGGCGAACAGCTCCCGTACGGCCGCCGCCGTGGCCGACATCGGGTTCCACTCCGCGATCGCACCCATCCAGCCGGGCATCGTGTCCGGCGACGTGAACGCGTTGGAGAGGAACGCGACCGGCCAGATCAGGATCTGCACCGCCTGCACCAGCTCCGGCTTGCCCGCGACCATGCCGAGGTAGATCCCCGCCCAGAGCATCGCGAAGCGCAGCAGGAGCAGCAGGCCGACCGCCGCCAGCGCCTCCCCCGGGCCGCCGTGCCAGCGCCAGCCCATCGCGAGTCCGACGCCCATCAGTACGAGCAGGCTGAGCGCGGACTCCAGCATGTCCACGAGGCTCCGCCCGATCAGTACGGCGGACGGGGCCATCGGCATCGAGCGGAAGCGGTCGATGACGCCCTTGTTGAGGTCCTGGGTGAGCGACACCATCGTCGACTCCAGCCCGAACGCCATCGTCAGCGTGAACATCCCCGGCACCAGATACTCGCGGTAGTCCGCGACCTCCATGCCGCCGCCGAGGAAGTACGCGAACATCACCAGCATCATCACCGGGAAGACCAGCCCGACGGCCACCTGCACCGGCTGCCGCGCCCAGTGCGACAGTCCGCGCCGGGTCATGGTCCAGGAATCGGTCAGTACGTACGCGGTCATACGGCCGCCCCCGTCTTCGTCTCGTCGTCGTCCGTGAGGTGCAGGAAGACCTCGTTCAGCGTGGGCCGGCGCAGTGCGATGTCCTCGGCCCGTATGCCCGCCGCGTCCAGGGCCCGTACGGCCTCGGTGAGCGCCGCCATCCGGTCCCGTACGGGGGCGCTGACCAGGCGCCGGTCGGCGTCCGTCGTCACGTCGTCGGCCTTGGCGGCCATGCCCACGACCGACGCTGCGGACGCGAGCTGCGCCGCGTCGTGCACGACGACGTCGATACGGTCCGCGCCGAGCCCGGCCTTCAGCTGGTCGGCCGTGCCCTCGGCGATGACGCGCCCCTGGTCGACGACGACGATGGCGTCGGCGAGCTGGTCGGCCTCCTCCAGGTACTGGGTGGTCAGCAGGACCGTCGTACCGCCTCCCACCAGGCCGCGTACGGCCTCCCAGACCTCCGTGCGGCCGCGCGGGTCGAGGCCGGTCGTGGGCTCGTCGAGGAAGAGGATCTCGGGTTCCATGATCAGGCTGGCGGCCAGGTCGAGGCGCCGCCGCATGCCGCCGCTGTACTGCGTGACGGCCTTCTTGCCGGTGTCCGCCAGCCCGAAGCGCTGGAGCAGTTCCTGTGCGCGGGCGGCCGCGCGCCGGGCGCCGAGGTGGTAGAGCCGTCCGAACAGCTCCAGGTTCTGCCGTCCGCTCAACTCCTCGTCCACGGCGGCGTGCTGGCCGAGCAGCCCGATGCGGGCGCGTACGGCGCCGGCGTGCCGGGTCACGTCCAGGCCGGCCACCTCCGCGCGTCCCGCGGTGGGCCGCAGCAGTGTGGCCAGGATGCGGACGAGGGTGGTCTTGCCCGCCCCGTTGGGGCCCAGGACGGCCTGCACGGTGGCGCGCGGCACGGTCAGGTCCACGCTGGCGAGCGCGTGCTTGGCGCCGTACTCCTTCCGCAGCTCCTCGACGGCGATCGCGTGGTCGGCGTTCGTCAATGACATCTCCTCCTACGCTGTAGTCAAACTTGACTACCGGCAGGCGAAGATATACCTCGCAGGGAGGCTAGTCAAACTTGATTACTCTTGGCTCCGCCCGATGCCCTGCCCGGTGCTCCGCTTCTTGGCGACCGCCGTGCCCGCCGCCTGCCGGCTGGTGTCCGCGTACGGGTTCTCGGTGCCGGGCGGCAGCACGTCCACCTCGCGGCCGCCCTCACCCGCCATCACGTACGCGCCGTTCTCCAGCCGCTCGATCAGGCCGCGGGTCCACTCGGCGCCGCTCTCCGCGGTGTACACCCAGAGCCGCATGATCTCGCCGATGTGCCCCCACTCCTCCGGGGTGCCGCTCGGCGTCCAGTGCCGCGTGACCTCGTCGCGCCACTCCTCCAGGGCGGCGACCCGCTGCTTCAGCAGCGCGACGGCCTCGTCCCGCGGCAGGTCGACGATGAAGCCGACGGCCGAGGTGAGCATGTCCGGCTTCTGGTCGATGGCGGTGAGGGCGTCCCGCAGGAGCTCCAGGAACACGCGCTCGCCCTCGCCGGTGAGCTCGTACTCCGTACGCGGCGGGCCGCCCGCCGTGCTCGGCGCGACGTCGTGTGCCAGCAGCAGGCCCTGCTTGGCCATCTGCTTGAGCGCGTGGTACACCGACCCGGGTTTGGCGTTGGACCACTCGTGGGCGCCCCAGAACTCCAGGTCGTTGCGGACCTGGTAGCCGTGCGCCCGCCCGTGCTGGCGGACCGCTCCCAGCACCAGCAGCCGGATCGCTGACATCGTCTGCCCGTCACCCTCTCCCCGCCCAGCCTGTGTGTACGGCTGCCAGCCTAATTACGGGAGAGGGGACGGTCAGTCGCGGCCACCGGGTCCGGCGCCGTACGGCCGGGACGGCGGCGGGATCAGAGGCTCCCCGGCGCCCGGGTCAGAGCCCTTCCGGCCGGGGCGCCGCCCCCGTCTCCCACACCAGCTCGAACGCCGTCTTCCCGTCCAGCGTCTCGCGGATGATGTCCGCGTGACCCGCGTGCCGGGCGACCTCGCTGATCAGGCTGAGCAGCATCCAGCGCCAGGAGCGCGGCTCCTTCGGGTTCCACGGGGCCTCCGGGAGCGCGAAGGTGTCGTCGAGCGAGGGCACCGCCCGTACGAGCTCCTCGGTCTCCCTGGCGACCTCGGCGTAGAACCGGAGGACGCTCTCGACGGTTTCGTCGCCCTCCAGCTCGAAGCAGCCCGACCAGTTGGTCTCGTCCCGGTGCACCGCGTGCGGCAGGCCGCGCGCGTCGCGCAGCCAGCCCTGCTCGACCTCGGCGACGTGCTTGACCAGCCCGGCGACGGACAGCGAGCTCGCGCTCGGACTGCTGGCCGCCTGCTCGGGGGTGAGGCCGTGCAGGGCGCGCCGGATGCCGCCGCGCTGTGCTTCCAGGTACGCGAGCAGGGCGCCGCGCTCGTCACCGGTGTTCTCGGCGTCAACCAGGGTGGGCATCGTTCGTCACCTCTCGTCGGGGCCCCACGGTTCCGGGGGCCTTCCGGTGACTCCAAAGCTATGCCGCCCTGCGGTCAGCTTCGGTCCTCAAGGCCCGGCGGAAACGGGGAGCCCCGCGGGAGGATGACGGGAGGATGACGGGAGGACTCAGAACGGGTAGGCGCTGCGCCCGTGCTGGATGGAGATCCACTTCGTGGTGGTGAACGCCTCGACCATCTGCTCGCCGTTCAGCCGCCCCAGCCCGGAGTGCTTCTCGCCACCGAACGGGACGATCGGCTCGTCCGCCACCGTCGAGTCGTTGACGTGCACCATGCCGCTCTCGATCCGGCGGGCCACCGCGATGCCCCGCTCGATGTCGCCGGTGTGCACGGCGCCGCCGAGCCCGTACGGCGTGTCGTTGGCGACCCGTACGGCCTCGTCTTCGCCGTCCACCGGGATGATCAGGGCGACCGGCCCGAAGACCTCCTGCTGCAGCACGGGGGCGTCCGCGGGGACGTCCGTCAGCACGCTGGGCGAGACGACGTTCCCCTCGGTGCCGCCGCGTACGAGGACGGTGGCGCCCTCCTCGATCGTCTGGTCGACGAGGGCGGTGACGCCCTCCGCCTGGCCGGAGTTGATCAGCGGGCCGATGTGCGTGGTGGGGTCCTGCGGGTCGCCGACCTTGAGCGTGTTCACCTTGGCGACGAACTTCTCGGTGAACTCGGCGGCGACGGCGCGGTCCACGACGATCCGGTTGGCCGCCATGCAGACCTGGCCCTGGTGCACGAAGCGGCTGAAGACGGCGGCGTCCACGGCGTAGTCGACGTCGGCGTCGTCCAGCACGAGCAGCGCGCTGTTCCCGCCGAGCTCCAGGATGGCCTTCTTGAAGTGCGAGGCGGCCACGGTGGCGACGTGCCGGCCGACCTTGTCCGAGCCGGTGAACGAGATGACCTTGGGCACCGGGTGCTCGATCAGCGCGTCGCCGATCTCGGCGATGTCGGTGATGACGACGTTGAGCAGGCCCGGCGGAAGCCCCGCCTCCTCCAGCACCTTGGCGACCAGGGCGCCGCCGCAGACCGGCGTGTTCTGGTGCGGCTTGAGCACGACCGCGTTCCCGAGGGCGAGAGCGGGCGCAACCGACTTGAGGGAGAGGAGGAACGGGAAATTGAAGGGGGAGATGACTCCGACGACGCCGACCGGGACGCGGTAGACGCGGTTCTCCTTGCCGTCGACCGGCGACGGCACGATCCGGCCCTCGGCGCGCAGCGCCAGCTGGATCGCCTCGCGCAGGAACTCCTTGGCGAGGTGCAGCTCGAAGGCGGCCTTCAGCCGGGTGCCGCCGAGCTCGGCGATGATCGCCTCGGTGATGTCCTGCTCGCGGTCCTCGATGATGCGCACGGCACGCTCGAAGACGACCCGCCGGGAGTACGGGTTGGTCGCTGCCCAGGCCGGCTGGTGCCGCTCGGCGGCGCGGTACGCCTGGTCGATCTCGTCGGTCGTGGCCACGGTGATCGAAGCGAGCTTCTCTCCGTCGTACGGATTGAAGTCGATGATGTCCCATGAGCCGTTACCGGGGCGCCACTCACCGTCGATGTACTGAAGCGCCAAGTCCGTGAAGTAGGACATGCCATTCCTTCGGGGGATCGGAAAGGGTCCGGGTGCGGGTGTCGATGGCACGTCATCGTACTTGTGTTTTAAGGAAGTTGGCGGATCTTGTGGAGATGATCGCGAGTTCTGGCCGGTGAGTAGCTGAACTCGACCAGCCGCGCCAGCACCTCGTCGTAGCGCTCGACTTCGTCGCGCTTGTCCACGTAGAGGGCGCTGGTCAGCTGCTCCAGATAGACGACGTCGGACAGGTCGGACTCGGGGAAGCGGAGCAGGGTGAAGGCACCGCTCTCGGCGGCGTGGCCGCCGAGTTCGAAGGGGACGACCTGGAGGGTGACGTTCGGGCGCTCGGAGATCTCGGCGAGGTGGCGGAGCTGTGCGTCCATGACGGCGCGGCTGCCGAAGGGGCGGCGGAGCGCGGCCTCGTCCAGGACACAGAGGAACTGCGAGGCGTTCTCGGCGAGCAGCAGCTTCTGCCGCTCCAGCCGGAGGGCGACGCGGCGGTCGATCTCCTCGTCGGGCAGCCCGGTCCGGTGGCCGCTGGCGACGACGGCGTGTGCGTAGTCCTCGGTCTGCAACAGGCCGTGGACGAACTGCACTTCGTACGTGTTGATGTGCGAGGCGGCGCCTTCCAGCCCCACGTACGTCTGGAACCAGCCGGGCAGCACATCGCTGTAACTGTGCCACCAGCCCGCTCTGTTCGAATCGCGGGCGAGGCCGAGCAGGGGCTCGCGCTCGGCGTCGTCGGTCACGCCGTAGAGGGTGAGCAGGTCCTCGACATCACGCGCCTTGAAACTCACCCTGCCCAGCTCCATCCGACTGATCTTGGACTCGGAGGCGCGGATCGAATAACCGGCCGCCTCGCGGGTGACCCCGCGGGCCTCGCGGAGCCGTCGCAGCTGGGAGCCGAGCAGGATACGGCGGACCATGGACCCGCTTGAACTACTCGCCCCGTTCACGCCGTAACTCTCACTACTTGCCGGTCTTGTGTTCATTTCGATTAACCCTCCACCCCTACTAGGGGGGCAGTCTGCCATCTCCGGGCTCCGTTGCGTGCCCGTGTGATTACACATGATGGAAAGTCTCTCGTGCACGTGCATCTGCCCTTGCATCTGCCGTGGGCTTTGTGAACCATGGGGATCGCACAAGTGCACGCGGTGCTAGGGAAGTTGAAGACTCTACGAAACGCACGTCTTGAGCGCCCATCGGGGGAGCACCGAGGACCGGGATCCGCGAGGATCGTCGCTGGCGCAAACGGCTCAGGAGTGGCTCGTCATGGGGACCGATGGATCGACTGTGCTCGAGCCGTTATGGCATGGACTCCCCGCGCTCGACGCCGCGGCGCTCTCCGGATCGGCCTCCTGTGCACTGCCGGCGCGCTACGAAGCGGTGAAGAGCGCCCGGGTGTTCACCCACAAGACGCTCCGACGCTGGGAGCTCAACCGGGAGTTCGACGACGTCGCGCTGGTGGTCTCCGAGCTGGTGACCAACGCGCTGCGGCACGGCCTGCCGGCCAGCGCCCCGCCGGAGGCCGACCCGCCGGTGCGGCTGCATCTGATGCGCTGGTCCTCACGGCTGGTGTGCGCCGTACGCGATCCCAGCGGCGAGGCGCCGCACGCGGCCGCCCAGGAGAAGGAGTTCGACGAGATGGTCGGCTTCGCCGACTGCACAGCCGAGTCGGGCCGCGGACTCTGGCTGGTGGACTCGTTCAGCGACTGCTGGGGGTGGCACAGACTCACCGGCGCGCTGCCGGGAAAGGTCGTCTGGGCGATGTTCCGGTTCGGTCCGGCAGTGTGACCGTGTGAGGGCGCGCACCGCCACGGCCGCCGCCACGGCCGCCGGCCCAAGTGCCGTACGGGGCTGCTCCGTACGGCACTGTTCCGTAGGTACGCGGGGTCGCGTACGCGTCCGTTCTTCCGTACTCAGCTCTGTACGAGGTGGTCGAACTCCCCGTCCTTGACGCCGAGGAGCATCGCCTCCACCTCCGCGGGCGTGTAGACGAGCGCGGGGCCTTCGGGGAAGCGCGAGTTCCGTACGGCCACGTCGCCGCCCGGCAGCTTCGCGAACTCCACACACGTGCCCTGCGAATTGCTGTGCCGGCTCTTCTGCCACTGGACCCCTTGGAGGTCCCTGGCGGCCATGCCGTTGTACGCGTGAGGCACTGGAGTCTCCCGGGTGGCGCTGAGGGCGAGAGATGCCCCTCGTGAAAGCGGGACACCTTCAACTGCCCTGGATCATAACCCCGTTCACGTGCTGATGCATGCGCTAATGCACGTGCACGACACCCTGTTGCGGGGCCATCACAGCCGGTCAGAAGCTTGCGCATATGTCGGAGGCACAAGTGGAGGCAACGCTACCGGTATTGCTGCGGTGGGCACGTACCGGATGACCGACCGTCGGCGTGACCATGGAAATCCCCCCTCCGGAGAAGCCTTCCGAAGAGAAGACGCGATTTGCGGGCGGCTCGCCTCCTGTACCGCCCATCTTTCTGTCCGCACAGGGAAATCGTGTGCGGGCCTTGGTCCGGTCCTTGGCACGAGAGGTGGGAAACGCCCGATCGGCGCAGCATGGACGGAGGAGCGTAATCGGGCGCGGGCAGCAGCTCGGGCGCCGGCGCAAGCGCATACGTACGCGCCGGGGGTAGGACACGGGACACGGGTGAGGCCGACGCCGGGAGGTGGCCGCCATGGCCGCACGCACGGGACGTACGCCGCCGGGCCCAGCCCGGACCCGTACGCACGCCCGGACGCGTGCGCGCACCCGCACCCGCACCCGCACCCGCACCCGCACCCGCACCGTACGGACGCTCGCCCTGGCCGCCGTCACCCTGCTCGCCCTGGGCGCCGCCTGCGACACCTCGCCGGACGAGGACGCGGGCCCCACCGGCGCCCCCAGCACGGGCCCCGTGCGCTCCCCGTTCACGGGCGAGACCGTGCCCCGCGACCGCCCCGTACTGGCGGTGAAGCTCGACAACGCGCCCGGCGCCCGCCCGCACGCCGGGCTCGAGGCGGCCGACCTCGTGCACGTCGAGCTGGTGGAGGGCGGCCTCAGCCGGCTGATGGCCGTCTACTCCGGGCGGCTGCCCTCCGAGGCCGGGCCCGTACGCAGCGCCCGGGAGTCGGATCTGGAGCTGCTGCGGCAGTTCGGCCGCCCGGCGCTCGCGTACTCGGGCGTACGGTCCGCCCTGCAGGACACCCTCGACCGCGCGCCGCTGTTCCCGCTGCCGCCCCCGAAGGCGCCCGGCGCCTACTTCCGCTCCGCCGCGCACGCGCCCCCGCACAACCTGTACCTCCGCCCCGGGCGCGCACTGCGCGCGGCACCCGGCGCGAGCAGCGCCCGGGACATCGGCTTCCGCTTCGGTCCGGCCCCCGAGGGCGGCGCCGCGGAGTCGCACCGGACCGTGCGCTACCCCGCGGCGCGCTTCGGCTTCGACTGGTCGGCGGACCGCGGCCGCTGGCTGGTCTCCATGGACGGCTCCCCGGCCCGTACGGGCTCCGGCGAGCGGCTCGGCGCCGCGACGGTCGTCCTCCAGCAGGTGACCGTACGGGAGTCCCGGTACCGCGACGTGGCCGGCGCGGTCACGCCGTATCTGGAGACGGTCGGCTCGGGGAAGGCGACCGTGCTGCGCGACGGGAGGGCGTACGACACGGACTGGCGGCGTCCGTCGGCCGACGACGGGACCGCCTTCACGCTGCCGGACGGGCAGCGGATGGAGTTCGCACGCGGCCCGGTGTGGATCGTCTACGTGGCACGCTGAGCCGCCCGAGGCGTCCGTGGCCGGCGATGCGCTCGACCGCCACTTGACTTGAAGTGTCGTTTAATTTCTATCGTCGTGCCCGTTCACCCACTACGGAAGGTGCGGACGGTTATGAGCATGGAAATGACGGCCTGGAGCGCGCTGTACCACGCCAAGTACGCGAAGGACGACCAGCGCCCCTTCTCCCGGGCCAGCCTGCGGCGCATCATCCGGTTCGCCCGCCCGCAGCACCGGAAGATCGTCTTCTTTCTGGCGATCAGCAGCGTCCTCGCCCTGCTCACCGTCGCGACACCGCTGCTCGCGGGCCAGGTCGTGGACGCGATCGTGGACGGCTCGGACTCGTCCGTGGTGCTGGGCCTGGCCGGGGTGATCGCGGCCATCGCGCTCGCTGAGGCCGCCGCGGGGATCGGCACCCGCTGGCTGTCCACCCGTATCGGCGAGGGCCTGATCCTCCAGCTGCGTACGGCGGTCTACGACCATGTGCAGCGGATGCCGGTCGCGTTCTTCACCCGGACCCGTACGGGCGCCCTGGTCAGCAGGCTCAACAACGACGTCATCGGCGCCCAGCGCGCCTTCAGCGACACCCTCTCCGGCGTGGTCAGCAACCTGGTCACGCTGCTCCTCACGCTCGTCGTCATGCTGAACATCTCCTGGCAGATCACGCTGCTCGCGCTGGTGCTGCTGCCCGTGTTCGTGCTGCCCGCGCGCCGGATGGGCGCCCGGCTGGCCCGGCTGGAGCGCGAGCGCGCCCAGCACAACGCCGCGATGAGCACGCAGATGACGGAGCGCTTCTCGGCACCGGGCGCGACGCTGGTCAAGCTGTTCGGGCGGCCGGAGGAGGAGTCGGCGGAGTTCACCGGGCGGGCCGCGCGCGTACGGGACATCGGCATCCGTACGGCCATGGTGCAGCACTACTTCATCACCTCCCTCACCCTCGTCTCCGCCCTCGCGCTCGCCCTCGTCTACGGCCTCGGCGGTTACTTCGCGCTGCACGGCTCGCTCGACCCGGGCTCCGTCGTCGCGCTCGCGATGCTGCTGACCCGGCTGTACGCGCCGCTGACCGCCCTCGCCAGCGCGCGTATGGAGGTGATGACCGCGCTGGTCAGCTTCCAGCGGGTGTTCGAGGTGCTGGACCTGAAGCCGCTGATCGAGGAGAAGCCGGACGCGGTGGAGGTGCCGGAGGGGCCGGTGTCCGTCGAGTTCGACGATGTCAGCTTCAGCTACCCGTCCGCCGAGAAGGTCTCCCTCGCCTCCCTGGAGGAGGTCGCCACGCTCGACACCCGCGGCGGCGAGGAGGTCCTGCACGGCATCTCGTTCCGCGCCGAGCCGGGCCAGATGGTGGCGCTCGTCGGCTCCTCGGGCGCCGGCAAGTCGACCATCGCGCAGCTGGCGCCGCGGCTGTACGACACGGACAGCGGCGCCGTACGGCTCGCGGGCACGGACGTACGGGACGTACGCGCCGACTCGCTGCGGCACACCCTCGGCATGGTCACCCAGGACGGGCACCTCTTCCACGACACCATCCGCGCCAACCTGCTGCTGCCCCGCCCCGACGCCACCGACGACGAGGTGTGGGACGCGCTGCGCCGTGCCCGCCTGGACGGGCTCGTCGCCGGGCTGCCGGACGGGCTGGACACCATCGTCGGCGAGCGCGGCTACCGGCTCTCCGGCGGCGAGCGCCAGCGCCTCACCATCGCCCGGCTGCTGCTGGCGCAGCCCCGCGTGGTGATCCTCGACGAGGCCACGGCACACCTGGACTCCACCTCGGAGGCGGCGGTGCAGGAGGCGCTGGCCGAGGCACTGGCGGGGCGCACGTCGGTGGTGATCGCGCACCGGCTGTCGACGGTACGGGCGGCCGACCAGATCCTCGTGCTGGAGGAGGGCCGCATCGTGGAGCGCGGCACCCACGGCGAGCTGCTGGCGGCGGGCGGCCGGTACGAGCAGCTGTACCGCACGCAGTTCAGCGACGAGCCGTACGCGGAGGACGCGGGGGACGCGGGGGACGCGGAGGACGCGGGGGACGCGACGGCCGCCGCAGGCCCGCCCGCCGAGGAGGAGGCGCAGCCGGCCTGACGGCCGCCCGCCACCCGTACTGACCGCCCGTCACCAGCGCACTTCCCGCGCACCCTTCAGCCTCGCCCGACCGGACCAGCCCGGCGGGCGGGGCCGCCGCGCTGCGCGCACGCTGAGCACAGGGCCGCGGGGTGAGCGGCCCGGACCACCCTCGGGAAGGACCTGTGCCGTGCCCTTCAGCCTTGACCGGCTCCGCCGCTGCACCGTGGCCGTCGACCTCGGCGCCGCCCGTACGCGCGTCCACATCAAACAGTCCGGGCTGGTCGTCGACGAGCCGTCCTGCGTCGCCGTCAACACCTACTCCGGCGCGCTGATCGCGGTGGGCGCCGCCGCGGAGCGGATGGCCGGACGCACGCCGGAGCACATCCGGGTCGTGCGGCCGGTCACCGGCGGCATGGTGGTGGACATCGAGATGGCGCAGCGCATGCTGCGCGCGCTGGTCGGCGAGAAGGTACGGCGGGCCTGGCGCCGCCGCCCGACCCTGCGCGCCGCCGTGTGCGTCCCCCACAACGCCGACCCGCTCGCGCGGCGCGCGGCCGTGGAGACGCTGGCCGGGGTCGGCGCGCGGCGCGTCGAGCTGGTGGACGCGCCGACCGCGGCGGGCGTCGGGTGCGGGCTGCCGGTGGAGCAGCCCCAGGCCACCATGATCCTCGTCTGCGGTGCCACCACCACCCAGGTCGCGGTGCTGTCGCTGGGCGCGATCGTCGCCGCGGTGACGGTCCCGATGGGCGGCGACACCATCAACAACGCGCTCGTACAGCATCTGCGGAACCACCACGAGCTGATGCTGCCGAGTCAGGCCGTACGCCCCCTGCACCGCGCGCTCAACAACTCCGCCACCCCCTCCGACGCCCCCACCGAGGTGCACGGGCGGGACGTGGTGACGGGGATGGCCCGTACGATCCTGGTCGACCCGCAGGACGTACGGTCCGCGGTGCAGGCGCCGATGACCGGCCTGCTCGACGCGATCCGCGGGGTGCTGCACCGATGCCCGCCGGACCTGGTCGCGGACCTCGCCGACCGCGGCATGATGCTGACGGGTGGCATGGCGCTGCTGCCGGGGCTGGACGACCGGCTGCGCGAGAACACGGGCATGTCCGTGCACATCGCGGATGAGCCGGCGGGCTGCGTGGTGCGGGGCCTGGCCGCCATGACGGAGGGTGGCGTACGGCCGTTCGCGCCGGGCGGCGGCCGGCCGGACGCCAGGCCGCAGGACAGCGAGCCGCAGGACGCCGACGGGCGGCACGCGGAAAAGCAGACGGCGGAAGCCGGCTGAGCCGGCTCCCGCCGTGGAAGGTCCGCCCGGTGATCCGGGCGGACCTTCTGCTGTATGGGGGGTATGTGGTGTGCCGGGTCGGCCGGCCGGGTCAGCCGCGGCCGGCCGAGCCCGCCTTCGCCTCCGGCATCGGCTCCCGCGCCTGAGCGGCGTCCGGGAACTGGACGCGGGCACCGGGGTGCACCGCGTACGGCGGGGCGGACGGGCGCTTCCCGTGGGTGATCGCGTTCATCGTGTCGATGCCGTAAGCGACTTCCCGGCACACGCGGATCACGGACATCAAGGGTGCGCGCATGGGTTCCTCCTGCTGAACGGCCGGGACGGACCCAGCGTTTCTGCCTGTCGCCGATGGTCGGCTCACCAACGATGGTGCCTTCCACGGAGCCCTTGCGACGACCAAATCAGGGTCCGGACTTTGGCCGATTTAGGCCAGCCTGGCGGAGCGGTCTCCGGTGCCATTTCAGACCACCTCGGACGGGAACATTGCCACGTCAGAAGGGGTTCACCGGCCGTTCCCCGCGCGGGTACCCGGTAGGCCCCCGACGGGCCCCCGACGGGGGGCGGCAGAGGGCGGCAGGGGGGCACGGAGCGGGGGCCGGGGCCGGACATGCGAGAAGGCCCGGCAGAATCTGCCGGGCCTTCTCTGTGCAGTAGCGGGGACAGGATTTGAACCTGCGACCTCTGGGTTATGAGCCCAGCGAGCTACCGAGCTGCTCCACCCCGCGTCGGTAAACACGACTCTACGTCACGCGGGGTCCCGATGGGAAATCGGTGGCAGGAGAGGCGGTCGACGGCCGGAACGCACCCGTGTGCGTCCCGGCCGTCAGAGCCGCGGTATGCCCGCCAGCACGCCGTCGGGAGGCTGTCAGACGCGCTGCCAGAGCGCGGGCACGTTGGGCGGCTCCCAGCCAGGCTGTGCCTGGTGGGCCTGGAGGCAGCGGTACTTGGCGCCGTTGTAGGTCACCTCGTCGCCCGCCTGGTACACCGTGGTGGTCTTCCAGGTGCCGTCCGGATCGCCGGGGCCGGGGTCACCGCCGCCACCGGTCGTGGTGAGGGTGACGCCGTAGACCTGCAGCGCCTCGTTCACCGGCTGGAAGTACGTGGTGCCGCCGGACCGGCAGTTGCCGGAGCCGCCGGAGGTCATGCCCTGTGCCTGGTCACCGGAGATGAACGAGCCACCGGAGTCACCGGGTTCGGCACACACGTTCGTACGGGTCACTCCGTTCACCGTGCCCTGCGGGTACGTGACGCTGGTGTTCAGCTGCTGGACCGAGCCGCAGTGCCAGCCCGTGGTGGAACCGGAACGGCAGATCGACGCGCCGACCATCGCCTGCGTGGAGCCGGCGACCGACTGCGGGCTGCTGTTCACCGTGGGGGTGGAGGTCCAGTTGCTGTTCGTGGCCACGTACGCGTAGTCGTTGCCGGGGAAGCTGGAGCCGCGGAAGGTGCCCTGCGGCTGCCGGTTGGAGCCGGTCGTGGTGGCCCCGGTCTGGCCGCAGTGGCCCGCGGTGACGAAGCCGGACTGGCCGCTCTGCGTCACCGAGAAGCCGATCGAGCAGCGCGAACCGCTGCCGATGTAGTACGCGTCGCCGCCGCGCAGATCGTAGAACGTACGCGGTTTGACGGACGACTTGCGCACCGACACCCGTACCTCGGCCCCTGCCGACTCGGCGAAGCGCTCCGCCGCGGCCGGCTCCGAGCTGAGGAGCACGACGCTGTTGGTGCGCACGTCCACGTACCAGACCGGCGTACCGGCCGGTGCCTTGCGCTTGGCCGCGCGGTCCAGGGCGTCCTTCGCGTCCTCGAGCTCGGCGTAGCTGTGCTCCACCACCTCGGCCTTGGCCCCCTTGGCGGTGATCGCGCGTACGTCGGACCGGTCGGTCGTGGCCACCGTCAGCTTCGCGGTGGCACCCCGCACCCAGGCTCCGGCGAAGTCGTCACCGAGTTCCAGCCGCAGCGACCCGGCGTCCGCGCCGGCCTGACGCTCGTTGGCGAGCCGGGACTCGGCCTCCGCCGGAGTGAGCCCGAGGTCGCGCTGCATGGCCTTCAGCATCCCGGGCGAGACGTCGGGGCTGCCGGCGAAGGCCGGTGGTCGTGGGGATTCAGCGGCCGTGGCGGCTGCGCCCGGCAGCCCGGCCAGGGCAAGCGCGCCGACCGTCACGACGGCCGAACACACACCCATGACGCGTCTGTGGAGCATGCGAGTCTCCTTGGTTTCGGGGGTGCCGAAACCGTAACCGCGGCCACCTCGGCACGAGGAGCTATCAGTCGGCCCCTGCCCTCGTGTTATGGAACGTGAGTCGAACGGCGGAGCTGTGCCGCACGACCGGAGCAACACCGCCGACCCCCGGCCGGCCGTGTCCCTGAACGGCCGTCAGACGCCCCCTGAACGAGGCCCGCGACGGGCCACGGCGTCAGCCCGCCGGCACCGAGGACACCCCGTGGAAGTCCGGGTTCGCGGCCAGCCATTCCACGTAGCTGCTGCTGCGGGCCGCCGCCTCGGCGTGTGCCCCGCGCGCGAGCCGTACGACGGCGGGGGCCGCCGCGGCCGCGGGTGCCTGCGGGTGCCAGCCGATGACGTGACGCCACCTCAGGGGCACGCCTGCCAGCGGTACGGTCACCAGCCCGGGTGTCGGCGGGAACGTCGCGCGGCACAGCCCGACCGCGCGGCCCACCTGCACGAGGTGTACGCAGGACGCGGTGTCCGTCTCGTAGACGCGGGTGGGCGCGAAGCCCGCGCGGGCGCAGGCGGAGGCGAAGCAGTCCGCGAAGCAGCCGTCGCCGGGCACGTCGGTCCACGCCTCGCCAGCCAGCTCGCGCAGCTCCACCTGCGGCCGTCCGGCCAGCGGGTGGCCGGCGGCCAGCATGACGAACACCGGGTCGACGCCGACCTCCCGCCACACCATCCGGTCCGGGGCGGGCGGCGGGCTCTCGCCGCAGGCGCCGACGAGCGCGAAGTCGACGCGCCCCTCGATCACGGACACCGCGATCTCCCGCTCGGACCAGGACGTGTGCGTGGTCACCGGCGCCGCCGGATAGGCGGCGGCCAGCCGGTCCACCAGGCCGCCGAGCAGCGGCCCGTGCGTCCCGCCGAGCCGGAAGCGGGGCATGCCGCCGCCCCGGTGGTTGAACCGCAGGGCCTCTTCCTGCAGTTCACGCACGGTCGGCAGCAGCACCCGTACGCGGTCGAGCACCAGCTCGCCGAGCGCCGTCGGCCGTACGCCGTGCCTGCCGCGCTCGAACAGCGTGCCGCCGAGAGCGCGTTCTATCCGCTTCAGCTGCGCGCTGAGTGCGGGCTGTGCCACCCCGAGTGCGGTCGCCGCCCCGGTGAGGCTGCCTGCCTCGGCGATGGCCCGGATCGTCTTCAGGTGCCGCAGCTCCAGCTCCATGCGCCACAGCTTGGGCGCACGGGCCCGCACGGGCAATACGCCGGACAGCCGTTTGTACGGGGCATCAGCGGGCGTACGCGGGTCAGCGGGCGCCTGCTGCGTCCTCCGGATACCAGCGGAGCTCGACGGTGTTGCCGTCCGGGTCCCCGACGTAGAGCGACTGGCCGTCGCCGCGTGCGCCGAAGCGGGAACCGGGGCCGTCCACGACGGTGAAGACACCCGAGTCCACGACCTCCTGCCAGTCCAGCGGCTCGACGGTCAGACAGATGTGGTCGACGTTGGTCTCGCCGCGCGGCTGCTCGACCAGGTCGATGATGGTGCCGGGGCTGACCCGTACGGACGGGAACGGCGCCTTGCCCGCCCGCCACTCGTCGGCCCGTACGGGCTCCAGGCCGAGCGGGCCGCAGTAGAAGGCGAGGGACCGTTCAGCGTCCTGGACGTTGAGGACGACGTGGTCGAAGCCGGTGACGCGCATGGTGTGCCTCTCTCCGGTGGGTCTCGTGGCTCGGGTACGTGCTCGGTCGGGTACGTGCTCGGGGCGGCGCGCCGGTCGGCCCGCGCCCGTCCTGAAGGTATGCCCCCGCGCCGGTCCGGATGCCGGTAATCGGTTGCCTGCCGGCGCGCACCGTGGGCCAATGCCCGCATGAACACGCCACAACCGACCGCCGGTTCACACGTCCGGATCGGCGCTCTCGTACCGCTGTCACGGCCCGGCTGGACCGAGGCGGGCCGACACCTGCTCGCCGGGCTCGAACTGGCCGCGTACGAGGTCAACGCCGCGGGCGGGATCGGCGGACGGCCGCTCGAACTGGTGGTCCGGGACACCGCTGCCGACCCGGAGAGGGCCGAGGCGGCCGTGGACGAACTGGCCGGGCTGGGCGTGGCCGCTCTCGCCGGTGAGTACCACAGCGTCGTCGCGCGTGCCGCCGCCACCCGGGCCGAGGCCCTCGGCCTGCCGTTCCTCTGCTCGTCGGCGGTTCTCGACGCCCTCACCGAGCAGCCGGCGGACCGGGTCGCGCGCCTCGCCCCGGCGCAGTCCCACGGCTGGCGGATCTACGCGGACTTCCTCCTCGACGCGGGCCACCGCCGTATCGCCGTGGCGGCCCAGCCGAGCGTCTACTGGGCGTCCGGGACCCGCGTTCTGCGGGACCACCTCGCTCCACGCGGCGGCACCGTCGTCGAGCTCGACGCGCCGTCGCTCTCTCCCGCGGCGGTGTGCGACGAACTCGCCGGCAGCGGCGCGACGGCGCTCCTGCTGCTGGCCGGACACCCGGAGCCGGCGCTGCCGGCCGTCCGGGCCGTCCGCCGCGACCGGCGCCTCGCCGAGGTCCTGATCGGTGCTCCGGCCGGGCAGCCGGAGTTCGCCGAATGGGCCGCGCTGCCGGGCGGCGACGGCGCCGCGATCCCGTTCCTGCGCTACCTGCCCGAGCGGCTCGGCCCGCTCGGCGCACGGGTCGGGAAGGCCCTCCGTGAGCGGCTGGCCGCAGCGCCCTCGTTCGTCGCCTACGAGGGCTACGACGCGGTCACCGTCCTCGCCGACGTGCTGCGCTCGCACGGCGCGGACCGTACGCGCACCGCCGCCGTCTGGCCGACCGTCGCGGTCGAGGGCACCCGCGGGCAGATCCGGTTCTCCCGCACGCCGGACAGCAGCGTGTGGCAGTGGGCCTGGGCGCCGGTGCAGGTCGTGGACCGGGACCCGGCGGAGCCCGGCCGCTTCCGGGTCCTGCACACCGGCTGAGGCCGCCGGGGCTGTGTTCCCGCGGTTCCCGCGCTCAGTTCTGCAGGACAACCGTCTCCGGTACGGCGGCCGGCGGCCGTATCAGCAGCGCGGGCTCCCGTGCGCCCGTGCGGTACTCCTGCGGGCTCATCCCGCGCACCCGCTTGAACGCCGCGCTGAGCGCGAACGCGCTGCTGTAGCCGACCTGCCGGGCCACTCCGGCGACCGTCGCGTCCGGCTCGCGCAGCAGGTCGGCGGCGAGCGCGAGGCGCCAGCCGGTCAGGTACGTCATCGGCGGCTCGCCCACCAGCTCCGTGAACCGCCGCGCCAGCGCCGCACGTGAGATGCCGACGCGCGCCGCCAGCGAGGCCACCGTCCAAGGGTGCGCCGGGGTGTCCTGGAGCAGCCGCAGGGCGGGGCCGACCACCGGGTCGCTCTGCGCCCGGTACCAGGAGGACGCCCCCGAGCCGGGCCCGGCCAGCCAGGCCCGCAGTACGTTGACGAGCAGCAGGTCGAGAATCCGGTCGAGGACGAGCTCCTGGCCCGGCGCGTCCTCCCCGATCTCGTCGGCGAGCAGCTTGACCAGCGCCCGGTCCCCGGGTGCGGCCGGCCGCACCAGCAGCGTGGGCAGGGCGTCGAGCAGCCGCCGGCCGATCTCGCGGTCCAGCTGGTACGTGCCGCTGAGCAGCACCGTCGCGCCGTCGGAGCCGTCACCCCAGGTCCGTACGCCCAGCGCCATGGAGTCCGTCACGTCCTCGCCGCCCGTGGTGCTGCACCGCTGGTCGGCGCCGATGACGACCTGTACGGGGGTGTCCGGGCTGTCCGCGACGGTGTACGGCTCCGGGCCCCGCATGATCCCCACGTCGCCGGGCCGCAGCGGCACCGGAGTGCCGCCGTCCGGCACGATCCAGGCCTCGCCGCGCACGACCGTCGCGAGCGCGAGCGGGGCCCGGTCCTCGATACGGAGGGACCACGGCGGGTTCAGCACCGACCGCAGCAGAAACGCCCCTCGCGCCTTCGGCCCGTCCAGCAGTCCGGTGAAGCTGTCCATGCCACGGAGCGTAGACGCCGGGACATGGCGGCGCCCCCGCCTGGAACCCCCTGCCCTCCCCCAGAATCCGTCAGCCCTGTCCGGCGGACCAGACGCCGGTGGCGGCCGTACGGCGCACGTAGTCCGCGAAGTCCCGCGGCTCCCGGCCGAGTGCGCGCCGCACGCCGTCCGTCAGATGTGCGTTGCGGCCGTCCGAGATCAGCTCGAACAAGCCGGCGAAGTCCTGCGGCAGTCCCTCCTCGGCCAGCACCGCACGGAACTGCTCCACCGTGACGGGCACGTACCGCACCTCGCGGCCGATCCCCTCGGAGAGGATCGCGGCCACGTCGTGGAAGCTGAGCAGCCGCGGCCCGGACAGCTCGTAGACCTCCCCGGCGTGTCCGTCCTCCGTGAGCGCGGCGACGGCCACGTCCGCGATGTCCTCCGTGTCGACGAACGCCTCAACGCTGTCGCCGACCGGCAGCGCCAGCTCGCCGCCGAGGACCGGCTCCAGGAAGAAGCTCTCGCTGAAGTTCTGGTGGAACCAACTCGCCCGTACGACCGTCCAGTCCGCGCCCGCCTCCCGCAGCTCGCGCTCGCTGCGCCGCGCGCCCTCCTCGCCCCGGCCGGACAGCAGCACCAGCCGCCGTACGCCGCGGCCCGCGGCGTAGCGCGAGAACGCGCCGACCGCCTCTGCCGCGCCGGGGAAGGCCAGGTCGGGGTAGTAGGTGACGTACGCGGCGCCGACGCCGGCCACGGCCGCCTCCCAGGTGCCCGGGTCCTCCCATACGAACGGCGGGTCGCCGGCCCGCGAGCCGATCCGTACCGGGCGCCCGAGCGCCGTCAGCCGCTCCGCCACCAGGCGGCCGGTTTTGCCGGTGCCGCCGATGACGAGTGTCGTGTCATGTCCGGTCTTCTGGGTGTTCTCGCCGTTCGTTGTCATGACAGCCAGTACACGCGAATGGCCTGAGACGCTCCATGGCCGAAAGACTCGGAAGCATACGTGTGCGTCTACCGGACGGCACCGTTTCATGACTCGCCCCGACGGGACGGAAGGAGGAGCATGGTGCCCTGGTGAGCTTTGAGGCAGCCCGACTCGAGGAGTTGTCACGGTGGCGACGACCGACAGCACAGGGACAGCGGCCGTCCCGCCGGACCGGCCCCGGCTCCCCCGTACGGGCCGCGGGCGGCAGGTGGTGGCCTGGATGACCACCACCGACCACAAGACGATCGGCACCCTCTATCTCGTCACGACCTTCGCCTTCTTCCTGATGGGCGGCGTGATGGCGCTGTTCATGCGGGCCGAGTTGGCGCGGCCGGGGCTGCAGGTCATGTCGAACGAGCAGTTCAACCAGGCGTTCACCATGCACGGCACGGTGATGCTGCTGATGTTCGCGACCCCGCTGTTCGCGGGCTTCGCGAACTGGATCATGCCGCTCCAGATCGGCGCGCCCGACGTGGCGTTCCCCCGCCTCAACATGCTGTCGTACTGGCTGTTCCTGTTCGGCTCACTCATCGTCGTCGGCGGCTTCCTCACACCGCAGGGCGCCGCGGACTTCGGCTGGTTCGCGTACGCGCCGCTGAACAGCGAGGCCAGTTCGCCCGGTATCGGCGCCGACATGTGGATCATGGGCCTGGCCCTCTCCGGCTTCGGCACGATCCTCACGTCCGTCAACTTCATCACCACCATCATCTGCATGCGCGCCCCCGGCATGACGATGTTCCGGATGCCGATCTTCACCTGGAACGTGCTGCTCACCGGCGTGCTGGTGCTGCTCGCGTTCCCGGTGCTGGCCGCCGCGCTGCTCGCGCTGGAGGCGGACCGCGAGTTCGGGGCGCACATCTTCGACGCGGAGAACGGAGGGCCGCTGCTGTGGCAGCACCTGTTCTGGTTCTTCGGGCACCCGGAGGTGTACATCATCGCGCTGCCGTTCTTCGGCATCGTCTCCGAGGTCGTGCCGGTCTTCAGCCGCAAGCCGATGTTCGGCTACATCAGCCTCATCGGCGCGACGATCGCCATCGCGGGGCTCTCCGTGACCGTGTGGGCGCACCACATGTTCGTGACGGGCGGTGTGCTGCTGCCGTTCTTCTCGCTGATGACGTTCCTGATCGCGGTGCCGACCGGGGTGAAGTTCTTCAATTGGATCGGCACCATGTGGAAGGGCTCGCTGTCCTTCGAGACGCCGATGCTGTGGACCATCGGCTTCCTCGTGACGTTCCTGTTCGGCGGGCTGACCGGGGTCATCCTGGCGTCGCCGCCGATGGACTTCCACGTCTCGGACTCGTACTTCGTGGTGGCGCACTTCCACTACGTGGTCTTCGGGACGGTCGTCTTCGCGATGTTCGCCGGATTCCACTTCTGGTGGCCGAAGTTCACCGGGAAGATGCTGGACGAGCGGCTGGGGAAGATCACCTTCTGGACGCTGTTCACCGGCTTCCACGGCACGTTCCTGGTGCAGCACTGGCTCGGCGCGGAGGGCATGCCCCGCCGGTACGCCGACTACCTGGCCGCGGACGGCTTCACCGCGCTCAACACCATCTCCACGGTCAGCTCGTTCCTGCTCGGGCTGTCGATGCTGCCCTTCCTCTACAACGTGTGGATAACGGCGAAGCACGGCAAGAAGATCGAGGTCGACGACCCCTGGGGGTACGGCCGTTCGCTGGAGTGGGCGACCTCCTGCCCGCCGCCGCGGCACAACTTCGTCACGCTGCCGCGCATCCGCTCCGAATCCCCGGCCCTCGACCTGCACCGGCCCGGCCTCGCGCCGGCCGCGGTGACACCCGTACAGGACACCGGCACCCTCACCACCAGGAGAGAGTCATGACCGAGCCCGCCCCCGGCACCCCCGTCCCCGGTCCCGACCGCACCCGCCCGATCGTCGTCGGCACCGACGGCTCCGACCATGCCCGCCGGGCGGTGCTCTTCGCGCTGCACGAGGCGCAGCTGCGCGGCGTGCCCGTACGGGCGGTGTGCGCGTACGACTTCACGCCCGACCGCTACACCGCGTACGGCTGGATGGCCATCCCGAACCCGGCGAGCGACGTCTACACCCACATGCGCGACACCGCGCTGGACGACGTCGGCAAGACCGTCGAGGAACTGCGCCGCGAAGTCGGCGGCCCCGAGGTGGAGGTGGAGATCGTGGCCCAGCAGGGCCGCCCGGCCGAGGTGCTGCTGGAGGAGGCCAAACACGCCGGCCTGCTGGTGGTCGGCTCGCGCGGCTCGGGCCTGTGGGGGCGGCTGACGCTCGGCTCGACCAGTACGGAGGTCGTGCACCACGCGCACATCCCGGTGGTGGTCGTGCCGGCGAAGGGAGAGGAGGGCGGGAAGGGCTGAGGCGTGCGGCTCGTACGGCTTGTACCGCCCGTACGGCTCGTGACGCCCGTACGGCGGCGGGAGTTCAGAGCCGTACGAGCGTGACCTCGGTGGCCTTGACGCTGCTCCAGACGGGGGTGCCGTCGCACAGGCCCAGTTCGGCGGCGGCCGCCGGGGTGATCTCCGCGACCAGGTCCGGGGCCCGCTCGGACGACACGAGGACGCGCAGGCGGCTGCCGACGCTGGTGATCTCCCGTACGGTGCCGGGCCATACGTTGCGCGGGCTGCCGCTGGGGCGTTCGCGGTGCAGCGAGACGGCCTCGGGGGCGATGATCGCCAGCCCGTCGGGGCTGGTTGCCTCCGGCGCCGTGCCCGCCGGCAGCGGGTCGGCGACGGCCAGCCGGCCGCCGCCGGGGAGCGCCAGCCCGTAGTCCGTGACGGCGCCCTGCCAGGCGTTGCGCCCGAGCATCCGCGCCACCCACGGGGACCGCGGGCTGCGCGTGACCTCGGTGGGCGGGGCGTCCTGCACGGCGCGGCCCGCGTCGAGTACGAGCACTCGGTCCGCCAGCGAGACGGCCTCCACCGGGTCGTGGGTGACGATCAGGCAGACCCCGCCGAAGCCCGCGAGATGGGTGCGCAGGGTGTGCCGTACGTGCGCGCGCGTCGTCTGGTCGAGCGCCGCCAGCGGCTCGTCGAGCAGCAGCAGCCGGGGCCGCGCGGCCAACGCGCGGGCGAGGGCGATCCGTTGGGCCTGCCCGCCGGAGAGCTGCGCGGGCTTGCGCCGCGCGAGCCCGCCGACGCCGAGCCGGTCCAGCCAGTCCTGCGCGGTGCGCCGCGCCTCGGCGCGGGAGACGTGGTGCGCGCGGAGCCCGTACGCGGTGTTGGCGAGGGCCGAGAGGTGCGGGAACAGCGCGCCGTCCTGCGGCACCCAGGCGACGCCGCGGCGGTGCGGCAGCAGCCCGGTGACCTCGGTGCCGCCGAGGCGCAGCGCCGCATGGGCGCGCGGGGTGAGGCCGAGGAGGGCGCGCAGGAGGGTGGTCTTGCCGGCGCCGTTGGGGCCGACGACGGCGATGGTGGTGCCGGGCTCGGCGTCGAGGGCGAACCGGAGGAAGCCGCTCATGTCGGCGTGCAGCGACCAGCGTTCGGACGGCGGCTCGGGCGGTGCGTTCTCCAGCGGCCCCGGTGGCGCCGTCTCCGGCGGCACTTCGGCAGGGGCTTCGGCGGGCGCCTCGCGTCGCGAGCGGCCGGACGCGGCGCCCGTCCAGCGCCCGCGCAGCGCGACGAGGACGGCCATCGCGATGGCGAGCAGCAGCAGCGAGACGGAAGTTGCGGCCTCGGGACGGTCCTGGAGCAGCAGATACACCTGGAGCGGCAGCGTCTGCGTGGTCCCCGGCAGGTTCCCCGCGAACGTGATGGTCGCGCCGAACTCCCCCAGCGCCCGCGCCCACGTCAGCGCGGCCCCCGCGGCGAGGCCCGGCGCGACCATCGGCAGCGTGACGGTGGCGAACACCCGCAGCGGCGACGCCCCCAGCGACGCCGCGGTCTCCTCGTACCGGGGCCGCAGCCCGGCCAGCGTGCCCTCCAGGCTGATCACCAGGAACGGCATCGCCACGAACGTCGCCGCAATCACCGCGCCCGAGGTGTGGAACGGCAGCGTGATCCCGAACGTGTCCTCCAGCCACGGCCCGAGCAGCCCTCGCCGCCCGAACGCCAGCAGCAGCGCCACCCCGCCCACCGTCGGCGGCAGCACCATCGGCAGCAGCACCAGCGCCCGTACGAACGCCTTGCCGCGGAACGGGACCCGCGCCAGCAGCCAGGCCAGCGGCACACCCAGCAGCAGCGCCAGGAGCAGCGCCCAGCCGGAGACGAGCAGCGACAGGCTGACCGCCTCCGTGACCTCCGTACTGGTCAGATGCGTGCCCAGATCGCGCCACGGGGTGCGGGCAAGGATGCCGGCGAGCGGCAGCAGCAGGAACGCGACCGCCAGCAGCGCCGGGAGCGCGAGGACCGCGGAACCGCGGGCGCGGGGGCGGCCGTCGCGTCCTCTCACCGTGCTCCCCTCCTCAGGGGTTCTGGTCCTCAGGGCTGCTGTCCTCAGGGCTGCTGGAAGCCCGCGTTCCGCAGGATCTTCCGGGCTTCGGCCGACTTCAGCCACGCCACGAAGGAACGCGCGGCCTCCGGCGCGCCCGACTCGTCGAGGGTGGCCGCGAGGTACGACGCGATCTGGTTCTGCGCGTCGGGGACGGCCACCGCGTCGACCTTGCCGGGCGCGGACGCGGCATCAGTGGCGTAGACGAGGCCCGCGTCGGCCTCGCCGAGTGCGACCTTGCTCAGGACGGCCCGTACGTTCGGCTCCTCGGACACAGGCCGCACCGTGAGGTGCGCGGCGCTGAGCGCCTTCGCGCTGTAGTTGCCGACCGGTACGGCGGGCGCGGCCAGCACCACTTTCAGCTTGCCGCCTGCGAGGTCCTTCAGGGACGTGACGTGCTCGGGGTTGCCCTCGCCGGTGACGATCACCAGCCGGTTGCGGGCGATGACTTCGGGGGTGCCGGTGTCCGCCTCCACCGCGTCCATCGTCCGTTCGTCCGCGGTGACCAGGACGTCCGCCGGGGCGCCCTGCTCGACCTGCGCGGCCAGCTGCTGCGAACCGGCGAAGGAGAACTTCAGCTCCGTGCCCGGGTGTTCCTTCTCGTACGCGGCGCCCAGCGTGCGGAACGCGTCCGTGAGCGACGAGGCGGCCATGACGGTGAGCCGGCCCCCGGAGCCGCCGCCGTCGGAGTCCCCCGTGCCGCCGCACGCGGCGAGCGGCAGCACGAGCAGCGCGGCGAGCGCGCCGGCGGCGCGGCGGGCGCGCGTACGGGGCACGGGCCCGGCTCCTCCGTGCCGGCGGGCCGCCGGCCTCGCGTCAGCCACGGTCGACGTGCACGCTGGTGGCCTTGACCCGCGCGGTGGCCCGCACCCCGACCTCCAGGCCCAGCTCCTCGACGGCCTCACGGGTGAGCAGCGACACCAGCCGGTGCGGGCCCGCCTGGATCTCCACCTGGGCGGCGACGTCGCCGAGCCGTACGGCGGTCACGATGCCGGGGAAGGCGTTGCGCGCCGAGGTGTACGACGGCTCGTCCTCACCGCCGCCGCCCCCGCCGCTCTGCCCGACCTCGACGGCGAAGTCCGCGAGGTCCCGCCCGTCGATGACGCGGCGCCCGGTCTCGTCACGGTGCGTCGCGACGCGTCCGGCGTCGGCCCAGCGGCGCGCCGTATCGGGGCTCACGCCCAGCAGACGCGCGGCCTGCCCGATGGTGTAGGACTGCATACGCGCCACCGTAGGGCTATATTCGCCGCAACTGCAATGCTTCTGGCGCATCACACATGGCAGCTGCGGTTCAACCGGAGGAAACCACGAGACGGCCTACTCGGGCGCGCGCGGCATGCCCAGCGCGTTCATCCAGAGCCGCGTCAGGGTCCGGACAAGCTCCTCGAACGGCACGGGGTCGCCCGCCACGAAGGTCATGTACGCCGTGCGGCTCACCATCGCGTTGATGGCGCGGGCGGTGACGTCGGGGTCGAGCGCGGGGTCGGCCAGCCCGGCCTGCTGCAGTCGTACGACGGTCCGTGCGCTCCGTTCGACGAAGACCTGCGAGCGGCGCAGCCGTACGGCGAGGAACCGCCGGTCGACGGCCGCGGCCTGCTCCAGTGCGGCCATGAGGGCGGCGTTGCGGCGGTACGACTCGAGGTAGGCGCGGTTCGCCGCCTCGACGCCGCGGCGCAGCGCGGCAGGGTCGGCGGACGCGTCGGCTTCGGCGCCGTCCGCGCCCGTGCCGCCGGCGCCGGGGTGCAGCATCTCGTCCTGCAGCTCGGCGAGGACGGCCTCGAAGACCTCCTCCTTGCCGCTGAAGTGCGTGTAGAAGCTGCCGGTGGCCACGCCCGCCTCGGCGGCGATGTCCACGATGCGCGCCTCGAGGTAGCCGTCCCGTTCGAAGACCCGCCGTGCCGCGCCGACCAGCGCGCCGCTCGTACGGACACCGCGCCGCGTACGGCGGGCACGGGGAGGGGTGGAGTTCGGCATGTGCAAAGGCTAGCCGAAACCTTGAATCTGAATCCGGATTCAATTACGGTCGCCGACATGGACACCTCTGCCCCGCACAGCGGCTGGCGCCTGCTGGTCTCCCGCGACGATCTGTCGACCACCACACTCGAAACCGCCCCGGTGCCCGAAGTCCAGCCCGGCGAGGCCCTGTTGCGCGTCGACCGGGTCGGCCTCACCGCCAACAACGTGACGTACGCGGCGCTCGGCGACTCCTTCCGGTACTGGGAGTTCTTCCCCGCGCCCGACGGCTGGGGCACCGTCCCCGTCTGGGGCTTCGCCGAGGTCGTCGCCTCCCGCGCCGCCGGCGTCACGCCCGGCACCCGCGTCTACGGCTACCTCCCCTCCGGCAGCCACCTGCTCGTACGGCCCGGCCGCGCCGACGAGCGCGGCTTCCGGGACGCCGCGCCGCACCGCGCCGAGCTGCCCTCGACGTACAACCGCTACGCGAGCACCACCCACGATCCCGGCTACGCGGCGGACCGGGAGGATCTGCAGGTGCTGTACCGGCCGCTGTTCTGGACGTCGTTCCTGCTGGCGGACTGGCTGGCGGACCAGGAGTTGTTCGGCGCGCGGGCCGTCGTCCTGTCCTCCGCCTCCAGCAAGACCGCGTACGGCACGGCCTTCGAGCTGCGCGAGCACAGGGAGCGGCACGGAACGGCGGAGGGGCCGGACGGGCCGGACGGCCACGAGATCGTCGGGCTCACCTCGCCCCGCAACCGGGCCTTCACCGAGAGCCTCGGCTGCTACGACCGGGTGCTGACGTACGACGAGACCGGCCTCCTCTCCCTCGAACGGCCCGCCGTCTACGCGGACTTCGCCGGGGACGAGGCGCTGACCGCCGCGCTGCGGGCGCACCTCGGCGGCGCGCTCGCGTACCACGTCACCGTCGGCGTCACCCACCAGGAGCCGGCCCCGGCGGGCAGCCTCGCGGAGGCGGGCTCGGGCACGGAGACGCGCGCGAGCTCCGGCACCGGCATGTTCTTCGCGCCCGTGCAGCTGCGCAAGCGCGTCGGCGACTGGGGCCGGGACGGGCTCGGCGAACGGTTCGGCGAGGCGTGGCAGCGCTTCGGCGCGGCCGTCGAGTCCTGGGTCGACGTCATGCACGGGCACGGCGGCGAGGCGCTCCAACGGGTCTGGCACGACGTCCAGTCGGGCCGCAGCACACCCCGTACGGGCCACGTGCTGACGCTCTAGCCCCATCGGTCACGAGCGTGGCGGCGCACCCGCCAAGGCTCACATCTCCGCCGGCTTGAGCACCACGAACTCGGCGCCCGCCGGGTCGTTGCACACGGCCAGCCGGCCGACGCCCTCCGCGTCCTCCGGGCCCATCGTCACGCTGCCGCCGCCGTCTCTGACTCTGGCGATCACGGCGTCGCAGTCCTCGGTGCCGAACACCGGGTGCCAGTAAGCCGAGCCGCCCGTCTGCGTCAGATACTCCGCGGGCAGCTCCACGATGCCGCCGTGCATCAGGTCCTCGCTGCCGTCCTCGGGCATGAGCAGCGTGTACGTCCCCTCGCCGTCGCCCGGCATCGGCATGTCCTGGGTCCGCCAGCCGAACAGCGAGCCGTAGAACTCCTTGGCGGCGCCCGCGTCCGGGGTGCACAGCTCCGTCCACGTCAGGCTGCCGGGCACGTCGACCGCCTCCAGACCGGCGTGCCCGCCCGGCTGCCAGACGGCGAACTGCCCGCCCTGCGGGTCGCTGAACTGGGCCATCCGGCCCTCCCCGTCGATGTCGGACGGCGCGGCCCGCACCGTGCCGCCGCGCTGCTCCACCGTACGGGCCGCCATGTCCGCGTCCCGGGTCCGGAAATAGACGATCCAGGCGGAACGGGCGCCCTCCTCGGTGAGCCCGCCGACCGCGGCGACCGTCTTGCCGCGCAGCTTGAAGAAGCCGTACCCGCTGTCCGGACCGGCGGACTCGAACTCCCAGCCGAACACGGGGCCGTAGAAGGAGGCGGTGGCGGTGATGTCCCGGGAGCCCAGGTCGAGCCAGGCCGGCGAGCCGGGCACGGAGTCAGTGGTGATCATGACGGTTCCCTTCGCAGACCCTGCGCCTGTGAAGCAAGCCTGACACCGGCCACTGACATCCGCGCGTTCAGCTCGGGACCCCCAGCTCAGGGCGCCGCGAGGCCCCCGCTCAGTGCGGCCCCGGCGCGTCGAACTCGGTGCCGCACGGACCCGCCCCGGTGCTCTCGGCCAGCTCGACCCGTTCGCCGGTCATCGAGATGGTGCGGTAGTAGTTGCCGATCCGGTCGGCGGAGGCGCCCACGTAGTGGCAGATGTACGAGCGCCGGAAGCGCTCCGCCGCGCGGTTCGGGCCGGAGCCGTGCACCAGGCTGCCGTTGAAGAACAGCACGTCGCCCGGCTCCATGTCGACCGGCACGGGCGCCAGACCGGGCGGCGGCGGAACGTACTCGCGGGCGAACGACACCCCCGGATCGGCCTCCTCCGGGCAGAACAGGTCCATGCGGTGCGTGCCGGGGACGACCTCCAGGCCGCCGTTCCCGCGGTCGATCGGCTCGCAGGCGATCCAGGCGGCGACGCAGGTGCCGGGCTCGACGCGGAGGTAGAAGTTGTCCTGGTGGAGGGCCTGGCCGCGGGCGCCCGGCGGCTTGAAGTAGAACATGCTCTGCGCCGCCAGCACCTCTTCGCCGAGCAGCTCCTCCAGCACCGTGCGCAGCCGGTCGTCGAGCAGCACGTCACGCGCGAGCTGGTTGAACCGGTGCGGGTGCATGACCCGCGGGTACGCGCGCAGCGGGTCGAACGGCTCGCCCGGCAGCTGCGGCTTCGGCTCGAAGTGTCCGGGGACCCGGCCGCCCGCGTGCACCCCGGCGAACTCCGTGCACAGCGCGTCGGTCTCCGCCCGGTCGAACAGCCCGCGGAGCACGATGAACCCCTGCTCCTCGAACTCCTCGGCCGGCGGGCGGGCCGCGTCGCCCGCAGCGCGCCGGTCGCGTGCGCTCTTCGCCGGAGCACTGCCCGGAGTTACGCTCCCCTGGACGGTCGTCATCGGAACTCCTCTCGCCTCGCCTGGTTCTGCTGCCGTCTACGACGCTAGCTCCGGTGACCGGCCCGGGAGGATGTCCATGAGCGCTGCCCACCTGCCGGATCCTGCTGCCGACGACCCGCCCGCGCCGCCGCCCGGACTTCTGGTGACCGGCTGCTACGACGAGCCGCCCGGCTACGCCGTACGGCGCTCGGGCGGGGCCCGTAACCTGCTGCTGACCTGGACACTCGCGGGCGGCGGCCGGTTCCGGCAGGGGGCGGCGGACGTCGCGGCGCGCCCCGGCGACCTGGTGGTGATCGGGCCGGGCGTGCCGCACGACTACGCGGTCGCGCCCGGCTGCGACCGCTGGGCCTTCTGGTGGGTGCACTGCCAGCCGCGCATCGCGTGGCGGTCCTGGCTGGGCCCGTACGAGTCCGCGGACCGGCTGTACGCGATCACCTCGGTGCCGGGGGACGTACGGGAGCGCATCGACGCGGCGTTCCGCCGCGTGCACGCCGACGCGCGGTGGGCGGGCGCCGGTGCGCCTCCGGAACCGGAGGCGGCGGGGGGCGCGGGGACACGGTTCCGCGCCGTGGCGGCGCAGGCCGCGGCGGCGCGCGAGCTGGCGCTCGGCGGCGTCGAGGAGGTGCTGGTGCTGGCGGCGGCCGCCGCGGCACCCGCCCGTGAACGGGACCAGGGCGCACGGGACCAGGGCGTACGGGCCGACCGCAGCGCCCGAGCGCCCGACGACGTCGATCCGCGCGTGCGCCGGGCGGAGGCGCTGCTGCTGGCCGACCCCGCGGCCCCGCACTCCGTGGCCTCGCTGGCGGAACGGGTGGCGCTGTCGCCGTCGCGGCTGGCGCACCTGTTCTCCGCACAGCTCGGGCACACGCCCATGGAGGCCGTACGGGACGCACGGCTGCGGCACGCGGCGCGGCTGCTGGAGATGACGGACCTGCCCGTGGAACGGGTCGCCGCCGCCTCGGGCTTCTCCGGCCCGTCCCACTTCAGCCGCCTGTTCCGGGCGCGCTTCGGGGCGCCGCCGGGCGCGTTCCGTGCGGGCTTCCGGCGCTGACGTACGGGGAGGCGCGGGCGTACGTACGGGAGCGCGCCCCGTACGTACGCCGCGCGGGCACCGTCGAGTCAGGACTTGATGCTGCCCTCGGTGAGGCCGGTGCGCCAGAAGCGCTGGAGCACGACCATCAGGATCATCAGCGGGATCACGGAGACGAACGCGCCCCCGACGGTCAGCTGATACAGCAGCGGCTGCCGGTCGGCGTAGCCCTGCCAGGACGTCAGACCCAGGGTGATCGGATACAGGTCCGAATTGGAGAGCATGACCAGCGGCAGGAAGAAGTTGTTCCAGATGTGCACGAACTGGAACAGGAAGACCGTGATGAGCGCCGGCGACATCAGCCGGATCACCAGCACCCGGAAGATGGTCAGTTCGCCCGCCCCGTCGATCCGCGCCGCCTCCAGCAGGCTGTCCGGCACGGACGCGACGGCGTAGATCCGGCACAGGTACACCCCGAACGGGCTGACCACGCTGGGCACCAGCACCGCCCAGTACGTGTTGGCCATCCCGACCTCGCTGAACATGAGGTACAGCGGCAGGGCCAGCGCCGTACCGGGGATGAGCACCCCGGCGAGCACCACGTTGAAGACCGTCTCGCGGCCGCGGAAGTCGAACTTGGCCAGTGCGTATCCGGCGGCGGCCGACAGCAGGGTGGCGAGGGCGGCGCCCACGCCCGCGTACAGCACGCTGTTGGCGAACCAGCGCAGATAGATGCCGTCGTCGTAGGTGAGCAGATCGCCCAGATACTCCAGCGGGCGCGGGTTGGCGAACCAGAAACCGAACGTGCCGAAGAGATCGGAGCTGTTCTTGGTCGCGGAGACCATCAGCCAGTAGACGGGCACCAGGAAGTACAGCGCCGCCACGGTGAGCAGCGACATCGTGATGATGCGGTACCGCAGCGGGGCCGCGCCCGGACCGCCGCGGCGCCGCGCGCGCCGTTCGGCCGGACCGCCGGAGGCGGGCCCGGCGGCGGTCCCGGTGCCCGTACCGTCCCCGCCCGTGCCCGCCACGTCCACCGCGCCGGCCGCCTTCGCCGGCCCGCCCGTGCCCGCGGTGCCCGACGGCTCCGCCGGGTCCGCCGTGTCCTCGGTGTCCGCCGCGCTCACTCGTCTCCCACCTTCCCCCGGCGTCCGACCAGGCGCATGAAGCCGAACGAGAGCACGCACGCGACCAGTGCGAGCAGCACGGCCTCAGCAGCGGCCACGTTGTAGTTGTTGGACTGGAACGCCTCGTTGTACGCGTGCACGTTGGGCGTGTAGCCGGTGTCGATGTTGCCGGTGAGCGGCTTCAGCACCAGCGGCTCGGAGAACAGCTGGAGCGTCCCGATGATGCTGAACACCGTGGTGAGCACCAGGGCGGGCCGGATCAGCGGGAGTTTGATGCGGATCGCGACCTGCCAGGCGTTGGCGCCGTCGATCCGCGCCGCCTCGTACAGCTCGTCCGGCACGGCCTTCAGCTGGGAGATCAGGATCAGCATGTTGTAGCCGGTGAACTCCCAGGTCACGATGTTCGCGATGGCCCACAGCAGATTGCCCTCGGAGAGGAAGTTCACGTCGAAGCCCGCGCTGTGGAACATCTCGACGAACGGGCTGATGCCCGGCACGTAGAGGAAGCCCCACAGGATCGACGCGATGACGCCGGGCACGCCGTACGGCAGGAAGAACGCGGTGCGGAAGAACACCACGCCGCGCGCCGACGCCGCCTCCAGCAGCAGCGCGAGCACCGTGGCGAGCAGGATCATCACCGGGACCTGCACGACGCCGAACAGCAGCACACGGGCGAAGCCCTCGAGGAACTGGCTGTCCTCCAGCGCGTGCGTGTAGTTGGACAGCCCGGCGAACACCTCGGTCTCGCCGCCGAGTCCGAGGGCACCGCTGCGTTCCACCTTGAACAGGCTCTGGTAGAGCGCGTAGCAGATCGGAGCGATGAAGGTCGCGAGGAAGAGCACGCAGAACGGCAGCAGGAAGCCCACCGCGGCCCGGTTGCGTGACGAGTGCAGTCGCGAGCGTGCCACGGTCAGGCCGCCTCCACCTTCAGACCCTTGTCCCGCATGTCAGCGATCACCTGCTTCTGCACGGTCTTCATCGCGTCGGTGAACGAGCCCTTGGAGTTGATGGCGTCGGTGAGGGCGTCCGTCATGTGGTTGATCATCGCGACGGTCGTCGGCCCCCACTTCCAGCTGGTGTCCACCGCCTTGTCGGACGCGGCGAACACGTCGTTGTACTTCTGGCCGCCGAAGAAGTCGCTCGGCCGGTCCAGCCGCGAGCCCTCGAAGCCCTTCTTCGCCGCGGGCCAGCCGTAGCCGCCCGCGATCAGCAGGTCGATGCTCTTGGGGTCGGTGTTCAGCCAGACGGCGAAGTCCATCGCCTCCTGCGGGTGCTTCGCCCCGGAGAAGACGGCCGTGGTCGAGCCGCCCCAGTTGGCGGAGGCGCCCGCGCCCTTCTTCCACTGCGGCATCGGCGCCACGCGCCACTTGCCCTTGGTCTTGGCGGCGTTCCCGGAGATCAGCGCGTCACCCCACTGCGCGCTGACCCAGCTGACGACGTCGCTGGACTGGAGCGCCGAGTACCACGGGCTCTGCATCACCGGCAGCGTCTTGACCAGCTTCTGCCGGACGAGGCCCTCCCAGAACTCGGCCACCCTGCGGGTCGGTTCGCTGTCGATGGCGACCTTCCAGGCGTCGCCCTCCGTACGGAACCACTCCGCGCCCGCCTGCCAGGCGAGGCCCGCGAGCCACGGGCCCATGGAGGCCGGGAAGGTGTCGATGTACGCGCCCTGCTTGCGGATCTTCTTGGCCGCGGCCTCGAAGTCGTCCCAGGTGGCGGGCGGTTCGACGTTCCACTTCGAGTACAGGTCCTCGCGGTAGAACAGGCCCATCGGGCCGGACGCCTGCGGGACCGCGTACACCCCGCCGTCGTAGACGACCTGCTCCCACTGCCAGCCGACGAACTTGTCCTTCTGCTTGTCGGCGCCGTACTCGGAGAGCTCCACCAGGCCCTTCTCGAGCAGGAACTCGGGGATGTTCATGTACTCGACCTGGGCCAGATCGGGCGGGTTCCCCGCCTTCAGCGCGGAGTGCATCTTGGCGTACTGCGCGCTGTTGTGCGGCGACACCTTCTCGAGCCTGACCTGGATCTCGGGGTTCTGCTTGTTCCACAGGTCGACGGCCTTGTCGATGCCGGGCACCCAGGCCCAGAAGGTCATCTGGATCTTCTCGCCGGGCTTGCGCTTGCTCGAGGACTCGCCGTCGTCGTCGGAGCCGCAGCCCGTGACGGCCAGTCCGGTGGCGGCGGTCGCCGCCGAGGCGGCGAGCAGGGAACGTCGGGATGTGCCGACCGAGGTCATCATCGTCCTCCAGAGCCGGTCAGAGGGTGAGGTCGGAAATCGGGATGCGCAGGAACGAGATGGTCGAGTAGGCGCTGAAGTCCCCTGTCTCGTAGAGCAGTCCGACGGTGTCCGCGTCGATCCGTACCAGATCGGAGTAGGCCGCGGGAAGCCCGTCGACGGTGTACGCGGACCGCCAGGTGACTCCGCCGTCCGTGCTCGCCCGCACCGTCATCAGGGCGCGCGAGTCGGGGTCGGCGGGGGCGGAGAAGAGCAGCAGGTCGGGGTCGCGGAGCTGGAGCACGCTGGCCTCGACGACCGGCGCGACGAGCCCGGCCTGCGGCCGGAAGGGCAGTTCGAGGGTGGCCCCGCCGTCGGCGGAGTAGGCGTCGGCGCGGTTGCCGGGCGAGGGGGAGTCGTTGCGGGTGTTGAAGTAGACCCTGCCGTCGGGGAGTTCGGCCGCGGTGGTCTCGTTGACGTTGACGTATCCGTCGGTGTTGTCGTCGGTGTAGCCGAGCCGCCAGGTCTCGCCGCCGTCGTCGCTCAGCAGGTCGTGGCCGCCGTTGTAGCGGCCCTCGGTGCCGTTGTCGCCGCCGGTCGGCGGCACCGAGTGGTTGGCGGGGACGACCAGCCGGCCGGTGTGCGGCGCCTCCCGCAGCTCGATCGCGTGGCCCGGCGTCGTCGCGTACCAGCGCCACTCCGGCCGCTTGGTCGTCTCGGTGATCTCGCGCGACGCCGACCAGGTCGCGCCCTCGTCGTCGCTGTGCTGTACGTAGACGCGGCGGCCGTCGGCGGCGGAGACCCGGCCGCGCCGGATGGCGTCCTCGGTCGCCGCGGCGGCGTTGAACACCTCGACGAGGACGACCCGGCCGTCCGCCGTGGCGATCGGCGCCGGGTTGCCCGCGAGGTCGTCGCCGTTCGCCGCGACCACCGTCATCGGGCCCCAACCGGCGCCGCCGTCGGTGGAGCGGCGCAGCACGATGTCGATGTCCCCGAAGTCGTCGTCCGACGCGCGGCGCCCCTCGGCGAACGCCAGCAGCGTGCCGCCCGCCGTCACGACCACGGCGGGAATGCGGAAGCTGGCGTACCCCTCGGTCCCGGCGACGTACGGCACGGAGGTCGCGCGCACGGTCCGTTCCGGTCTCTGTGGTGGGGGTGCTTCTGACGTCATCGGCTTCTCCTGTTCCTGCTCAGCAGCGGATCCAGCAGAGGTAGGACGTCCTGTGTCCGTGGGGGGACAGTAGGTACCCGGATGCCACCCGTCAAGAGAGCCGTCGGCGTCAAGTCGACCGAAACCGGAGGCCGGTCGTAGGATGTTCCGCATTCCCCGCCGTCCCCACCAGTCCACCAGTGCCGCAGGAGGCGCCGTGACCAGACCGGACCGCGCCCGTACGCTGCAGGACCGCATCGTCGAACTCATCCACGAGCAGGGGCTCTCCCCCGGCACCGCCCTGCCCACCGAGCCGCAGCTGATGGCGGAGCTGGGCGCGAGCCGCAACAGCGTCCGGGAGGCCGTCCGCGCCCTGCAGGCCCTGGGGATCGTGGAAATCAGACACGGGAGAGGCACGTTCGTCGGGGAGGCACCGCTCACAGTCCTCACGCCCTCGCTCGCCTTTCACGTACGGACCCGCTCCTCCGCGCCCGGAGTCACCGCGCTCGGCGATCTGGTCGAGGTGCGGGAGCTCATGGAGGTGGGGCTGATCGGCACCGTCGCGGCCACCATAAGCCCGGCCCGGCTCGCTGCCCTGGAGGCGCTGGCCGCCCGGATGGGTGAGGACCCGGAGGCGGACCGCGCGTTCCACGCCCTGCTCTACGAGTCCTGCGGGAACGACCTGGTGCTCCAGCTCATCCAGCTCTTCTGGGGCGTCTACCACGAGGTCGAGAACACCCTCGAGCCGCCGGTCGACCGGGCCGAGGAGATCGTCGCCAACCACCTCGCGATCGTCGCGGCCCTGCGCACCCGGGACGCGGAGGCCGCGCGGGAGGCGATGCGCAGGCACTTCACGGACGTCAGGGCGCGGGTGACGCACGCCGAGGAGCTGGCAACGTCGGCGTCCTGACCGCCGCCCCCGCGGGTCCTCGCCCCACAGCCGCCGTCTTGACACCCGCCGGTGGCCGGATCACGCTGCTGAGACATGGGACGTCCTACGATGGCCGTCCGACCGCGACCGACCTGGAGCGCCCATGCCCCCACCCGCCGCCCGCTTCCCCGCCCCGCTGCGCGGTGTGGTGCCGCCGCTGTGCACACCGCTGACCCCCGCCGGCGAGGTCGACACCCGCTCGCTGCGTGCCCTCGTGGAACACCAGCTGGTGGCGGGCGTGCACGGGCTGTTCGCCGTGGGCTCCACCGGCGAGGCCGCGCACCTCAGCGACGCGCAGCGCCGCACCACCATCCGTACGGTCGCCGAGGCGGCGGGAGGCCGCGCACCCGTACTGGCGGGGGTGATCGACACGTCCACCGCCCGCGTACTGGACCAGGCGCGCGCCGCCGCCGATGCCGGCGCCGACGCGCTGGTCGCCACCGCGCCGTTCTACGCCACGACGCACCCGGCGGAGACGGAGGACCACTTCCGGCGCGTACGGGCGGGCGTGGACCTGCCGCTGTTCGCGTACGACATCCCGTCGGCCGTCCACACCAAGCTGGCCGCACGTACGGTCGGCGCCCTCGCCGCGGACGGCACCCTCGCCGGGCTCAAGGACAGCAGCGGCGACCTCGGCGCGCTGCGCCGGCTGCTCGTGGGGCTGCGGGCGGAGGGTGTGGACAGCTCGTTCAGCGTGCTCACCGGCTCCGAACTCACCGTGGACGGCGCCCTGCTGGCGGGCGCGCACGGCGTGGTGCCGGGGCTGGGCAACGTCGACCCGGCGGGCTATCTGCGGCTGTACGAGGCGGCCCGCACCGGCCGCTGGACGGAGGCCGCGGAGGAACAGGACCGGCTGGCCGAGCTGTTCGGGATCATCGAGGCGGGCGCGGGCGCGGAGATGAGCCACGGCGCGTCGGCACTCGGCGCGTTCAAGGCGGCGCTGGGGCTGCTGGGCGTGATCGAATCCCCGGCGACGGCGGCACCGCAGGCCGCGCTGGACGGCACGGCGGTGGCATCCGTACGGGAGGCGCTGAAGCGGGCGGGTCTGCTCTGACGGCGGCCGCGCGCGCGTAACGGCGCCGCCCCGCACGCGGGTTGGGCGGCGCCGTACGTACGAGGGCGTCAGCCGAGCGGGCCGACCTCCCCCTGGTTCAGCGCGCGGCCGTCACCGTACGTCGCGCGCACGGCGTCGTCGTTGTTGTACGCGGGGTCCGTGAGGTACTCGGCCCAGACCATGAAGTACGTCCACTTCGGCTGCCGCGCCAGATCCTCCGGTGACGGGACCTTCCCGACCTCGGCGAGGGCCATCGGCTTGGAACCGGCGAGCTGCTCCAGGGCGCGGTAGTACGCGTCGGAGGGGAAGTTGTCGGCCCAGGCGTCGACGGAGACGACGTCGACGTACTCGTCACCCGGATAGTACGAGGCGACCTGGTCGACGTCGACGTCCTTGACGTTCCACACCCACACCAGGTTGGTGAGGCCCTTCGTCCGCGTGAGGTAGTCGTGGGTGATCTGGTAGAGCTTGCGGCTGCCGTTCTCGCCGGGGCGCCCGCCCCACCAGGACCAGCCGTCGTTCATCTCGTGGATCGGGCGGAACAGCGCGGGCACGCCCGCGTCCTGGAGCTGCTGGAGGTACGGGACGGCCTCGTCGAGGCGCTTCTTCCACGCGGTGTTGAGTTCGGTGCCGTCCTCGACCAGTTCGTTCCACTGGTCGTCGGACAGGTCGTCCTGGACACCGGTGCCGGGGTCCCAGCCGCAGGACGAGCCTCGGGTGGGCGGGCACACGTGCCAGGTCAGGGTGGCGAGGGAGCCGTTCTGCCACTCTGTCTCGGCCTGGTCGATCATCGTCTGGCGGTTGGCGACGTCGTCGGAGGCGAAGAGGAAGTCGCCGCCCCACAGACCGGGGTAGACGCCCGTGATGTCGTGGACGGCGGAAGTCCACTTCGACGGCTCCGAGTTCGGCTCGCGGTTGTGCTGGCCGGTCACGGTGCTGCCGCCGGATATGGACGTGAGGTAGTCGACGACGTCGGCCGGGTCGGCGGCGGCCTTCGCCTGCGCCTTCGCCTTCGCCTTCGCGTTCGCGTTCGCGTTCGGAGCGACGCCGTCCTGCCCGGACGGCGCCGCTCCGGCCGTGCCGAGCGCGGCGGTTCCGGCGCCGCCGAGGGCCAGCAGGCCCGCGACGCAGAGGGAGAGCGTGCGCTTGCGCATGGGGTTCTCCTGTGGTGTGTGTGGGGGATTGCGCCTGCATGTGCGGGGTGGTGCGGCGGTGCGGTCGTACGAGTGGGGGACCGGGTCAGCCCGGGGGCGGCGCAGCCGTGGAGCCGCGCGGTGTGAGTACGGGCGTGTGGACGGCGCGTGGCTCGGGGCGTGCGCCGCTCAGTACGCCGTAGAGCGTGCGGGCGGCCTCGGCGCCGAACGCGTGGACGTCGCGGCTCATCGCCGACAGGTTCGGGTGGGTCAGCTCGCAGAGCTGCGAGTCGTCCCAGGCGAGGAGCGACACGTCCGCGGGCACGCGCAGCCCCATCTCCGTGGCGACGGACAGGCCGGCGACGGCCATCAGGTCGTTGTCGTAGACGATCGCGGTCGGCCGGTCCGCGGACGCGAGCAGCGAACGCGTGGCGCGCGCGCCGTCCTCGCCCGAGAAGTCGGTCGCCGTCTGCCGCCCCGGCTCCAGCCCCGACTCCGCCATGACCGCGCTGAACGCGCCGCTCCGGATGATGCTGTGCCCCAGCTCGGGCGCGCCCCCGACGCGTGCGATACGCCGGTGCCCGAGCGCCGCGAGATACCGTACGGCCTCCCCGACCGCGCCCGCGTCGTCCGTCCACAGCGCGGCGAACGGCCCTGTCAGCGACGGGTGTCCGACGGCCACCGCCGGCAGCCCGATCCGCGAGAGCTCCGCGATGCGGGGGTCGTCCTCGCGCAGGTCGACGAGGACGGAGCCGGCGATCTGGCCGGACTTCCACCAGTGCCGCTGGAGCTCGATCTCCTCGTCCAGGTCGCGTACGAGCCGGAGCAGCAGCGCGCTGGACCGCTCGGTCAGGACGCTCTCGATGCCGGAGATGAACTCCATGTAGAAGGGCTCCAGGCCGAGTTGGCGCGCCGGGCGGCAGACCGCCAGGCCGACCGTGCCGCTGCCCGCGGCCAGCGAACGGGCGGAGAGGTTCGGCTCCCAGCCCATCGCGCGCGCGGTCTCCAGGATGTGCGCGCGGGTCGCCTCGGACACGCCCGGCTTGTTGTTGAAGGCCAGCGACACCGCGGCCTTGGACACGCCGGCGCGGGCCGCGACGTCCTTGATGGTGAGGCGCGTGGTGCTCATCGCGGCTCCACCGCGAACAGCGCGGCCCGTACGGCCTCCACGGCCGGCGCGCCGTCCGTGTCCGGCGCGTCCCCCGGGTCCCACCCTCGTACGGCGATCGTCGCGCGCTCCCCCGGCAGCAGCGTCAGCAGCCCGCGGTCGGCGGTGGCCTCGGGGCCGAGGCGGTCGGCCTGGAGGAGCAGATCGCGCAGCAACGTACGAGCGGTCACCGTGACCTCCACGGCGTCACCGCGCCGCGCCAGCTCCACGTCGAACCGCGGTGCGGGGTAGGCGAATTCGCGGTCGCGTACGGGGAAGTGCAGCGCGCGCAGCCCGCGCTCGGCGTCCCCCGCGTCCGCGTCCGCATCGGCGTCCGCGACCAGGTACTCCTTCCCCGACCCCGCGTCCGGCACCAGCTCCGCCGGCACCGCCGCCTCCGCGACCGTACGGGCCGCCGCGCCGAGGTCCAGCCGCGTCCCGGCGAGCGTACGGCCGTCTGCGGACATCCGCCGCAGCCGTACGCTCGTACGCCACGCCTCCGCCGACTGGTTGACGGCGACCACCGCCGGGGCCCCGTCCCGGAGCTGGACGGTGAGCAGCCGGTCGGCGTACACCCGGCGCAGTTCGAAGTAGAGCGGCTTGAGCCGCCCGTCCCCGTCGATCGCGGCCCACGAGGTCACCGGCCAGCAGTCGTTGAGCTGCCATACGACGGTCCCCGCGCAGGCCGGCCAGTGCGCGCGCCAGTGCTCGACGCCGGTGGCGATGGCCCGCGCCTGGTTGACCTGGGTGAGGTAGTGCCAGCGGTCGAAGTTCCCGGGCGGCGCGAAATGCCGCTCCAGGCCCCGGTCCAGCTTGCCGTTGCCGTCCGCCGCCTTCTGGTGGTGCAGCATGCCGGGCGAGTCCGGCGCCAGGGTCTCGCCGGGGAGCGCGCGGCGCAGCGTCGCGTACGCGGGCGGCGCCTGCCAGCCGAACTCGGCGGCGAAGCGCGGCACTTCGAGCAGGTAGTCGGTGTAGTCCGTGCGGTTCCAGACCTCCCAGGAGTGGGAAGTGCCGTGTCGCCGGTCGTTCGGGTGGTGGTCCCAGGAGCCGGACCACGGGCTGCCAGGCCAGTACGGGCGGGTCGGGTCGGTCTCGGCGACGACGCGGGGCAGCAGCCCGAGGTAGTAGCCCTCGCCCCAGGAGTCGCCGGCGAGCGGCTCCTCCCAGTCCCAGTCGCGGAAGCCCCACAGGTTCTCGTTGTTGCCGTTCCACAGGACGAGGCTGGGGTGCGGCATGAGGCGTACGACGTTCTCGCGCGCCTCCGCCTCGACCTCCGAACGCAGCGGCTGCTCCTCCGGATAGGCGGCACACGCGAACGGGAAGTCCTGCCAGACCAGCAGGCCCAGCTCGTCGCAGACGTCGTAGAAGGCGTCCGCTTCGTAGATTCCGCCACCCCAGACGCGCACGAGATCGACGCCCGCCTCGCGCGCCTGCGTCAGCCGGGTGCGGTAGCGCTCGGGGGTGATGCGGGACGGGAAGACGTCGTCGGGGATCCAGTTCACGCCGCGCGCGAAGATCCGCTCGCCGTTGACGACCAGCGTGAAGCCGCTGCCCAGCTCGTCGGGAGAGGTGTCGAGCGCGACCGTACGGAAGCCGATGCGGCGCGACCAGCGGTCCAGCGTCCCGCCGTTCTCGTCGCTGAGGGTCAGCTCGCAGTCGTACAACGGCTGTTCGCCGTAGCCACGCGGCCACCACAGGGCGGCGTCGGGCACCTCCGCCGTGACCGTGGCGTGCGTGCCGTCGAAGCGTACGGAGGCCTCGACCGTCGCGGACGCCCCCGGCGCCCCGGGCGTCCCGGACGCCCCTGGCGCCTCCGGGCCGCCGACGCGCAGCTCCGCGGTGAGCGTACGGTCCGCGCCGGACTCCGTACGCAGCACCTCGAACCGTGCTTCCACGCGGCCCGCCCCGGCGCCGTCCACCGTCACCAGCGGGCGTACGTCCGCGAGCCGCGCCGTCGACCAGTGCACCAGCCGGACCGGCTTCCACATGCCGGCCGTGACCAGCGTCGGGCCCCAGTCCCAGCCGAACGAGCAGGCCATCTTGCGGATGTACTGGAACGGTTCCGGATACGCGTTGGGACGCTCACCCAGCCGGTCCCGTACGGCCTCCGCCTCGGTGTAAGCGGAGTCGAAGCGGACGGACAGGGCGGTGCCGGAGGCGGCATCCAGGAGGCCGGTCACGTCGAACCTGTGGCCGCGGTGCATGTTGCGCGTACGGCCGACGGCCGCGCCACCGAGGCTGATCTCGGCGACCGTGTCGAGCCCGTCGAAGACGAGGTCGGTGCGTTCGTGCGGCGTCTCGCGCGGCGGCACCACGGTGTCGTAGCGCCAGTCGGCGCGGCCCACCCAGGCCACCTCGTCCTCGGCCCGGGAGAGGAACGGATCCGGAATCACCCCGGCGGCCATCAGGTCGGTGTGGACGCAGCCCGGGACCCGGGCCGGGAGCTCTGCCGCGCCGTGCCGCAGGGTCCAGCCGTCGGTCAGGGGGATTTCGTCCTGCATGCCAGGGCTCCGTTCATGTGTTTCAGGGGCGTTCACTGTGTTCAAGGGCCTTGCGGGGCTGGGCGGTTCGGCCGGTTCGGCCGGGTTTGATGGGTTTGCCGGGTTCGACGGCCTCACGATTTGACCGCTCCGTCCACCAGCGCGCTCTCCATACGGCGCTGGAGCGCGACGTACACCGAGTACACCGGGACGAGCGTGATGAGGCAGGCCGCGGCGAGGATGCCGTACTGCACCATCGTGGCCGAGACGAGTGACGGCAGTGCGACCTGCACGGTGCGCAGTTCGGGGTCGGGGCCGAGGATGACCAGGCTGAACAGGTACTCGTTCCAGAAGCCCAGGAAGTTCAGGATCGCGACGGTGATGACGCCCGGCGCCGACATCGGCACGTAGATCCGCCACAGCACCGTCCACCGTCCGGCGCCGTCCATCATTGCGCTCTCCTCCAGCTCGGCCGGGATCGTCCGCATGAACTGCGTCAACAGAATGACGGACAGCGGCAGCGCGGTGGCCGGCAGGAAGAGGATCAGGAACGCCTGCATCTGGAACATCTCGAGCTCGATGGCGAGCAGCACCGTCGGCACCAGCGCCGCGAACGCCGGGATGAGGAAGCCGATCCCGAAGATCCGCTCGACCACCGCCGCCGTACGCCCGCCGCTGCGGGCGAGTCCGTACGCCGCGGGGAACGCGAGCGCCAGCGTGATGGCCTCCGCTCCGGCCGTGATCAGCACGGAGTTGCCCAGTGCCGGGCCGAGCGAGGCCAGGTCCCAGGCGTCGGCGAAGTTGTCGAACAGCCACTGGCCGGGGAGGGAGAAGGGGTGCGCGAAAACCTCCGCGTTGTCCTTGAGGGAGGTGGTCAGCAGGTAGTAGAGCGGGAGGAGCAGCAGCAGGGCGTACGACCAGGCCAGCACGTGGCCGGCCAGCATGCCCCTGCCACCGTGGGCGCGGCCGGCCCGGGGGCGGCGCACCCGGGCAGGGCTGACCCGGGCAGGGCTGACCCCGGCGCCCGTAACGGCTCCTGCGGCTGGAGTGGTACGGCGGGACGGCACGGTCGGGTACCTCCTCTCAGTAGTTCTGGCGCAGGACCCTGCGGATGACGACCATGCCCGCCAGTCCCAGGACGAAGAGCAGCACGCCGACCGCCTGGCTGTAGCCGACGTCCTGCTGGAGGAACGCCCGCTGGTACATCAGGTACGACAGCGTGGTGGACGAGGTGCCGGGGCCGCCCTTGGTCAGCATCAGCACCGTGGCCGAGGAGTTGAACAGCGTCCACAGGAACTGGAGCATCGTCGCCACCCCGACGAACCCCTTGCACACGGGGAACGCCACCTGCCACATCCGCCGCCAGTGCCCGGCGCCGTCGAGCGCGGCGGCCTCGTACACGCCGTCCGGGACGCTCGCCAGCCGGGCGGCGAACAGCACGGCGGTGTAGCCGATCCCGGCCCACACGTCGACGAGGATCACCGCGGCGAGCGCCGTCGAGGGGTCGGCGAGCCAGGGGGTGGCGGCGGAGCCCAGACCGGCCGTGCGCAGCAGGCCGTTGACGCCGCCCTCCGGCGCCAGCATCCCCATGAAGATCATCGCCTTCGCGGAGAGCGAGAGCAGGCCGGGCGTGAAGCAGAGCACGCGCAGCACGCGGTGGCCGGGCGGCCTCAGCTGGAGGTAGTAGCCGAGCATGAAGGCGAGCGGGATCATCAGCGGGAGGGCGACGCCGAGTTGGACGCCGGTGTTGCGGAGGGCGTCGTAGAACGCCGGATCGTCGAAGACACGCCGGTAGTTGTCCGTTCCGGTGAACTCGTGCGGCGAGATGAGGCTCGCCCACTTGTTGAGGCTGATCACGAACATCGCGACGACCGGGCCCGCCATGAACACCCCGTACCAGAGCAGCGCCGGCACGGCGAAGACGGTGGGGCCCCACCCGCGCCTCCGTCGGCGTGCGGCGGCGCGGGCGGGGGGTGCGGGGCGACCGTTGGACAACGTTGTCCGGCGCTTGTCCGCAGTCGCCAGGGCGGTGGACATCACTGGGCTCCGGCGTACGCCTGGTCGAGCGCGCCGCAGATCTTCTCCGCGTCGTTGCCGGAACCGTAGGCGAGGCTGGTGGCCTGTACGAGCGGGGTGTTGGCGGCGGCCGGCACGTGCAGGTCGGGCAGCTGGGCGTCGGCCGTACGCTCCGGAAGGTCGTTCACGGCACTGCGCAGCAGCGGGTCCTCCGTCTTGCGGTGCTCGGCGTCCAGCTTGAGCGACGGGTAGACGGAGGCCTCGGCGAGGAACTTACCGGAGACATCCGGCTGGTAGAACCAGCTCACGAACTCCTTGACCGCGTCCTGCTTCTTGTCGCCGTTCGGGCTGATCCAGAAACCCGTGCTGGTGTAGCCGGTGAACGACGTCGGCTGCTTGAACTCCGCGCCCTCCGGCAGCGGCAGCCCGGCCAGCTCGGTCTGCTTCCGCACCTTCTCCGGCAGTTCGATGAACGCCCACGAGCCCTGCGACATCATCGCCGCCTTGCCCGTGTAGTACTTGTTCTGCATCGCGTCGAACGTGAAGCCCTGCGCCTTGTCCACGAAGACGCCGGCGTCGCGCAGTTCGGTGAACAGCCTGATGCCCTTCATCGTCTTCTCGGAGTCGCAGAAGCCGCCCTTCGCGTACAGCTTCCGGCTCTCGGCGGGCGGCGTGTACGACTGGGCTATCTGGAAGAACAGCTTCTGGCCGCTCCAGTCGTTCCCGCCTACGGTCAGCGGTTCGATGCCCGCCTCGCGCAACTTGCCCGCGGCGTCGATGAGTTCGTCCGTGGTGGCCGGGACCTCGGGCACACCCGCCTTCTTGAGCAGCGCGGTGTTGTACCAGACCGGCCAGGAGAACCCGGCGAACGGGAACCCCATCACCTTGCCGTCCGCGTCCGTCCACTCCTCGAGCGCGCGCGGCTCGATCCGGTCCCGCAGGCCCCACTTGTCGAGGTGTTCGTCCACGGGGACGGCGGCACCGTTCCCGGTCCAGCCGAGCGTCTTGTCGTAGACGTTGACGAAGACGACGTCGGCCTCCTTGTTCGCGGCGAGCGAGGTCTCGTACGACTCGTCGAGGTCCTCGCCCGCCTCGACGATCCTCACCTTGATGCCGGTCTCCTTGGTGAACGCCGCGGCCTGCTCGTAGAAGAGCTTCCCGCCCGGCGTCGACTTCAGGTACTGCGACAGCACGGTCAGTTGCCGCGGGTCGCTCTGCGCCGCGTCGTCGCCCTTGCCGCAGCCGCTCAGGGCGGCGAGCAGCGAGAGGGCGCCGACGGCGGCGGTGACTGTTCTGCGGGGCGCGGTCCGGTACGGGCTCATGTGCCGTTGCCTCCTGGTGAGTCGCGGGCGCTCTGACACGGGGTGGTCGGCGTGGCGCTTAACGTAGAGGCCGTTTTGGGGGCCCGTCCATAGACCGGTCTAGCTTTTCTTCACCTTAATTTCCGGGAGTTGGTTTAGCGTTTTGCTGAACCTTGACTAAACAAGCTGGCGCTGGGACAACGGCATCGGCCAGACAAGACGAGACGGTCCGTTCCGCGCGCACCCGCACAGAACGGACCGTCTCGCCCCCACGTCACTGATGGTGCCCGCACACCGTCAGCGCCCCTGCAGGGACCTCACGTTGTCGCCGAAGGTCCACGACTTGGACCCGTCCCAGTTGAGCGACCAGGTCATGAGGCCCTTCAGCCCGCCGCCGTAGTGGTTCCACGCCTGCGCGACCAGAGACGGCGACATGTAGCCGCCCCCGGCGCCCGGTTGCGCGGGCAGGCCCGGCACCTGCTTGTCGTACGGCACCTTGATCGTGGTGCCCTGTACGACCAGCCCGGCGTTCAGGCAGTCGGTCTGCTTGGTGAACCCTTCGACCGTGCCGGCGGAGTACGAGTCGCCGGAGCAGCCGTACATGCTGCCGTTGTAGTACTGCATGTTCAGCCACCACAGGCGGCCGTTGTCCGCGTACTTCTTCACGATCGGCAGATACGCGCCCCAGATCGAGCCGTAGACCACGCTGCCGCCCGTCACGTACGCCGTCTCGGGCGCCATCGTCAGGCCGAAGTTGGACGGCATCCGCGCGAGCACGCCGTCGATGATGTGGATGAGGTTGGCCTGCGAGGCCGACAGCTGGTTGATGTCGCCGCTGCCCGTGAGGCCGGTCTCGATGTCGATGTCGATGCCGTCGAAGTTGTACTCCTTCAGGATCGGCACCACCGTCTCGATGAACCGGTCCGCGACCGCACGCGAACTGAGGTCGATACCGGCCGTCGCGCCGCCGATCGACATCAGGATCGTCTGGCCGGACGCCTTGGCCTCGCACATCTCGGCCGGGGTGGCCACCTTCACCGTCGAGTCCATGCCGTCCTCCCACAGGACGGTGCCGTCCGAGCGGATGACGGGGAACGCGGCGTTCAGCACGTTGTAGCCGTGCTGGGCAATACGGGTGTCGGTGATCGGCGTCCAGCCGAACGGCGGGTGCACACCGTTGGCCGCGCCGTCCCAGTTCTCCCAGTACCCCTGGAGCACCTTCCCCGAGGGCTTCGACTTGACGGCGCAGGTCTCGTCCCGCGCGTCGGCCGCTTGCGCGCCGGCGGTGCGTACGCCGTCCCGTACGCCCTCCCGTTCCGCCGCGCTCGGTGCCACAGCGACGAGCATCTGCACGGCACAGGCCGTCGCCAGGCCGAACCCCAGCAGACGCAGCTTCCGTCCGATCATGCTTGCTCCCTTCTGGCTATGGCGGCCGGCGCGGGGTGAGCTGACAGGAGCAAGCCGAAGTTCCCCTTGCCGGGGCCTTGTCGACTCACGGGAAGCGAGTCACCGGACGGTAAGTTAGTCCAGACCATTCGTCAATAGGTCTGGACCATTCTCGCTCCGACCGCACCCAACTCCCCGCGCCCGCCGGCCCGTTCGTACGGGCGGACCCAGGCGGTACGGCCCGTACGGCCCCTATGCCCCGTGGCCGGTATGCGACGGCGGCGCCAACCAGGCCGCGGCACAAGGCGGATGAGGGCTACGGCGGTGGGCACTCGCACGCGAGAAAGGAGCACCACCATGCACCAGCCCGAACCACCCCCGAGCCTCGCCCCGCACATCCCCGCCGACGCCTACCGGCGCGCGGAAGCCACCGGCCGGCCCGTCGTGATCGTCCAAACCCCCGCCCCGGCGCCCCGCCGCAGCCCCGGCCGCTACCTGGTCCCGCTCGCCGTCGGCACCGGTACGGCGCTCGGCGTCCTGGGCGTCGTCGCCGCGGTACTCGCCCTGCTCCAGTTCGCGGCCGAGACCGTCGCGGTCGTCACGGGCGTCGCCGGACCGCTGGGGATCGGCGGCATCACGGTCAAGCTCGCCCGCAACCCACGGGATTGAGCCCCGTACGGAACCCGCCGCCGTACGGAACCCGACACCGTACGGAGCCCGCCCTGGTCCGTACGTACCGATCCGCCACGGGCCGGCCCGCCGGAGAAGTGGCGCGACGGTCCGTCGAGCGGGCAAGATCGGTGCCGTGAGGGCGCGGTGGAGTGCGCCCTCCGGCGGTCCGCCGTACGGGGAGGCGGCGGCTCCGCCTTCGTGGGACATGACCGACAAGGTGCTCCCCGAGGAGGAGTGCTGTGAGCGGCAGGGTCGAGACACACGAGTTCCAGGCCGAGTCCCGTCAGCTGTTGCGGCTGGTGGTGCACTCGATCTACTCCAACAAGGACGTCTTCCTGCGGGAGTTGATCTCCAACGCCTCCGACGCCCTGGACAAGCTGCGGCTGGAGTCGCTGCGGGACAGCGGCCTCGAGGCGGACACATCCGACCTGCACATCGAGCTGGAGACGGACGCGGGGGCCCGTACGCTGACCGTGCGGGACAACGGCATCGGCATGTCGTACGACGAGGTGACGGGCCTGATCGGGACCATCGCCAAGTCCGGCACGGCGGAGTTCGTCCGCAAGCTGAAAGAGGCGAACGAGAACAAGGACGCCGCCGCCTCCGCCGACCTCATCGGCAGCTTCGGTGTCGGCTTCTACTCCACCTTCATGGTCGCCGACAAGGTCACCCTGGTGACACGGCGCGCGGGCGAACGGCAGGGCACGCGCTGGGAGTCGGCCGGCGAGGGCACGTACGAGCTGGAGACCCTCGACGACGCTCCGCAGGGCACCTCGGTGACGCTGCACCTGAAGCCCGAGGACGCCGAGGACCACCTGTTCGACTACACGGACACGAACCGGCTGCGGCAGATCGTACGCAAGCACTCGGACTTCATCCCGTGGCCCGTGCGGACGACGGTGGAGCGCCCCGCGAGCGACGGGGACGGCGGCGGTGACGGCGACGCGGACGGCGACGCGGACGGCGAGAACCCCGCTCCGGAGCGGACCGTCGAGACGCTCAACTCCATGAAGGCCCTGTGGGCCCGCTCCCAGGACGACATCTCCGAGGACGAGTACAAGGAGTTCTACAAGCACATCAGCCACGACTGGACGGACCCGCTGGAGACGGTCCACACGCGGGCGGAGGGCACGTTCGAGTACCAGGCGGTGCTGTTCATCCCCTCCCACGCGCCGCTGGACCTCTACCAGCAGGGCGGCAGGCGCGGGGTGAACCTGTACGTGCGGCGGGTGTTCATCATGGACGACTGCACCTCGCTGCTCCCCGACTACCTGCGGTTCGTCAAGGGCGTCGTCGACGCGCAGGACCTGTCGCTCAACGTCTCGCGGGAGACGCTCCAGCAGGACCGGCAGATCCAGCTCATGCACCGCAGGCTGGTCAAGAAGATCCTCTCGACCGTGAAGTCGCTGCGGACGAAGGACGCCGAGCGGTACCGCACCTTCTGGCAGGAGTTCGGGCCCGCGATGAAGGAGGGCCTGCTCTCCGACCCGGACAACCGTGAGACCCTCCTCGACATCGCGTCCTTCCCCTCCACCCACGACCCCGACGAGCAGACGGGCCTGCGGGACTACGTGTCCCGGATGAAGGACGGCCAGGAGCACATCTACTTCCTCACCGGTGAGTCCCGCACCCGCCTGGAGAACAGCCCGCACATCGAGGCGTTCCAGGCCAAGGGCTACGAGGTGCTGCTGCTCACCGACCCGGTGGACGAGGTGTGGGTGGAGCAGATCCGCGAGTTCGACGGCACCCCGCTGCAGTCGATCGCCAAGGGCCAGGTCGACCTGGACTCCGGCAAGACGGAGGAGAGCGACGACGAGGCGGGGCGCGAGGAGGAGCAGCGGCGGGAGAAGGAGTTCGCGCCGCTGCTGGGCTGGCTGGGCACCGCGCTGGGCGAGGACGTGAAGGACGTACGGCTGTCCTCGCGGCTGACGACGTCGCCCGCCTGCATCGTCGGCGACGCGCATGACGTCACGCCGAACCTGGAGAAGATGTACCGCGCGATGGGCCAGGAGCTGCCGCGCATCAAGCGCATCCTGGAACTCAACCCCGGCCACCCGCTGACGGCCGGCCTCAAGGACGCCCACGCGGCGAACCCGGAGGACCCGGCCCTGGCGGAGACCGCCGAACTGGTCTACGGGATGGCGCTGCTGGCCGAGGGCGGCGAGCTGTCCGACCCGGCACGCTTCGCACGGACGCTGGCGGCCCGGCTGGCGGCGGGGCTCTGACCCGCCGCCGGTCCGTCCGGCGCGTCCGGATGGTCCGGCGCGTCCGGTGATCGAGGGCGGCTCTGCCGGCGTACGCCGTCACCTCTGGCTTTCGGCAGAGCCGCGCCTCATCCCCAGGTCGCAGGGAGCCGTACGGCACCACCCCCGACAATTGACCGATGACCCCCCGCACGGCCCGTACCACCGGAAGCAGACGCAGCGTCTTCGCGGCACCCGGCGAGTCCACCCGCGGGCGGTGGCGCGCGCTCGGGGAAGTGGCCGGCGGCGCGCTGCTGATGGTGCTGACCCAGCAGGTCGTCCACGAGCTGGGCGACTCGTCGTCCGGCGAGCTGCAGTTCCTCCTCGGCGCGGCCGTCCTCGCGCTGCTCGCCGTACGACGGCGCCTGCCCACCGCGAGCCTGCTGGGCGTGTCCGCCGCCATGGGGCTGCTGCCCGCCGCGGGGCTGCCGGCCGCGGTGACGGCGTACACCGCCGCCAGACAGCTGGCCGCGCCGCGGCGCCGTACGGCCGTGCTGCTGGCCTCGACCGCCCTGACGATGCTGGTCTGCGCCGTCTTCGCGCCGGGTGCGGGGCTGGGCAGCCATACGTTCGGGCTCGCGCTGGGCGGTGTCCTGGCCGCCACCACCCTGATCGTGCCGGGGCTCGTCGGCACCTCGGGCGGGCAGCAGGACCGGCTGCTGGAGGCGCTGCGGGAGCGGGCCGCCGCCGCGGAGTCGGCTCGCAGGCACGCGGACAGCGAGTCCCGTATCCACGAACGGTCCCGGATCGCCGCCGAGATGCACGACCTGGTCGGCCACCGGCTCAGCCTGATCTCGCTGCACACGGGCGGCCTGGAGATGGCGCTCGAGTCGCAGTCGCCCGAGCTGCGCGACGAGGCGGCGCTGGTGCGCCGGGCCAGCGGGGACGCGATGCGGGAGCTGCGCGAAGTGCTGGGTGTCCTGGGCCCGTTGGGCCGGGACACCGGCACGGGCGCCCTGACGGACACCACGGGCACGCGGTCCGACGTCGAGGCGCTGGCCGAGGAGTCGCGCAGCGGCGGCATCCCCGTCGAACTCACCTGGGAAGGCCCCGACCTGCACGACCGCGCGGCCCAGGTACGGCGCGCGGTGCACCGCGTGGTGCGCGAGTCCCTGACCAATGTGCACCGGTACGCCACCGGGGCGCATGTCACCGTGTCGGTCACGCACACCGACGACGCGGTGGACGTCCTCGTACGGAACGGGGCGCCGCCCGTACCCCCGGAGGCGTCGACCGGCCTGGGCTCGGGACGCGGCCTCGTCGGGCTGCGGGAGCGGGTGGCGCTGCTCGGCGGCACGCTGGAGGCGGAGCCGACACCGGCCGGAGGCTTCGCGGTGACGACACGGATCCCGGCGCAGCCCGAGCCGGGGGCGGTCCTCGCCAACGAGGGGGCCGGGCCGGTCGATCCGCTGTCCGAGCCGCTGCCCGAGGCGCACTCAGGCCGTACGGGCGCCCGGCTCCAGCGCCGTGCCGTGGGCGCCCTCACCGGGCTCCTCGGACTCGCGGGCGTGGGCGTGATGATGCTGTTCGGCCTCCTCCTGGTCAGCGAGGCGGCGCCGGAACCGGGCCAGTCCGAGCCCGAGGAGCCGCGCATCGGGATGTCCCGCAAGGAGGTCCAGGACGCCGTCTACCCGGACCAGCCGGAGGTGCGCGCGGCGGCGACGGGCCGGGAGCCGGCCCGCCCGGAGTCCGTGACGTTCTGCATGTACCCGTCGGTGCCGTTCGACGACTACGTACCGCTGGACGGGCCCGCCGACCCGGAGTCCGCGACCCCCGTCGACCCGTACGACCATGAGGGCGCCGGCCGTCTCAGGATCACCCGGTACTGTTTCCGCGGCGACAAGCTGGCCGCGATCGACCGCTTCACCGTGCCGGTGGTGGCGCAGACACCACCGTGGGAGACCCCATGACCGAGCCGCCCTCCTCCGAACGCCGCCCGATCCGGGTCCTGCTCGCCGACGACGAGGAGATGATCCGGCACGGCGTCCGGCTGATCCTGCGCCATGCCCAGGGCATCGAGGTGGTCGGCGAGGCGGCGAACGGCGAGGAGGCCGTACGGATCGCCGCCGAGACCCGCCCCGACGTGGCACTGATCGACATCCGCATGCCCGTGCTCGACGGGCTCGCCACCATCGAGCGGCTGCTCGTGCTCGAGCCCCGGCCGCAGGTCGTCATGCTCACCACGTTCGGCGACGAGGAGAACGTGACGCGGGCGCTGCGCTCCGGTGCCATCGGCTTCCTGCTCAAGGACGAGGGCCCGCAGGAGCTGATCAGCGCGGTACGGGCCGCCGCGACGGGCGACGCGGTCCTCTCCCCCGGCGTCACGGGCACCGTCATCGACCGCATGCTCAACGGCGTTGGCCCGGCGGCCGGTTCAGGCGCGCCCGAAGCGGGGCTGGCGGCGCTGACCGACCGGGAGCGCGACGTCCTCGCGCTGCTGGGGCAGGGCCTCGCCAACGGGGCGATCGGCGAGCGGCTGGGCATCGGCGTGGGCACGGTGAAGACCCATGTCAGCGCCATCCTGGAGAAGACGGGCTCCGACAGCCGGGTCCAGGCGGCGGTGCTGGCGTACCGTACGGGCCTGCTGTCCTGACCGTACGGGCACGCCGCCGTACGGGCCCGCTGTCCTGAACCACGGGGCCTGCCGAGCGCCACCGCCTCTGCCCTTCGGCAGATCCCCCCGTCCGCCCCCAGGACTACGGACGCCCCCCCCCCCGACCTTCGGCAGGCACCCCCTTCACGCCCTCAGGCCGACGGCCCGGACGTGCGGCGCACCGAGGATGAGAAGCACTTCACCTCCTCCTCCCCGTACGTCTGGAGCCGTCATGTCGATGCAGGCAGCAGCCCCCGTAACCGCCCACCCCGCGGCCGCTCCCGCCGCCGCCCGCGCCACCGGGCTGAGCAAGGTCTACGGCCAGGGCGACACCCAAGTCGTCGCCCTGGACTCGGTGTCGCTGGAGTTCGGGCGCGGCAGGTTCACCGCGATCATGGGGCCGTCCGGCTCCGGCAAGTCGACCCTGATGCACTGCATGGCGGGTCTCGACTCGGTGTCCGCGGGCTCCGCACGGATCGGTGACACCGAGCTGTCCAGCCTGAACGACCGCCGGCTCACGCAGCTGCGCCGGGACAGCGTCGGCTTCGTCTTCCAGGCGTTCAACCTGCTGCCCACGCTGACGGCGCTGGAGAACATCACGCTGCCGATGGACATCGCGGGCCGCAAGCCGGACCGGCAGTGGCTGGACACCGTCGTGGCGACCGTGGGCCTCGCCGGCCGGCTGCACCACCGCCCCTCCCAGCTGTCCGGCGGCCAGCAGCAGCGCGTGGCCGTGGCCCGCGCGATCGCGTCCCGGCCGGAGATCATCTTCGCGGACGAGCCGACCGGCAACCTGGACTCCCGTTCCGGTTCCGAGATCCTGGCCTTCCTGCGGGACTCCGTACGGGAGTTGGGCCAGACGGTCGTCATGGTGACCCACGACCCGGTGGCCGCCGGCTACGCCGACCGCGTCGTCTTCCTCGCCGACGGACGGATCGTCGACGAGCTGCCCCGCCCGACCGCCGACACCGTCCTGGACCGCATGCGGCAATTCGAGGCCGCCGCCCGCACCAGCTGATCCCCGCTGCCGGGATTTCCGCCACGTACCCCAGGAGTGGGACCACCATGCTGCGTACAGCTCTGCGCAACCTCTTCGCGCACAAGGCCCGTCTGATCATGACGGCGCTCGCGGTGATGCTCGGCGTCGCCTTCGTCTCCGGCACGCTCGTCTTCGGCGACACCGTCGCCCAGGCCCTCCGCGGCGCCTCCGCCAAGAACCTGAAGGACGTCGACGTCGCCGTACAGGCCGAGCCGGAACGGGAGACCACCGGCAGCGCGTCGGACGACCGCCGGTCCACGGCGCTCACCGGTGAGCTCGCCGGCAGGATCCGCGACGTCCCCGGCGTGGAGTCCGTACGGCCGACCGTCAACGGCAACGCCACCCTCGCGGCCAAGGACGGCAGGCCGCTCAACGCCGACAACAACTGGCAGAACCTGGCCACCAACTACGCCCCGGACACCCCCGGCAGCGACAAGGACAGCCGCTACCCCCTCGCCGCCGGACGCGGCCCCGCCTCGGGCGGCGAACTGGCCCTGGACCGCCGTACGGCCGAGAAGGCCGGCTACGACATCGGCGACACCGTCCGCTTCGCCACCGAGGGGCCCGCGCTCACCGCGAAGCTCGTCGGCACCGTCGACACCGATGACCCGCGCGTGACCGCGGGCGGCAGCCTCGCGCTGTTCGACACCAGGACCGCGCAGGAACTCCTGCTGCGCCCCGGCCGGTTCGACGAGCTGGCCATCGGCTCCGCGCCCGGCACCGACAACCGGCGGCTCGCCGCCGACATCCGCGAGGTGCTGCCCGCCGACAGCATCGAGGCCACCAGCGGTGCGCAACTCGCGGACGAGCAGGCCGACCAGATCGCCGCGGACACCAAGGCCCTCACCCGGCTGCTGCTGGTCTTCGCCGGGATCGCGCTGTTCGTCGGCGTCTTCATCATCGCCAACACCTTCACCATGCTGATCGCCCAGCGCAGCCGCGAGACCGCGCTGCTGCGTGCCATCGGCGCCTCGCGCCGCCAGGTCGTCCGCGCCGTCCTCGTCGAGGCCGGACTGCTCGGACTCGCCGCCTCCGCGGCCGGGTTCGCCCTCGGGCTCGGCATCGCCGCCGCCATGCGGCCGCTCCTCAACGCGGGCGGCGCGGGCCTCCCGGGCGGCCCTCTGGTGGTCGCCACGAGCGCGCTCGTCTGGTCCCTCGTCGTCGGCGTCGGCGTCACCGTGCTCGCCGCCTGGCTGCCGTCCCGCAAGGCGGCGAAGATCGCCCCGGTCGAGGCGTTGAGCAGCGTCGACCAGGCACCGCCGAAGCGCAGCATGGTCCTCCGCAACATCCTCGGCGGGCTGCTCGCCGGTACGGGCGTCCTCCTCATGCTGTACATCTCCACGCAGCGGAACGGCGTCGACAACAACCTCATGATCGCCATGCTCGGTTCGGTCCTCACGCTCACGGGCATGATCGTCCTCGCTCCGCTGCTGTCCCGGCCGCTGGTCTCGCTCGCGGGCGCGCTCACCACCCGGCTGTTCGGCATCAGCGGCAAACTCGCCAAGGAGAACGCCCTCCGCAACCCGCGCCGTACCGCCGCCACCGCGTCGGCCCTGATGATCGGGCTCGCCCTGATCACCGGCCTCAGCGTGGCCGGCAACTCGATGGACGCCGCCCTCAAGGAAGAGTCCCTGCGCGGCCTGACCGCGGACTACAAGGTCTCCAACTCCGCGTACAACGGCATCGACCCCGCCGCCGGCACGAAGGTCGCCCGGGTCCCGGGCGTCGCGGAGGCGGCACCCGTCACCTCCTCGAGCCTGGGCGTACGGGGCGAGTTCGCCACGGTCACCGGCGCGGACCCGGAGCGGCTCGGCAAGGTCTCCGACCTGACGTTCAGCAGCGGCTCCCTCACGGACATCGGCCCCGGCAGGATCGCGCTCTCCGAGGAACTGGCCCGGCAGACCGGCCTGTCGAAGGGCGACACGTTCGAGGGCTCGCTGGGCTTCGGCGAGCAGAAGAAGCGGCTGACCGTCGTCGGCGTCTACGAGCACACCCGCGCCATCCACGAAGCACTGGGCACCCTGGGCGACGTCCTCCCGTACGCCGACGGGCGGAAGCTCGACAGCGTACTGGTCAAGGCCGCGTCGTCCGGCGGGCACACCGGCGGCCTCGACCAGGACATCCGCGAAGCCCTCGGCAACAGCCCGCTCATCCAGGTGCAGAACCCGGAGCAGCTGACCAAGGCGGAGTCCGGCGCGATCGACGTGATGCTCAACATGATGTACGGGCTCCTCGGCATGGCCGTCGTCATCGCCGTGCTCGGCGTCATCAACACCCTGGCCATGTCGGTCTTCGAACGCACCCGGGAGATCGGACTGCTGCGCGCGATCGGCCTCAACGACCGGGGCGTCAGGCAGATGGTGCGCCTGGAGTCGGTGGTGATCTCGCTGTTCGGCGCGGTCCTGGGCATCGGCACGGGCATCTTCCTCGCCTGGGCGGGCGGCAGCCTCACGGCCTCCTCGCTCGTGCTGTACGAGACCGTACTGCCGTGGGCCCGGCTCGCCCTGTTCCTGCTGCTCGGCCTGGCGATCGGCGTCCTGGCGGCGATCTGGCCGGCCCGCCGGGCGGCCCGCCTGAACACGCTGCGGGCGATCAACGCACAGTGACGAGGCGGCGCGTGGGGAGGGTGGGAGCGGAATCACCGCTCCCCCTTCCGTCACCTGCCGTGATACTGCATCTTCTGCGCGGGAGTTTCCCCACATGGGCACATCAACAGCGTTCTCCTTCGGGAGGACGAGGGAGATTTGCCCGTCTTCCGAAGTAGTTCCGGCTCAGCGGGCGCGCCGCTCATGGAGGTTTCGTCGAAGTCGTGGAGGCCTCTCGCCTTGGGGGGACTCGAAATCCTCAACTGACCGTTGCTCAGGGCAACTTGGGCTGTGCAGTCACCCTGCGGCGTGCTTTGATCACGGCGCGATCCCGGCGCTGTCCCGCGCCAACGGGGGGTCGCGTCCGCAGTACACGGTCCGGCCCTCACGAGGGCTGATCCGTGCTGACCAGAACAGCCTGAAGAGAAGGGCATGGATTGCCATGAGCATCGAGACGCGTGAGATCGCCGACGAAGAGCTGGACAACGTGGCCGGCGGCCTCGGGGTCGGTATCGCTGTCGAAGGCCTGCAGATCACCGGGACCCCGGGCCCCGGCGGACTGCCGGTCATCACCGGCAGCGCGAAGTCCGTCAGCCTGACCGTGACGGACATCCAGCTCCCGGGCGCCGGGGCCTGAGCATCGGCTGACAGCGGCCCAGGCGCCGCCCGAACCACCTAGGACGACGACGTGCAGTTCCGCCGACAGGCTCTGGCCAGGCAGCAGCTGCCCGATGAGCTGGAGCTGCCGGTACGGTACGCGCGCCCCCAGGGGCTGCTCGTGCTCGTCGTCGTCCTGCTGATCGTCGGTGGTGGCGGCGCCTGGGCCGTGACCGGCAGCGTCTCCGGGAGGGTCGACGCGCCGGGCATCCTGACGTACGGGCAGGGGAGTCACACCGTACAGAGCCCGGTGGGCGGGCAGGTCACCAAGGTGTACGCGCGGGAGGGCCGGTTCGTGAAGGCCGGGGCGGCGCTCGTCCGCGTCCGCACCCGAGACGGCGACCGCGCCGTCCGCGCGCTCGACGCGGGGCGGGTCAGCTCGCTGCGCGCCGGGCTCGGGACCATCGTCTCGACCGGCAGCCACGTCGCCACCGTCGAACGGACCGGGGAGCAGGAGGGGAAGGCGCGTGAGCTGCGCGCCATCCTGTACGTGCCCGCCGGCTCCGCCGCGTCCGTACCGAAGGGCGCGGCCGTGGATCTCACCGTGCAGTCCGCGCCCAGGCAGCAGTACGGGGTGCTGCGCGGGACCGTCGAGTCCGTCGGCTCGGCACCCCAGTCGCGGGAGCAGATCGCCGCGTTCCTGGGGGACGCGCAGCTCGGCGAGGAGTTCACGCGAGGCGAGCGGCCGGTGCCGGTGGTCGTACGGCTCCGGAAGTCCCCCGGCGCCACGGGCCGCTACGAGTGGTCCACCTCGCGCGGCAGCTCTCACCCGCTCAGTTCCATGACCCTTGCCGACGGTTCGGTCCGCCTCGCCGCACAGCGCCCGGTCGACTGGCTGATCCCGTGACCGCGACGCACCGCGCCGCGCGTGCCCGCGGGCGCGCGAAGGCGAGGCCCGCCACGCGGGTCCGCACCCCCACCGTCCTGCAGATGGAGGCCCTGGAGTGCGGCGCCGCCGCACTGGCCATGGTGCTCGCCCACCACGGCCGGCAGGTGCCGCTGGAGGAGCTCCGCGTCGCCTGCGGCGTCTCACGCGACGGCTCGCGGGCGAGCAACATCCTCAAGGCGGCCCGCAGTTACGGGCTGACCGCCAAGGGGATGCAGATGGAGACCGGGGCGCTGACCCAGGTCGGCGGGCCCGCGATCCTGTTCTGGGAGTTCAACCACTACGTGGTGTACGAGGGTCCGGTTCGCGAGTTCGGCGTGCTCGGCCGCCGCGGTGTGCGTCTCAACGACCCCGACAAGGGCCGCCGTTTCGTGCCCGCCGAGGAGTTCGACGCCGCGTTCACCGGGGTGGTGCTGGTGCTGGAGCCCGGTGAGGGGTTCCGGCCCGGCGGCAGCCGCCGGCACGCGTTCAGCGCCCTCCCCGCGCGGCTGCGCGGCACCACCGGGACGATACTCGCCGCGCTGCTGACGAGCCTGCTGCTGGTCGTGACGGGCGCCGCGGTGCCCGCGCTCACCCGGACCTACATCGACATCTTCCTGACCCGTGAGCTGAGTTCGCTGCTCGGCCCGCTCTTCGCCGCGATGGGCGCGGTCGTGGCGGTGACGGCCGTACTGACGTGGCTCCAGCAGGCGAATCTGCTGCGCGGACGGCTGATCTCCTCGACTCTGGGCAGCGCCCGTTTCCTGCGGCACCTGCTGCGGCTGCCCGCCGCCTTCTACACCCAGCGCTCGCCCGCCGACCTGGTACAGCGCCTCCAGTCGAACGACGCGGTGGCCGAGACGCTGGCCCGCGATCTGACGGCCGCGGCCGTGGACGGGGCCGTGGTGCTGCTCTACGCGGCACTGATGTGGACGTACGATCCGCAACTCACCCTGGTCGGTGTGGGCGTGGCGCTGCTGAACCTGGTCGTGCTGCGGATCGTCGTACGGCTACGGGCCACCCGGACCCGGAAGCTGCGCACCGACATCGCCCGGCTGACCAACACCTCGTACACCGGGCTCCAGTTGATCGAGCCCCTGAAGGCCACCGGTGGTGAGGACGGCTACTTCCGCCGCTGGGCCGGACAGCACGCCACCACGCTGGAGGAGCAGCAGCGGCTCGGGGTGCCCGGTGCCTGGCTGGCGGTGACGGCGCCCGCGCTGGCCACGCTGAACAGCGCGCTGATCCTGTGGCTCGGCGGGCTGCGGGCGGTGTCGGGGGCGCTGTCCGTCGGCCTGCTGGTCGCCTTCCAGGCCCTGGTGGTCCGGTTCAGCGCGCCGCTGGTACGGCTCAACTCGGTGGCGGAGAAGGCGCAGGACCTGGCCGCCGACATGGCGCGGCTGGAGGACGTCGAGAGATACCCGGCGGAGCTTCCCGCCCTTGAGGGCGCCGCCGGGCACGGGGGCACCGCGGACGGCGCCGAGACCCGCCGGCTCAGCGGACATGTCGAGCTCGACGACGTCACGTTCGGCTACAGCCCGCTCGACGCGCCTCTCCTCGAGGGGTTCTCGCTCACCGTCCGCCCCGGCCGGCAGGTCGCGCTCGTGGGCGGCTCCGGAAGTGGCAAGTCCACGGTCTCCCGGCTGCTCTCCGGCCTCTACCGGCCCTGGTCGGGGGCGGTACGGATCGACGGCCGGCGGCTGGAGGACATCCCGCGCGGTGCGCTCGCCGCCTCCGTCTCCTTCGTGGACCAGGAGATCTTCCTCTTCGAGGGGACCGTACGCGACAACGTCACGCTGTGGGACCCCTCGGTGCCCGACGCGGCGGTCGTCGAGGCGCTGCGCGACGCCGAGCTGTACGAGGACGTGATCGCCCGCCGCCCCGGCGGCATCCACGGGCGGGTCGAGCAGGACGGGCGCAACTTCTCCGGCGGGCAGCGGCAGCGGCTGGAGATCGCCCGCGCGCTGGTACGCCGCCCGAGCCTGCTCGTCCTCGACGAGGTGACCAGCGCGCTCGACGCCCGCACGGAGGAGCGGGTGATCGACAACCTGCGGCGGCGCGGCTGCGCCCGGGTGGTGATCGCGCACCGGCTGAGCACGGTGCGGGACAGCGACGAGATCCTCGTGCTGCGGGAGGGGACGGTCGTGGAGTCCGGGACGCACACGGAGCTGCTCGCCGCGGGCGGGGCGTACGCCGAGCTGGTCCGGGAGCGCTGAGATGGCCGACGGCACCGACCCCGTCGCCGCGGTACTCGGCTGCCTCGGCGAGGCCGTCGCACCCGACGGCCCCGGAGGCCTCGACCTGGCGGGACCTCAGGTGCTGTGGCTGGTCACCAGCGGGGCGCTGGACCTCTTCGCGGTGGACCAGCAGGCGGACGGCCCCTGGCAGTTCCTCGGCCGGGCGACGGCGGGCACCCTGCTGCTCGGGCCGGTCGACGGCACCCGGCACACCCTCACCGCACGCCCCGCCGAGAGCTGTGCGCTGCGCCGGATACCGCTCCAGGGGCTGCACCAGCGGGAGGAACCCGGCGACGGGAACCCCGGCCGTACGGAGGAAGCCTTCGCGCTCGGCATCGGGCGCGGCCTCGGGGTGCTCTTCGAGACCCCGCTGGGCGACCGAGCGGCGGACGAGGACCCCGGAGTGCTGTGGATGGACGTGCCGCCGGGGAGCGTACGGCAGGGGCCCGGGGCGCTGCTGGTCGACGGCGAGATGTGGCGGGCGCTCGTCGCGCAGCAGTTCCGGTTGCTGTCCGCGGTGGACCGGTGGATCGAGGAGGCCGAACGGGCGCACCAGGAGCGTACGGCCGCGGGCATCCGGGCCGGTGAGTCCGTACGCGTGCAGGCCGACCAGACGCTGCTGGCCTCGATCGGGACGGACTACGGGCGCGGCCCCCGCGAGCACGGCGACGACGCGACCTACGCGGTCTGCCGGCTGGTCGCCGAAGCGGCGGGAGCCACGCTGCCCGCGCGCAGTGCGATACCCCCGGGCGGTGAACGCGTGGACCCCGTCGAGCGGATCGCCGCCGCCGCCCGCCTGCGTACGCGCGCGGTGCGGCTCACCGGGAGCTGGTGGCGCACCAACTGCGGGCCACTGGCCGGCCACCGTGCCGCCAGCAGCGCGCCGGTGGCGCTGCTGTGGCGGCGCGGCGGCTACGTGGCGGTGAACGCGGCGGGCCGCCGGGTGCGCGTGCGCGCGGAGACCGCCGCCCAGTACGCACCCCGCGCCGTGATGTTCTACCGCCCCCTGCCCGACCGGCCCCTCACCCCGCTGCGGCTGCTCGCGTTCAGCCTGCGCGGCTCCCGCGGCGACCTGCGTACGCTGCTGCTGGCCGGACTGGTCACCGTCGCGCTGGGGGCGCTGGTACCGGTGGCGACGGGACAGGTGCTCGGGGAGTACGTGCCGGCCGCGCGCGACGACCTGATCGTGCTGTTCGCCGTCGCCGTCATCGCGGCCGCCGTGGTCGGCGCGGCCTTCGGACTGCTGCAGAATCTCACCCTGCTCCGGCTGGAGGGCAGGATGGAGGCAACGCTGCAGCCCGCCGTCTGGGACCGGCTGCTGCGGCTGCCGACCCGCTTCTTCGCCGGGCGCTCCACCGGCGAACTCGCCAGTGCCGCAATGGGGGTCACCGCGATGCGGCGACTGCTGGCCGGGGTCGGTCCGGTGGTGCTGCAGTCGGGCACCATGGGCGCGGTCAACCTGCTCCTGCTGCTCCTGCACAGCGTGCCGCTGGCGCTGGGGGCCCTCGGAGTGCTGGCGGTGGTCGCGGGGCTGTTCGCCCTACTGGGGCTGCGTGAGCTGCACTGGCAGCGGCAGCTCGTCGCGCTGACCAACAAGCTGAACAACCAGGCGTACCAGACGCTGCGCGGGCTGCCGAAACTGCGCGTCGCCGGGGCGGAGAGCTTCGCCTACGCCGCCTGGGCGCGGGAGTTCGCGCGCAGCCGCGAACTGGAGCGGCGGGCCGGGCGGATCAGGAACGCGACGACCGTTCTCAACGCCGTCTATCTGCCGCTCTCCTCACTCCTGCTGTTCATGCTGCTCGCCGGGCCGGCGCGGGACACCCTCTCCCCCGCCGCCTTCCTCACCTTCAGCACCGCCCTGACCATGCTCCTCACCTCAGCCACCCAGCTGACCGGCGCCCTGATCTCGGCGACCGCCGCGATTCCGCTGTTCGAGCAGATCCGCCCGGTGCTGCGCGAGGCACCGGAGGTGGCCGAGGACAACGTGCAGCCCGGCCCGCTGACCGGCGCCCTCCAGGCCCGGGGGCTGTCCTTCCGCTACACCGAGTACGGTCCGCTGGTACTGGACGGCATCGATCTCTCCGTACGCCCCGGAGAGTTCGTCGCCGTCGTCGGCCCCAGCGGCTGCGGCAAGTCCACCCTGCTCCGGCTGCTGATCGGCTTCGAGACGCCCCTGCGCGGCGACGTTCTCTACGACGGCCAGGACCTCGCCGCACTCGACCAGGCCGCCGTCCGCCGCCGCTGCGGCGTCGTCCTCCAGCACGCGCGGCCGCTGACGGGTTCGGTGCTGGAGTGCGTCCGCGGCGCCGAGGACTTCAGCGAGGAGGAGGTGTGGCAGGCGCTGGAGTGGGCCGGCCTCGCCGAGGACGTGCAGCGCATGCCGATGGGCCTGCACACCGTGGTCTCCGGGGGCGACACGATCTCCGGCGGCCAGCGGCAGCGGCTCCTGATCGCACAGGCGCTCGTCCGCCGCCCGAGGATCCTCTTCCTCGACGAGGCCACCAGCGCGCTGGACAACACCGCACAGCGCAGGATCATCGAATCGACCCGCGCGCTCGACGCCACCCGCATCGTCATCGCACACCGGCTGTCCACGGTCATGGACGCGGACCGGCTGATCGTCCTGGACGCGGGCCGCATCGTGCAGCAGGGCCCGCCCGCGGCTCTCCTGGGCGATCCGGGCGGCCCGCTGCAGGAACTCGTACGCCGCCAGCTGGAGTGACCGCCTCTACTCGGCGGCGCCCTCGGAGTCCTTGAGGTACGTCAGCACGGCGCGCACCCGCCGGTTGTCGTCGTCCGAGGTGGGGAGGTCGAGCTTGGTGAAGATGTTCGAGGTGTGCTTGATGACGGCGCGCTCGGTGATCACCAGCCGTTCCGCGATCGCGGCGTTGGACCGGCCCTCGGCCATCACCTCTAGCACCTCCAGCTCCCGGGCGGTCAGCCGGCTGATGGTGCGCTCCCGCGCCGTACTGCCGCCGCTGAACAGCCGCGAGATCACCTCGGGGTCCATCGCGGTGCCGCCGCGCGCGACGCGGTGCACCGCGTCGATGAACTCGTCCGGGTCGAACACCCGGTCCTTGAGCAGGTAGCCGATCCCGCCGTTCCCGTCGGCCAGCAGCTCCTTGGCGTACAGCTGCTCCACGTACTGCGACAGCACCAGCACCGGAAGCCCCGAGAGCTCCCGGCGGGCCTGCAGCGCCGCCTGGAGGCCCTCGTCGGTGAACGTCGGGGGAAGGCGTACGTCCACCACCGCCACGTCGGGACGCTCCGCGACGAGGGCCCGGAGCAGGTCCGGGCCGTTGTCCACCGCTGCGGCGATCTCGAAGTCGTACGCCTGGAGCATCCGGATGAGACCGTCTCTCAGGAGAAACTGGTCTTCGGCGAGGACAGCACGCAAGGCAGCTCCATGGTGAGTGTTGTCGGGCCCCCGACCGGGCTGGTGAGAGCCAGCGCGCCATCGAAGGTAGCAAGGCGCCGCTCCAGGCCGCGCAGCCCGGTGCCCTTCATGGGGTCCGCGCCGCCGTCACCGTCGTCCGTCACCTGGGCGCGCAGCATGCCGTCGGAGTACCAGAGGTCGACCTTCACGTTCCGGCAGGCGCCGTGCTTGGCCGCGTTGGTCAGCGACTCGGAGATGGCGAAGTACATCGCGGACTCCACCGGCGCCTCCGGCCGGCCCAGCAGGTCGGCGGTCACCTCGACCTGGAGCGGGCTGTCCATCCCGAGGGCGCGTACGGCGTCGGCCAGGCCGCGGTCCGCCAGCACCGGCGGGTGGATGCCCCGTACCAGGTCGCGCAGCTCGTTCAGCGCCTTCGCGGAGGCGGTGCGGGTGTCGGCGAGGATCGTACGGGCGGCCTCCGGGTCCTTGCTGAGCAGCCGCTCGGCGACGCCCAGGTTCATGCCCATCGCGACCAGCCGGGCCTGCGCGCCGTCGTGCAGGTCCCGCTCGATGCGGCGCAGCTCGGCGGCGCTGGAGTTCACGGCGTCGCTGCGGGTGGCGGTGAGGTGGTGCACCTTGCGGGCCATCTCGGTGGGGCCGAGCAGGCTGCGCGCGAACCGTGCGTGCACCCGCAGCATGGCCGGGCCCATCAGGTACCCGATGAGGATGAACGGGGTGCCGAGGACGGCGGCGGTCAGCGCGGTGCCGCTGTTGTTGACGTTCACCAGCACGTACCAGTCGTTGCCGCCCGCGTCCACGATCGGCTCCCACAGGAAGGGCATCGCGAGGCCGAAGAGGCCGTAGGCGAAGAAGGTCAGCGGCAGCACCAGGATCAGCACGCCCACCACCGGGTTCACCAGCATCCACAGCAGGTCGCGCCAGGTGGCCGGGTCGCTCAGGATGCCCATGGTGCGCTGCAGCCAGCCCTTCGCGCCGGGCTCGGTGTCACGGGCGGGAAGGTACGGGTCGCCGATCTCGACGCCCGACCAGTCACGGGCGCAGCGGCGTTGGATGTTCATCGCCCCGCGTACGGCGATCACCACGGCCGGCACGAGGAAGACGCCGAGGCCGACGCTCAGCAGCGAGATGACGGCCACCAGGATGCTGAAGAGCAGCACCTCGACCGGGGCGAACGCGAGGAGCGCGAGCGTACGCCCCATCGCCCGGAAGGCGCTCGAGGGCCGCAGATCGTCTTTCCGGCTGCCCCCCGGGCCGCCCTGCTGGTCGGTGCTGACGATGCTCATCCCGTGTTCCCCTCATCCGGCGGCTGCGTACCGCTGCGTGCATCCCAGTCTGGGGCCGGGAGCGAGAATTCTCATTGGACCTCCGTGGCGTCTCCCAGGGTGCAGTTAAGTACCCTCCGGAGACTACTAAAGGCCATGGCAAGTACCGCCCGGGCATAGTTGACTTGCCGTCATCGGATCTTCCTGTGTGCGGCCGAAGGAGCCATCAGATGACAGCCCGACGGGTCCTTGCCCCGATGACCCTGGTACTCGGTTTCGCCCTGGTGCTGCTGGGTGGACTCACCCCGGCCTCCGCGACGCCGGCACACCAGGCGTCGCCTCATCGGGTGCCGAACGCCCCCTCCGGGCCGGACGAGTTGGGCGCGAGTCTGGACAGACTGCTGAAGAAGCAGCTGGACGAGTACGACATCCCCGGCGCCGCCGTCTCCGTGGTGTCCCGTGACAAGCAGCTGATGGCGCGGGGTTACGGCGTGCCGGACGCGGACCGGAAGAAGCAGCGGGTGGATCCGGAGCGTACGGGCTTCTTCATGGGCTCGGTCACCAAGGTCCTCACCGCCATCGCCGTGCTCCAGCTCGTCGAGGACGGGAAGGTGGATCTGCGTGCCGACGTCAACAAGTATCTGAAGACCTTCCAGATCAAAGACAAATACCCGGGCAAACCGGTCACACCCCACCATCTGCTGACCCACACCGCCGGTTTCGACTTCAGCATCGTCGGCACGGCCAGCGAGGACCCGGAGGACGCCGGGGACCTGGGCGAGAGCCTGGAGGACAACCAGCCGGAACGGGTACGCGAGCCCGGTGAGGCCGCCGCCTACGACAACTACGGCGTGGCACTCGCCGGTTACGTGGTGGAGCAGGTCACCGGGAAGCCCTTCGAGGAGTACGTCCAGCAGCAGATCTTCGACCCGCTCGGCATGTCCCGTACGACCCTGGACCAGCCGCACCCGAAGCAGGTGGAGGAGGCGCTCGCGCGCGGGCACCGGCCGTCCGACGGCGGCCAGGAGACCGCGAAGGGGCAGTACGGCGCGTGGACCCCGACGGGAGCCGCCGCCGTCTCCACCGCCACCGACATGGGCCGGCTGATGCGCGCTCTGCTCAGCGAAGGCCGGCTGGCGGACAAGCGAGTGCTCGGCGAGAAGGCCGCGAAGGTCCTGGAGAAGCGGCAGTACGGCAACGACAAGCGGCTCCCCGGCATGGCGTACATGCTGGAGGAGCGCCGGCACGACGAGCACCGCTACCTGGTCAAGGACGGCGACATCCCGGGCTTCCACACCAACATGGCGCTGTTCCCGGACAAGAACCTCGGCGTGTACGTCAGTTACAACGGCGACGGCGACACCGGCAAGGCCGCCCTGGCCGCCGACGAGGTCGCGGAGCTGGCCGCCGACCACGTCTACGGCGGGAAGGCCGAGGGCACCTCGAAGTCGACCCTCCAGGAGGACATCGGCCAGTACGAGGGCAGTTACCGCGCCAACCGCACCAGCCACTCCGACTTCACCCGCGCCTCCGCGCTGACCGGCTCGATCGAGGTCTCGGCGGGCGACGACGGCGTGCTGACCACCAACGGCCCGCTCAGCGCCGACCCGGACGTCACCGAGCAGAAGTGGCGGCAGATCGAACGGGGCCTGTTCCAGGAGGTCGACGGCGACACCCGGATCGCCTTCGAGGACGGCCGGCTCACGGTGAGCACCGACACCACGGTCGCCTTCACCAAGGTCGCCTGGTACGAGTCGCCGAAGCTCCACATGCAGCTGCTCATCGGCGGGCTCGCCCTGATCTCGCTGACCATGATCTGCTGGCCGATCATCGCGCTGGTGCGCCGCTCCCGCGACCCGCGCCCCGGACCGCGCGCGGCCCGCCTGCTGGCCTGGGCCAACAGCCTGCTGCTGGGCGGCGTGGCGACCTGCTTCGCGCTGCTGGTGGCGGACTCCAACGTGATGAACCAGACGGTGTTCCTGGGCGACTCGCCCCTGCTGACCGCCGTACCGACGCTGCTCGCCGCCTCCGGCGTGGCCACCGCCGCGATGCTGTGCTGCGCCGTGCTGGCCTACCACCGCCGCTGGTGGGGCTGGGTCTCGCGACTGCACTACTCCCTGACGGGCTTCGCCGCGGTGATCGTCCTGATGCTCGCCGGGAACTACGCGCTGTGGGGCTGACCCCGCAGGCACCGGCTCGGGCCGTGCCGGCCCGCCGCGAGCGGCGGACCGGCGGCTCAGGCCGGCAGGCTCGCGCGCAGCAGCGCCCCGGCGTCGTGCTCCGTCACCCGTGGCGTGGCGTCTGCCTCGGCGAGCACGCCGAGGCAGGCCCGGTAGCCGGTGCCGGGAGCGAGATCGACCAAGTGCACGGTGCTGTGCGGGGCCTGGGGGCCGGACCAGCCCAGCAGCGCGGCCGGGGCGTCCGGGCCGCTGACGGTGAGCAGGTCGGGCCGTACGGCCAGACCATCCCCGGTGGCCTTCAGCGCGGCCTCTTTACGGGCCCAGTAACGGGCGAAGTCGCCCGCCCGGCAGTGCGCCGGGCGGGCGTTGAGGGTGGCGTACTCGCGCTCGCTGAGCGTCCTGGCGACGGTCGCCGCCGCCCGGTCGCGGACGCGTTCCACGTCCACCCCCAGCGGGGTGCGGCGCGCCATCGCGACCGCGACCCGGTGCGGCGTGTGGGAGAGCGAGAACTCCCAGCCGGCGGTGCTCTCCGGCCCCGCACGGCCCGCACGGCCCGCCCGTTCCGCAAGCCGCGGCTTGCCGTGCGGGCCACCGCAGCGTGCGCACTCCGCGTCGAACGCCAACTCGGCCGGTGGCAGGCGCAGTTGCGCGCCCAGCACCAGCCGGGCCAGGACGTGCGCCGTCAGATACAGCGCACGGCCGGCCGGATTGCGCAGCCGCTGCCAGTGCGTACGCTCGCGCGCGTCCAGCAGACCGACGGCCGCGGTCGCGGCGGCACCGGCGTTCTCCCCGCCGGCGGCGGCGAGCAGGCCGTGGGACGCGCTCGCGTCGGCCCACCAGACCTGGCACTCGCCCGCGGCCAGCGGTGGCACCAACCGCATCCCGCAGCCGCCTCAGGCGTGGCCGGCCAGCAGCACCCGGTGCATGGGAGCGTCCAGCAGAGCGATCCTGCGCAGGCCGGCGTCCGCGAGCCACTTGTCGTAGTCCAGCACGGTGAACGCGTCACCGCCGCCGGTGGCGAGCATCGACGCGGCGAACAGCCGGGAGAACTTGTTCTGCGTGGAGCCGTCCTTGTCCTCGTCGACGATGTGGTCGGCGATCGCGATGACACCGTCCTCCGCCAGCGCCTTGGAGGTCTTGAGCAGCAGCTCGTGCGCCGACTCCGCGGTCTGCAGGTGGAAGATGTTGACGAACAGCGCGAGGCTGCTGTCGTTGCCCCAGTCGTCGTTCCAGAAGTCGCAGATCTCCGGACGGAAGCGGTCCGCGACGCCCAGCCGCTCCGCCTGCTCCCGGGCGATGGGGACGATCCGCTCCACATCGAGGCCCCGCGCGCGGAGTTCGGGGAACTCGTTCAGCAGCAGCTGGCTGTAGATGCCCGTGCCGCAGCCGACGTCGATCATGCTGCGGCCGGCACCGGAGGTCCAGCCGTGCTCCCGCAGGCCCTTGGCGAGGACCTGGGTGATGGGCGGCGCCCAGAAGTTGATGCCGTGGACGAGGGAGGTGTAGTCCTCCTCGGATATCTGGTTGAGCTCCTGGGTGCCGCTGCGCACGTTGTCGGCGAGGTTGCGCCAAGCGTTCCAGGCGACCTTGCGGTCGTGCGTGATCTTCCCCGCGAGGCTGTAGAGGCCGCCCGGTGCGAACACCCCGTGCAGCTCCGGCGGGAGGCTGTAGACCGGTTGTCCGTCGTCACCGCGGACGCGGCCCAGGATGTCGTACGCGTGCAGGCCGTCCAGCAGTACGCGCGTGGCCCGCAGGTCGGTGTCCAGCCGCTCGGCGATCTGCGCGGCGGTGGCCGGACCCTCGGTGAGCACGGCGAACGCGCCCAGGTCCTGGGCGGCTTCGACGACGCCGGGCGCCCAGATGCCCACGAGGTGCTCGTACACCCGGTGTGCGGCCTGCACTTCTCCGTCGCCCCCCGCGGGCAACAGCGTCGTGTCCACGAGCGGCGTGTGGTTGGCGGATGCGGTGGTGGCTGAGGTATTCACGGTCGGAACTCCTTGTCGGACTCGGGCAGGTGGAAATGGGTACGGCTGACCGCGCCGCCGCGTTGCCGGGCGGCCAGGGGAATGCCGTTCACAGGACGATGCCGCCGTCCACCTGCAGCACGGATCCGGTGATGTACGAGGCCTTCTCGGAGGCCAGGAAGGACACTGTCTCGGCGACTTCGTCGGCGCTGCCGAAGCGGCCGAGCGGAATGGCGGCGATGGAGCGCTCGCGCTGGGCGTCGTTGAGCGCGTCGGTCATCGCGGTCTCGATCATGCCGGGCGCGACGGCGTTCGCCCGGACGCCGTACCGTCCCGCCTCCTTGGCCAGGGCCCGGGTGAGCGCGATGATGCCGCCCTTGGAGGCGGAGTAGTTGCCCTGTCCCGGGTTGCCGTAGACACCGGAGACCGAGGAGAGGGTGATGATCGAGCCGGACTTCCGCTTGACCATCGGGAACAGCACGGCCCGGCAGACGTGGGCGACGCCGTCCAGGTTCGTGTCGACGACCTGGTGCCAGTCCTCGTCGGACATCATCAGCAGCGGCTTGTCGCGGGTGATGCCCGCGCTGGTCACGGCCACCGCGATGGGGCCGAACTCCCGTTCCGTACGGGTGACCCAGTCGCGTACGGCCTGGGCCTCGCTGACGTCGACGCGTTCCGCGAGGCTGTCCACGCCGATGTCGGCCAGCTCCTTGCGCAGCTGTTCGGCCGAGTCCTCGTCGGAGCGGTAGCAGAAGCTGATCCTGAATCCGTCCCGGGCGAGACGCAGCGCCGCGGCCCGCCCGATGCCCCGGGAGCCGCCGCTGACGAGTGCGACGGCCGGTTTCTCCGGTGTGCTCACTGGTTAACTCCCCCCGTTCTGTGCCGGCAGCCGCAGCACGGCGCAGGCGATCATGCCGTACTCGTCCACGGAGGTGATCACCGCGAACCGGTCCGCAGCCTCCGCTTCCTCCGCCGCCCGTACGAGCAGCGTGGTGAGCTGGAAGATCCCGGAAACGGCGGCGGTGTCCCCCAGCAGTTCGTGTCCGCGCCCGCGCGCGGTGACCGGCTCGCCGAAGACCTCGGTCAGCAGCCGGCGTTCGTCCGCCCCGAGCGGCCCGGGAAGCTCCCCGGCCGTCGCCGCCCACACCTGGTCGGGCGTCACCCCGGCCTCACCCAGCGCATGGGCGATGCTCTCCCGCAGGGTGGCGGCCGGATCGTCGCGCACGTCCGCGCGGATGTCGATGGCGAGCAGTTCGGCGAGTGCCGTACGGGCGTGGCCCTCGGCGCCGTCCGGCTGCGCGGCGGCGCCGGCGCCCTCCGACTCCCCGGCGGCCGGCTCCAGCAGCAGCATCGCGCAGCCCTCACCGAGCAGGGCACCCGGCCGGTCGCCCCGGTCGTCGTCCGCGCCCCTGCTGTGCCGGTCGATCCAGGCGCGGCTGCGGGAGTACTCCTCCACCGCGCCCACGAGGGCACGTTCGGTGCGTCCCGCGGCGAGCAGCCGGCGCGCGTAGCCGAGCGCGAGCAGCCCGGACATCCGGCCGCCGGCCACCGTGGAGTTCGGCCCCTTGAGGTCGAACCGGATGGCGGTGGCCGCCGCGGCGCAGTTCATCAGGGTGTTCGGCATCCGGCGGGGGTCGACGTCGTACGGCTTGGCCTCCTCGAACGAGGCGCGCACGAAGTCGTGCTGGGACTGCGCGCTGCCGAGCGTGGTGCCCAGCACCAGCGCGGTGCCCGCGCCGGCCGGGACCGGGTTCTGCGCGGCCTCCGCCTCCGCGAAGAGCTCCCGGACCGCGGTGACGGCCAGCCCGGTCACCCGGTCCATGCTGCGGGTGCTGGCCTTGCCCAGCACGGCGCGTATGTCGAAGTCCGGGACCAGGCAGGCCCGTTCGTCCGGGCTCTGCCAGGTCTCCGCGTCCACCGGCGAGTCGGTGCTCCTGCCCTCCCGGACACCGTCGGTGAACGCGGCATGGCCGATGCCGTACGGGGACACGGCAGACCAGGCGGTGATGACCGGTCCCCGCACCCGCTGAGCGGCTGGGGCGGTGCTCATCAGCTTGCCTCCTCGTACCGGCCCAGCACGACGGAGGCGTTGTTGCCCCCGAAGGCCAGGCCGTTGTTCATGACCACCCGCAGCGGCGCCTCGACGGCGTCGTTGGGCACACAGTCGATGCCGCATTCCGGGTCGGTCGTACGGTGGTTGACGGTGGGCGGGATGAAGCCCCGGGACAGTGCGATGGCGGAGGCCGCGGCACCCAGCGCGCTGGCGGCGCCCATGGAGTGCCCGAGCATGGACTTCAGTGCCACGGTCGGCGGCGGCCCGTCCTCGAACAGCTCGCGGATCGCGCGGCTCTCGGTGACGTCGTTCGTACGCGTGCCGGTGCCGTGCGCGGACACCAGGTCCACGTCCGCCGGCTTGACCCCGGCGTCCTCCAGGGCGAGCGCCATGCAACGGGTGACGCTCTCCTGGTCCGGCGCCGTCGGGTGGTGCGCGTCGCAGTTCAGGCCGTAACCCAGGAACTCCGCGTAGATGTGGGCGCCGCGGGCGACCGCCGAGTCCAGCGGCTCCAGCAGCAGTACGCCCGCACCCTCCGCGGTGAGCAGGCCCTCGCGGTCGGCGTCGAATGGCCGGCAGCGGTCCGACGCGACCAGCCCGAGCCGGGAGAACCCGGCGAAGGTACGCCGCGCCAGCGCGTCGGAGCCGCCGACCAGCGCGTAGTCGGCCTCACCCGAGCCGACCGCGTCCAGCCCGTCGCCGATCGCGTAGTTGCCCGCCGCGCAGGCGGTGCCCAGTACGGAGGGCACCGCGCGCGCCAGGCCCAGCTCGCGTACGACGGACAGCGCCAGCCGGTGCGCGGGCAGCCGGCGTACGGCGTTGCGGTTCAGCCGCTCCGGCCCGTCCGCCACCTCGGCCTCGACGAGCTGGTCCAGCTCCCGTGCCTCACCGTCGGTGGTGCCGACGGTGACCAGGCCCGGACGGTCCCGCAGCTGAGCCGGCTCCAGGCCGGCGTCGGCCATCGCCATCCGGGCGGCGGCGATGGAGAACTGGCTGGCACGGCCCAGCTCGTCGAGCGGGGTGTTGTGCACCCAGCGCTCCGGCTCGAAGTCGGTGACCTCGTGGGCGACTTGCTGCCGGAAGTCGGTCGAGTCGAACAGCGTGATGGGACCGGCACCACAGCGCCCCTCGCGGAGCGCCGTGGTGAACTCGTCGACCCCGTTGCCGATGCTGCTCAGGACGCCGATGCCGGTCAGCACCACACGCTGGGCAGTCATCGGGCCTCGGCCCGGGACAGGACCTCCAGGACGGCCTCGAAGTTGACCATGTTCGGGAGTTCGTCCTGCTCGATGGTGACGCCGAAGGTCTTCTCCAGCGCGGAGAGCACTTCGATGGCACCGAGCGAGTCCGCGTCGTAGTCCTCCTTGAACAGGCCGGTGCGGGTCAGCTCCTCCTCCAGCTCCAGGGACTCCACGAGGATCTCGCGGACCTTGGCCTCGGTGGCTTCGTCGATGGTGACAGGCATGTCTGTCTTCCTCCGGTTGGATTGCCCGGTGTGCCGCGGCCGTTCCGCGGTGTTTCCGGTGTGTGTGGTGTGTGTGGTGTCGCGCGACGCTCCGCGGCCCGTGCGGGCCGGGGTCGCGGGTCAGTTGCTCGCGTTGATCAGGCTGGCCGGGCGCAGGTCCGTCCAGTGCTGCTCGATGTACGCCAGCGCGCTGGCCCGGTCGGTGTCCGCGAGGACGGTCGTCCAGCCGGCCGGCACCTCGGCGAAGACCGGCCACAGGCTGTGCTGGCCCTCGTGGTTGACCAGCACGTGGAACGTGCCGTCCTCGTCGTCGAACGGATTGCTCATCTCGTGTCCACCCCTTTTCTGTCCGAACGCGGTCTCGCCGCGGGATCTCTCTGTCAGCGGTCGAGTGCGGCCATGAGCACCGAAGCGATCTGCGGGACGGAGTCCGGGCTCAGCATCCCCTCGTGGTCCGCGTCCACTTCGTGCCGGATCACGCTGCCCTCCACGTGCTCCTTCCAGGCGGTCTCGTCCGGGGCGCCGGCGCCGACGTCCCGGGTGGCCGCGAAGAACAACATGTCGCCGCGGTAGCGCCCGGGCAGGTGCGCCTCGCCCATGCCGCTCAACCGCCGGATGACCGTCACCATGTTGGCCAGCTGCTGCGTGCTCAGCTCGGCCAGCGGGTTCGCGCTCCGGGCGAGCAGGCTCAGCACGCTCTCCGCCGTCAGCTCCGGAATCCCGGCCGGGTCCAGCCCGCACCGCCGCAGGATCTCCGCGTACACCTCGGCGTCGCCGTGTACGGGCTCCGCACCGGTCGCGGCGGCGGGGAACCCGTCGAGGTTCGCCAGCAGCGCGACCTCTTCGCCCGACTCCTGCAGCTGCCGCGCCATCTCGTGCGCGACGAGCGCGCCGAAGGACCAGCCGAGCAGGTGGTACGGGCCGTCGGGCTGGATGCGCCGCACCTCGGCGAGGTACTCCGCGGCCATCTCCACCACGGTGCCGGGCTGCCCGCCCGTCTCCAGGATCCCGCCGGCCTGGAAGGCGTACACCGGCACGCTGTCGTCCAGCGCGCCGCCCAGCTCCATGAACGGCCAGCCGAGACCGCCGCCGCCGTGCACGCAGAACAGCGGCTGCCGGCTGCCGCGCGGCCGGATCTGCAGCACCCTGGCGAAGGCGTCCGCGTCCGGCGCGGCCCCCTGCTGGGTGGTGGCCACCGCGGCCAGGCCGGCCACCGTACGGTGCACGAACACGTCCGCCGGGGTCAGCCCCACGCCCCGGTCACGCGCCCGGCCGACCAGCCGGATGGACCGGATGGAGTCGCCGCCCAGCTCGAAGAAGTCGGCTTCCGCACCGACCTGTTCGACCCCGAGTACATCCGCGAAGACCGCGCACAGCGTCTCCTCCAGCGGCGTCTGCGGGCCGCGCCCGCCGGTCGTGGCCACCGGCTCCGGCGCGGGCAGCGCCTTACGGTCCACCTTGGCGTTGGGCGTGAGCGGGAACTCGGCCAGCTCGGTGAAGGTCGCCGGGATCATGTGGGCGGGCAGCTCGACCGCCAGATGGGCGCGCAGGTCACGGGCCTCGACCGAGGCGTTCTCGCCCTGGCCCCCTTGGTCTCCCTGGCCCTGCGGGTCCTGCGGCACCACGTACGCCGCCAGCCTCGGCGTGCCGGAGCTGTCCGTACGTACCGTCACCACCGCACGGTTGACCTGCGGGTGGCTGAGCAGCGCGGCCTCGATCTCGCCCAGTTCGATGCGGAAGCCGCTGACCTTCACCTGGTTGTCGCCCCGGCCCAGGTAGTCCAGCAGCCCTTCGGAGGTCCAGCGCACCAGGTCGCCGGTGCGGTACATCCTGGCCCCCGGCTCGGCCGCGAACGGGTCGGCGATGAAGCGCTCCGCCGTCAGCGTCAGCCGGTTGTGGTAGCCGAGGGTCACCGCGGCGCCGCCGATGTAGAGCTCGCCGGTGACGCCGGGCGGCACCGGACGGAGCCACTCGTCCAGGACGTACACGCGGTTGCCCGCCAGCGGCTTGCCGATGAGCGGGTTGCCGGAGCTGTCGATGTCCGCCGCGGTGGACCAGATGGTCGTTTCCGTGGGCCCGTACAGATTCGTCAGCCGCTGGGTCGCGCCCTGTACGGCCGCCGCCAGCGCGGGCGGTATCGCCTCGCCGCCGGTGAGGGCGTGCAGGCCGTTCAGCGCCTCCGGGTACTCGTCGACCAGCGTGTGCCAGAGGGTCGGCGTCGCCTGGAGCACCGTCGCCCCTGTGCTGAGCAGCAATTCGGCCAGCTCCATCGGGTCGCGCACGGTGCGGTTGCCGGCCAGCACCAGGGTCGAGCCCGCCAGCAGCGGCGCGAAGAGTTCCAGGTTGGCGATGTCGAAGCCGAAGGTCGTCACGGACACGAAGCGGTCGTGCGCGTCGAGATCCAGCATTCGCCCGAGCTCGGTGAGGAAGTTGGTGAAGGAGCCCAGCGGCACCACCACGCCCTTCGGGCGGCCCGTCGAGCCGGAGGTGTAGATGACATACGCGGTGTGGTCCGGAGTCGGCAGGCCACCCGGGCGGTCGGCGGCCGTCAGGTCCGTGCCGGGCATCCGCAGCAGCGTGCGGCGTACCTCCGGCTCGTCCAGGCACAGCTGCGGGTGGGACGCCAGCTGCGGCAGCTCACGGGCCACCGAGGTCTCGGTGAGGACCAGCACCGGGGCGGCGTCGTCCAGCATGTAGCCGATCCGGTCCGGCGGATACACCGGGTCGATCGGCAGGTAGGCGGCGCCGGACTTGAGCACGGCCAGCGCCGCGACCACCATCGACGCCGAGCGCGGCAGCGCGATGGCGACCAGCGTGCCCGGGCCCGCGCCGCGCGCGATCAGGGCGTGCGCCAGCCGGTTGCTGCGCTCGCCCAGCGCACGGTACGTCAGCACGCCGTCGTCGCTGATCAGTGCGATCTGCGAGGGCGCCGCCGCCGTACGCGCCTCGATCCGTGCCGCCAGCGGCTCGCCGGCGGGGTGCGCGGGCGCGCCGTTCCAGGTGCCGAGCAGCCGCTCGGCCTCGCCCGGCAGCATCGGGGTGACGCTGCCCAGGTGCAGGTCCGGCTCCCGGGTGAGCGCGTCGAGCAGCATGCAGAGCCGGTCGGCCAGCAGCTGCGCGCTCTCCTGGGTGAACAGGTCGGCGCTGTACTCCAGCCGGCCGGTCATGCCGCCCGGCGCGTCGGCTCCGGCCGCGGGTACGGGCTGCCGCTCGGCCAGTTCGAAGGCGAGGTCGAAGCGGGCGCTACCGGTGCGGGCCGAGTCCGCGGTGGCCCGCAGGCCCGCCAGCTCGAAGGTCGCCGCGTCGTTGTTCTGGAGCGCGAACAGCACCTGGAACAACGGGTTCCGGGCCATCGAACGGCTCGGCGCGAGCACGTCCACCAGCCGCTCGAACGGCACGTCCTGGTGCTCGAAGCCGGCCAGATCGACCGTACGCACCCGGTCCACCAGCTCCCGGAAGGTGGGATTGCCGCTGACGTCGGCCCGTAGCACCAGGGTGTTGACGAACAGCCCGACGAGGTCGTTCAGGGCCTCGTCCGTACGGCCCGCGATCGGCGTGCCGAGCGCGATGTCGTCCTGCCCGCCGAGCTTCGCCAGCAGCGTGCTGAGCGCCGCCTGTACGACCATGAAGAGGCTGGCCCCGCACTCCTGCGCCAGCTTGGCGGCGCGCGCGTGGGCCGCCGGGTCGATGTGGAAGTCGACCGTGCCGCCGCGGTACGACGGCATCGGGGGCCGCGGGAAGTCCGTGGGCAGCTGCAGCTCCTCCGGCATGTTCGCCAGCGCCTGCCGCCAGTAGTCCAGCTGCCGGCTGGCGGCGCTCCCCGGGTCCTCCTCACGGCCGAGCAACTTCCGCTGCCAGAGGGTGTAGTCGGCGTACTGCACCGGCAGCGGTTCGAAGGCCGGCGGCGCGCCGTCCAGCCGCGCGGTGTAGGCGCGGCTCAGGTCGCGGGCCATCGGCGCGTTGGACCAGCCGTCCGCGGCGATGTGGTGGATCACCGTGACCAGCACGTGTTCCGTCTCGGACAGCGCGAACAGCCGTGCGCGGAGCGGGAGTTCCACGGCGAGGTCGAAGCCCTGGCGGGCAAACTCGGTGATCTGTTCCGTGAGCTCCCCGGGCGTGACGTCCCGCACCGGCAGCTGGACGGGCGGGTTCTCCAGGATGCGCTGGTACGCCGTGCCGTCCGTCTCCGGGAAGACCGTGCGCAGCGTCTCGTGCCGGGCGACGACGTCGCCCAGCGCCGCGGCCAGCGCCGCCCGGTCCAGGGCGCCGTCCAGCCGCAGCACCCACGGCAGGTTGTACGTGTCGGCCGGCCCCTCCAGCCGGTTGAGGAACCACATCCGCTGCTGGGCGGGCGAGAGCGGGATCAGCTCAGGCCGCTCGGCGGGCGTGAGGGCCGGGCGTACGGTTGTGAGCCGGGTACGGGCGCGGGCGCGGGTCCGAGTACGGGCCCTGCTGCGCGCCCGAGTGTGGGCGCCGTACCCGTAAGCACGGGCCTCCCGCCCGGGCCGCGCGCCCCGCCGCCCGGGCGGGACCCGCGCGGGGTAAGCATGGTACCAATCGCCCGCAAGGATACGTCCCATCCGCAACAGCCCCCTTCTCTCCGCGCCCCCCGCCGCGATCACGTACTGCCCCCGCACCTCCCGGTACCGCAGCAGCTCCGCCGCCACCGGCTCCAGCACCCGCGACCGGCCGCAGCCCGCCGCCAGGCGCCGCAGCCTGCGCTCCTCCTCCTGCCCGTACGCGCGCGCCGGGCCCCGGGCCGCCGCCCGGCACCCCCACGCGAGCAGCGGGCCGCCCAGGGCGCCGCCGAGCACCAGGGCGACGGGCAGCCACAGTTCGCCGTCGTAGCTGCCGAACACGGCGCCCACCAGCCAGATCAGGCCCAGCACCTGCACCGCCAGCAGCAGTCCCTGCCCCGCCATCGCCGCGGCCCACCACGGCGGCCGGTGCAGCCGTACGGGGCCGTGCCACCCGCCGTCCGCCACCGGCGCCGAAGCGGGCTCCGCTCCGTTCTCCGCATCCGGCTCCGCTTCCATGTCCGCCTCCGGCGCCTCAGCGACCTCCGCGACCACCGCGTCCAGCGCCTCCGGCAGCCCCTCGGCGCCGCGCCACGCCGCGTCCCGTACGGTCTTCCGCCACGCCTCCGGCAGGCCCGTGACCGCGCGGGCAGCCAACTCCCGTACGGCCTGCGCCAGTACCGGCCGCGCCACGCGCGGCGCGCCCTCCACGGCGCCCTCCGCCGCACCCTGCACCGCGCCGGCTCCCTGCCGCCGCCCGGGAGCGGTCCCCGTCCCGGCACCCGTTCCCGCCCCTGCTCTGGCTCCGTTTCGGCTTCCGCCACCGGCTCCGGTTCCACGCGCGGCGGCACCGCCGCCCGGCTGCTGCTGACGCTCCTGCCGCCGCGTGTCGTGCCACCGCACGAGCTGCGACCACGGCGTCCCGCACGAACGCTCCGCGTGCCGCAGCCAGGCCCGTTCGGCGGCCTGGCCCGCCGCCACGGCGCCGACGGCGGAGGCCAGCCGGTCCTCGAAGTCCTCCCGCGCCTGCTCCGTGAGGCCGACCGGACCGGGCGCGTCCGGGTCCGCGTACGCGGGCCGCAGCCGCGCCGCCGCGCCGTCCAGGTCCGCCGTCAGACGCCGCGCCGGGGCCTCGCGGGCGGCGGCGAACGCGCCCAGCTCCTCGCGCAGTTCCGTGATCCCGTCCCCGGTGAGCGCGGACGTGGCCAGCACCCGCGCGCCCGGTTCACCGTGCTCGCCGAGCGCCACCCCGTCCTCGTCCAGCAGCTGCCGCAGGTCGTCGAGTACGGTGTCGGTGGCGTCGCCGGGCAGCCGGTCGGTCTGGTTGAGCACCACGAAGGTGACCTCGGCGTAGCCCGCCAGCGGCCGCAGGTAGCGCTCGTGCAGGACGGCGTCCGCGTACTTCTCCGGATCGACCACCCACACCACCGCGTCGACCAGCCGCAGCAGCCGGTCCACCTGCTCGCGGTGGCCCTCCGCGACCGAGTCGTGGTCGGGCAGGTCGATCAGGACGAGCCCGTGCAGTCCCGCGTCCCGCACCCGGCGCCGTACGACGGGTGCGATGCCGAGCCGGTCCAGCAGTCCGTCGGCGCCGCCTTCCCGTTCCGCTTCCCAGGTGCAGGCGATGGGCTGTGCGGTGGTCGGCCGCCGTACTCCCACTTCGGAAAGGGCGCGCCCGGCAAGCGCGTTGAACAGAGAGGACTTTCCGCTTCCGGTCGCGCCGGCGATCGCCACCGTGGTGTACGCCCGGGACAGGCGCCCGCGCGCCCCCGCCTCCTCCAGTACGCGCAGGGGTTCGGCGAGCACCTTCCCCTCCAGCCGCGTCCTGGACAGGCCGACGAGTTCGCGCAGAGCGCCGAGCCGGCGCAGGAGGGCGCTGTCGCCGACGCCGCCGACCGAGCCGTACGGGTCGGGGATGTCGCGGGTTGTGCCGGCCGTACGCGGTGTCCGCGGAGTGTTCGCGTCCGCCGCCTCCGCGGCCTCGGCCGAACGGCCCTTCGCGGGCGGCGCCGTACGTTCCGCGCTCGCGCCCGCGCCCGTACCGGCGCCCGCGTGCCCGTGCGCGCTGCCCGCACACCGGTCCGCGTCCCCGTCGCGCTCCACGCCCCTGTCCACACCCCTGTCCGCGCCCTTCTCCACGCCGCCATCGCGGCCGCGCGCGCGGTGGCCGTCCGCGTCGTCCTCCGCACGCACACCGGCATCCGTACGGTGGCCATTTGCACGTTCTCTGCGCCGCGCCTCCAGATCCGCTTCCGCATGCGGAGCGCGGCGGGCGATCAGGCCGTCGTCCCAGCCGCCGCGTTCCACGGACGCCGCGCCCGGTGCCTCGGCGGCGGGCTCCGCCTCGTCCGCTGCTCCGGCCGTCCCGCCGCCCTCCGGACGGAACACCTGCGCGGGCGCCTCCGGCCCCTCCCCCGCGTCGGGCCACGGCTCCGCCTCCGCGGCGTCCTGCTCCACGCCGTCCGGGCCCCCCTCCGTACGGGCGCCGGATCCGGTACGAGCACCGGTTCCCGTACCGGCGCCACGCCCCGTACCGGAACCGCCTGACGAACCGTCCGCACGGACATCCGCAGACGACATGACCGTCACCTCTCCTTCTGCGTCGGGGACTGCGGCGCCTTCCCCGCAGCCACGGCCCTGCGGACGGCGGAGTACGCCGCGATCAGTTCCACTTGCGGTTCCGGAGTGGCCCCGGCCTCGTCGAGCGGCGCGAGCCAGCGGTCGCGCTCGCCATGCAGCACCCGGTCCACGCACGTGTCGAGTACCGTCTCGGCTTTTCCCCGCAGCCGTACGGCGCGCTCCTCGCCCAGCGACGCGGTCAACGTCTCGTCCACGCCGCGCGCCCGGCGGCCGCCGAGCAGGGCGACGGCCAGCAGGCCCATCGTTTCTTCGGCGTCGGCGGCCGGGCCGCGCTCCGACGTACGGGTCTCCTCCTCCGCGAGTTCGTCCACGCAGCGCTGCCAGCGCCGTACGAACACGCCGATCCGGCCCCTGCCGTCCTCCCCCACCGCGCCACCGGCGCCCGCGCCCACCGGGGCACCGACCGGAGCGCCGGGTTCACGGCGCCAGGCAGCGGCCACCCGTTCGTCCGCCGCCGCGACAGTACCCACGAGCAGCGCCGTCAGCCCGTCCGCGAACGCGCCCAGCAGCTCACCACCCCCGCTGTCCAGCGGGAAGCCGTGCCAGTGCGCCGCCACGTCGCCCGCCAGGAGCTCGCCGTCGGCGATGCGCCGGCGCACGCGCCGGGACGCCTCGTCGAAGGCCTCCTCCACGTGGTGCCGCAGCCGTACGGCGGTGGCGTGCTGCGACGCGGCGGCGTTCGCCAGCGCGGTGACGCGGGGGCGAAGCGAGCCGAGTGTGCCCGCCGCCGTACGGCCCGCGGCCGCCGCCCGCGCGTCCGGATCGCCGGCGCACCGGGCGAGCCAGTCGCGCAGCCCGGCGACCGCGGTCATCGGCAGCAGCCCCGAACCGCCCGCGGACTCGGGCAGTTCCGGGACGGTGAAGCAGGCGACGGCGCCCATGCCCTCGCGCTCCAGCATCTTGGTGTACTGCTCGGACACCTCGTCGGCCATCTGGTGCGGCACCCGGTCGAGCACAGTGGCGAGGGTGACGTCGTACTCCTTGGCCGTACGCAGCAGATGCCACGGCACCGCGTCCCCGTACCGCGCCGCCGTCGTCACCAGCACCCACACGTCGGCGGCGCAGATCAGCTGCGCGGCGAGGTCGCGGTTGCCGACGACGAGGCAGTCGATGTCGGGCGCGTCGAGCAGGGCGAGGCCCCTGGTCAGGGCGGGGTCGGTCTCGATGCGCAGGGCGTACGGCGCCCCGTGCGCCTGCCGCCCGCGCTCGCCGTCCCGGTCGTCGCGGCGGTCGTGACGAGCGGCGCGGTCGCCGCGATCGCCGCCGGCGCCGCGCTCCAGGCCGCAGGGGTCCGCGGAGTGCTCGCCGAAGTCCTCCCCAAGGTGTTCGCCGAAGTCCTCGATGTCCTCGATGTCGAACAGCACGTCGTCGTCCCCGCCGCCCTGCTCCTGCCGGCTCTCCGCGCGGGGTCTGCGCACCCGGCCCAGCGCGGGCAGCACCCGGTCCCCCTCGAACCAGTACGCGTCGTCGGGATGGCAGACGAGCACGGGCGTCCGCGTCGTCGGCCGCAGCACTCCGGCCTCACTCACCCGCCGCCCGACCAGCGAATTGACCAGCGTCGACTTCCCGGCCCCGGTCGAACCGCCGACCACCGCGAGCAGCGGCGCCTCGGGGGCGCGCAGCCGGGGCATCAGATAGTCGTCGAGCTGAGCCAGCAAGTCCGTACGGGAACGCCGCGCGCCATCAGCACCGGGCAGCGCCAGCGGGAAGCGTGCGGCGGCGACGCGCTCCCGTAGCACGCTGAGCGCGTCCAGCAGCTCGGGCTGTACCTCCAAGATCGCCACACGGGAAGAATGCCCAATTTTGAGCGGTTTTTGAAGCGCATCCGCCTCGCATCACGCGAAAATACATCGCATTCGCCCCCCGATCGACGCATTCACCCCGTGTGGCCCACACGACAGACACACAGCAGCCATAACGAGTACGCAACACCCACCCCACACGGCGCGAAAAACGCTGCAGAAATCGCACCAGCCTGCGAGTATCGGACCGCTTCACTGAACCTCCACAACCTGCCGGTGGTCGTGAAGCAGGATGGACGAGCAGCACCGCCCCCTATCCTTGACCCCGCCATGGTCAACACGGGGGCACGCAGCCCGACCGCGACCGATACCGGCCCCCGTAGCTCAGTGGATAGAGCAGGCGCCTTCTAAGCGCTTGGCCGCAGGTTCGAGTCCTGCCGGGGGCACCCAGGAGATGGCTGGTCAGCGGCGGTTTCTCCCGCCGACGGCACCAGCGTGCGGGGCGTCAGGCCGCCCCGCACGGCGGCCGCGGCCATCCGACCCGGCCTCCTGAGCTGAACCTTCCGGCGGGACCTGGATGGGTAGCCGACTTCCGGAGGAAGCGTCGTAGATCACGCACCGGCCGGCTGAAGGGTTGCGTCGGACAGGTCGACAGTCGGGGTCTTCGACGGCCCCGCGCGTCGCTGGCGCTCTTCGCACTCGGCGAGCAGGTCACGACAACTGCGGTCAAGCCGGTCATCACGTTCACGAACATCCTTGCGTAATTCCTTGCTGCTCTCGTCCCCACCCTTCCGCGAGCTGACCAAGCAGGCGCTCCTGACGTCGTCGCTCGCCCTGCTTGATCTCCAGCTGAACGCGGCCTGCCCGCTACCGGGCTTCCTTCCCGGGAATGGGAGTGGCACAACTGGACTCCATGGCAGCAATCTGCGCTCGGGGGGACGCTGGCGGCGCCGGAGCCGAAGACGTGAACCGAAGAACCAGTCCAGTTCGGGCGTCGACGAGGATCTTCTCGCTGCCCAGAGCACCTTCGGGCGTCGCGCGGGACCCAGCGGTACTGCGACGGGTCTCGTTTCATGCGGGTGACTTGAACAGACGCCGAAACCCCATCGGGCTCCCGCTCGCGCATACGGCTGGTGACTGACCGTATGCCAATAGATGAGACGGTCAACTGTGGGGGATGAGAAGGAAGTTCTGGATATTTCCACGAAGGATCTGAAGTCGGCGGCGCCGACGTTCCGGACGCAGAGCGGGGCGTTGCTGAAGGCGGCTCAGACGTTGGGGGCGAAGTTGGATGCGTTGGGGCAGCTTGGGGTGGGGAGGAGGAAGTCAGGGAGTTCGCTGAGAAGTACGGGACCCAGCGTGCGGCTATCGAGGACGCGGTGGGGACTCTCGTTCAGGGGCTGGCGAGCATTCATGTCGCGATGACGGACATGTCCGATGGGCATGTGGACAACGAGGACGCGATCCGGGGGATGTTCAACAGGCAGCAGGTGCCCCACTGGCTGCCCGGTCAGCGGGAGTGGCATCCGCCGATGGCGGCGCCGAGTTCGCCTTCTCGTACGACGCGGAGCTACGCCTCACAAAGGTCACCAACCCGCAGGGCCTGCACTGGTCCTACGAGTACGACCCGCCGGACGCCTCACCACCGAAACGGACTTCAACGGCCGGACACTCACCTACGCCTACGACCCTGCGGGCCGGCTGATCACCCGCACGAACGGCGCAGGCGAGACGCTCTCCTACGCGCGCGACACCCTCGGCCGGGTCCAATGCGTCACCGACTCCGAAGGCGCCGAAACCACCTACACGTACTCCTCCAGCGGCCACCTGACTCAGGCCGCCAACCCGAATCACACCCTCACCTGGGAGCACGACCCCCTGGGCCGCGTCCTGGCGGAGACGGCCGACGGCCGCACAACGCGGTACGCACGCGATGACCTCGGTCGTACGGCCCGCCGCACGACGCCCAGTGGTGCCGTCTCGCGTTGGGATTGGGACGCGGCTGGCCGCCCGACGCAACTCATCACTGACGCCGGGACGCTGGAATTCAGCCGCAATCCCCTCGGCGAGGAAGTCTCGCGCCGCATCGGCCCGGGCCTAAGGGCATACGGAAGGACCGGCGGTTACAGTTCGTGAGTGCCGACGGAGCGTGGAACGCGGTCGCAAGAGCTGAGCAAGGGGAACCGCAACACGCTCGGGCTTGACAGGGAATCTCATTGGCCCGGTCCCGCGTCGACCGGAACGTGCTGAGATGCTGTGGCTCCTGCCGGCGCACCCAGGAGTTGGCAGATTGCGCGCCCGCCCAGGCGGCATTCTTAGGCGGGAGTGTGCGCGGCGTCGTCCGCGCGGGCCGCGGTCCGGGCGAGTGCGGGGGTGCTCGTTGTCGGTGAGGGCTGGGGTGGTGGGGTGGCGGTGGGGCCCAGGGTTGTGGCCGTCAGCGTGATCAGCGCTGCCAGTGCCACCGCTGCTGCTTCGTGCAGCTGGCACAGTGCCGCGCCCGCGGCCGCGCCGAGGGTGATGAGGGCTACGGCCCCGCCTCGGCGGAGTGCCCCCTGGCCGCGGGCCGTTCCCAGGCGGGAGTCTGCCGCGAGGCCGGTGAGGGTGGAGGTGACGACCACGGTGGTGACGTCCTTCACCCCCAGGTGGCGGGCCGTCGCCGCCTGCGCGCCCATGGCCAGGGCGAGGGTTGACGCCAGCAGCGCGCGGGTGGCGGGGACGCCCAGGCCGGCCGCGGCCATGCCCGCCGCCGTGGCGGCCAGGGTCAGGCCGACGCCGCCCAGCAGAACCGTGCACCTGCGCGTCCAGCCCGGGGTCGCCGTGCGGAGCACCCGTCCCGCCGCGGCCGCGCCGGCGAGGAAGGACAGCAGCGCGGCGCACGGGCCGAGTACGGGCAGCTCCGTCGAGCCTGTGGCCGCCATGCCGAGGATGACCACGTTGCCCGTCATGTTGCCCGCGAACACCTGGTCCAGGCGCAGGTATCCGACCGCGTCGACGACGCCCGTGGCGAAGGTGAGCGCGAGCATCAGGGCGAGGGGGGTCGCACGCCACCGTCGGACGAGGCGGACAGTGCCGGGCCGGGCGTCCGCGCGGACAGTGCGGCCGGTGCCGGACGTGCCCTCGCGGCCGGTGCCGGACCCGCCTCCCCCGCGGCCAGTGCGGCCACTGCCGCGGGTACGGGACGTGGCCCTCGTACGGCCCGTGCCCCGCGTCGCGCCCCCACCGCCCGTGCCCGGCGTCCCTGTGCTCACCGTCCCGCCGCGTAGCCCTGGGCGCCCCGCGGGTTCGCCGCCGCCTGGAGGGCGCCGCTGGACGGGTCGCGCGTGACGACCGACAGCCGGCCCTGGCTCCACGGTCCGGAGACGGTCACGTCGTGGCCGCGTGCGCGCAGTTCGCCGATGGCCGCCCGGTCCGCCCGTGCCTCGATCACCAGTCCCCGGGGCGTCCACGTCCTCGGCCAGAACGAGCCCGGTACCGCGGTGGTGTGGAACGCGGGTGCGTCGATCGCCTCCTGCGGGTCCATGCCGAGGGCCAGCGTGCGTACGAGATAGAGGAGTTGCCACTGGTCCTGCTGGTCGCCCCCGGGTGAGCCCAGCGCGGCCACGGGGCTGCCGTCGCGCAGCAGCAGGGTGGGGGTCAGGGTCGTACGGGGCCGCCGTCCCGGTGTCAGGCGTGCCGGGGCCGCCGGGTCCAGCCAGGTCATCTGGAGCCGTGTGCCCAGCGCGAAGCCGAGGCCCGGCACGGCGGGCGAGGACTGGAGCCAACCTCCCGACGGTGTGGCGGAGATGATGTTCCCCCAGCGGTCGACGACGTCGATGTGGCAGGTGTCGCCCCGCGTCTCCCCCGTCTGCTGGACGGTGGGTTCGCCGACGCCGCCCTCGCCGTCGGCCCGTACGGTGTGCTGCCGGGTGACGAGCGGCGGCGTGTACGGGGTGACGCCGATGTCGCCGGGTCTCAGCGCGGTTGACGCGGCGGCGCTGATCAGGCCGGCGCGCTCCTTGCTGTACCGGGGGGACAGCAGGCGGCCCGCCACGGCCTCCGCTTCCGCCGGGTCGAGATGCCCGTAGTACGCCTCCCGGTCGGCCATGGCGAGCTTCAGGGCCTCGGTGATGGTGTGGATCCCCGTGGCCGTGGACGGGTTGATCGACTCGTCGTCGAAGTGGTCGAGCACGGTGAGGGCCTGCAGCAGTACGGGGCCCTGGGACCACAGGCCCGCCTTCGCCACCGTCGTCCCCCTGAACTCCGCGGTGACCGCGGATTCGAGGGACGGATGGAAGTCGGTGAAGTCGGCGGCGGTGATCACTCCGGCGTGGTGCCCGCCCGAGGAGTGCCGGTGCGGCCTGGCCGCGAACTCCGCCGCGGTGGCCGCCACGAACCCCGTTCGCCAGATGTGCCGCGCGGAGCCGATCCGTGCGGTCCGGGTCCCGCCGGCGCCCGCGCTGATCAGCCGGCGCAGCGTACGGGCGTACGCGGGGTTGACCAGGGTCTCGTACGCCCGCGGGACCCGTCCTCCGGGCATCCACTGCTCGTACGACGTGGGCCAGTGCGTACGGAAGAGGTCCTCCACCGTGGCCAGGACGCGCGCCAGTTGGGGTACGACCGGCACTCCGTGCTCCGCGTAGTGGATCGCGTACGCCAGGACGTCGGCGAGCTCCCACGTACCGGACTCGGCGAGCAGCCACAGCCAGGAGTCGACGGCGCCCGGGACGGCGGCGGCCAGGGCGCCCGCGCCCGGGACGTGGTCCAGCCCTTGGGCGCGGAAGTGCTCGATCGTGGCTCCCCGCGGGGCGTGGCCCTGGCCCGCGAGGACGCGCGGGGACGGGTCCGCCGCGGTGGCGAGCACGGCGACGAGGTCGCCGCCGGGCCCGTTGAGATGGGGTTCGGCCACGTGCAGTACGAAGGCGCCGGCGGTGGCCGCGTCGAAGGCGTTGCCGCCCCGCTCCAGTACGGACTGGGCGGTCGCGGAGGCCAGCCAGTGCGTCGACGCGCACATGCCGAAGGAGCCGCGCAGCGTGGGGCGCGTCGTGTGGGGCGTCCTGTCAGGGTGTACGTCGGTCGGTGACGGTTGTTGACCGGCCATGTCTGTCGCGTTCCGTTCCTATGGCGCGTGGTGCGCGGCGTGGTGGTCGGCGAGGACGTCGCCGCCGAAGTCGGTCTCCGGGTCCCGCCACACGGCGTGGGCGTGGTTGACGCCGCGGTGGATGTTGGTCCACTCGATGAGCAGCCGCGGGCCCTGCAGCCGGTAGTAGTGCGGCTCGCCCGGCACGGTGGAGCCGGCCCAGGCGAGGTGTACGGCGTCCAGCGCGGCCGGGTCGTCGTAGCGGGGCAGCGGGGACACCCCGTCCGGGACGCGGTCGAGGTAGGTGCCGAGCAGGGCCCGCAGCAACTCGCGCTGCGCCGCGTCGAGTTCGGCGCCCGGTACGCCCTTGGGCGGCGGGGTGAGGGACAGCGCCCGCCGGTTTGCACCGTCGAGGCCGGTGGCCGGCTGCTCGGCGCGGTCCGGGATGTGCCCGCCGGGGCGCCAGAGTTCGCTGCGCTGCACCACGCGGTCGTCGACGCGGGTGCTGTTGCCCGCCACGATGTCGTCCGGGGCGCGTGCCAGCAGCACCGCGCGGGCGGCGTACTCGGGGCGCAGGGAGCGGACCAGTTCGCGGGCCATGTCCTCGGCCGTGCCCAGCGGGCGCAGCGTCGCGCCGCCCAGCAGCGGCGACGCGGCCGGGTCGGCGCCCAGGAAGCACGGCGTGGCGGCGGCGACGCGCCCGTCCACCACCAGGTTGTTGAGCGAGACGTGGTGGCCGCCGAACCGCCATCCCCACGGCCGCGTCCCGCCGGGCTCGCCGAAGACCCGCAGGTAGTACATGCCGGGGTCGCGGGTGCGTTCCCGGCCCCAGTTCACCGAGAAGTCCTCGACGTGGTCGAGGACGTTCTCCAGGCCGAGCACGGTGGCGACGGTGTTGTACCCGGCCTCGGACAGCCCGCTCGCGACCAGCCGCATCAGCAGCCGGTGCTGGGCGGGGCGCTGCTGGTGGAAGGTGAGGCCGCCGTGGTCGGTGGGCGTGTAGAACCAGCGGGTACGTTCGGCCTCCGCCGCGCCGCCGGCGCCCGGCGGCGGCCCCACGGCCGTCCTGCGCTGGTGCGCGTCGAGGGAGTCCAGCCACTCCCGGGCGGCCTCGGCCATCCGGTGCGCGACCTCGCGCCCGGCGTCGGTCATGCCGCGTCCACGCCGAGGAACTCGCGTACCCAGCGGCCGACCGTGTCCGCGAACTCCACCGCGATCCCGTGCCGTCCGCCGTCGATCGAACGCAGCGCGGCGTTCGGGATCCGCTGCTCCATCAGGACGGCGCCGTCGTAGGGCGCCAGCCGGTCCGCCGTGCCGTGCACGATCAGGGTGGGCGCGGCGATCTCCGCGAGGCGGTCCCGTACCTCGTGCTGCCGGGCGACCTCGTGGCGGCGTGCGCTCTGCTCGGGCGTACGGGCGGTGAGCGTCCGTACGGGGCGGGCGCGCAGCTCGGCCTGGCCTTCGGGGGTGAAGAAGAACTCGGGGGCGGCTTTCTGCCGCTCCTCGTGGGTCATGTTCAGGAGTTCGTCGATCGCCTCGCTGCCGATGGCGAAGCTCGGCGTGGTCGCGACCAGTACGAGGGACGCGACCCGTTCGGGATGCCGGAGCGCCGCGTGCTGCGCCACGGCGCCGCCGAAGGAGGTGCCCAGCAGGTGCGCGCGCCGCAGCCCCAGCGCGTCCAGAAAGGCGGCGAGGTCGTCGGCGAGGACCTCCAGCGTGTACGGGACCGGCGGGTTCACGGTGATCCCCGAGTCGCGCTGGTCGTAGGAGACCGCCCGGATGCCCGCGCCGAGTCGCGCGCGGAGCGTGGCGAACTGGGTGCGGTCGCTCTCGCCGCCGTGCACGAGCACGAGCGGCGGCCCCTCGCCCTCGTCGATGAACCCGACTTCGAGCTCACCCGCTCGTACGGTGGAACCGGCCGGTCCGGCGGATTCGCGCCCTGCCTGCTGCGTTGCCACCGCTGACCTCCTTGGCGAGGTGGGACGTGGACGTAGACGCTCATACGATTTGAGACGAGCGTATCATCTAATGCCTGACGGCGGATGTGACGAGCGCCGCTACTCGCCGAGTCCCGGGACCGGGGTGCTCGGAGGTCGGGGTGCCGTCGCGGAAAGCGGCGGGGCGCACGCGGACCCGGGCGCACGCGGACCCGGGCCGGCGCCCCGCCGGCGCCCGACGGTGCGTCAGCCCGCCCGCACCCACCCGCGCAACGCGCCGCGGTAGGCCTCGCTCAGCCGGCTGATGACCTCGCGGCGGGACAGGCTGGTCTCCTGCAGCAGGTCCTGGACCTCCCGCGGGTCGAACATCATGTTGCTGAGGAACAGGGCGTATTCGAGTATCTCGTCCGAGAGGCCGATGTCGTCGAGCAGTCCCCGCACCGGCTCGACCCAGGCGTCCCGCGTGGCGGTGATGATCTCGTTCCCGCTGTGCAGCCGCTCCAGATAGCCCCGCCGGGACCGGAGCTGCACCAGCGCCGGGCCGTGCTCGGCGAGAAGATCCACCCACCTGTCCACGACGGCGTCGAACAGCGGCCGCCCTTCCGCGGTCGACGCCGTGCTGAAGTCGCGGAGCTCCTCGACGACGCTGAGCACGTACGCCGCGAGCACGTCGTCCACCGACGAGTAGTAGCGGTACGCGGTGGCCGGGCCGATCTCCGCGCGGGACGCGACCGCCTGCATGGAGAGCTGGTCGGGCGCCTCGCGGGCGAGCTCGCCGACGGCCTCGAGGAGGCGCCGGCGGTTGCGGCGGGTGTCACTGCGCAGCTTGCGCTCCCCGCGTGGGGCGGCCTGCTGATCGGCCACGGGCCTCCTCCACCTCTTCTCCGCCTCTGCTGCGTCTCTTCCGTGTCTCTCCGAAGTGCAGGGAAAGGGTATCTCGCCGCCGGGTACGGTGCGTTCGACAGGTCGCACTGCGCGGTACGGCGTACGCGCACCCGGCGCCGTCAGGCCCCCGCGGCACCGAGGTGGCGGACGATGCGGTCCAGCCCGGTCCGCAGGTCGTCCTCGGAGGCCGCGAACGAGATCCGTACGTGCCCCTCGCCCGAAGGACCGTACTCGGCGCCGGCGCGGACCGTCACCCGCCGCTCGGCGAGTTCGCGTACGACCGCCTCGGAGGGCCGGTCCGCGTCGTAGCGGAGGAAGCCGTAGAACGCCCCCTCCGGCGGCACCAGGTGCAGCCCGCGCACGCCGGACAGCCGCTCGACCACGAGCTCGCGGCGCCGCCGGTACGTGTCGGTCATGGCGTCGACGACGCTGTCCGGCAGGCCGAGGGCGGCGAGGACCGCGTACTGGACCGCCGTGTTCAGCGAGCCGTTGTGGGTCCGGTGCACGTGGGCCGCCGCGTCCACCACCTCGCGCGGCCCGGCGAGGCACCCCACCGCCAGCCGGTCATCGCGTACGTCTTGGAGAACGTCCGGACGTACACCGTCCGGTCCCGCAGCTGCTCGACCTCCAGCGCCGAGGTCAGGGTGTGACCGGGGTATACGAGGCGGTGGTACGCCTCGTCGCTGACGAGCGGCACCTCCCCGAGCCGGCGGGTGTCCGCCGCGGCCGCGCGGTCCCAGCCCGGAGCGATGGAGACGCTGCCCGTCGCCGCATCAATGAACATGATGGGACTCCACTCTTAAGTGAGATATCTTCCTCACATGAAGGAATCATAGCCCTCACGGCGTCCGGCAACAATGACTCGTACCGCCGGACCGCCTGACCAGTCCGGAGTGAGCGCATGCCCCTGACCGGCGAAACCGCCCTGCGGGCAGCGAGTTCGCGCCGCTGCTGCGCGACATCAGGGAACGGCGGCTGCTCGACCGGCGCACCGGCTGGCACGCGCGAACCATCGCGGTCACCGCGCTCGGCCTCGCCACGAACCGCCGCATCGGGCTCATCCACGGCAACCTGCTGCTCGGCATGAGCTACGCGTGGTGGAACGACAAGCACAACCGCCACCACGCCAACCCCAACCACATCGGCAAGGACCCCGACGTCGCCGCCGGCGTCCTCGTCTTCGCCGCGCTCCACCAGGCCCTGTTCGGGCTGCACTTGGGCATGGCCTTCGCGCCCAACCACAAGCGGATGGAGATGCCCGACCCGTACGGCGAGAAGCGGGGCCACCTGCGCCGCCAGGCCCTCACGTCCCGGCCTACGCGGAGACCGGCCTCGTCGACTCGTACCGCCAGGCACTGCGGCACATGTACGAAGTGGGGGAGCCGCTGCGTGCCGACATCTGACGCCCGGCGCCACGCGTCCCGGCCGCCCTGGAGACGTATGACGATCCGGGTCGTCATCGTGACGCGCTGCTCGCCCACTCCGTGACGCGCCGCCTCATCGCGAAGACGGTGCAGACGCACGTGAGCCGCGTCCTCACCAGGCTGGACCTGCGCGACCGCGCCCAGGCGGTGGTCTTCGCGTACGAGTCGGGGCTGGTGACCCCGAGCGGGTAGCCCGCCCCGCTCCCCTCCCCGGGCGGCGTCGTCATCCGGAGGCGGCGCCGCCTGGTCCTGAGGGACTGGTGCCCGTACGTCCTGGTGCAGCCGCACCGGGTGCACGTGGGTCCTGGTGCCGACGACTCGGGCCGCGTTCCGGCGGATCGTGGACTGACGGGGGCCGGACGCGGTCCCGCTGCGGGCCGCACCTCCTCCACCCCCTACGGCGGTAGCACCTCCACTTCGGCTCCCGGGTGTGACGCCCGGCGCACAACCGCCCCCGCACACTCCACAACGTCAGCAGGAAAAGCTCGCGAAAGGGCGAAAAATGAGGCTACGCAGCGGCAAGCGACACAAGGCGGACAAGGAACCGGAGGCGCCCGAGGCGCCGGAGGTAACGGGCGACCCCGGGCTCGCCGTCGAGCTGCGCGGTGTCGAGCGGCAGTACGGCCGCGGCGCCGGCGCCGTACACGCCCTCGCCGGCGTCGACCTCGCCCTCCCCCGCGGCACGTTCACCGCGGTCATGGGCCCGTCCGGGTCCGGCAAGTCCACCTTTCTGCAGTGCGCCGCAGGCCTCGATCGGCCCACCGCGGGCTCGGTCCGCCTCGGCGGCACGGAGATCACCGGCATGAGCGAGAACGAGCTCACCGAGCTCCGCCGCAACCGCCTCGGCTTCGTGTTCCAGGCCTTCAACCTGCTGCCGTCCCTCACCGCGGAGCAGAACGTCCTGCTGCCCGTGCGTCTCGCCGGGCAGAGGCAGGACCGCCGCCGGGCGGCCGAGGTGCTCGCGCAGGTCGGGCTCGCCGACAAGGCGCGGCGCCGGCCGGGCGAGCTGTCCGGCGGCCAGCAGCAGCGCGTGGCCATCGCCCGCGCGCTGGTGACCAGCCCGGACGTGGTCTTCGCCGACGAGCCCACCGGCGCCCTGGACACCGGTACGGCCGCCGAGGTCCTCGGCCTGCTGCGGCACGCCGTCGACCGGATCGGCGCCACCGTCGTGATGGTCACGCACGACCCGCCCGCCGCCGCGTGGGCGGACCGCGTGCTCTTCCTCGCCGACGGCGCGTTCGCCGGTGTCCTGGAGCGCGGTTCGGCGGAGCAGGTCGCGGCACGGATGACGCAGCTCACGGCCCGTACGGCCGCCACGGGCGCGGGCACGGGCGCGATGGCGGGGGCGGTGGCATGAAGCGGCCCAACGGGCTCGCCCGCGCAGCCGTCCGCTTCAAGCCCGCGTCGTTCGCGGGGACCTTCGTCGCGCTGCTGATGTCCGCGCTGATCGTCTCGGCCTGCGGCATCCTCCTCGAGACCGGCCTGCGCGCGTCGGTGCCCGCGGAACGGTACGAGAAGGCGCCGGTCGTCGCGGCGGCCGACCAGTACGAGTACGTCGTCACGGGCAGCGGCGAGGACCGCGAGGAGGAGGCCGTCCCGCTGCCGGACACGGCACGCGTGGACGCCGGGCTGGTGGACAAGGCCGCGAAGGCGCCCGGCGTGGCCGCCGCCGTACCGGACTTCACCCTCCCGGTACGGGCCGGGGACAGCGCGCTTACCGCGCACGGCTGGGGCTCGCACGCCTTCACCGGCACCGAACTCACCTCCGGGAACGCGCCCCGTACCGGCGAGGTCGTACTCGACGCGGGTGCGGCGCGCGCCGCGAAGGCCGCCGTCGGCGACACCGTCGCGCTCGACACCGCCACGGGGCAGCAGGACTTCCGCGTCGCGGGCATCGCCGAGGCCGGCGCCGGGGACAAGGCCCGGGACGCCGGCGCCGAAGGCACCACCGCCTGGTTCGCCGACGCCCAGGCCCCCGCGCTCGCCGGCCACCCCGGCAAGGCGGACGCCATCGCCGTACTGGCGGAGCCCGGTACCGGCACCGACGCCCTCGCCGGCGCCGTGAAGAAGGCCCTCGACGGCTCCGGCGCCGAGGTGAACACCGGCGCCGACCGCGGCGCCGTCGAGGACCCGGGCCTCGGCTACGCCAAGGACACGCTGTTCGGCATCGGCGGCTCCTTCGGCGGCATCGCCGCCATCGTCGCGGTGTTCACCGCGGCCGGGACCGTCGCGCTGTCCGTCGCCCAGCGGGCCCGCGAGTACGCGCTGCTGCGCGCCGTCGGCGCCACCCCGCGGCAGATCCGCCGCGCGGTCGCCTCCGAGGCGGTGCTTGTCGCGCCGCTCGCCGGCATTCTCGGCTGCCTGCCGGGAATCGGGCTCGCGCACTGGTGGTTCGGGCAGCTGCAGGACCGCGGCGCGGTCCCGGAGGCCCTGGACGTGCACGTCTCCGGGCTGCCGCTCCTCGCCGCCGTCGTCGTCGGGCTGCTCACCGCGCTCGGCGCGGGCTGGGGGGCCGGGCGCCGGCCCGCGAAGATCAAACCGGGACAGGCGCTCACCGAGGCGTCGGTGGAACGGCTGCGGCCGGGCGTGATCCGTACGGTGCTGGGCATCGCCGCCCTCGTCGGCGGCACCGTCCTCACCGGGGTCGCCGCCAACTCCGCGGGCGACGACGCGGCCAGCGCCGCACTCGGCGTCGTCATGTGCTTCATGCTCGCCGTCGGGCTGCTCGGCCCGCTGGTGGCGCGGCTGTGCGCGGGCCTCTTCGGCCTCCCGCTGCGCGGCGCGGGCCCGTCCGCGCACCTAGCGGCGGCCAACTCCCGTACGAACGCCCGCCGTCTGGCCTCCGCGATCACCCCGATCGTCCTCGCCATGGCCTTCGCCTCGACCCTGGTCTTCATGCACACGAGCGAGAACCACGCCGCCGACGAGCAGCTCCGCGCGGGCATCACCGCGGACCACGTGGTCACCGACCCGGCCGGGCTCCCGGTGGACGCGGCGGAACGCGCCGCACAGGCGCCCGGCGTGGACTCGGCCGTCGGCCTGCTGAACACGCAGGTGCTGGTGCCGGTCGGCTCCGGCGAGTTCAAGGCGCTCCAGGGCGCGTCGGCCCAGGGCGCCACCGGCTCCGGCGCCGAACTCGCCCAGGTGCAGGACCTGGACGTACGCGACGGCAAGCTGGACCGGCTCGGCAAGGGCCGTATCGCCATCGACCGGACCCTCGCGACCTCGGCGGACGTCGGCGTCGGCGACCGGCTCCCGCTCTTCCTCCCCGACGGCACCGAGGCGGACCCCGAGGTCGTCGCGGTCTACGCCCGCGGCCTCGGCGTCGCCGGAGTCACCATGGACCGTGCGTCCCTGGCCGGGCACGTCAGCTCGGGCTTCGACAGCACGCTGCTCGTACGGGGCGGGGACGCGGCGTCGCTCGACAGCCTGGGCGAGGTCACCGACGCCTCCGGCTATGCCACCGAGAAGAGCCTCGACGCGAAGCTGGGCGCCTGGTCCAACAACATGATGGCCGTGGTCCTCGGCGGCTTCGCCGCCATCGCCGCCGTCAACACCCTGGTGATGACGGTCCTCGACCGCCGCCGCGAACTGGACACGCTGCGGCTCATCGGCTCCACCCGCCGCCAGGTGCTCCGGATGCTCCGCTGGGAGAGCCTGCTGGTCTCCACGGTCGGCGTCATCCTCGGCTCCGCGATCGCCGCGGCCACGCTGATCCCGATGATGAACGGCCTGACCGGCGAAGCACCGTACGTGCCCCCGCTGCTCTACGGCGCCTTCGTGGCCGCCGCCGGCGGCCTGGCCCTGCTGGCGGTCACGCTGCCGGCGCGGGCGGCGATGCGGCGCACGTCGTAGGGCGTACGTACGGGGCGGGGCCGGGGGCCGCCGTGGCCGCCGGGCGCTTGGGCCCCCGGGAGGCGTCGGCCGCTCAGCCGGCCGGCCGCAGGCAGAAGGGGTGTCCGGCCGGGCTGGTGTAGATCCGGCTGCCTTCCTCCGGTTCCGGCCGGACGTCGTCGGTGGGCCGCAGCCTGCCCGCGCCGGATTCGACCGCCAGCCGGTCGGCGGCCGCGAGGTCGTCGACGGCGAAGTCGAGGTGCATCTGCTGGGAGTTGCCGTCCGGCCAGACCGGCGCGGTCTGCTCGGGGGCCGACTGGATCACGAGCACCGGAACGCCGGGGGCCTGGATGAAGTGATTCGTCGGCGTCCGGGTGAGCGAGCCGCCGAGCAGCCGGTGCCAGAAGGCGCTTTCCGGCTCCGGTTCGGCGGCGTCGATGACCACGGAACTCAAGGTGATGTTCACGGTGTTGTCCTCTCCTGCGTGCTCTTCGTGCCCTTCATGTCTGTGGAAGCCGGGAAGCCGCTCCGCAGTAACATGAACCTGACTCCGGAACAGTACACAAACGGAGTCGGACTCACGTTATGGAGGACCCATTGCCCCCGTCACGCCCGCTGCGCGCCGACGCCCGGCGCAACCGCGAGGCACTCCTCGCCGCGGCCCGGGACGCCTTCCTCGTCGGCGACGCCGACGCGCATGTCGAGGAGATCGCCCGCAGAGCCGGGGTGGCCGTCGGGACGCTCTACCGCCACTTCGAAACACGCGAAGCCCTCGTCGAGGCGGTCTACCGCAAGGAAGTCGACGAACTGTGCGCCGCTCCCGCGGAACTCCTGAACCAGCACGAGCCGGACGAGGCCCTGCGGCGCTTCCTCCTGCTGCTCGTGGACCACGCAGCCGTGGGCAAGGGGATGGCCGTCGCCCTGGAGCGCATCACGGCGACGGACTCCCCGTTCTTCGACAACGCCCGCACCCGGATGGCGAACGCCCTTACACAACTGCTCGACGCGGGCGTCACGGCCGGCACCCTCCGCGACGGCGTCACCGGCACCACTCTGCTGCGCGCCCTGGGCGGCATCTGCGGGATGCGCGCCACGGAGGGCTGGCAGGACGAAGCCAGACAGATCACCGCCATCCTCCTCGACGGCCTGCGCTCCGACGCGCCGCGGGCGCGCTGAGCCGAGTGCCGTGCGTTGCCGCGCCGGAGACCCGCCGGTCCTCGAGCGCACGGTTCTCTGCCCGCCTGCTGGGTGGCTCAGAACGGTGCAGAGGGAGCGCTCTATTTCGGGCCTCGGGACTGGACCGTGGAAGGATTCCGGGAGGCTTACTTCGACCGGGAGCCGTGGCGCCCGTCGGTGTGCGTGCCGATTCTCTTCGACCGAGCTGACTCCGGTCGCGAAGGTGCTCTACGGGCAGCTGCGGACTCCCGCGCGCTGGGTGCCGCACGCGGATACGGCATCCACACTGGCCCGCAGCCGGCCGGGGTGGGTCAGGTGATGTCGTAGGAGAGGTCGAGCAGGTCGTCGTCCGACAGGCGCTGCTTGAACGACGTGAGTTCCGGGCCCTGGGGGTTGAGGCTTTCCGCGACCTTCAGGCCCGAGTAGACGGCGGTCTCCTGGAGGTCGGTGACCGTCGTGTAGCTGCCCGCGAAGTACAGGTTCCGGTCGCCCTGGAAGGCGAGCATGTCGCGGGCCGCGGCGAGGCTGCGCGGGGTGGACAGCGGGTGCCGGAAGCGGCGGGCGGCGAGGAGTTCGGCGGGGTCGGCGGCGCGGGAGGCGGCCCAGCTCTTGAAGATGCTCGGCTTGGTGGCGGGGTCGTCGGTGCCGTAGTACGCGCCGATCCAGATCGACGTCTCGCAGTTGGGGCCGCCCGCGGCGGCGTTCTGGACGGACCAGTAGTCCCGGTCGGCGGGCATGTAGCAGGGGTCGCGGTGGATGACGAGGCGCGTGGGGCTGTACTCGTGCAGCTTCAGCAGCTCCGTGATGTGGCCCAGGTCCGGGAGGCCGGTGAAGAAGTCCTTCGCGACGGGCGGCGGTGCGCTGACGACGACCGCGTCGTACGGGCCGTGGCGGCCGGAGGCGGTACGGACGTGCCAGGTGCCGGACTGCTCCTCCAGGCTCTGTACGCCGGCGCGGGTGAGGACGGTGGTGTTCTCGCAGGCGTCGAGGAGCGTCCGCAGGTAACCCTCCAGCCCCACGGTGGAGTTGTACGTGTGGACGGGCTCGAAGATGGTGGCGGGGAAGGTCTTCGCGAAGGCCGACAGGTGGGCGCGCGCCGACTGGGTGCGTACGAGTTCGATGTCGCCGCACGTCAGGGAGGCCAGCCAGGGGGTGAGGACGTCGCGCTTGTAGCCGTCGTCGATGTCGAGCCCGTCGAGCCACTCCCCCATGGTGGTCTCCCACCGGACGTCCGGTTCGGTCATCCGCCGCGCCTCCTTGGTGAAGGCGAGGAAGCGGAGCGCCCCGGGGAGGTCGTCCAGGGCGTGTTCCGAACCGAAGCGGGACTTGCCGGTGGCGGCGTCGAAGACGGTGAGGCTCGCCGGGCCCTCGATCACCTGGCTGGTGTCGGGGTCGTCGGTGCGGGCGCCGATCTCGGCGAGGAACGACCAGTACAGCGGGTGCGTGTTCGGGTGGAAGAACTCGGCGCCGATGTCGACCGCGTAGCGCTTGTCCCCCTCGGTGACGGACAGGGTGTCGACGTGGCCGCCGATCTTGTCGCGTGACTCGAAGAGGTCGACGCTCCATGCGGAATCGCAGAAGTACGCGGTGGCGATGCCTGAGGTGCCCGCGCCGACGACCGCGAGCCGCTTGTCCGGCGCGGCACGGCGACGTTCCCCTTCCGGCCGGCTCGCCGGCAGCCTGCCCGCTGTGAGCAGCCCGAGGGAGGCGGCGCCCAGAGCGCCGTGCCGCAGGACCGAGCGACGCCTCAACGGCCGTACAGAAACCGGCATGTGACCCCTCCGCATGTTTGGTCTGAACCTTTCCGGAGGGGCCCGATGGTAATGGCGCGGGACGGGTCGCGATAGGCGGTGCGGGAGGCCGGCGGAGAACGCTCCCAACCGCGGCCCACCCCGCGGCCCCACCCGCGGCCGTACGGCTCGGACTCAGCCGCGTGCCGCCGGTTCGAGCGGCAGGTGGCAGGCCGCCAGGTGCTGCGGCCCGTACGGCGCGGGCTCGTCGGCCGGTACGGCCTCGGCGCACACCTCCTCGGCCTTCCAGCACCGGGTGCGGAAGCGGCAGCCCGACGGCGGGTCGGTCGGCGACGGCACCTCACCGGAGAGCACGATCCGCTGCCCGCCGTCCGCCCGCTCCGTCGGCGGGCGGGGCGCGGCGGACAGCAGCGAGGCGGTGTACGGGTGGCGGGGTGCGGTGAAGACCTCCTCCGCCGGGCCCGACTCGACCACCCTGCCGAGGTACATGACCGCCACCCGGTCGGCCACGTGCCGTACCACGGGCAGGTCGTGCGAGATGAAGACGTACGCCACGCCCAACTCGGCCTGCAGGCCGGTCAGTACGTTGAGCACCTGGGCCTGCACCGAAAGGTCGAGGGCCGACACGGGTTCGTCGCACACGATGACCTCGGGGTTGAGCGCCAGCGCACGCGCGATGCCGATACGTTGCCGCTGCCCGCCGGAGAACTCCTGCGGGGAGCGGCGCGCGTCGACCGCCCGCAGCCCCACCATCTCCAGCAACTCGTGCACCCGCCGCTCGCGGTCCGGGCGCGGCACCAGGTCGGGGTGCGAGCGCCACGGCTCGGCGATCAACTCCCCGGCGGTCAGCCGGGGGTTCAGGGAGGCGAACGGGTCCTGGAAGACCATCTGCACCCGGCGCCGCCACGCCAGCAGTTCCCGGCCGCGCAGGGCGAAGGGGTCCACGCCGTCGTAGCGCACCGTGCCCGCGTCCGGTCGCTCCAGCATCAGCAGGACACGGGCCAGCGTGGACTTCCCGCACCCCGACTCGCCGACCAGGCCGAGCGTTTCGCCGCGCCGTACGGTGAGGTCCACCTTGTCCAGGGCGTGCAGCCGGGTGCTGCCCGACGCGCTGCGCGGCACCCGGAAGGTCTTGGACAGGCCCCGCACCCGGAGCAGCGGTCCGGCGGCGGTGCTCGGTCCCGCAGCGGTGCTCTCCGTGCTCTCGGCGCCGTCCGCCGTGCCTTCGGTGTTGGCGGTCTCAGGCATCGGCCAGCTCCTTCCAGTAGTGGCAGGCCGACGCCCGGCCCGGCCCGGTCGCGGACAGCGGCGGCGCTTCCGTGGCGCACCGGTCGCGCGCCAGCGGGCAGCGGGTGCGGAACGCGCAGCCGTCCGGCACCGCCGCCGGCCGCGGCGGACTGCCCTCGATCGACGGCAGGGTGGTGCCGCGCGCGTGTCCCGCCGGCACCGAGTCCAGCAGCCCGCGGGTGTACGGGTGCCGCGGGGCGCCGAACACCTCGGCCACGGGGCCGGACTCCACGATGGCGCCGGCGTACATCACCGCGACCTGGTCGGCCTGTTCGCTGACCACCGCCAGGTCGTGCGTGATGAGGACGAGCGCCATACGCGTTTCCCGGCGCAGTTCCGCGAGGAGTTCCATGATCTGGGCCTGCACGGTGACGTCGAGCGCGGTGGTCGGTTCGTCGGCGAGCAGCACCGAGGGCCGCAGTGCCACCGCCATGGCGATCAGCAGCCGCTGCCGCATACCGCCGGAGAACTGGTGCGGATACGCCTTCGCCCGCAGCCGCGGCTCCGGGATCCCGACCCGCTCCATCAGTTCGACGGCCTTCTCCCCGGCGGTGCGCCGTGAGGCGCGCTCGTGGATGCGGAAGGGTTCGGCGAGCTGCGAGCCCACCGTGTACACGGGGTTGAGGGCGGTGAGCGCGTCCTGGAACACGACGGCCAGCTCCGGCCCGGCGAGGGCGCGCCGCTCCCGTGGTGCCAGCCGCAGCACGTCACGGCCCCCCAGGAGCACCCGGCCGCCGACGACTTCGGCGACCGGGTCGAGGAGACCGGTCACGGCCTGCACCGTCATGCTCTTACCGCAGCCGGACTCGCCGAGCAGGGCGAGGGTCTCCCCGGAACGGACGGAGAAGCCGACGTCCCGTACGACCCGCACCGGCCCGGTGGGGGTGCGGAGTTCGACCGACAGGCCGCTGACGGCCATCGCCGCCGCGTCCGTACCGGCCGCGTCCGTACGGCCCGCGTCCGTACGGCCCGCGCCCGCGCCCGCGCCCGTACGGCTCACGCCCGCGCCGTCCGTACCGTGCCCGTTCATGCGTGCTCCTTTCCGGCGCCTGCGGCCCCGCGGCCGCGGCGCCCGCGCTTCGGCACGGTCAGCCGCCAGCGCTGTGCGGGGTCGCCGGCGATCCTGGCCCAGCCGGCGAGCACGGTCATCGCCACGGTCGTGCCGACGATCGCCAGGCCCGGGAACACCGCGGTCCACCAGGCGTTCTGCAGCTCCTGCCGGCCCTGCGCCACCATCAGTCCCCAGGACATGTCCGGTGGCTGGATGCCGATGCCGAGGAAGCTCAGCGAGGACTCGGTGAGCATCACGAAGCAGAAGTCCACGGCGGCCACGGTGAGCAGTGTCGGCAGGACGATCGGCGCGACGTGGCGCCGTATGATCGCCCAATTGCCGGTGCCGAAGGTGCGTGCCGCGTCGACGAACAGCCTGCTGCGCAGCTCCGCCGACTCCGCCCGCGCGGTGCGCAGGTAGACCGGGATACGGGCGAGGGCGAGCACCGCGACGATGTTCGCGACGCTCGGGTCGAACACGTACAGCACCACCACGGCGAGCAGCAGCGACGGGAAGCTGAGGATCACGTCGGCGACGCGCATCGACACGGTCTCCCGCCAGCCCCGGTGGAACCCGGCCCACATGCCCCACAGCGAGCCGACGCACAGCGACAGCAGGACGGCGGGGACCGCGACCGACATGGTCGTACCCGCCGCGACGATCAGCCGCGCCAGGACGCTGCGTCCGAGCGAGTCGCTGCCGAGGACGAACTCCCAGCCCTCGCCGGTGGAGAACGGCCGCAGGTTCACCGCCCGCAGGTTCTGCTCGCGGGCGAGGTCGCCGAGGAGCGGCGGCCCCAGGACGGCACACAACCCGACGAGGAGCAGTACCGCGCAGGCCGCCGTCGCCATGCGGTCCGCCACCAGCAGGCGCAGCGGCCCGTGCCGGCGGGCAGCGCCGTCCGCGGGTCCGGAGCCTTCGGATTCGGCGCGCGCGGGGAGTTCGCCGTCCGCGGACTCGGTACGGGAGCCCGCGGACCCGGCCGTCTTCTCGGTCTCGTGATGCGTGCTCACGTCATCGCCCCTTGTCTGACCCGCGCGTCCAGCAGCGCGTAGCAGCTGTCGATGAGGATGTTCAGCGCGAAGATCGTCAGCGAGGTCAGCAGCACCGCCGCCTGCAGCACCGCGAAGTCGCGCTGGAGGATGGAGTCGATCATCAGCTTGCCGATGCCCGGCCAGCCGAAGATGGTCTCCACCACCACGGCGCCGTTGATCAGCCCCACCGTCAGGTCTCCGGCGACGGTGAGCGCCGGGGCGCCGGCGTTGCGCAGCGCGTGCTTGAAGATCACCCGCTGCTCGCTGGCCCCCTTGCTGCGTGCCACCTTGATGTACGGCTCGGACAGCGCGGTGACCATCGCCCCGCGCACCACCTGTACGAGGACGCCGAACGGCCGGATGAGCAGCGTCGTCACGGGCAGCACCCAGGCCGCCGCGCCGACCGTCCCGGAGGTCGGCAGCCAGTCGAGGGTGACCGCGAAGACCAGTACGCCCATGATCGCGAACCAGAAGTCCGGGGTGCTCGCCGCCGTGGAGGACAGGAAGCCGGCGATCCGGTCTGCGGGCGAGTTCGGCCGGTACGCCGCCAGGCTGCCGACGACCACCGCGCCGGCGATCGCCAGCAGCATGGTGGTGCCTGCCAGTTGGAGCGTGGCGGGGAACGCCCGCAGCACGGCCTCCGACGCGGGCTGCGCCGTACGCAGCGACTCGCCGAAGTCGAGGTGGGCGAGCTGCGCGAGGTAGTCGCCGAACTGCACCACCAGCGGGTCGTCGAAGCCGTGCTGCGCGGAGAACGTCTCCCGCATCTCCTGCGTGGCGCTGAGCGGCAGGTACAGGTTGGCCGGGTCGCCGGTGAGGCGGGCCAGGAAGAACACGCCCAGGACCACCACCAGGAGCGGGATCAGGCTGGAGAGGATCCGGTGTCTCAGAAAGGTCAGCATCGTGGTCCCTCAGCCCGCCGGGTGGATCTCGGCCAGGTGCATCTCGTCGCCGCTGGCCGAGTCGGGCACGTACGTGACGTCCGGTGCCAGCGCGATGATGCCCGTCATGTGTGCCAGGACGGCATCCCGTACGACCTTCTCGCCCTGGTACGCGAGGGCGTCGGCGAAGCCGGTCTCCCGGTCGCGGCCGGCGGCGCGTTCGGCCCGCTGGATCCGCTCGTCCAGACCCGGGGTGCCGTAGCTGCTCTGCGCGCCCTTGCTGCCGTAGATCTGGTCCATGGTGAACGCGGCGTCGCCCGCCTGGTTGCCGTGCTGGGCCTGGAGCAGGGTCGGGCCTGCGTCCCGTGGGAACGGCCGGAGCAGGTATTCCGTCCAGGCGTTCACGTCCAGCATCTTCACCTCCACCTTGAGCCCGGCCTCCGACAGCGCGCTCTGCACCACCTCCATGGCCTCCGCGGCCTTGGGGTAGATGCCGTTGCGGCCGATGATCGTGATCTTCTTGTCGACGGGTACGCCGTCCGAACGGGCCTCGTCGATCAGCGACTTGGCCCGCTGCTTGTCGTGGGGCCACGCCTTGATGTCCGGGTTGTGGCCGGTGACGCCGTCCGGGACGAGCTGGCCCGCGGGCTTGCCGAGTCCGGCGAAGACGGAGGCGACGAGGCCCTTGCGGTCGATTGCGTAGTTGATGGCCTGGCGCACCCGCAGGTCGTCCAGCGGCGCCTTGCCCGCGTCCATGCGGAGGTACGAGGTCTCGTTGTTGGGGTACTCCACGGCGTGCTCGCCGGCCCCGTCCGCGGGTGCCAGGCCCACCGCGACATCCGCCTCGCCGCTGCTGATCATCGCGGCCCGTACGCTGCCCTCGGCGCGCCAGGTGTACAGCGCCGCGGCGTAGTCGGGGGCCTTGCCCCAGTAGCCGTCGTACCGGTCGAGCCGCAGGTTGATGCCCTGGTTCCAGGTGTCGATGCGGTACGGGCCGGTGCCGACCGGCTCGCGGACCTTGGCCTTGGCGTCCGTGCTCGTGGGCACCATCTCCACGAAGGACAGCCGCAGCGGCAGGATCGGGTCCGGCTCCTCCGAGGTGACCTGGAGCGTCGTGCCGTCGACGGGGGTCGCGGTGATCTCGCTGTCGCCGAAGACGTAGCCGTCGACGTTGCACTCGATGCCGGAGTCGACGGTGCGGCGGACGGAGAAGGCCGCGTCCTTCGCGTCGAACGCCGACCCGTCGTGGAACGTGACGCCCTTGCGGAGGGTGAACCGCCACGTGGTCGGCGACGTCTGCTTCCACCCGGTGGCGAGCTTGGGTTCGAGCTCGCCGGTCTTCGGGACGCGTTCGGCCAGCGGCTCGGTGATGTTGGAGCGTACGACGCGGCCGGTGGCGGTCAGCGAGGCATCGCACGGCTCCAGTGTGGGCGGCTCCTCGGGCAGCACGACCTGGGCGGTGTCGGCGCCGGCGGCCGATCCGGAGTTGGCGACCGTGCACCCGCCCGTCAGCAGTACGCCCACCGCGACGAGCACGGCGGCGCGCCGGCCCGGCGGTCCGGTGGCCACGGGTGGCCGGCGGAGAGGGGGTTTCATCGTTCCTCGATCCTCCTTGGTGGCGCAGGCGGCACCGGTGGTGCGGGCGGCGCGTGGCCGCGCGGTGCGCGGGCGGGTACGCGGCAGACGCGGCGGGGATGCCGTACGCGGCGCGGGTGCCGTACGCGGCGGGGCCCGCCTGCGCGGGCGGCGGGCGCCTCAGCCACCGATGCCGTCCAGGGCGGCGTGGCCGCGGTCGATGAGGGCGGCGAGCTCTGTACGGTGCTCCGGCGTCACCTCCGCCAGCGGCGGCCGTACGGGTCCCGCCGACCGGCCCTGGACCGCCAGGCCCGCCTTGACCAGGGCGACCGCGTAGCCGTTCGTGGTGTGGCGCAGCCGGGTCAGCGGCACGTAGAACTCGCGCAGCAGGGTCTGCTGCGCGGCGTCGTCGCCGCGCAGGAACGCGTCGTGGAAGGCGCGGGCGATCGCCGGGGCGAAGGCGAGGGTCGCCGAGGAGTACGCGCGGGCGCCGACGGCGGCGTAGGCGGCGGCGAAGACCTCCGCGGTGGGCATGCCGTTGAGGAGCGCCAGCTCGCCACCGGTGGCGGTGTGGATGCGCTGCAGCAGCTCCACGTCGCCGTACCCGTCCTTGAACGCCACCACCTGCTCGAGGCCGGCCAGCTCCGCCACCGCCTCGGGGGTGAACACGGCGGTCGAGCGCTGGTACGGGACCAGGGGCAGCCCGGTCGCCGCGGCGATCTGCCGGTAGTGCGCGACGAGCCCGGCGGGCGGGCCGGCCTGGAGGTACGGCGGGAGGATCAGCACGCCGTCGGCCCCGGCGCGCTCGGCGGAGCGCACGTACTCGACGGCGAGCCGCGTACCGCCGCCGGCACCCGCGTAGACGGGCACCTGGCCGGCCAGATGTGTGACCGCGGCGCGTACGAGCGTGCTGTGCTCGGCCACGGTCAGCGACGCGAACTCGCCGGTGCCGCACGCGACGAACAGCGCGCTCGGCCCGGCCTTGACCATCTCGGCGAGATGCTGCTCGAAACGCGGGAGGTCCAGCTCGCCGTCGTCGCGCCGGAACGGGGTGACGGGGAAGCCGAGCAGCCCGCTCAGGGGGTTGGCCGGGGGTTGCTGGGGGCGCACCATGAAGCCTCTCCTCAATCGCGTCCACATATGGAGACGCTGTCTATCCTTGTGGACGGAGTAAATGCGGCTGGTGCTGGTGCGTCAAGAGATGTGAACGGGAAATTCCGTGGCGGCGCCCCGCGCGGAAACCGTTCGGAAGGCCCCCGGGCCCCCAACTCGCCTACGGGGTACGGGCGGAGCGCCCGGCACCGGCCGCGCGACGGACTCACCGGTCACACGTCGCCCCGGGGCCGCGGCCGGGTGCGGCATCATGCTGCGCATGAGCCACTCCGACCCCTCCGACCGCTCCGGCAAGCTCGCCCACCGGCTGGTGCCCATGACCGGCCGCGACCCGGAGGAACACGGACGGGCCTCGTCGCCACTGGAGCTCCTGTTCGACCTCACCTTCGTGGTCGCCGTCGGCACCGCCGCGTCCCACTTCGCCGAGATGCTCGCCGCGGGGCACCACGGGCAGGCGGTCACCGCGTACGTGCTCGCGATGTTCGCGATCAGCGTCGCGTGGATCAGCTTCAGCTGGTTCGCCTCCGCGTTCAGCACGGACGACTGGCTCTACCGCGTGCTGACGATGGTCCAGATGATCGGCGTCGTCGTGTTCGCGCTCGGCCTGCCGGCGATGTTCCACTCCGTCGAGGAGGGCGAGCACCTCGAACTCCGGGTGATGGTGCTCGGCTACATCGTGATGCGCGTCGCGATGGTGCTGCAGTGGTGGCGCGCTTCCCGGCAGTCCCCCACCCACAGCGCCGTGGGGAAGGCGAACATCCGCTGGACCGTGCTCGCCCAAGTCGGCTGGACCGTGGTGGCGTTCACGCATCTGCCGCTCGCCGCCGTGTTCGTCTGCTTCGCGGTCCTCGGCGTACTGGAGCTGGCGCTGCCGGTCCTCACCCAGGGCAGCGCGGGCGGCACCCCGTGGCACCCCCACCATGTCGCGGAGCGGTACGGCCTGTTCGCGATCATCGTTCTCGGCGAGGGCGTCATCGGCACCGTCGCCTCGTCGTCCGACCTCCTCGGCGGCGCGGACGGCACGCACTGGACCGGGAACGCGGTCGCCGTCGTCGTCGCCGGCGTCGGACTGACCTTCGGCATGTGGTGGGTGTACTTCATGACCCCGTTCGGCGACGTCCTCGTACACCGCCGCGGCCGCGGCTACCTCTTCGGCTACGGCCACATCCCCCTGTTCATGGGCATCGCCGGCGCCGGCGCCGGGCTGCACGTGGCCGGCCTCCACCTGGAGCACCACGCGAAGCTCGGCGAGACGGCCGTGACCCTCTCGCTGGCCCTCCCGGTCGGCCTCTACCTGCTGATGGTCTACCTGCTGCACACCCTGCTGCTGTCCTCGGCCGACCCCTTCCACCTGCTGCTGATCTCCGCCACGCTCGCCGTGCTCCTCGCGGCGGTCCTGCTGTCGGCGGCCGGTGCCCCGATCGCGGTGTGCCTGCTCGTGGTGATGCTCGCCCCGTACGTCACCGTGCTCGGCTACGAGACGGTCGGCCACCGCCACCAGCAGGCGATGCTGGACGCGCTCGGCGGGCAGCGGCAGCACTGACCGGGCACGAAAGCCGCCGCCGTACGGCGAGTTGGAAGGCGCCGCCTCGAGCGGCGGCTCGGACGGCGGGCTGAACGGCACGTGGCGCGGCGGGACCGCCGTGCCAGAATCAGCCGAGTGCAGATCGGCGTGCTGGGATCATTCGAGGTTCGCACGGACGACGGCGTCCCGGCCGACGTGCCGGGCGCCCGGCTGCGCGGGCTGCTGACCGCCCTCGCCCTCGAACCGGGCCGCGCCGTCCCCAAGGCGGCGCTCGTCGACTGGATCTGGGGCGAGCGCCCGCCCGCCGACGCGGCGAACGCCCTCCAGCGCCTCGTCTCCCGGCTGCGGAAGGCGCTGCCCGAAGGGGCCGTCGAGAGCCGTACGGACGGCTACCGGCTGGTGGTGGAACCCGGCGCCGTGGACGCCGTACGGTTCGAGCGCCTCGTCGGCCAGGCGCGCGAGAACCGCGAGGACGGGGAGCGGCAGCGGGTACGGCTGCTGCGCGAGGCCCTCGCGCTGTGGCGCGGTGCGGCCATGCAGGACGTCGGGCTCCAGGACAGCGCGGCGTTCGACGCGGCGGTCACCCGGCTCGAAGGGCTGCGCCTGACCGCGCTGGAGGACCGGTTCGACGCGGAGGTCCGCCTCGGCCACGGCGCGGAGCTGATCACGGAGCTGACCGACCTGGTGGCCGCTCATCCCGTACGGGAGCGGCCGGCCGCCGCGCTCATGCGCGCCCTCGTCGCGGCCGGACGGGACAGCGACGCGCTGCTCGTGTACCAGCGCACGCGCGAGGCACTGGCCGACGCGCTGGGCGCCGGCCCCTCGCCGGAGCTGTCCGCGCTGCATGTCGCGCTGCTGCGGGGCGAGTTGGGGCGGCGGGAGGAGAACCGGCGGACCAACGTGCGGGCCGAGCTGACCAGTTTCGTCGGCAGGGACTCCGACATCGCCGACGTCGCCGGACTCACCGCGGCACACCGCCTCACCACGCTGACCGGGCCGGGCGGCTCCGGAAAGACCAGACTGGCCACGGAGACCGCGCGCAGCCTGCTCGGCGAACCGCCGGACGGCGTCTGGCTGGTGGAGCTGGCCGCCGTCGGCGCAGGCGGCGACGTGGCGCAGGCGGCGCTCGACGGGCTCGGCCTCCGGGACGCCCTCCTCGGCGAGGCGCCGAGCGCCGAGCCTGCGGACCGGCTCGTCGCCGCGCTGCGCGAGCGCGAGATGCTGCTGATCCTGGACAACTGCGAGCACGTGATCGGGCCCGCGGCGGCGCTCGCCCACCGGCTGCTCGGGGAGTGCCGGCGGCTGCGGATCCTGGCGACGAGCAGGGAACCGCTCGGCATCACCGGCGAGGCGCTGTGGCCGGTCGTGCCGCTGGCCCTGCCGGACGGGGACGCAGGCCCCGACGAGACCGCGTCCGCGCCGGCCGTACGGCTGCTGCGGGACCGGGCGGGCGCCGTACGCAAGGATCTCGCGGCCGACGCCGCGGGCACCGCCGACACCGCCGACGCCGCCGACGCCGCCGACGCCGCCACGCTGGCGACGATGGCGCGGATCTGCCGGGCGCTGGACGGGATGCCGCTGGCGATCGAACTGGCCGCGGCCCGGCTGCGCACCATGTCCCTCGACCAGCTCGCCCACCGGCTCGACGACCGGTTCCGGCTGCTGACCGGCGGCAGCCGTACGGCACTGCCGCGGCACCGCACGCTGCGCGCGATGGTCGACTGGAGCTGGGAGCTGCTCACCGGCGCCGAACGGGCGGTCCTGCGCAGGCTCTCGGTGTTCTCGGGCGGAGCGGGCCTGGAAGCGGCCGAACGGGTCTGCGCCGCCGCGGGGGCGCATGAGGAAGTGGACGCGGTGCCGCGGGAGGACGCGGTGCCGCGGGAGGACGCGGTGCCGCGGGAGGACGTGTTCGAGCTGCTCACCGCGCTGACCGAGAAGTCGCTGCTGGTCGCCGGGGGCGAAAGCGCACCGCGCTACCGGATGCTCGGCACCATCAAGGAGTACGCCGCCCAGCGGCTCGCGGAGGCGGGCGAGTCGGACCTGGCGCGCCGCGCCCACCTCGCGTACTTCACCGAGCTCGCCGAGACCGCGGACACGCACCTCCGCCGCGCCGGCCAGCTGGAGTGGCTCGCCACGCTCGAGGCCGAGCACGACAACATCGGCGCGGCGATGCGCGGTGCGCTCGCCGCCCGCGAGGCGCCCGAGGCGATGCGGCTCGCGGCGGGCGCCGGCTGGTACTGGTGGCTCGGCGGGCGCAAGGCCGAGGGCATCGAGCTGATCATGGCGGCCACGAGGACGCCCGGCGAAGTGCCCGACGACATACGGGCGATGGTGTACGGGATGGTCGTACTGTTCGAGACGTCCGGGCTGGGCGACGAGCACAACGCCGAGGAGTGGATCCACCAGGCGTACCGGCTCAGCCACGCCGGCTACGGCCGCTACCCGATGCTGGCGCTCATCGGCGCGATGGAGCGCATGCTGGCGGGCCCGGACGCGCTGGTGTCCGCGTTCGAGCCCCTGCTGGACGACGCGGACCCGTGGGTGCGCGCGCTGGCCCGCTTCCAGCTCGGCAAGATGCGGATCGTGCGCGGCGACGCCGGACCGGAGGCGGACGCCCATCTCGAGCTGGCGCTCGCCGAGTTCCGCTCACTCGGCGAGCGGTACGGGATCTCGCTGGCCCTCACCGAACTCGCCAACCGGATCGCCATGCGGGGCGAGTTCGCCCGCGCCTGCGAGCACTTGGAGGAGGCGGTCGCGGCCGTCACCGAGATCGGCGCCGTCGACGACGTCATCCATCTGCGGTCCCGGCAGGGGCAGCTGTACTGGCTGCTGGGCGACGAGGACTCCTGCACGGCCACCATGGCCGAGGCCGAACGGTGCGCGGAACAGGTCACCTGGCCGGCCTCGCTCGCCGCGCTCGCCCTCTCGAAGGCGGAGCTGGCCCGCTGGCGCGGCCACCGCGAGGAGGCCCGCCGGCAGCTCGGCACCGCGACGGCGCTGCTGGGCGACGAGGCGGAACTGGCGCCCGTACGCGCGATGGTCCACGACCTGCTCGGCTATCTCGCCGACGATCTCGACGAGGCACTTACGCACCGCGTCGCGGCCTTCCAGGCGGCGTCCGAGACGGACGGCGCCTTCCTGATCGCGTACGCCCTCGTCGGGGTCGCGGACCTGGCGCTCCGCCGCGAGCAGTACGAGCAGGCCGCGCGGCTGCTCGCGGCGAGCGCCGCCGTGCTCGGGCTGCCGCACCCCGGCCAGCCGGACGCGGCCCGGATCGAGGAGGCGGCGCGGAACCGCCTCGGCGACGCGCGGTTCGCCGAGGCGGCTCGGGAGGGTACGCGCACGAACTGGCGGCAGCTGGTCGCGGTCACGCTCGCCTGGTGAACGTGGAGCGCGCCCACAGATAGCCGACGAGCGCGATCCCGGCGCACCAGGCGACGGCGGTCACCGCGTCGCCGCCGGACGGTTCGCCGGCGAGCAGCCCGCGCATGGTCTCGATGACGGGCGTGAAGGGCTGGTACTCCGCGAACTGCCGCAGGCCCGGCCCCATCTTCTCGGCGGGCACGATCGCGCTGCTGAAGAACGGCAGCATGACCAGCGGTACGGAGGCCATGCCCGCCGTCTCCGGGGACTTCGCCGCCAGCCCCAGGGCGACGGTGAGCCAGCCCGCCGCGAAGCCGAGCAGCACGACGATGCCGGCCACGCCGAGCCAGTCGAGGAGCCCCGCCGACGGGCTGAACCCCAGCAGGAACGCCACCCCGACGAGGGCCGCGATGGCGATCAGGTTGGTGAGCAGACTGGCGATGACGTGACCGGTCAGGACGGCTCCGCGGGAGACGTCCATGACCTTGAACCGGTTGATGATGCCCTTCGTCATGTCGGAGTTCACCGCGGTCGCGGTGGCACCCAGCCCGTAGCAGACGGCCAGCAGGATCAGTCCCGGCGTGCCGTAGTCGATGTAGTCGACGCCGACGCTGAAGGCGTCGCCCATCATGTAGACGAACATCAGCATCATGATGATCGGCATCAGGACCGCGTTGAACACCGAGGTCGGATTGCGGGCGAGGTGCGTGAAGTTGCGGCGCAGCATCACGATCGAGGGGGACTTGGTGCTCATTCCGCCGCCTCCGTTGAGTGGCCCGTCAGGGCGAGGAAAACGTCGTCGAGGTCCGGTGTGTGGACGGAGAACTCCTCGGCGCTGATGCCGTACTCGTCGAGCCTGTCCAGCAGGGCACGCAGCGACTTCGTACCGCCGTCGCCGGAGACCCGCAGGGCCAGCGCCTCGTCGTCGCGCGTGGAGCCGGTGAAGACCCGTGCGGCGGCGTCGAGTTCGGCGGCGGTTGCGAACCGGAGCCGTACGTGGGTGCCGGGCACCTGGCGCTTGAGGTCGTCGGGGGTGCCCTGGGCGACCAGGCGGCCCCGGTCGAGTACGGCGATACGGTCGGCGAGCTGGTCGGCCTCCTCGAGGTACTGGGTGGTGAGGAAGACGGTCACGCCGTCGGCCACCAGCTCGCGGATGATCTCCCACATCGTGCGGCGGCTGCGCGGGTCCAGGCCCGTCGTCGGCTCGTCCAGGAAGATGATCCGCGGCCCGCCGACCAGCGTCATCGCCAGATCCAGCTTCCGGCGCATGCCGCCGGAATAGGTGGCGGCCTGGTTCCGCGCCGCGTCGGCCAGGTCGAACCGCTCCAGCAGTTCCGTACGGACCCGTCTGCTCTCCCCGGAGCCCAGGCCGTGCAGATCCGCCATCAGCCGCAGGTTCTCGTGCCCCGTCAGCAACTCGTCCACCGCCGCGAACTGGCCGGTGACCCCGATCAGCGCGCGCACCTCCTTGGTCTCGGTCTCGATGTCGTGCCCGGCGACGCGTACGGTGCCACCGTCCGCCTTCATCAGTGTGGTCAGCACGTTGACCATCGTCGTCTTGCCCGCGCCGTTCGGGCCAAGCAGGGAGAAGACCGTGCCCGCGCGCACCTCCACGTCGATGCCGTCGAGCACGGTCCTGTCCCTGAACGCTTTCCGCAGCCCCGAGGCTGAAATCGCTGAACTCGTCATGCGCCCACTGTCGGGACCCGGCCTGTCACGCCCCTGACACCGGCCTGACACGGCCCGTACGGCGGTGTCAGCGTCCGGGGCCGGGGCACACTGGCCCGCATGAATGCCTCTCCGTACACCGAGGTTGACGCGTACGGCACGTCCGGTGCCGGGCCTGTCTGGGTGGAATCGCTCGGCGGCCCTCTGATCGTCGTCCCCGTCTCCGCGCTGACCGCCTGGCACGGAGCCACGGAGACCGGGCTCGTCGGAGGAGACGCGACCGCGCCGGACGACTACGACCGGGCCTGCGCGGTCGGCGGCCTGGCCGGCGTGATCCCCGTCGGGCAGGGCGGCGCGCAGGCGCTGGTGCTGGCGGACGAGCCGGCCACCACCTGCTATCTGCCGGAACACCGGGCGTTCCTGCGCTGGTTCGCCGCCCGGTCGGCGGCCGGGCTGCGGGCCGCGGCCGAGGCCGCCCTCGCGGACCCCGCCACCTCCTGGGAGGAGTGCGGCACCTGGGTGTCGGACGGTACGGGCGTGCTCATGGACTCCGTGGAGGCCGGCGCCGGACTGGACTCCGAGGCGCCCGGCGGCGGGATGCCCGAGCAGGCACCGGTCCCGCTGCCCGCCGGCCGCTGGCGGGTGCGCGCCACCCACACCGGGCCGGGCGGGGAGAACCAGGCCGGCCTGGTCCAGCTCCTCCCCGCGGAGGGCTGAACCGGCCGCCGCCCGGGACGAGTTACGCGTGGCGGGCGGTTGTGGGCCTACCGGGCCGGTCCCGCCAGGACCTCCGTCGCGGCGCGGCCCGAGGCGGCCGTGGCGCCGTGGGTGAAGATCTGGACCGCTCCCTGGGCCGTGGCGCCGGCGCCGGGCAGGCCCATCTCCACGACGATGGCGTCGGGCCGCGCCGTGACCAGGTCCGCAAGGGCGCGGCCCATCCACGCGTGGCGCGCGGCGTCCCGTACGACGACCACCAGCGGGCGTCCCGAAGCGGGCGCCAGGGCGCTTTCCTGGAGCGCGGCGGCGGGCGTACGCAGCTGGTCCTGGTGCAGCCGTACGGACGTGGCCCCCGGCAGCCGTTCGGGCAGGCGCGAGGCGACGCCCCACGGGGTCTCCTTGCCGATGGCCAGGTTGGTGGTCGGCACCAGCTCCACCACGTGCGGCGGCGCGGCCAGCGGGAGGGCGTCGTGGACGGCGCCGGTCAGGCGGATGGCGCGGCGGGCGGCGATGTAGCCGATGTCGCCGCCCGTACGGCCGACGGCGGCCGTACGGCTCAGCTCCGCCGACCAGGCGGCGAACGCCCGTACGCGCTCCGCCGCCTGTACGAGCCGCGCCTCGGTGAGCTCCCCGGCGGTCACCGCGTCGGCGAGCGCCCCGGCGAGGAGCTGGGCGGTGGCCTCCTCCGCGCTCTCCCCGCCGACGCAGACGGCGTCGGCGCCGGCGGCGACGGCCCGTACGGCCGCCCCGTCGATGCCGTAGCGGTCGGCGACGGCGCCCATCTCGATGGCGTCCGTCACCGTCAGGCCGTCGAAGTCGAGTTCGCGGCGGAGCAGGTCGTCGAGGATGCGGCTGCTGAGGGTGGCGGGGAGGTCCGGGTCGTAGGCCGGTACGAGGAGGTGGCCGCTCATGACGGCGCGGGCGCCCGCGTCCATCGCCGCGCGGAACGGGGGAAGCGCCTGGGCGGCGATCTCGTCGAGGTCCGCGTCGTAGCTGGGCAGGCCGTGGTGGGAGTCGACGGCGACGTCTCCGTGGCCGGGGAAGTGCTTGGCGCAGGCGGCGACGCCGGCCGACTGGAGTCCGCGGATCCACGCGGCGGCCTGCCGGGACACCACCTTCGGATCGGCGCCGAAGGACCGGACGCCGATGACGGGGTTGTCGGGGTTGGAGTTGACGTCGACGCTCGGCGCGTAGTTGAGGCTGATGCCGGCGGCGTGCAGCTCGCGGCCCAGGTCGGCGGCGACGGCCTCGGTCAGTTCGGCGTCGTCGACGGCGCCGAGCGCGCAGTTGCCGGGGCGGCTGGAGCCGGTCGCGGACTCGATCCGGGTGACGTCCCCGGCCTCCTCGTCGATCGCGATGATCAACTCTGGGTTCTCCGCGCGGAGTTGCCCGGTCAGCCGGGCGACCTGTTCCGGTGAGGCGATGTTGCGCGAGAAGAGGACGACGGACGCCAGGCCCTCGCCGATGTCGCGCAGGACCCACTCGGGCGCCTCGGTGCCCACGAAACCGGGCTGGAGGACGGAGAGCGCGAGTCGGCGCAGCTCCTTGCCTTGCTTGCTGGAGGACATCGACCGCGCCTCTCGAGTAGTGCCCGCACCCCGGTAACGGTGGGGTTCGTTTGGTATAGACCAAGTATCAGTCCAGGTCAGTCGGCGCTGTCAAGATGCGGCCGCCCAAGACTCCGGCCGCGCGGGCAAGTTCGGTGACCGGGGGGCGAATCAGCGCCGAATGTCGGCGTTTTGGCCAACTGGTCGGCTCAAAATATGCTGTTGACATAGGTCATTGGTCTAGTCCAAGTTGTTCACGGGGCGAGAGTTCAGCAAGGGGCGGATGCGACAACGCATGGCCCCGTTGCCTCACTTGCGCAGGCCCGCAACGTCAGTCGACCCCGGCGTGCACGGTCTGCGACGGACACCGATTCGCACGGACGGACGCCGGTTCCGCAGGGGGCCCACACCGGAACGTCCGGCCCGTACCACCCACGACCACCACTCCTCCGGGCTGTCAGGCGCGCTGACGCCCCTTCCTTCCAGACGCCGACGGGCGACGGCGCGTTCCGCCGCGCCCGGAACCGGTGTCCTCCGCCCGGCTCCGTTGCCCGGAGCCCGCAGGCGACCGCGCCACGGGCCGTACGGCCCCCGGGCGCGACAGAACAGCGACGAGTCTTGGAGCACAGCAATGCCAAGGACCGATGGCTACCTCCACCGATCCCCTTCAGACATCCCGTACTTCAGCGCGGACGGCGAGACGTACCTGGCGCGTACCCAGCTGCGGGACCTCCGGAAGACACAGCCCCTCAGAGTGCTGACCGAGGAGGACTTCGCCTTCTGGCAGACCTATGGCTACGTCGTCGTCAAGGAGGCGATCCCCGCCTCGGCGGCGCGGCGCCTGCTGGACTTCGCGTGGGACTTCCAGGGCCTCGCCCCGGCCCGGCCCGGCACCTGGTACGAGGACCGCGAGTTCCGCTCCGACCTGGACCGGGACCTGTACGTCTACGGGTTCGTGGAGGCGTACCACCACCAGCTCATCTGGGACAGCCGGCAGACGCAGCGGGTCTACGACGCGTTCGCCGACGTGTGGGACTGCGACGAGCTGTGGGTCACGCTGGACCGGCTCAACCTCAACCCGCCCAACGTGCGGAACCGCTCACGCGACCTGATCGCGCCCACGGACAAGGGGTTCGACATCGAACTCCACTGGGACGTCGACACCACCCTCGGCATCCTGCCGCAGCGCGTACAGGGCAGCATCGCCCTCACCGACACCAGCCCGGAGACCGGCGGCTTCCAGTGCTGCCCCGAACTGTTCCGGCGGTTCGACCGGTGGAAGGCCGGGCAGCCGGACGACCGGGACCCGATACGCCCGGCCGTCGACCGGTCGGAGCTCCCCGTCGTACGGCCGGAGCTGAAGGCCGGCGACCTGATCATCTGGAACGGCCTGCTGGCACACGGCGTCGCGCCCAACACCTCGGGGGACGGGGTCCGTTCGGTCCAGTACCTCTCGATGATGCCCGCGCTGGAGTCCCACGAGGACCTGCGGCGGTCCCGTATCGACTCGTGGCGCCACCTCACGACCCCCGGCTGGAACGCGACGCTGCTCGGTGACGCCGTGCGGCACGAGTCCCTGAGGTACGGCACCGCCTCGCTGAACGAGCTGGGGGCCAGACTGCTCGGCCTCGAGTCCTGGAGCGGGCGGCAACTCGACGGGCCGACGGGGGAACCGGCATGCGCCGAATCTGTCTGACGCTGCCCACCAACAGGGCCTGCCCGGCGACGGTCGCGGCGGTCGGCGGGGAAGCGGCGTACGCCGTACGGCACTTCGGCGCCGAGGTGCACCTGCTGATCCTGGACTCCTCGGAGGCGTTCGAGGAGCACGCGGCGGCCGTACGGGCGCTGGAGCCCGTGGCGGGGGTCGTCGTGCACCACTTCGACGAGGCGGGGCAGCGGGACTTCCTGCGGCGCGTGATCCGGCGGACGCCCGGGATCACCAAGAGCGACCTGATGCTCGATCTGATGCTCCCGGCCGGCGTCTCCTACGGCGCCTGCACCAACCGCGCGTTCCTGATCGCCGCCGCGCTCGGCTGCGAGTCCGTGCACCGCAGGGACTCCGACAGCCGCTACCAGACGCTGCACGGCAAGCCCGTGCTGCCCGTCCACCACGAACTCGCCTCGCTCGGCGAGCGCGCGGCCGACGCAGCGCACACCGTCTCCGAGACCGCCCTGGACCCGGAGCACGCGCACAAGCGAGTGGCGCTGGTGGGCGCCTCGTTCGTCGGTGAACTCTCCGTGGACATCGGCGAGATCCGCCGCCTCGACCCCGCCGTCTACCACGACGTGGTCAGCCTGTGGGCGCCCGGGGGCTGGCCGGACGACGCGAAGCGGCAGCTCGTCGACGAATCCTTCCGGGGCGCCGGCTCCGAGGCGTTCACCCGCGACCACTCGACGCTGACCGTGGTCGACCCCATGCGCGTGGACATGTGCAACATCGCCTTCCACGGCGTACACGAGCAGGTGCCGCTGCCGCCCGCGACCGACACCATCGGCAGCGACTACTTCCTCTTCCACCTCGTACACGCCGCCGCCCTGCCCGGCGTGCTGCACAACCGGCACATCGTGAACTTCCACACCGCGGAACGCAGGACCGGGCCGGGATTCACCGCGTACCAGACGCGGTTCACGAAGTTCCTCCTGTCGATGCTCTACTTCCACCACGTCTACGACCGGCTCGCCGAGGCCGGCGGCGCGCTGCTCGACGCCGACGGCCGCGTACGGGCCTCCGCCGTGGCCGCGTTCGCCCGCGAGAGCACCGGGCTGGACCAGGCCGGGAACGTACGGCGGCTGGACGCGCTCGACACCGCGTACCGGAAGCTCGGCGGCCGGTACGCCGAGTTCGCCGGCCTGCTGGCGGCGCGCCGCGAACGCCTCCTGGACGAAGCACGCCGCGACATCGAGGACTTCGCGCTGCTGACGGAGGCGTGGGAGGCGCTCGTCCACACCAGCAGAACCACGCCGCTGCGCGCGGACCCGGGGCCGCCGGGGACGGCACCGGACCAGGAGTCTTCGGTGACGGCACCGGAACCGGGGCTGCCGGAGTGAGCGCCGCGATGGAACCGCGGGAGAACACGCCCCTCCACACCGCCCTGGCAGCCGCCACCGACGACCGGATCACCTTCGACCTCGCCGGAATCGAGGCGGGCTACGACACCCTGCGGCGCGAACTGCCCGGCGTACGCGTCCGCTTCGCCGTCAAGGCCTGCCCCGTCGACGAGGTGCTCGCCTGCCTGGCGGCGAAGGGCGCGGGCGCCGACGCGGCGAGCGTCCCCGAGATGGAGCAGGCGCTCCGCGCGGGCGTGCCGGTCGGCCGCATGCACTACGGCAACACCGTCAAGTCCGACGAGAACATCGCCGACGCGTACCGGCTCGGCGTACGGGACTTCGCGACGGACAGCGTGGAGGACGTGACGGCCCTCGCCGTCCACGCGCCCGGCTCACGCGTCTTCTGCCGGCTGGCGACCAGCGGGGACGGGGCGCTCTGGGGGCTCAGCGACAAGTACGGCTGCTCCCCCGCCGACGCGCTGCTCGTACTGGAGACCGCGCGGGACCTGGGGCTGACGCCCGCGGGGCTGTCCGTGCACGTCGGTTCGCAGCAGATGACGGCCGAGGGCTGGCACAGCGCGTTCGAACAGCTCGCGGACGTCCTCACGGAGCTGCGGCGGCGCGGGATCTCACTCGACCACGTCAACCTGGGCGGCGGCCTGCCCGCGCTCGGCTACCTCGACCGGCACGGCAGGCCGCTCGACCCGCCGCTGGACAAGATCTTCGCGGTGATCCGCGAGGGGACGCGGCACCTGGGGCGGATTCCCGGGCACCGCCTGGCGTTCGTCATGGAGCCGGGACGCCATCTCGTCGCCGACCACGGGGCGATACGTGCACATGTCTCGCGGCTGTCCGCGCGGCGCGGGCCGGACGGCGAGCGGCGCTGGTGGCTGTATCTGAGCTGCGGCAAGTTCAACGGGCTGTACGAGATGGACGAGCTGCGCTACCGGCTCGTCTTCCCCACCCACCAGATGGCGGGCCGGGAGACCGAGCACGTCCGTGCCGTCGTGGCCGGTCCCACCTGCGACAGCGACGACGCCTACGCGCACGACAGCGGGCTGACCCCCGTGCCCAGGGCGCTGGCGTCGGGCGACCCGGTGTGGGTGCTCTCCTGCGGCGCGTACGCGACCAGCTACATGACGCGGGGCTTCAACGGCTTCAGCCCGCTCCCGTACACCTGGACCGGCCCCGCCGGCCGCCCCGACTCCCGTACGGAGCCGGGCGGATGAGCGGCGACGACATACGCGTGCGGCCCCTCGCCGAGGCGGACTGGGACGGCGTCGCGGCGCTGGAGTCCCGTACGTACGCGGGCCTCGGACTGTCGGAGGGGCGCGCCGCGCTGGAGTCCAGGGGGCGCGTGTCGCCGGGCACGTGCTTCGCGCTCGTACAGGGGCCGCGGCTGGCGGGGTACGTGCTGGCGCTCCCGTACCCGCTGTTCCGGTACCCGGACCTGGAGCGTGCGGAGGCGGCGGCGGTGAAGTCGGCCCGGCCGTCCAACCTGCACCTGCACGACCTGGTCGTGGAACAGGGCCTCCGGCACCGGGGACTCGGCGGGCGGCTGCTGCGGCACCTCACCGCGACGGCCCGGTCGTGCGGGTACGAGCGGATCTCGCTGCTCGCCGTCGGCGGCAGCGAACCCTTCTGGTCGGCGCAGGGGTTCGCCGTACAGGAGGGGGTCGTGCCGCTGGGGTACGGGCCGGGCGCCGCGTACATGTCCAGAGCGGTGCGGGCCGGCGGGCCCGACGCGGGGGCCACGCGCGACGGCCGGGCGGAACCGACGGGTCCGCCGGGCGGGCCGTCTTCACGAAAGGAAACATGTTGCTGACGCAGGTGCTGCGGCCCCGGACTTCGTTCCACCGGAGCCAGTTGGCGATCGCCGCTCTCTTCTGCTCACTCGGGTTCCAGTACGCCACCTGGGCGGCGCGGATCCCCGCCCTCAAGACGGAACTCGGCCTCACCGCCGCGGAGGTGGGCCTGCTGCTGATGGCGGCCGGGGTCGGCGCGGCAGTGTCGTTCCCGCTGGTGGCGGTGTTGATGAGGCGGCTGGGTTCACAGCGCCTCGCGCTGGCGTCCACCCTCGGCCTGGCGGCGCTGCTGCCCGCCCTGGCCGCGGCGCCGGACTACTACACGGCGCTGGCCGTCCTGCTCTGCGACGGACTCCTCGTGGGCTGCCTGAACGTCGCGATGAACGCGCAGGGCGCCGCGCTGGAGACCCGTCACAAGCGCAACGCGATGGCCCGGCTGCACGCCACGTTCAGCGGCGGCTCGCTCCTCGCCGCACTCCTCGCGTCCGGCGCGACCGGGGTGACCACGTCGGTCGCCGCGCACTTCGGGGTGGCCGCGGCGATCCTCCTGCTGCTGCTCGCCACGGCGTGGAGGGGGCTGCTGCCGGAGGACGGCGCGGCCGGGGACGGACCGGCCGCGAACGAACCGGCCGGAGACGAACCGGCCGCGGACGGACCGGCCCGGGACGAACCGGCCGCGGGCGAGCCCGTACGGGAAGCGGCGCCGAAGCCCGGCGGCCGCCGCGGCCGGCCCCTGCCGTCCCGGCTGACGCTGTGGATGTGCCTCGCCATGGCCTTCGGCACGGTGACCGAGGGCGCCGTCAACGACTGGTCCGCCCTCTACCTCGAGGACGTCGCGCACGCGTCCGCCGAACTGGCGCCGCTGGGCATCGCCGTCGTCTCCGGCATGATGGTGCTGGCCCGCCTCTTCGCCGACGGCTGGCGCAGCCGCTGGGGCGACGGGCGCATCGTCCTCTACGGCAGCGCGCTGGCGGGCGCGGGGCTGGCCCTCAGCCTGCTGAGCGGCGGCGTGGTCCCGGCCCTTCTCGGCTTCGCCTGCGTCGGCCTGGGCATCGCGGCCGTGACGCCCTGCGTGTACGTGGCCGCGGCGGCGCAGGGCCCGGAGGCGCTGACCCTGGTGGCCGCCATGGGTACGACGGGACTGCTCGCCGGGCCGCCCGCCATCGGCTTCATCGCGAACGCCGGCAGCCTGGTGTGGGGCATGGCCGCCGTCGCCGCCTCGTCGCTCCTGGTGTCCCTGGTCAGCACCCGCATCCGCTGGGCGCCGGCGGCCGGCTGACACGCCGTCATCGCCTCAGGCGTGCGTCATCGCGTCAGGCGGGCGTCATCGCGTCAGGCGGGCGTCATCGCGTCACGGGCGCCGGCGCAGGCCGTCCGTCAGCAGGTCGAGCATGCGGCCCGTCTGCTCCGGCGTGTTGGTGGCCGCCGTGGACAGGAAGACGCCGAGGAGCATCCCGGTGACGTCCTGGGGGTCGACGTCCTCCCGGAGGGTGCCCGTACGCGCTCCGGCGGAGAGGATCGTTCCGATGGCGGCGGAGAGCCGTTCCCTCGTGGCCGGGGTGGGGATGCGGCCCGAGGCCCAGCCGGTGCGGAGGGTGTCGGCCATGCCGCGCTTCGTCGCGACGAACGCGGCGTACCGGTCCATCCAGGCGCGCAGCGCCTCCTCGGGCGGGTGCCGGTCGAGGAGGGCGGGGGCGCTGTCGGTGACGTCGTCGAGTTCGGCGGCATAGACGGCCTCGACGAGTGCCTCGCGGGTGGGGAAGTGCCGGTACAGCGTGCCGATTCCGACGCCGGCCGCGCGGGCGATGTTCTCCAGCGGAACGGTGTCGCCGTCCGCCGTGAACGCGGCCTGTGCGGCGGCGACGAGCTTCTCGCGGTTGCGCCGCGCGTGCGCGCGGAGCGGGCGGTCCCCGGAGCGTTCGCCGGGGCGGTCTTCGGTACGGCTCTCGGTACCGCTCTCGGGACGGTCTTCTGGACTGCTCTCTGGCCCAGCCAAAGCGGAGGCACCTCCGATAGTGCTACAGTCGGCATAGCGGAGGTTCCTCCGCTTCCCCTATCGTCTCACGGGACGGAGTCTCCATGCCTGCCACCGGCACCTCAACCGAGACCACGGCCACCGGCGTGCCGCGCCCCGGCGGACCCGGGACGCTCGCCGGCCGCACCGTCTCCCGTATCGGCTACGGCGCGATGCAGCTCGAACGGCTCGACGGCGACCGCCGTACCGCCCTCGCGCTCCTGCGCCGCGCGGTCGAACTCGGCGTCGACCACGTCGACACCGCCCAGTTCTACGGCGACGGGTACGTCAACGGCATCGTCCGGGAGGCGATCCGCCCCGCCGACGGCGTCCTCGTGGTCACCAAGGTCGGCGCCGACCCCAATCCGGGCGGCGCCGTCCCGCTGCGCCCGGCGCAGCGGCCCGAGGAGCTGCGGGCGAGCGTCGAGGCCAACCTCGCCGGCCTGGGCACCGACCGGCTCGCGGTCGTGAACCTCCGGCGGCTCGACACCGGCCCCGGGCTGCGAGCCGAGGGCGACCAGGTGGTCGACGTCGACGACCAGTTGGCGGCGCTGACGGAGCTGCGCGACGAGGGGAAGATCGGCGCCATCGGGCTGAGCAGCGTCACCGGGGACGTGCTGCGCCGGGCGCTCCCGGCGGGCATCGCCTGCGTCCAGAACGCGTACAGCCTCGTGACCCGCGACGGCGAGGACATGCTGGAGCTCTGCGCCGCCGAGGGGATCGCCTGGGTGCCGTTCTTCCCGCTCGGCAGCGCGTTCGCCGGCTTGCCGAAGGTGACCGACGAGCCGGCTGTGCACGCCGCCGCCGAGTCCCTCGGCGCCACGCCGGAACAGGTCGGCCTCGCCTGGCTGCTCCGGCACTCCCCGAACGTCCTGCTCATCCCCGGCACCGCGGACACCGGCCACCTCGAGGCGAACACCGCCGCGGGCACGCTCGCCCTCGACGGCGCGCACCTCGCCGCACTGGACGCCGTACCGTCCCGTACGGCGTCGGACCTGCGGCTGGGCTGACCCGTACCCCTCGCGCTCAGGCGGGGCGCTCAGGCGGAGTCCGCCAGGGCGGCGGGCCCGTGCCGGAAGCCGGGGTCGACCTGGGTGGCGAGGTCGGCACCGGTGGCGGCGTTGGCCCAGGATTCCGCGTTGCGCAGGTGGAACTCGACGGCGTGCCGCTGGAAGGCGTCCCAGTCCTTCGTACGGGCGTCGAGCGCGGCGCGCAGCTGGTCCAGGGTGTGGGCGTTGTGCGGTTCCAGCTCGCCCCCGGCGCGGCCCTGTTCCCGTGCGCGCACGAAGGTCGACTGCTCGCAGTACGCCAGCAGGTCGCCGCCGACGTGCTCCTTGAGGAAGAGCAGGTCGTCCTCGCCGGTGACCTTGTTGCCGACGACGGCCAGGGGGATGCCGAACTCCCGTGCGTGGTCCCGGTACTGGCGGTAGACCGAGACGCCCTTCCGGGTCGGCTCGGCGACCAGGAACGTCATGTCGAACCGCGTGAACAGCCCGGAGGCGAACGCGTCCGCCCCGGCGGTCATGTCGACGACGACGTACTCGCCGGGGCCGTCCACCAGGTGGTTGAGGTATAGCTCCACCGCGCCGAGCTTCGAGTGGTAGCAGGCCACCCCGAGGTCGCTCTCGTCGAACTCGCCGGTCACCATGAGCGGGACGCCGCACACCTCCTGTACGTGCGTCCCGTGGATCCCGTCGTCGCCCAGCAGCCGCAGCAGCCGCGAACCACGGCCGGGCGGCGTGGTCTTGATCATCGCCTCGCGCGAGGTGATCAGGGGGTTCGCGCCGCGGAGGTGGTCCTTGATCTCGCCCAGCCGCGCGCTCAGGGGTGGGGCCGTGAACTCCTCGTCCGCGCCGAGCCCGAGCGCCTCGGCCAGATGCTGGTTGATGTCGCCGTCGACGGCGACGACGGGCGCGCCCGAGCGCGCGAGACGGCGGGCGAACAGCGCCGACAGCGTGGTCTTTCCGCTGCCGCCCTTGCCCACGAACGCGACACGCACGGTTAACCACCCCTGTTGGAAATGAATGTCATGTGGCAGGTTTAACGGGGTGGTTGATCGCGTGTCAAATCCCCGCCGGCCACGCCGAATCAAGCGAGCGAGCCGAGCACGGTCAGACGTGAACTTCCCGTCACCGCCCGGCCAACTCCGTGCGCGGGGACACCCCCTGGGCCGCCGGCCGTCGCATACTCGCTGAGGTCCGTCCGGTACACCCCAGGGAGGCAGACGCATGGCCCTCACCACTCGCCGCAGAGCCCTCACCACCCTCGGCGCAGCCCTCGCGGGCAGCGTCGCGCTGCCCGCGTACGCCCAGGCATCGGGGCGGCCACGCGGCCCGCGCCCGCTCGTACGCGCCCACGCGCACAACGACTACGAGCACCCCCGGCCCCTCCTCGACGCCCTCGACCACCGCTTCGGCAGCGTCGAGGCCGACATCCACCTCGTCGGCGGACAGCTCCTCGTCGGCCACGACCCGATCGACCTGGACCCCGCCCGCACCCTCGAGTCCCTCTATCTCGCGCCGCTCGCGGCCCGCGTCAAGGCCAACCACGGCTCCGTGTACGAGGGCCACCGCGCGTCGCTGCAGCTGCTCGTCGACCTCAAGACCGAGGGCGCGGCCACGTACGGCGCGCTCGACCGCGAACTGGGCCGGTACCGGCGCCTGTTCAGCACGTACGCGCAGGGCCGTGTGTTCCGCGGGCCCGTGACGGTCGTCGTCTCCGGTGACCGCGCGGCACGCGCGCCCATGGAGGCGCAGACCGTACGGCGTGCCTTCTACGACGGCCGGCTCGCCGACCTCGGCACCTCCGCGCCCGCCTCCTTCATCCCGTTGATCAGCGACAACTGGACGCTCAACTTCACCTGGACGGGCGCCGGCACGTTCCCGGAAGCGGAGCGCGCGAAGCTGCGCGGGATCGTCTCGGCGGCCCACGGGCGCGGGCAGAAGGTGCGGTTCTGGGCCACGCCCGACGTGCCGGGGGCGGCGCGCGACGCGCTCTGGGGCGAACTCGTCGCGGCGAACGTCGACTACCTCAACACGGACGACCTCGCGGGGCTGGAGGCGTTCCTCGACGCGCACGAGCCGCGCCGTACGTAAACCACAAGGCACCGTTCAGGTACCTGCCACCGTGCGGCCACGGGTGATCAGCAGTGTTGCGGGCGACACAGCGCCCCGCGGACGGAGATCACCATGGACCGGGCAGGCAGCCCCAGCCGCTTCGGCAGACGCACGCTGCTCCAGACCGCCGTCGCCGTACCGGCCGCCGGTGCGGTGACGGCGGTCGGTACGGCGCAGGCGGCGGAAGCGCAGGCGCAAACCCAGGCACAAGCGCAGGCGCAGGCGGCGGGCAGGGGGCGCGGTGGCGACAGCGAGAGCCCGCGCTTCGTGATCGCCGTACTCCCCGACACGCAGTACCTCTTCGACGCCGACAGCGCCGACCCGGAGCCGCTGCGCGAGACGTTCCGGTATCTCGTCGCCGAGCGCGGCGAGGCCAACATCGCGTTCATGACGCACCTGGGCGATGTCACGGAGCACGGCACCGAGGACGAGATCACGCTCGCCGCCGCCACCTTCCGCACCATCCACGGCAAGGTGCCGTACAGCGTCCTCGCGGGCAACCACGACGTCACCGGCGCCGACGACCAGCGCGGCGACAGCGCCTACCTGGACGCATTCGGTCCGGAGCGCTACCGCTCCATGCCGACGTTCGGCGGCGCCTCCGACGACGGCTACAACACGTACCACGTGCTGCGCGCCGGCGGCCGCGAGTGGCTGGTGCTGGCCCTCGACTGGCGCGTGTCGGACAAAGGGCTGCGCTGGGCGCAGGGCGTACTCGACCGGCATCCGGAGCTGCCCGCCGTCCTCACCACCCACGACATCGCCTTCCCCGCGGGCGACGGCGAGGCGCGGCTGTCGGACCACGGGCGGCGCCTGTGGGACGGGCTGATACGCGGCAACGACCAGATCTTCCTCGCGCTCGGCGGCCACTACTGGCCGCCCGGCCGCACCGTGCTCACCAACGACGCGGGCAACGCCGTCCACGTGCACATCACCAACTATCAGGACCGCTACTACGGCGGCGGCGCGATGATCCGCCTCTACGCGTTCGACCTGGTACGCGGCGCCGTCGACGTGGAGACGTTCTCGCCCTGGTTCCTGGCCCGCGACCCGCGGCGGCGGACGCCGCTGGCGGCGGAGACGGTCGAACTTACCGGCCCCGACGACCGGTTCAGCCTGGCCATCGACTTCGCCGAGCGGTTCGCGGGCTTCGCACCCGTCGTACCGCGCCGCCCGCGCCCGCCGTCCGCCGTGCTGCCCCGCGGCACGGTCGCGTACTGGCGCTTCGACTCCGCCGGGCTCGACGGCGGCGGCCGTACGGGCAGGCCCGTCGCGGACGGCAGCCGCGCCCGCGACCTCAGCGGCAACGGCAACCACCTCACCGTACGGCGGCTGCACGACGGTCCCGCCGAGCTGCTCACGTGGTCGGACGGGCACCACGGGGACCAGCCTGCGCACGCCAGCCTCCGCTTCGACGGCGGCAAGAACCCGGACCGGGGCGCGATCCTGACGACGGCGGCGGACGCACCGCTGAACAGCGCCACGTTCGACTCGGGCTACACCATCGAGACGTTCATCCGGCTCCCCGACCCGTTCGAGGGCGACCACGCGTGGATGGGCATCCTCAGCTGGGAGGGCCGCAACGGCGACGCGGGCAAGACCACCGGCTGGTCCCCCGACGAGCCCACGTGCAGCCTGAACCTGTCGCCGGAGCGCTTCCTGCAGTACGTCGTCTACCCGCACCGGCAGGACGCCGACCCCACGTCGTGGAGCCACACGCTGCCGGCGGGCCGCTGGACGCACATCGCCGTCGTCAACGACGGCCGCCGCACGGTCGTCTACGTCGACGGCTCGCCGATCGCCCGCAACCCGGCACAGCCGTCGACCGGCATCGCGACGCTCGGCAAGCCGTTCGTCATCGGTGCCACGCAGTTCGACGAGCGGTACGAGCAGGGCTTCTACGGCTGGATCGGCGACACCCGCATCGTGTCCCGCGCGCTGGACCCGAAGCACTTCCTCACCCACTCCCCCTGAAGCGTGCGGGCCGGTCCGGCGGCCCGGCGGTCCGGCGGTCCGGCGGTCCGGCGGCGCGCAACGCGCCGTCAGACCGCGAAGACCTGCGCGTCGTCCGCGAACGCCTTGAACTCCAGGGCGTTGCCCGCCGGATCGAGCAGGAACATCGTCCACTGCTCGCCGGGCTGCCCCTCGAAGCGCACGTACGGCTCGATGACGAACGGCGTGTCCGCTGCGCGCAGCCGCTCGGCGAGGGTGTGGAACTCCGGGACGGTCAGGAGCAGTCCGAAGTGCGGCACCGGCACGTCGTGCCCGTCGACCGGGTTGTGGCCGCGGCGGGCACCGCCGTTGTCCGGGACCTGGTGCGTGACGAACTGGTGGCCGTGCAGGTCCCAGTCCACCCACGTGTCGGCGCTGCGGCCCTGCTCCAGGCCGAGCACGTCGCCGTAGAAGTGCCGCGCTGCGGCGAGGTCGTCGACCGGTACGGCCAGGTGGAAGCGCGGGAGCGGGGTGTCGGGTGCGGTCACGGTGTGGTTCCCTCCTGTACGGGGCGGGGTTCGAACGGGCCGTTCAGAGCGTCAGGATGTCCGGGCGGTCGCGGCCCCCGCACGGGACCGCCGGCCAGCGCGGGTCGTGCACCAGGGTGCGTACGCCCTCCGCCCGTACGAGTGCGGTGTCCTCGGTCTTCCAGCCGCCGCCGCTGGGGTTCCACGCCACGACCCCGCCCTCCGGCAGGAGTTCCTCCGAGGTGTGGTGCGCCGGGAACTCGCGCGGCTGCGTGCCGGAGAAGCCGCCCTGGTGGTGCCGGTGCCACTCGTCGGCGGGGAGGCCGTTCGCGGCGTACGCGGCCACGCCCGCGCCGAAGACGTCGCCGAGGCGCGCGCCCGGCAACGAGGCGTCCAGGAAGGCACGTTCAACCTCCAGCAGCCGTGCGTAGTCCCGCCGTCCGGCCTCGGACGGCGCGCCGAACGACACCGTCCGCGTGATGCTCGCGATGAGGCCGTGCCGGCGCGCGCACGCGACGAGCATCAGCCGTCCGGTGGCCGCGCGGTCCGTGGGCAGCGGGTGGCGGTGCAGGGCGATGCGTTCGTCGGCCGCCGCCAGCAGCACCACCGGGTCGAGGCCCCGGTCCAGCAGCGCGTGCGCCAGTGCGGCGGCGGCCTGCCGTTCCGTACGGCCCGGTGCCAGCCCGTACGCCGTGTCCGTCGCCGCCTCCGCCGTGTCCCGGGCGACCTCGGCCAGCAGCTCCTGCTGGTGGCCGGTGAGCACCCGGCGGACGCGCGCGATCTCCGCCGCCAGCGGCACGTCGTGCGGCCCCGGCCGGTCCGAGCCGGTGCGTGGCCCGGTCGGCAGCCCGGCGTCGCGGTTCTCCCACCACGGGACGGTCCGCCAGTCGGCGGCGAGCCCGGCGAGTTCGGTGTCGCGCAGCCGGGGTGCCTCGATGGCGTTGGCGGCGACGGCGAGTTCGCCCGTCGCGGCCGTCAGCAGCACGGTGAAGCAGGCGCTGTCCAGGGTCTGCGGCACGTGCACGCGGGCGCCCAGCAGCCAGGCCAGGGTGGCCGGTTCGCGCAGCACCAGTGCGTCGAGGCCGTGCCGGGCGGCGAGTTCGCAGAGCCGGTCGCGCTTCTCCGGGAAGTCCGGCGCCCCCGGGAAGGCGGCGCTCACCGCCGGGCCCCCTGCCGTACCGCGTGCGCCGCGAACGGCTGGCTGCCCTCCGCGTACACGGTGTCGCCCTCGACCCGTACGCGGGTGGGCGTGCCGTCGAAGCCGGTCAGTTCGCGCCCGGCCCGTTCACGCACGCCGTCCCCCGTACCGTCCCCCGTCCCGTACAGCTCCAGCCGCCACGGCCGGTCCGGCAGGTCGTCCGTCGAGCGGACGGCCGCGTCCACGTCCAGCCGCGGCAGCCAGCAGCCGTCGCGCACGAGGACCGGCATGTCCTCCAGGGCGACGGTGCGTTCGGCGTATCCGGGTCCGGTGTGGCGCTCGCCGGTGAGCAGGTCCGTCCAGCCGCCCTCCGGTACCCAGAAGCGGCGCCGGACCGGCCCCGGCCCGTCGTCGAAGACGGGCACCACCAGCAGGTCCGGGCCCAGCAGGAACGCGTCGTCCACGGTCGCGGCCACGGGGTCGCCCGGGAACTCCAGGCCCAGCGGCCGCATCAGCGGCCAGCCGTGCGCGGCGGACTCGTGCGCCGTCTGCCACAGGTACGGCAGCAGCGCGTAGCGCAGCCGCACCCAGCGGCGCGCGATCTCCAGCGCCCGGTCGCCGAACGCCCACGGCTCGCGCGGCCGCAGCCCGTGCGCGCGCATCAGCGGGGACAGGGCGCCCAGCTGCGTCCAGCGCACGTACAGCTCCGGGGTCAGCTCCGGCCCGAAGAAGCCGCCGATATCGTGGCTCCAGAAGCCGGGCGCGCTGAGGGCGTACGAGAGGCCGCCGCGCACCGTCGAACGCATCCCCGCGACCGTCGACTCCGCGTCGCCGCCCCACTGGCCCGGGTAACGCTGCGAGCCCGCCCAGCCCGAGCGGCCCCACACCAGCGCGTTGCGGCCGGTGCGGGCGGCGATCGCGGCGGAGACGGCGCCGTTGTAGCGCAGCGGGTAGAGGTTGTGCGCGTGGTGGGCGGGGGTGCCGTCGGCCGGGACCGTGCCGTCGGGCAGGCCCTCGCCGAAGTCGGTCTTGAACACGGCCACGCCGTCGGCGAGGAAGTCCGTGTGCAGGTCCTGCCACCAGGCGGCGGCCTCCGGGTTGGTGAAGTCCAGCAGGGCGCGCGGCCGTCCGTCGGGCGTGGGGGTGCCGGCCACCTGGGCGGGTTCGCCGTCGGCGTCCCGTACGAGGTAGCCGCGTGCGCGGGCCTCCGCGTGCCGGGGTGAGGCGGGGTCGAGGTAGGGCAGCTCCCACAGCGACAGCCGCAGGCCGCGCTCGCGCAACCCGGCGACGAACTCGGCGCGGTCGCCGAAGCGTTCGGTGTTCCAGATGAAGTCGCAGTTCAGCCGGTCGACCACGAGCCAGTCCGGGTCGAGGTGCAGCACGTCGCAGGGCACCTCGTGCTTCCGCATGGTGTCGCCGACGTCGTTCATCTCGGCGGCGCTGTGGTAGCGGCAGCGGCCCATCCAGTAGCCGAGGGACCACAGCGGGGGCACGGCGGCGCGGCCGGTCAGCCCGGTGTACCGGGACAGCCGGTCCTTCGGGTCGGGCGCGCCGATCACCCACAGGTCGAGCGCCTCGTCGTGCACGGTCAGGCCGAGCACGTCGGGTCGCCGGTGGCCGACGTCGGCGGTGACGACGGCGCCCGTGTTGAGGAAGCCGAGGTAGCCGCTGGTGGAGTGCCAGACGGGCACCGGCTTGTACGCCATGCCGGTGCCGGTGCCGAGCGCGTCCTCGACGCGGAGGCGGAGCCGCTGGCCGTTCTTCACCAGCGGGCCGAACTGCTCGCCGAAGCCGGTGATCCGCTCGTCGGGGCCGAGTTCGAGGTTGAGCACGGTGCCGGCCTCCCCATCCGAGCCCGCCTCCGCGGCCAGTACGGGCGGCGCCATCGGGAACCCGGCCACCTGCCGCAGCCGCTCCCCCGTACGCAGCAGCGTGCGCCCCGTCGCGGTGTCCTCCACGGCGAGGGCGAACGGCCGCCGGGCCACGCGCACCCGCAACCGCCCGGTCTGCAGCACCGTCTCCGGCGTGCCGCGCCCGCCGCCGTCCGACGCCACATCGGCCGTACGCACACGGGGCGCGGGCCCGTACCCCTGCCCGCCGTCCAGCACGATGCCCAGCCAGCCGGGCTCCTCGTCCAGCACCCGCGCGCCCTCCGGCGCGAGGGTGATCCGGACCGCGTCCTCGCTGCCGAAGGCGACCCGCAGCACGAAGCCGCGCGGGTCGAGCGGCGGCACGGGCAGCTCCGGAAGGTTGGGCATGGTCGTCTCGATGCCCTGCCCGTCGGGTGGCTCGCCGGTCAGATAGCCCGGTGTGCCGGGCAGTTCGAGGCAGCGCACGGCGCGTACGGCGCACTCCACGCCGCCCTCGTACGGGCGCACCGCGGTGATCTCACGGAGCAGGTACACGTGTCACTCCTTGACCGAGCCGGCGGTCATCCCGGCGATGAAGAACCGCTGGAGGAAGATGTAGCCGACGACGAGGGGCAGCGACGCCACGACGACGCCGGTGAACAGCAGCGGGTAGTTGGTGAGGAACTCGCCCTGGAAGTTCAGCAGGGCCAGCGGCAGGGTGCGCTTCTCGGGGTCGTTGATGAACAGCAGCGGGTACAGCAGCTCGTTCCAGTGGATGACGAGCAGGAAGATCGCCGTGGCGGCGAGGGACGGCAGGGACAGCGGCAGCGTGATCGAACGGTACGTGCGCCACGGCCCGACGCCGTCGAGCGCGGCGGCCTCGTAGATCTCCCGCGGCAGCGTCCGCATGAAACCCGCGAGGATGAACACGGCGACGGGCAGCGTGGTGACGATGTTGATCAGGACCAGTCCGGTCAGGCTGTCGGTCAGCCCGAGCACGTCGAAGAGGACGAACTGCGGGATCATGTTGGCCTGCGCGGGCACGGACATGCCGAGCACGAGGAAGCCGTAGATGGCCCAGCCCGGCCAGCCGGGTATCCGGGCCACCCCGTACGCGGCCAGGCTGCCCAGCAGCAGCGTCAGCGTCACGGAACAGGTGCTGACGACGGCGCTGTTGGTGAACGCGGTGCTCAGGTCCGCGCTGCCCAGCACCTCGCTGTAGTTGCCGAACCGCCACTCCTCGGGCAGCGAGAAGGGGTTGCTGAACAGGTCCGAGGTGGACTTGAAGCTGCCGGCGAGCATCACCAGCAGGGGCACCAGGACGAGCGCCGCGTACACGCCGAGCAGTGCGCGCCGTCCGATTCGGGATCCCATCTCACGCTCCTGACTGGGTGAGTTTGACGGTGCGCCGCTGGATCACCGTGACGAGGGCGATCAGCGCCATGAAGACGATCGACTCGGCGGCCGCGTAGCCGAACTCGGAGTTGGCGAACGAGGTGTAGATACGGGTCGACAGGATGTCCAGCGACCCCTGCGGCGGATTCCCGCCCAGCCCCAGCACCAGGTCGAACGCCTTGAACGACTGGATGGTGGTGTACGCGATCACGATGCCGGTCGCCGGGGCGATCATCGGCCACGTCACGTGCCGGAACCGCTGCCACCGGCTCACGCCGTCGATCGCGGCGGCCTCGTACAGCTCCCGCGGGATCTGCTGGAGGCCGGCGATGAAGATGACCATCATCTGGCCGGTGTGGAACCAGATCTGGGTGAGCGCCAGGAAGTAGATCGCCTTGCCGTCGTCACCGAGGTACGAGCTGGTCAGCGCGTCCAGCCCGACGCTTTCCAGGGCGCGGTTGGCGAGCCCGAAGTTGGGGTCGTAGATGAACTTCCAGACGAACGCGACCGACACGCTGGACAGGATCGTGGGCAGGAAGAACACGGCGCGCAGCAGCGTCGAGGAGCGGCTGTTGCGGGTGAGCATGGACGCCAGGACGAGCGAGAACAGGGTCTGGAAGACCACGACGACCAGCATGAACTTCAGGCTGTTCGTCATGGCGTTGGAGAACAGGTCGTCGCCGCCGGCCAGTTGCCGGAAGTTGTCGAGGCCGACCGAGTCGTACTCCGCGCTGTAGCCGTCCCAGTTCGTGACGGCGTACTGGAACGCCTGCACCGTGGGGATCGCGAAGAAGATCACGTACAGCACGAGCGCGGGCAACGGGAACAGAAAGAACGCCGGGTGCCCGTACCGCCGCTTCAGTCCGCGGGCGCGCCCCGGTCCGCGCTCGCGGGACGGCGGGCGGGCCGCGGGCGCGGGGCCGGTCTTCACCGGGCTCGGGCTGGGGGCGCTCACTTGCGCCGCCGCTGGTCCACGACCCGCTGCGCGGCCTCGGCGGCCTTGCCGGGCGATGTGCCGGTGAGCACCTTCGCGCAGGCGCCCTCGACGGCGTTGAGCATGTCGATGTCCTCGATCTGGTAGCGCGGGGCGAGCATCGTGCGCTTCTCCAGCCAGTGCTGGGTGTCGCGCAGGTCCTTGTTCTCGTACGTGACGCCGGTGACCGTCAGATGCTGCGCGGTGCCGTTCGCGTACCGGGTCGCCACCGACGGCGTCGACAGGTACTCGACGAAGCGCAGGGCCGTGGTGGCGTGCTTGCTCGCGGCGTTCACGCCGAGGATGAACGTCGCGTTGTGGGTGCCGACGTAGCGCGGCCGCTCGCCCTTGGCCACCGTGATCGGCGGGACGAGCGCGATGGGGAACTCCGCGTCCAGCTGCCGTACGGCCGCCATGTGGTACGAGCCGGTGGCCAGCATCGCCGCGGAGCCGCGCGCGAACATCTGCTGCGCGGGCTCGACCTGGGTGCCGGCCGCCTTCCGCTGCACGAACGGGCGCAGCTGCGCGTACTGCCCGAGGATGCGCAGGAACCAGTCGTCGGTGACCTTCGCCTTGCCGGACTCGATGCGGGCGCAGGCGTCGTCGTGGGGCGCGTTGTTCATCACCATGGAGTTGAACAGCTGGCCCGCGTTGCCCGGTTCGGCGCCGGGCCAGGCCAGCGGGACCGTGCCGCGCGACTTGAGCTTGTCGCAGAGGTCGAGGTAGCCGTCCCAGTCCTGCGGCGGGTCGGCGTAGCCGGCCTTCTCCAGCAGGTCGCCGTTGGCCAGCGGCATGAGAAACACCAGCTGGTACGGGAGGCCGAACAGCCGCCCGGCGGCGTCCCGTCCGCCGCGGCTGTGCCGGGGCATGTAGTGGTCGGCGAACGTCTGCGCCGACAGCTCGGTGAACAGCCCGGCCTTCAGCATGTCGGCGAACTGCGCGCCGCGGAACGCCGTCAGCACATCGCCGACGGCGCCGCTCTTGAGCCGCTGCAACGCGTTGGCCTGGTAGTCCTGCGCCGGGGAGATGTCCTGCTGTACGCCGCTGCCGCGGTGGCGCGCGGTGAAGTCGCCGATGAGCTCGGCGAGTACCTTCTTGTCCTCCGCCCGCCAGTGCGCGAACGATATCCGTGCGTCCGCCCTGCCGCTGACCGGCTTCGGCACGTCGGACGGCGCACCCGCGCCCGACCGGCCGCCTCGGGTGGTGCCCGGACCGGCGCAGGCCGCGGCGGTGGCGACGGTCCCGCCCACGGCGGCCGCGCGGAGCAGTCCGCGGCGGCTGAGCCCGTACGGCCGTGAGTGTTCGGTCATGCTTCCTCATCCCTCCTCGTGCAGCTGACGGGAGTGCAGCTGATGGACGCCGTCACCACTCGGTGACGGGGATGCCGAGCAGGTCGGCGGCGGTGCGCAGGGCGGGCCGTACATCGGTCCAGGCGAGCACCGTGTGGTGCGGAAAGCCACCCGTGACCAGGGACTGGACAAGATCGTCGGCGGGCGGGCCGACGCGTACCTCGGCGGTGTTGCCCTGGAAGCGGTTCGGGGCGGGCAGCGACTCGCCCGCGGAGACCAGCAGCCGCAGCCGCCCGCGCCGCGCGGGGTCCTCGGTCAGCCGCGCGATCATCACGGGCCCGGTGCGCAGCGGGAAGTCCCCGGCGACGCCCAGCTTGCGGTTGCAGTGCACGGACTGGGTGGCCCGCGCCGGGTCGGCGGCGAGCGCCGTGGCGGCGGCGCCGCAGTGCCACAGCCGCAGCACGTTGCGGTCCCGGTCCACGTCGACGGTGTCCACGAGGTACGTGGGGCCCGCGCCGAGCGCCTCGAGCAGCAGCATGGTCACGGCCCCGTACACATCGCGCTCGCAGGCCGTCGGGGTGCCCTCGTCCGCGAGCCGGGACAGCGACGAGCAGGGGCAGGCGCCGAGCCGGGTCGGGAACTCCGGCCAGCAACGGACCGCCGCGGCGGCCAGCCCCCGGTCCTCGGTCCACGCACGCAGCGAGGTGGTGACGGCGGCGGCGAGCCCGGCCTGCTCCGGGTCCACGCCGGCCAGGCTGGGCTGGGCGGCGGTGGCGGACGCGTACTCCGCGTCCCGTACGGCGGGCTCGACCCGCCGGGCCGCGTCGATGGCGTCGTCCACGGTGAGGGTCTCGACGGAGATCCCGAACAGCTCACGCACGAGCTCCGCGTCGTACTCGCTGGGCGTGAATCCGGGCGGCGCGTCCCCTACCAGGCCGAGGCGGCGCCCGTGCAGCCGCTCCAGCCCGGCCCGTACGGGCTCGGGCGCGGCCCGTTCGCCGCGTACGGCGGGCAGCGCGGGCGGCGCGGGCAGCTCGCCGGCCAGCGCGCGGGCGAGGGCCTCGCGTACGGCGGGCTCGTCCGGGTCGCCGTGGATCAGGTGTACGGCGCCGCCGCCGCGCACGACGGCGTGGGCGAAGAGGTTGGCGCCGCAGAGGGAGTTGAGCCACAGCCGGTCGCCGGTCTCGCCCGGCTCGCGGAACGCCCACAGCAGCAGCGGCCGGTCCAGCCCGGCGTAGAGCCGCTGCGCGGGGGTGGCGTCGGAGAACGAGGCGCAGACGTTGACCACCAGGTCGGCGCCGTCCAGCGCGGGGGCCGCCGCCTCGACGTCCTCGGGCGTCATGACGAGTCCGGCGGGCCCGGCGACGTCCGCGCCGAGCTCGGCCAGCAGCGCGCGGGCGGCGTCGGCCCGCACCTGTGCCTGGTCGGTGGCGAAGGTGGGCCTGGCCGTGGGGATGAGTGCGACACGCGGCATTGCGGGCCTTCCTGACGTACGGAGCGGGTCCGGTGGCGGGACAACCGGAGAACCGGAGAACCGGAGACCGGAGACCGGAGAAACGGAGCCCAGGGGTGGGGAGTGGCTGTCTCACCGGCCGTCTGTTAGAAATGCAACATAAGATGTTGGGACTGTAACGCTGACTGTGGCGATGTCAAGAGCTTCATCAGGGAGAAACCACAGCGATACGGCGCGTGAGTAAGGTGGCGATGTACGTGTCGCGACAACGCGCCGTGGGCACCGAACCGAGGAGGGCGCATGAACGACGCCATGCCGCGCTACGACACCGCCGCGGGGCGCCGGGACGCGATTCTCAGCCGGCTCCAGGCCAGCGGCTTCCTGTCGATCAGCGATCTCGCGGCCGACCTGCAGGTATCCGACATGACCGTACGGCGCGACCTGCGGCTGCTGGAACGGGACGGGCTCGTACGGGTCGTACGCGGCGGGGTCAGCCTGCCGGTGGGCAGCCAGGTGCCGGCCTTCTCCGGCCGTGCCGACGCGCATCACGACGCCAAGGTACGCATCGGCGCCCGCGCGGCGGAGCTGGTGGGCTCCGCCGACGCGATCGCCATCGACGCCGGGACCACGCCGTGCGAGCTGGCGGCGGCGCTGCCGCAGCCGTTCACCGGGTCGGTGGTGACGCACTCGGTGCCCGTGCTCCAGCAGATGCTGGGCCGGCCGCCGACCCGCGTCGTCGGACTCGGCGGCGACCTCAACCCGGAGAGCCGGGCCTTCGTCGGGCCCATGACGGTGGAGGGCGTGGCCCGGCTGCGGGTGCGGCTGTTCTTCCTGGGCGCGGCGGCCGTGGACGAGCGCGGCATCTACGTCAGCACGGACCTGGAGCGGCCCACGAAGCAGGCGCTGATGGGCATAGCCGACGAGGTCGTGCTGATGGTGGACCACTCCAAGGTCGAGGCGTCCGCGCCGGTGCTGCTCTGCCCGCTGGACGCGGTGGGCACGGTGGTCACGGACCGGCAGCCGGCCGCCGGCCTGGCGGCGGCGCTGGCCGCGGCGGGCGTACGGGTGTGCGTGGCGGAGGGCGTGCCGGCACCCTCGGGCGCGAGCGACTGACGAGCGGGGCGTAAGGGAGGGCCGCGGACAGACGACCTGTCCGCGGCCCTTCGCGATGCCGATGATGGTTTCTCAACACTTGATGTTGACAATAGAACATCCCCTTGTGAGACTCCCTTCATGACTCTTGTGGATTCGGACAGGCGGTGACCATGACACGTGTCGTCTTCGTCGGTGTCGCCACCGCCGACGTCATCGCGGTGGTCGACCACCACCCCTCGGCCGACGAGCGGATCGTCGCCGACGACCTGGTGCACGCCGGCGGCGGCCCCGCCGCAACCGCCGCGGTGACCGCGGCACGGCTGGGCCTGCGGCCCGAACTGGTCTGCACCGTCGGGGACGACGCCCAGGGCCGTACCGTCGCGGCGGACCTCGCGGCCGAGGGCGTGGACCTGCGCCACCTCCACATCGACCCCGGCGTACGGACGCCCGCCAGCGTCGTGATCTCCAGCCGCCGCGAGACGGCACGCGCCATCTGCACCCTCCCCGTACCCGCGCTGGAGCTCGGGCCCGGGGCGCGCGACGCCGTACGGAACGCCGACTGGGTGCACGCCGACCACCTCGGCTGGCCCGCCGTCGCCGCGCTCCTCGCCGACGTGCCGCCGGAACGGCGCCCCCGGCTCTCCGTCGACGAGGGCAACCCCGTCGCCGGGCCGCTCTGCGACCCCGCCGACGTACAGCTCTACGTGCCGACCCTCGCCCGCCTCACCGCCCGCCACCCCGACGCCGCCGGATCGGAGCCCGCGCTGCTCGCCGCGCCCGGCGCCGAGCAGGTCGTCGCCACCGACGGGGCGCGCGGCGCCCTCGGCCGCGACGCCGGCGGCGCCGTCCACCGCGTCCCCGCCCCGCCCGTCGAGGTGGTCAGCACCCTCGGCGCCGGCGACGTGTTCCACGGCGCGCTGCTCACCGGCGTCGTACGCGGCCTGCCGCTGCCCGAGGCGATGGCGTACGCCGGTGAGGTCGCCGCCCTGTCCTGCCGCGCGGTCGACGGTCGCTCCGCGATCCCCGGCCGCCACGAGGTCACCGCACCGTCCGGTGACGTGAAGGAGTCCGAGTGAATCTCCCCGCCTACGACCTGTCGGCGCTCGCCCGCCCCTCCGGCGCGCTGGCCATGCTCGCCGTCGACCAGCGCGAGGCCATGCGGCTGATGTTCGCCGGCGACGCCGCCCCCGAGCCGGACGGCTCGGTGCCCGCGCGGGTGCTGGAGTCGGTGCCGGACGGGACGCTGACGGCGTTCAAGACGGCGGCGGCCCGCACCCTCACGCCGTACGCCTCCGGGGTGCTGGCCGACCGGCAGTTCTGCCTCGACGCGCTGGTACGGGAGGGGGCCGTGGCCCCCGGCTGCGGGCTGATCGCCGCGGCCGACCGCTTCGTACCGGGGCACGGCGAGGTCGTCACGGACGCGGTGATCGACGAGGACGTGGACCCGCACGCCGTACGCGCACAGGGCGCCGTCGCCATGAAGCTGCTGGTCATCTGGCGCCCGGACGGCTCCCCCGGGCAACGCACGGACATGGTGCGGCGCTTCGTGCGGCGCTGCCGTGACGCCGGGCTGGCGAGCATCATCGAGCCGGTGTCCCGCGCCCCGCGCTCCGGCGCCGCCTGGGACCACACCGCCGGAGTGCTCGCCGCCGCCCGTGAGCTCGGCGACCTGGGCGCCGACCTGTACAAGGGAGAGGTCCCGCTCGGCGGCCGCGGCAGCGACGCGGAGGTACGCGAGCGGTGCGCCGAACTCGGCGCCGCGCTCGCCTCCCCGTGGGTGGTGCTCTCCTCCGGGGTGCCCGCCGACGAGTTCCCGCGCGCCGTACGGCTGGCCTGCGAGGCCGGCGCGTCGGGCTTCCTCGCCGGGCGCGCCGTGTGGCGGGACTGCATAGGGGCACCGGACGCCGGGCGCGCGCTGCGCGACGACGCGGTGCCGCGGCTGCGGCGCCTGGTGGACGTGGTGGACGAGACGGTCGCCGCGAAGGCCGGCTGAACCGCCGTGACATCCGTGACGTCCGTGACCGCCGTGACGTCCGTGCGGACAGCCGTGACGACCGCGACGACCGCGACGACCGCGACGACCGCGACGACCGCGTGGGAACGAAGGAGAGATCGCCGATGAGCACGCCGAACAGCACACCGCACGGCACGCCGTACAGCGCGCCCACCGTCCTGATCGACGGGGCGTGGCACAGCAGGGACGAGCGGCTGGCCGTACACGCCCCGGGCACCGGGGCCCTGGTGGGCCACGTCGGCTTCCCGGACGCCGGCCAGGCCGTACGGGACGCCTCCGCCGCGTGCGACGCGGCCGCCCGCGCGTTCGCCGGCTGGTCGGAGACCACCGCCCGGTACCGGGCCGACATCCTGCTGGAGGCCGCCCGGCTGATCCGGCAGCGGTCCGGCGAACTCGCCCCGCTGCTCGCCGCCGAGGCGGGCAAGCGGCTGCCGGAGGCGCAGGGGGAGATCGCGTTCTCCGCCGAGTACCTGCGCTGGTTCGCCGAGGAGGCGCGGCGTACGGACGGCACCGTGCCGCCGCACGAGGCCGCGGGCCGCCGGCACGTGGTGCTGCGCCGCCCTGCGGGCGTCGTCGCGAGCCTCACCCCGTGGAACTTCCCCTGCTCCATCCAGGCCCGCAAGCTCGCGCCCGCGCTCGCCGCGGGCTGCACCGTGGTGGCGCGGGTCTCGGAGAAGGCGCCGCTGGCCGTGACCGAGCTCATCCGCTGCCTGACGGACGCGGGGCTGCCCGACGGCGTGCTCAACCTGGTGCACGGCCCCGCCGCGCCCGTCACCGAGACCGTCCTGGACCATCCCGCCGTACGCGTCGCCAGCTTCACCGGGTCCACCCCCGTAGGGAAGCTGATCATGGAGCAGTGCGCGCGCCGCGTCGTACGGCCGCTGCTCGAACTCGGCGGCGACGCCCCCTTCGTGGTGCTCGGCGACGCGGACGTCGGTGCCGCGGTGGAGGGCGCGCTGCTCGCCAAGTTCCGCAACACCGGGCAGTCCTGCATCGCCGCCAACCGCTTCCTCGTACACGCGGACGTCTACGACGAGTTCACGGAGGAGTTCGCGCGCCGGGCCGGTGAGCTGACCGTCGGCGACGGCCTCGCCGAACCCTGCCCCGACCTCGGGCCGCTGATGGACCCCGCGCGCGTGGCCGCCGTACGCGGCCTGGTCGACGCGGCGCGCGCCGAGGGCGCCACCCTGCTCACCGCCGAACGGCCGGTGCCCGACGACGGCTGCTTCCTGGCGCCCGCCCTGCTCGCCGACGTACCGCCCACCGCGGCGCTCGCGTCCGCCGAGGTGTTCGGCCCGGCCGCCGCCGTGTTCCGGGTGGCGGACGACGCCGAGGCGCTGCGGCTGGCCAACGCCACCGAGATGGGGCTCGCGGCGTACGTCTACGCACGCGACCTCGGCCGCGCCTGGACCTTCGCCGAACGGCTGGAGGCGGGCGTCGTCGGCGTCAACGAGGCGCTGCCCAGCGTGGCGTTCGCGCCGATGGGCGGCAACAAGCAGTCCGGGCTGGGGCGGGAGGGCGCGGCGGACGGGCTGGCCGAGTTCACCGAGCCGCGGTACCTCTCGCTGGGGCTCTAGCGGTGGGTTCCCTCGTACTGCCGGCACTGGCCGGCGTCGGAGTGCTGGCCGGGGCCGCCACGCAACGGGCCACGGGCCTGGGCTTCGCCCTGGTGGCCGCCCCGTTCCTGGTGCTGGTGCTGGGCGCGAAGACCGGCGTCGGGCTGGCCAACCTGCTGTCCGCCGTGCTGTGCGCGCTCGTACTTCTGCGCACCTGGCGCGCGCTGGACTGGCGGCGGCTGGCCTGGCTGTCCGTACCGGGCCTGGCTGCGGTGCCCGCCGGCGCCGCCGTGGTCGCCGCGCTGCCGGAACCGGTGCTGCTGGTGGGGGTCGGCTCGCTGGCGGTGGCCGCGATGGTGCTCGTGCGGTTCAGCACGCGGGCCACTGCGCTGCGCGGCCGCTCGGGTGCGGTGGCGGCCGGGGCGATGTCCGGCTTCATGAACGTCACCGCCGGGCTCGGCGGGCCGATGATCACCGTGCACGCGCTGGCGGAGGGCTGGGACATGCGCCGGTTCGTCGCGACCGCGCAGGGCTACCTGCTGCTCGTCAACGTCGTCTCCGTCGCCGCCAAGGGCCCGCCCGACATCGGCCCCGCCGGGCTGACGGCCGCGACCGTGCTGGTGCTGGCTGGCGCGGTCGCCGGCGAGTGGCTGGCCGCCCGCGTCGACCCGGCGCTCGTACGGCGGCTCATGATCGCCGTCGCCATCCTGGGCGGGCTGGCCGCCGTCCTGCGCGGCGCCCTGATGTGGTGACCGGCCCAACTCCGGCCCGCCCGGCACCTCCAGCCCGCCCGGCACCTCCAGCCCGTCCGGCGTTTGAGGACGGCCCGGAGCGGCCACGGCCCGGCGCCGGGCCGCACAGCGGCGTGGCCACCACGCAGGCCGGTCGTGGCCGGGGGCCGTCCTCGAACGCCGGACGGGCTTGGTGGGGGCGGAGGCCGTGCCACCATGAGCGCCATGGACGACGAACCCCGTAGCCTCCTCGCGGACAAGACGCCCTTCCCCGACGACCTCGACGCACGACTGCGCGCCCAGTTCACCTTCCTCGTGGAGGTGGACCGGCTGAAGACCGTCCTCCGCCAGTCGCCGCTCGCCGCGGCGGACCGCCGCGAGAACGACGCGGAGCACTCGTGGCACCTGGCGATGATGGTCGCGGTCCTCGCCGAGCACGCCGACGAGCCCGTCGACGTGGGCCACACCGTTCAACTGGTGCTGCTGCACGACCTCGTGGAGATCTACGCGGGCGACACCCCGCTGTACGACGGTGCCGCGGGCCTCGACCAGGAGGAGCGGGGGGCCGCCGCGGCCGACGAGCTGTTCGCGCTGCTCCCGGCGGACCAGACGCGGCGCATGCGGGCGCTCTGGGACGAGTTCGAGGAGCGCCGCACGCCGGAGGCCAGGTTCGCCAAGGCCATGGACCGGCTGCAGCCGCTGCTGCTCAACTGGATGGCGCGCGGCGGCACCTGGCGTACGCCGGGCGTCACCGCGGACGACGTCCGCGCCCGCAAGGCGCTCATCGGGGACGCGTCCGGCCCGCTGTGGGCGGCCGCGCGGCGCCTCATCGACGAGGGCGAGGCACGGGGCTGGTCGAGGAGCGCCGCGCCCGGAGACTGACGGGCCGCGGCGGACGTACGGACACGGACGACGGTGGTCTCCCGGCTGCGGGCCGGGAGACCACCGTCATGGGGGGCTGCGCCAGGGTCGGCGCGGTTACACGTGCAGGCTGACCTCCGGTGCGTCCGCCTCCTCCACCTGCGGCTTGGAGTTGCGTACGAGCAGCGCCAGCAGGCCCGCGACGACCGCCAGCCCGGCGGACACGGTGAACACCATGTGCATGCCGTCGACGAACGTCTGGTGCGCGACCCGGGTCACGGAGTCGACGAACTCGTTGGCCTGGTCGGCCCGCATGCCGCCCGCGGTCAGGTCCTCCGCGATGGCGTCCTGCGCCGAGGGCGGGAAGCCCAGGGCGACGCTCTCGTGGACGCCGTGGTTCTCGGCGACCACGTCGACCGCGGAGGCGGCCTGGCCGGCGGACTCCTCGCGCAGCTCGTCGGGGAACTTGGAGCTCACCGACGAGGCCAGCAGACTGCCGAAGACGGCGATGCCGAGCGTGCCGCCGAGCTGCTGCATGGACTGCTGCATGCCGGAGGCGACACCCGCCTTCTCCACCGGGGCGTTGCCGACGATGGCTTGGATGGCGGCCACCATCATGAAGCCCGCGCCGAAGCCCGAGAGCACCAGCGGCGGTGCGAGCTCCCAGCCGGAGGTGTCGACCTCCATCGGGCGGAACAGCATCAGGGCCGCGAAGAGCAGCGCCGCGCCGAGCACGAGGGTGCCCTTGACGCCGAGTTTCCCGGTCGCCCAGCCCGCCAGCGGCGAGGCGACGGTGAACACGGCGGTCAGCGGCAGCAGGGCGACCGAGGCCATCACGGCGCTCTTCCCCTGCACACCCTGGAGGTAGAACATCAGGTAGAAGACGATCGCGAAGAACGCCAGCATCGTCACGATCATCAGCAGCAGACCGACCGAGACCGAGCGGTCCTTGAACAGGCTGAGCTCGATCATGGGCTTCCGGCTCTTGGCCTCGATCAGGACGAACACGCCGAGCAGCACGACGCCGAGCGCGACGAAGCCGAGGGTCTTGCCGGAGGCCCAGCCGTCGTCCTGGGCGCCGGTGATGCCCCACACCGCGCTGACCATCGCCGCGGTGAGGGTGACCGCACCGGGGATGTCGAGCGGGTCGGACCCGCGCTGCGCGGACTCCTTGATGACGGTCAGGCCGACGAGCACGCCGATGATGCCGAACGGCAGGTTGATGTAGAAGACCCAGGGCCAGCTCGCGTACTCCACGAGCACGCCGCCGAGCATCGGCCCGCCGGCCATCGCGATGGCGGTGACCGCCCCGAAGATGCCGAGCGCGGCGGGGAGTTTGGCCGGCGGGAAGGACGCCTTCAGCACCGCGAGCCCGGCGGGCCCGAGCAGCGAGGCGAAGACCGCCTGCACGACGCGGGCGGCGATCAGCATCTCGATGTTGCCGGCCATCCCGCACAGCAGTGAGGCCAGCGAGAAGCCGCCGACCCCGATGAGGAACGCCTTCTTGCGGCCGATCTTGTCGGCGATCGTGCCGGCCGGAATGAGCAGACCCGACAGAACGAGCAGATATCCGGTGGTGACCCACTGGATCTGGCCGGGAGTGGCCTCGAGATCAGTCGCGATCATGGGGTTGGCGGCGGCCACGACGGTGCCGTCGATCTGGACCACCATGATTCCCAGTGCCACGGCCACCAGGCTGAGCCACGCGCCTACGGGAGCCTTCGCTTTCTCCGAATCCGCGGCGTTGGGTGGGGGGTCGGAATTTTCCAACGTCGAGTCACTCATCACAATCTCCTTGGATAACCTGCGGGGTCGAGTGGCCGGTGGCGTCAAGTGGCGAAGGTCCGGCACCGTGGGCCTGGTGTCGCAGCCCCGGACACCGTCCGTATGGGAGGTGTCCGGGGCTGCCACGCGGCCCGGCTCGTAGCCGAGCCGCGCGCGACCCTGCGGATGAACGACGGGGGGCGATCATCCGCTGGGCCGTGGCTCGACCCACGGCGCCATGATGGCACAACGATGGCTCCACCGGAAGTCGGATCCGGCCAAGCTCACCGCCAGATCCGGCGGCGCCGTTCGCGGAGCCGGAAACGCCGCAGGTCAAACGCGGCGCGCAGCTCTCACGGCAGTGCGGAGCGGCGGACGACGATGTCGCCGGAGACGGAGCGCGCCCGTACGCGTACGGCATCGGCGGCGGCTCCGGCGGTCGCCTGGAACGTGTCGAGGGAGCGGTAGACGGTGCCGCGCTCGGAGGTGGCGTCGAGATGGGACGGCGCGCCCTCCGCGATGCCGATGTCGACCTCGCCGGAGGCGGTGTCCACCAGGACGGGCCCGCGTACGGCCTCCTGGATGCGGATGTCGCCGCGGCCGGTTCGCGCCTCGACGGCGGCGTGCGCGCGGCCCACCGAGACCGGCCCGTCGGACGCCTGCACGCAGAGCTCCCCGGTGATCTCGCCGATCCAGGTGCTCCCCCTGGTCCGCCTGACCACGGCGTCGCCGTCGATCTCGCGTACGCACAGCTCGCCGGAGTGCGCGGCGATGTCGACCGGGCCCCGGGCGCGTTCCACCGTGACATCGCCGAAGTCCGCGGTGAGCCGGAGAGCGTCGGTGCTGTCGAGCCGTATGTGCCCGTAGTCGCTGGTGAGGCGGCAGTCGCCGAGCCGGCCCTCGCACCGGAAGTCGGCCGCCGCCGCGTGCCCGTGCAGGCTCGACCCGGCGGGCAGCTCGATGACCGCGGTCACCGCGCCGCCGGTGCCGATGGAGCCGCTGGGGCGGGGCGACATGACGAGCAGCCGGCCGTGCGCGTACTCGACGCGGGTGCGTTCGGCGGTGGTCACGTCCCGGGGGTCGCACGGGTCGCTGGGATGCACGCCGACGTGGGTGTGGTCGCGCTCGCCGGCGATGATCCAGGCGTCGCCGAGGCCGATCTCCAGCACGGCACGGATCGGGGCGGGCGTGTCGAAGATGTGCATGGCGCGGGTCTCCTGGGGTGTCCTGCCGACAGGGGCGTCATGGCGCGGCGGCGTACCGCCCGCCCGGGCGCCGGTCGGCGGATCGGAGCCAGGGCTCGGTCCGGCGGAGGCATGGATGTCGTGGAGACCGGTCGTGACGGCACAAGCGAGAGGCGGCATAACGCCACTGTGGCGCTACTGTGACGCCATAACAAGGTGACAACCGGCCTACGCTGGCGCACTGGAGGCTGATCCCAGCCCTTCCGGTCGCCCCCGCGCCCCCTTTCGCGCCGGTTCCCGCGCATGCGCCGTCGGTTTTCGGCCGCCGCCTCACGCGATTTCCCGGCGCGGCCCGAACTTCTCGCCCAGCGGTCCGGCCCCGGATACCATCGGAGAACCGCCGCCGACCCTGCACATCTCTTTTCGGGGCGACTTCTGCAGCTTTCCGACGGAGAATCTGGAGTTGCTTGTGAGTACAAATCCATTCGACGACGAGAACGGCCGCTTCTTCGTGCTCGTGAACGAGGAGGAGCAGCACTCGCTGTGGCCCGCCTTCGCCGATGTACCCGCCGGCTGGGACGTCGCCTTCGGCGAGGGCAGCCGGCAGGAGTGCCTGGACTACGTCGAGGCCCACTGGACCGACCTGCGGCCCAGGAGCCTGCGTGAGGCCATGGCCGCGGCGGCCGCGGGCTGACGCCCGCACGCGCAGACGAGCGGGGCCGGTACTGGTGGCAGTACCGGCCCCGTTCGTGTGTCTCCGGTGTGTCATCCGACCCCGACCGGGCGGCGCAGGACGATCGACTCGGCGATCTCACCGCTGCGTACGGCGATGTTCGACAGCAGCGACGAGGTCAGCCCGTGCGTGTGCTCGGTGCCGCCCTGGAGGTAGATGCCGCACCGCAGTTCGGGGGTGGTGGTGATGCGGTAGTCGCGCTCCATGCGGTAGCGGCCGGCGTCGTCCCGCAGGCAGTGCCGGTCGAGCTCTCCCAGCAGGCCCGTCGGCTCCATGCCGTCGTAGCCCGTGGCGCAGACCAGCGCGTCGACGTCGAGTTCGCTCGGCCGCCCGCCGACGTGCGAGTGCAGCGAGATACGAGTCTCGGCGCCCTCCCGCTTCACGCCGCTCACCCGCGTCAGGTTGAGGAACCGCAGCCGTGACGTGCCCCGCACCTGCTCGTCGTAGGAGCGGCGGTACAGCGCGCGGATCACGTCGTCGTCGACCACCGAGTAGTTGGTGTTCTGGTGGTAGCGCCAGAACGCCTCGCGGGTCTGGTCGGTGCCGAAGTAGTAGTCGTCGACGGCCTCGGAGTCGAAGACCTGGTTGGCGAACGGGGTGTCGTCGGCGATGGAGTAGCCGTACGAGGGGACGATCGCGTGCACGTCGGCGTGCGGCAGCTCGTCGTACAGGAACCGGGTGATCTCCGCGGCGCTCTGGCCGGCGCCGACCACCGCGACGCTGCGCAGCTCGCCGGGGTCCATGCGGCGGTACCGGTCGAGGAACTCCGAGCTGTGCCAGACCCGTTCGTCGCGCGCGACGCCGGACGGCATGTGCGGCACCAGGCCGGTGGAGATCACCACGTTGCGGGCGCGGAGCTGGGTCACGTCGCCGAGCGCGTCCCGTACGTCGAGCAGCAGGTGCTCGGTGGGGCCGGTGCCGTCGCCGGGCGCCTCGCGTACCGAGACGACCTCGGAGCCGTACGAGACGTCGTCCGCGAAGCGTGCCGCGGCCCACTCCAGGTACTGGTGGAACTCGTGCCTGGTCGGGAAGAAGTCCTGGTTGTTGACGAACTGCGGCAGCCGTCCCGAGGAGTGCAGAAACGAGACGAAGCTGAAGTCGGACGTCGGGTTCCGGAACGTCGCGAGGTCCTTGAGGAAGGACACCTGCATCGTCGTCGACGGCAGCAGCATGTTGCGATGCCATCCGAAGGCCGGTTGTCGTTCGAAGAATGCGGCGCTGACCCCCTCACCGGACGCGCCGCGCGCCGTTGTGCGGTCAGGGTGTTCTCGGAGCGCGATGGCGAGCGACAGGTTGGAGGGACCGAACCCTATACCGGCGACGTCATACGTCTCGGATCCACGAGTTACCATAGAGAATTCTCCCGCTGGCGTAGCTGTGATCTCACTTTGCTGTGACTCTGGGAATCGGCTCGGAGATTCGAGGGCGCGCCTTCCGGCGGTGCTGCTCTCGCACGGCGGCGGATAAAACTCCGTCCGGACAACGTAGACCGCCTTATCGATCGGTTCAAGAGCTGGCGGGCCCGCCGCCGAATTCCGGCGGGCCGCCGGAAAGAAGCCTTGCACCGAGGGCCGCGGGCGCCGAATCATGTCCCGGCGACAGGACATCAAGTCGCTACCCGTGGAAAGGACTTGAGCAGCCATGTTCGTCCCTGACCAGTACCGTGAACCGGACACCGCGTGGATGGTCGACATTATCCGGCGCTTTCCGCTGGCGACGTTCGTCACCAACGGAACTGCCGCGGCCGGCCCGTTCGCGACGCATTTGCCCGTCATCCCCGATCCGGCGATGACACACGATTGGACCGAGAACCTGGCGGGTGCCACGCTGCTCGGCCACATGAACAGAAAGAACCGGCACTGGAGCGCACTGGAATCCGGCAGTGTGATTCTCGCGACGTTTACGGGACCGCACGCCTACGTGTCCCCGACGGTGTACGCGAAATCGCCTGCGGCACCGACGTGGAATTTCACGTCGGTGCATGTGCACGGAGTGGCCGAGAAGATCGATTCACTGGAGGAGACGCTGGAGGTGGTACGCGCCACCGTGCGCGCCTACGAGCGGGACCACGGCACCGACTGGGACATGTCCGAATCGGTGGACTATTTCCGCTCGATGGTGCCCGGCGTCGGCGCGTTCCGCATCCGGGTCACCGGGGCCGAGGGCATGTTCAAGCTCAGCCAGGAGCAGGCGCCCGAGGTACGCGACCGGGTGCGGCGCTCGTTCGCGGAGCGGCCGTGCGGCAGGCACCGTGAGACCGCGCAGCTGATGGAGCGGCTGCCCTGACCGGCGGCGGGCCCGCCTTCGCGCGGGCCCGCCGGCCGGCCGCTACGGGCTCACCGGTGCGACCGCGGTGGCCAGTTCGGCGATGGTCTGCCGGCGGAAGACGTCCTTGGCCGAAATCGACAGGCCCGCCTTCCGCGCCCGCGCGACCACCTTGACGCCCAGGATGGAGTCGCCGCCGAGCTGGTAGAAGTTGTCGTTCACGCCGACCCGCTCGACCCCCAGCACCTCGGCCCAGATCGCGGCCAGCGCGCGCTCCGCGTCCGTACGCGGCTCCGCACCGGCGCCGTCCGTCGTGCCGCCGCTCTCCGGCACCGGCAGCGCGGCGCGGTCGACCTTGCCGCTCGGCGTCAGCGGGAACTCCGTGAGCACGACCACGGCGGCCGGCACCATGAAGTCCGGCAGCCGCTCCCCGACGAAGCCGCACAGCCCGTCCGGGTCCGGGCGGCGCCCGTCGTGCGGCCGTACGTAGCCGAGCAGCCGCTTGTGCCCGCCCTCCGCGGCCGACGCCACCACCATCGCGGCGTCGACGTCCGGGTGCTGCTGGAGGACCCGTTCGATCTCGCTGGGCTCGACGCGGTAGCCGCGGATCTTCACCTGATGGTCGGCCCGCCCCACGTACACCAGCGTGCCGTCGCCGGTCCAGCGCACGAGGTCGCCGGTGCGGTACATGCGGTCGTCCGGGCCGCCCCGGCCGTACGGGTTGCCCAGGAAGCGTTCGGCGGTCAGCTCCGGCCGGTCGATGTAGCCGCGTGCCACGCCGGGCCCGGCGACGAAGAGTTCGCCGGTCACGCCGGTCGGCACCGGGTTCAGCCGCTCGTCCAGCACGTGCACCGTGGTGTTGGCGACGGGCCGCCCGATGGGCACCGGACGGTGCTCATCGGCCTCCCGTACGAGGTGCCAGGTGGCGAACGTGGTGGTCTCGGACGGCCCGTACATGTGCACCAGCCGCTCCGGTGGCGCCGCGTCCAGCACCTGGGCGACCCGCAGGGAGTTGACGGCCTCGCCGCCGAACAGCATGGTGCGCAGCGAGCCGAAGGCGCGCGGGTTCTCGGCGACGACCTGGTTGAACAGCGCCGTGGTCAGGAAGAGCGTGGTGAAGCCCTGCTCGTCGAGCAGCGCGACGAGCGCCGCGGGGTCGAGCAGCGTGTGCTTGTCGATGACGACGAGCCGCGCACCGGCGGTCAGCGGCGCCCAGATCTCGAAGGCCGCCGCGTCGAAGGTCACGTCGGCGCCCTGCCCGGAGACGTCGTCCTCGCGCAGGGTGAGGTAGTCGGCGTCGCGCAGCAGCCGTACGAACGCGCGGTGCGTGACGACGGTGCCCTTCGGGGTGCCCGTGGAGCCGGAGGTGTAGATGACGTACGCGCCGGCGTCCGAGGTGACCTCGACGCCGGGCGGTCCGGCGGGCAGCGCCGCGACGTCCGTCTCCCGCTCGTCGAGGCACACCAGGGTGACGCCTTCCTCGGGGAGGCTGCCGAGCAGCCCGCTCTCGGTGAGGCAGAGCACCGCGCCGGTGTCGCGGATCATGAACTCCAGCCGGTCGGCCGGGTAGTCGGTGTCCAGCAGCAGGTACGCGCAGCCGGCGCGCAGCACGCCCAGCAGCGCGGCGAACAGGCCGGGCCCGCGCGGCAGGCACACCGCGACGAACGAGCCGGGCCGTACGCCCTCGGCCGCCAGCAGCCGGGCGAGCCGGTTGGCGTGCGCGTCGAGTTCGCCGTACGTCATGGCGGCGTCGCCGTGTACGACGGCCACGGCGCCGGGCCGCCGGCGCGCGTGCTCGGCGACGAGTTCGTGCATGCACGTGCCGTCGGGGTACGGGGACCGGTTGACGCCCCAGTCCGTCATCAGTACGCGGCGCTCCTCCTCGTCCAGCAGCGGCAGTTCGCCGACGGCGCGGCCGGGCCCGGCGACGGCGGCGCGCAGCAGCACGACCAGGTTGCGGCCGAGCCGCTCGATGCCGGCGGCGTCGAACAGGTCGCTGTCGTACGCGAGGGAGCACGCCACGTCGCCTGGCGCCGTCTCGGTGAACTCGGCGCACAGCTCCGCACCGCCCGGCACGTACGGGGGCGCGGCCGGGTGCCAGGCCAGCCCGCCGTCGCGGACGGGCGTCCCGTGCGCCTCGTACAGCACGACGGAGGTGGCGATCAGCGGGTCGCGGCCGTCCTCGCCGCGGCCGCCGAGGGCGTCGGCCAGTCGCCCGTACGGCACGTCCTGGTGCGCGAGGGCGTCCCGTACGGTGTCGCCGTTGCGCGCGAGCTGCTCGCGGAACGGGGTATCGCCGCCGACGGTGCCGCGCAGCACCACGGGGTTGGCGAACGGGCCGACCGGCGCGGCGGGTTCGGGGCCGCCGCGGGCGTCGGCGACGGTGCCCACGGTGAGGTCCTGCTGTCCGGTGTAGCGCGCGAACAGCACCTGGCACACCGTGAACAGGCCGGTGAAGAGGGTGCCGCCGTGCTCGCCTGCCAGCGCCGCGAGATCCCGTACGGCGTCACCGGGGAGCGCGAACTCGTGCCGCGCCCCCGCCCTGTCCCCCGTACCGTCGCCGCTGTCCGTGCCGCCCGCGAGGCGCGGCCGGTCGGTGGGCAGCCGCAGTGGGGACGCGCCGTCGAGCCGCTCCTGCCAGTGGTCGAGCTGGCGGGCCAGCTCCGCGTCGGTCAGCCGCTTGCGCTGCCGGGCGGCGAACTCGGCGTGGCGCAGCGGGAGTTCCGGCAGCCGGTACTGGCGTCCCTCCCGCGCCGCCGCGTACAGCTCGCCCAGCTCGCGGGTGAGCACGCCGTGCGAGCCCCGGTCCGCGACCAGCGCGGGCGTGATCAGGGCCAGTACGTGCTCGGTGGCGCTGAGCCGGAGCAGCCGTGCGCGCAGCACCGGGCCGGCCGCCAGGTCGAACGGTCTGCGCGCGGCCTCCCGCAGCAGCGTCTCCACCCGCTGGGCGCGGTCGGCGGCGGGCAGCGGCTCCAGGTCGGTGTACTCGGGCTCGACGGCGGCGGGCGGCGGCCCCGCCGTCTGCCGCGGCCGGCCCTCCACCGCGCCGAACGTGGTGCGCAGCGGCTCGTGCCGGCCCGTCAGCCAGGCGAGCGCCTGGGCCAGCGCGCGCTGCCGCAGCGTTCCGCGCAGCCGCCACACGAACACCGTGGTGCGGTCGGACGAGCCGGGGTCGAGCTGGTCCAGGAACCACATGCGCTCCTGCACCGGGGAGAGCGCGCCGGCGTCTCTCGTCCCGTCGGTCATCTGCCTGTTCCCTTCGCGTCCGTCGGCGTCACGGTGCGTCCGCGCGCTGGTCCTGCTGGTCCTGGGGGCCCCGCTGTTGCCGGGGTTCCTGCTGCTCCTGCTGCTCCATCAGGTCGAGCAGCTCCGGGGTGACGAACTCGTCGATCGGGCAGACCCCGGAGAGCGTCGAGAAGTACCGGTCGGTGAGTTCGGGGCTGGTCGCGACGGCCCGCAGCATCTCCCTCTCGTGCGGACGCGGGTCCAGCCGTGCGGTCTTGAGGGTGCTGCGGTAGTCGGGCAGCAGGACCTCGGACCGCTCGGCGGCGAACCGCTCCAGCGCCGCGTCCAGCCGCGCCGGATCGCGCAGGGCGTCGCCCAGTCCGCCGATACGGTCGGTGAGCAGCTGCGCCTGGATGAACGCGTCCGTGATGCCGCGCGCGGTGATCGAGTCCTTGTGGTGCCCGGCGTCACCGATCAGCGCCCAGCCGGGCCCGGCCGCCGTACGGAAGAAGTTGCGCTGGTCGCCGGTGCCGTAGAGGCGTTCGAGCTGGCGGCCGCCGGCCATCTCCTCACGGAGGTCGGGCGCCGTACGGGCGACGTTGTCGAGCAGCGCCGCCAGCGCGTCCCCGCGGATCGCGGCGAACCGCTCCTGCGGGAAGTAGCCGGCCACCAGCGTCGCCCCGTCGTTCGTGGGGACCGTGCCGACCCAGCCGCCGGGCCGCTCGTACAGCCGGAACTGGGGCGGCAGGTCGGACCAGTAGCTGTAGTACGCGCAGGACACCGTGGGGTCCTCGATCTCGGTCGCGGCCCCGGCCTCGGCGGCCACCGTCGAGCGCATGCCGTCGGCGCCGATGACGAGAGGCGCGTACTCGACGGCGGCGCCGCGCGCGGCGGAGCCGAGGCGTACGCCGATGACGCGGCCGTCGTCGTCGTGCACGAGGCCCTGCATCGAGCAGCTCTCGCGGAACTCGGCGCCGGCCGCCACGGCGGACTCCACCAGGATGGCGTCCAGCAGCCGGCGCCTCGGTCCGTACGCGGCACGCAGCCCGTCGCCGGCCGGCCACGAGCAGCCCTCCAGCCGGATGTCGCCGAGGGTGAACCGCGCCTTGTCGATGGGCGGACAGCCCGTGCCCACCACCTGGGGCAGCACGCCCCAGCGGTCGAGGAGGGCGACGCCGGGCTGGTGGATGTACAGCGTCGAGAGCGTGTCCTTGGGGAACCGGGCCCTGTCGACCAGCAGCACCCGGTAGCCGGCACGCGCGAGCAGCATCGCGGCCGGGGAGCCGGCGCAGCGGGCACCGACCACTATCACGTCGTACACGAGGACTCCTTGTCGTGCGCCGGCCGAGGCCGGACCGGACCACCGGACTGAGGGGGTGAGCGAGCCAAAGGGCGCGCCGGTGTCGAAAGCGATGAGACCAAGCGAGGAACGAGCGCAGAGTCGAGGAGCGTCGACACCGGGTACAAGCGCCCGGAGGCGAGCGAACATGAAAAGCGGCGTCAGTCCACTCGCAGCGGGAGCCTGGACGTGGCGATCACGTGCGGGAGCTCCCAGAACACCGGCGCGCTGTCGGGGTCCGTACGCAGCTTCGGGAAGCGCTCCAGCAGGATGTTCAGCCCCAGCCGGCCCTCCAGCCGTGCCAGCGGCGCGCCGAGGCAGAAGTGGATGCCGCGGCCGAACGCCAGGTGCGGGTTGGGGTCGCGGGTGGGGTCGAAGCGGTGCGGGTCGGGGAACTGGCCGGGGTCGCGGTTGGCCGCGCCCAGCCACAGCGCGACGAGCTGGTCCGCGCCCACCTCCACACCGCCGAGCTGCGTGGCGGCGGTCGTCACGCGGTACGAGGCGGCGATGGGGCTCATGAACCGCAGCGCTTCCTCCACCACCGCGGCGGCCGTCTCGGGGTGTTCGCGTACGCGGGCGAGCTCCTCGGGGTGGCTGTCGAGGCACAGCACGGTGTTGCCGAGCAGCGCGCTGGTGGTGGCGTGGCCGACGACGAGGAGTTCGTTGGCGAAGTTCACCACGGCGGCGTCGCTGAGGCGCTTGCCGTCGACCTCGGAGGCGATGAGCGCCGACAGCAGGTCCTCGCGGGGCTTGCGGCGCCGTTCGGCGACGTGCTCGTGCAGGTACTCGAGCATCTCGGGCACGTGCCGCATCGCGGCCTGCGAGTCGGGCTCCTCGGCGTCGGCGGACTGCTCGTCGGAGGCCAGCGCGGTGGCGCTGTCGGTCATGCGGTCGACCCAGCCGCGGAACAGTTCGCGGTCGCTGCTGGGCACGCCGAGCAGTTCGGCGATGACGATGACGGGCATCGGGTACGTCAGCTCGGCCACCAGGTCGAGCCCGCCCCGGCCGTCCACGTCGGCCGCGTCGAGGATCTCGCGGGTGATGGACTCGATCCGGGGTTCGAGGCCGGTGACCATCTTGGCGGTGAAGGAGCGGCTGATGAGCTTCCGCAGCTTGGTGTGCTCCGGCGGGTCGGCCTGGAGCAGGGTGCCTTCGTTGAAGGAGTCGTCGGTCTCGGTGTCTCCGAGGAAGAAGCGCGTCACGTCGGACGAGTACGTCTTCGGGTCGGCGAAGACGGCGAGGTTCTCGGCGTATCCGTAGACGTTGAGCACGCCGTTCTCGTCGGTCTCGACGGGCTTCTCGGGCTGGCGGTCGCGCATCCAGAAGTGTTCCGGACGCAGGTCCCAGCGTTCAGCGAGCGTCACCATGGCTGTGTCACTTTCCCTTGAGGTGGCGGTTGAGGACCGTGCAGATCTCGGCGGTGGCGGCGGGCTCGGTCATGCCCATGTGGGTGGCGTGGATGCCGTGTTCGCGGATGCCGCCGGTGATGAAGGGCGCCCACTCGCCCACGTACGTGTCGGACGGGTGCAGCGTCGCGGTGAAGAACAGCGCGTCGCCGTCGTATCGGGGCTGGCTGTAGTCCTTCATCATCGCCATGTGCTGCACGATGATCTCGGAGGCGTTCCGTACGAAGGACGCGCGGTCGTCGTCGTGCTGTCCGGCCGCGGACGGCAGGTAGCCCTCGAAGAACTCCTGCGCCTCGGCCAGCGCCAGCGACGCGTCGCTGGTGGCGAACCAGGGGCTGGGCACCGAGTCGAGCAGCGCCAGCAGCTTCACCTCGTGGCCGAGCCGCTGGAGTTCGGCGGCGAGCGCCTGCGCGAGGGTGCCGCCGAGTGAGTGGCCGAGCAGCTGGTACGGGCCCTGCGGCTGGACCGCGAGGATCTGCTCCAGATAGTCGGCGACCATCGCATCGACGGTCTCCGGCGGCCGGGTGCCGTCGAAGCCGCGGGCCTGGATGCCGTACAGCGGCCGGTCGTCGAGGTGCCGGGCGAAGCCGAGGTACGCCCAGCACAGCCCGACGCCGGGGTGGATGAACCACAGCGGGTCGCCGTCGCCGCCGGTGCGCAGCGGCAGGACGACCCCGAACGGGTCGGTCGGGCCGGCCGTGTCGTCGCCGGAGGTCAGGTACGCGGCGAGCGCGGCGACCGTCGGCGAGGAGAACACGACGCGGATGGGCACCTCGACGCCGAGGACCGTACGGATGCGGCCGACGAGCCGGTTGGCGAGCAGCGAGTGGCCGCCGGCGGCGAAGAAGTCGTCGTCGATGCCGATCCGTTCGAGGTTCAGCGTCTCCGCGAACAGCCCGCACAGCACCTCCTCCTGCGGGGTGCGCGGGGAGCGGCCGGCGGCCGCGCCCGCGTAGTCGGGCGCGGGGAGCGCGCGGCGGTCGAGCTTGCCGTTCCGTGTCAGGGGCAGCCGCGCGAGGGTGACGAGAGCGGCCGGGACCATGTAGTCGGGCAGCAGCCCGGCGAGGTGGTCGCGTACGGCGGCGGTGTCGAGCGGCGCCGCGCCGTCGGAGGCGGTCGCGCCGTCGGGCACGGGCACGTCGTCGCGTACGGGGGCGTCCTCCCGTACGGGCGTGTCCTCCCGTACCGGCGTGTCCTCCGGTACGAGGTAGCCGACGAGGCGCTTGTCGCCCGGCGTGTCCTCCCGGACGGTGACCGCCGCCTGCCCGACCGCCGGGTGCGCGGCCAGCGCGGCCTCGATCTCGCCCAGTTCGATGCGGAAGCCGCGGATCTTCACCTGGTCGTCGGCGCGCCCGAGGTAGCCGAGCATGCCGTCCCCGGTCCACCGCGCCAGGTCGCCGGTGCGGTACATGCGCTCGCCTGGCGCCCCGAACGGGCAGGCCACGAACCGTTCGGAGCTCAGCCCCGCCCGGTTGAGGTAGCCGCGTGCCAGCCCGGACCCGGCGACATACAGCTCCCCGGCCGCGCCCGGCGGCACCGGCCGCAGGGCGGCGTCGAGGACGTACGCACGCAGCCCCGGGACGGCGCCGCCGATGGCGTCCGCCCCGTGCCGCGCCGCGGAGTCGGCGCGCAGCGGGATGTGCGTGACATGCACGGTGGTCTCCGTGATGCCGTACATGTTGACGAGCTCCGGCGCGTCGTCCGCGTGCCGCTCGTACCAGCCGTCGAGCCGCCGCAGGTCCAGCGCCTCACCGCCGAACACGACGTAGCGCAGGGCCAGTTCGGTGCCTGGCTGCTCGGCGTCGGCCTGGACCAGCTGGTAGAACGCCGACGGGGTCTGGTTGAGCACCGTGACCCTCTCCCGCGCCAGCAGGCGGAGGAACTCCGCGGGCGCGCGGGACACGGTGTACGGCACCACGACCAGCCGGCCGCCGTACAGCAGCGGGCCCCACAGCTCCCACACCGAGAAGTCGAAGGCGTAGGAGTGGAACAGCGTCCACACGTCGTCCGGGCCGAACCGGAACGCGTCGTCGGTGCCCGCCAGCAGCCCGCTCACGTTGCGGTGCGGCACCACCACGCCCTTGGGGCGGCCGGTCGAGCCGGAGGTGTAGATGACGTACGCGGGGTGGGCGGGCCGCAGCGGCGCGGGCCGCTCGCCGTCGGTTACGTCGGCGGTGTCCAGCGCGTCGTACGCGTCGCGCGCGGAGATGTCCACGACGGGCACCGCCCCGGCGGCGTCCGCCGGGAAAGCCTCCGCACCGTCCGCGCCGCCGGTGACGAGCAGCACCGGCTGCGCGTCCTCGAGCATCCAACGGGCGCGGTCGGCGGGGTAGTCGGGGTCGATCGGCAGGTACGCGCCGCCCGCCTTGAGCACCGCCAGGATCGCGGTGACCAGGTCGGCCGAGCGGTCCAGCCGGATGCCCACCAGGCTCTCCGGGCCGACCCCGTGCGCGAGGAGCAGCCGGGCGAACCGGTTGGCGCGCGCGTTCAGCTCCCCGTACGTCAGCGACGTGTCGCCGCACACCACCGCGACCGCCTCCGGCGCCGCCGTGGCCTGGGCCTCGAACAGCGCGGGGATCGTCGTCTCCGGCATCCGTACGGCGGGCGCGTTGTTGCCGTCCAGCAGCGCCGTACGCTCCTCCGCGTCCAGCAGGTCGAGTGCGGCGATCCGGGTGTCCGGGTCGGCCGCGATCTGCCGGAGCACCTTCCCGAGCCGGGCGGCGAGCCGGCCGGCCTCCGCCTCGTCGAACAGGCTGTGCTGGTACTGGAGTCCCAGCCGCAGCTGCGGGTCGGACGCGCCGGCCAGCATCAGCGGGTAGTGGGTGCCGGCGGTGGGGCGGATGCCGGTGACGGCGAGCTCGGCCGTGGTGTGGGCGTCGCTCAGCCCGGCACGGTCGATGGGGTACGACTCGTAGACGACGAGGGTGTCGAACAGCGCGCCCAGCCCCGTGGTCTGCTGGATGTCGGTGAGCCCGACGTGGTGGTGGTCCATCAGCGCGGCCTGCCGCCGCTGGAGGCCGGTCAGCAGGTCCCGGAGGGTCTCGCGGGGCGTGTAACACAGCCGCACCGGCAGGGTGTTGATGAACAGCCCGACCATCGAGTCCACCCCGGGCACGGCGGGCGGCCGGCCGGACACGGTGGTGCCGAACACCACGTCGTCCCGCCCCGTCAGCTGCCCCAGCAGCAGCCCCCAGGCGCCCTGCACGAGGGTGTTGAGGGTGATGCCGAGTTCGCCGGCGCGTGCGGTCAGCGTGCGGGAGACCTCCGCGTCGAGCGGTACGTCGACCTGCCCGATGCCGTCCTGGGCGGCGTGCCCGTCGGGTGCCACCAGCGTCGGTTCCTCGACGCCCTCCAGTTCGCGCGCCCACGCCGTGTGCGCGGCGTCGTGGTCCTGGGCGGCGAGCCATGCCAGGAAGTCGCGGTAGCCGCGTACGCGGGGCAGCCCGGAGCCGTCACCGCCGGTGCCGTACAGCCGCAGCAGGTCCTGCATCAGCAGGGGCAGCGACCAGCCGTCGTACAGCACGTGGTGCGCGGTGAAGACGAGTTCGGCGCGGTCCGGGCCCAGCGTGACCAGGGTGAGCCGCAGCAGCGGCGGCGTCGCCGGGTCGAAGTGGTCGGCGTGGTCGTCGGCCAGCAGCCGTTCCAGCGCCTCGTCGCGGTCCGCCGGGGCGAGGGCGCTCAGGTCGACGTGGCGCCACGGCAGCCGTACGCCGTCCGCGATCAGCTGCCGCTGCTCGCCGTCGGCGTCGTCCACGAAGGCGGCACGCAGGTTCGGGTACCGGTCCAGCAGCGCCTGCCCCGCGGCGCGCATCCGCTCCGGGTCGGCCTGTCCGGACAGATGGAAGACGAGCTGCGTGTGGTACGCGTCGAACGACGAGGCCGTGAGCCTGCTGTGGAACAGCAGCCCGGACTGGGTGGCCGTCAGCGGCCACACGTCGGACAGGCCCGGGTAGTGCTGCTCCCAGCCCTCCAGCTCCCGCTGCGTCACGGCCGCCAACGGCAGGTCGGACGGCGTGAGTCCGCCCGCGTCCGGCGCGCTGACGTGCCGTGCGAGGCCGTCGAGCGCGGCGGTCCACAGCCGGGCCAGCTCCGCGACCTCGGCGCGGTCGAGTACGCCCGTGGGGAATCCGATACGGGCGCTCAGCCGCGGGCCCTCCGGGGAGTCCAGCACGTAGGCGGAGACGTCGACGGTGGACAGCGCGGGCATGTCCGCGTCCAGGTCGGCGAGCAGCCCGACCGCGTCGGGAGCCTCCGTCCAGCCGAGGCCGCGCAGATTCTCCGGCATGTCCTCGGCGGAGAACCGGCCCAGGTAGTTGAAGCCGATCTGCCCGGTGGGGCACGGCCGGAGGGCGGCTGCGGTCTCGGGGTTGAGGTAGCGCAGGAGGCCGTAGCCGATGCCCTTGTCGGGGATGGCGCGCAGCTGCTCCTTGACGGCCTTGAGTGCCCGCCCGGCGGACGGCCCGCCCGCGAACGCCTCGTCGGTGTCGCACGCCGCGACGTCCAGCCGTACGGGGAACATGCTGGTGAACCAGCCGACCGTACGGGACAGGTCCGCGCCCGGCGCCGCGCCCTCCTCACGGCCGTGGCCCTCCAGCCGTACGAGCGCCGAGGACTCGTCCACGCCGCGGTCGCGCCGCCAGCGGGCGACGGCCAGCGCCAGCCCGGCGAGCAGCCCGTCGTCCACACCGGCGCGGAATGCCGCCGGTGCCGCCGTCAGCAGCGCATCCGTGGTCGCGGCCGGCAGGGTGAGCGAGACGCTGTCCACCGTGGACATCACGTCCACCGCCGGGTCCGTCGGCCGGGAGCCGATCAGGGGGTCGGGGCCGTCCACCACGCGCTGCCAGAGGGGGAGTTCGGCGACCCGCCCGGGGCGCTCTGCCTCTTCGGCGAGGGCGTGGGCCCAGCGGCGTACGGAGGTGCCGACGGCGGGGAGTGCGGGCGTACGGCCCTCGCGCACCTGCTCCCAGGCGGCGGCGAGGTCGGGCAGCAGGATGCGCCAGGACACGCCGTCGACAGCGAGGTGGTGCAGGACGAGGAGGAGGCGGCCACCCCGTCCTGCGTCTTCGGGGTCTGCGGGGTCTGCGGGGTCGAACCACACGTACTGGGCCATGGTCCCGGCGGCCGGGTCGAGGCGGCCGGTGGCGGCGTCCAGTTCGGCCGCTGCCCGCTCCTGCCAGCGCTCGTTCCAGTCACCGTCGCAGGGGACACGGCGGACCAGCGCGCCCACGTCGACGGAGCCGGGCGGCTCGACGTGCAGCCCGCCGCCGTTCTCCCTGGTCAGCCGGGAGCGCAGGATGTCGTGCCGGTCCACCACCGCCGTGAGCGTGGCCAGCAGCCCGTCCCGGTCCACGCCTGCCGGCAGATCGACCACGGTCGACATGGAGAACCGGTCGTTGCCGCCGCCGAGTTCGCCCATCCAGCGGGCGATCGGCATGAGCGGCATCCAGCCGGTGCCGCCGCCCTCCAGCTCCTCGAGGACGGGTGCGCCGCCCGTACGGGCGCTGTCGACGGCGATCTCGGCGAGTTCGGCGACCGTACGGCAGTCGAAGATCTGCCGCGGGGTGACCTCGACGCCGTGCGCGCGGGCGCGGGAGACGACCTGGATGGAGCGGATGGAGTCGCCGCCGATGGCGAAGAAGTCGTCGTCGATGCCGACCTGATCGAGGCCCAGCACCTCTCCGTAGACGCCCGCGAGGACCCGTTCGGCCGCGCTGCGCGGTGCGCGGTACTCGCCGCCGGTCATGTCCGGGGCGGGCAGCGCGGCGCGGTCCAGCTTGCCGTTGGGTGCCAGCGGCAGCCGCTCCAGCAGCACGTACGACGCGGGCACCATGAACTCCGGCAGGCGCGCGGACACGAACCTGCGCAGTTCACCGGCCGAGAATCCGGCCGTGAGGTCGATGTCGTCGCTGCCCGCGAGGTCGGGTTCGTGTTCGGTGGGGACGACGTAGCCGACGAGTTGTGTGCCGCCGCCCTCCCGTGCCTTGTGCGTGGTCACGACGGCCTGCGCGACGCCCGGGTGCGCGCAGAGCGCGGCCTCGACCTCGCCGGGCTCGATACGGAAGCCGCCACAGCCCCCGCGCCCGCGCCCCAGGCCACGCAGCAGAGCGGGCCGCCGCCGGCCGCGTCCGGGCCGCCGCAGCGCGAGGGCGGCTACGACGCGCCCGAGCTGCCCGGCCAGCGCTCCGCGTACCAGGACTACTCGCAGCCGCCCGGCGGCCAGCAGGGCGGCCCGCCGCCTCCGCAGCACCACCACCAGCAGCAGCCGCCCCAGCACCAGCAGCAGCACCAGCCGGAGCCCTGGCAGCAGCAGCGCCACGAGCCGTACCCGTCGCAGCCGCAGCACCAGCACCAGCCGTACGAGCAGCAGCGGTACGACCCCCCGCACTACGACCAGCAGGCGCCCGGACAGCATCCGCAGCAGCGCCCCACGTACGAGCAGTACGAGCAGCAGCACTCGCCGCCGCCCCAGCAGCAACAGCAGCCCCAACAGCCGCAGCACCAGGTCCAGCTCCCGCGCCAGGGCCAGCCGCCCGCCCCCCGCTACGACGGCCCCAGCCAGCTGCCCGCGCCCTCCGGCGCCCCCGGCCCGCTGGCCGCCCAGCCCGCGCCCGCGACCGGGCCCGGCGAACCGACCGCGCGGCTCAACCCGAAGTACCTCTTCGACACCTTCGTGATCGGCGCCTCCAACCGCTTCGCGCACGCCGCCGCGGTCGCCGTCGCCGAAGCGCCCGCGAAGGCGTACAACCCCCTGTTCATCTACGGGGAGTCGGGGCTCGGCAAGACCCACCTGCTGCACGCCATCGGGCACTACGCCCGCAGCCTCTACCCGGGCACCCGGGTCCGCTACGTGAGCTCCGAGGAGTTCACGAACGAGTTCATCAACTCCATCCGCGACGGCAAGGCGGACGCGTTCCGCAAGCGGTACCGCGACATGGACATCCTGCTCGTCGACGACATCCAGTTCCTGGCCAGCAAGGAGTCGACGCAGGAGGAGTTCTTCCACACGTTCAACACGCTGCACAACGCCAACAAGCAGATCGTGCTGTCCTCCGACCGGCCGCCGAAGCAGCTGATGACCCTGGAGGACCGGCTCCGCAACCGCTTCGAGTGGGGCCTCATCACGGACGTTCAGCCGCCCGAGCTGGAGACCCGGATCGCGATCCTCCGGAAGAAGGCGGTGCAGGAGCAGCTCAACGCACCGCCCGAGGTACTGGAGTTCATCGCGTCCCGCATCTCCCGCAACATCCGGGAGCTGGAGGGCGCGCTCATCCGCGTCACCGCCTTCGCCAGCCTCAACCGGCAGCCGGTGGATCTCGGCCTCACCGAGATTGTCCTCAAGGACCTCATCCCGGGCGGCGAGGACGCGGCACCGGAGATCACCGCAACCGACATCATGGCCGCCACCGCCGACTACTTCGGCCTCTCCGTGGACGACCTGTGCGGCTCCTCGCGCAGCCGCGTGCTCGTCACCGCGCGGCAGATCGCGATGTACCTGTGCCGTGAGCTGACGGACCTGTCGCTGCCGAAGATCGGCGCCCAGTTCGGCGGCCGCGACCACACGACGGTGATGCACGCGGACCGCAAGATCCGCGCGCTGATGGCCGAACGACGGTCCATCTACAACCAGGTCACCGAGCTCACGAACCGCATCAAGAACGCCTGACGCGTACGCGGGACCGCGCCCGCCGCATGGCCGCCGCGCGCTCGCTTACGCGCCCGCCGCACCGCTCGTTCGCCCGAAGCGCCCCCGGAGTTCCTTCCGGGGGCGCTTCGCGTTGTTCGATTACGGTGCTCCCGCACCGCGTACTCCACAGGAAACGGCCCGAGTTGGCGTCCACACCCTGGGGACCGCCGAGTTGTCCCGAAAGCCTCCACAGCGGCGCCCACCGCGAGAAGATCTTGGGAGGTCAAGTGGCTGGGGAATTGTGGGCAAGTGATGTCCACAGGCTGTGGACGCTTCAGCGGCACACAAGCGGCACATGATGTTGTCCACCGGCCGCCCACAGCAAACGCCGTGTTGTCCCCAGCTTCTCCACACCCTTGTCCACTGTTCGGCAACGCGACGCGGGGTCTCACCGGTCCGAGTGAATCAGGTCACACCGACCCGACCCCATGCCCTGTTGAGAAGTCGGCGAAACCTGTGGGCGGGGCTGTGGGGAAGTCAACGAGGGCTGTGCACGGGGTGTGCAGAACTTTCCGGCGTCCACAGCGACGGCCGTCCGTCCACTGCCGCGCCCACAGCCCGCGGTGGACAAAATTCGGGGCCTGACCAGCGGAAACGGAGTTATCCCCGGTTTCCACAAGCCCTACTACTACGACCACCTTGAGTCAGCCCGGGAAATGCTTCGAAGTGGGTGCTGTGCACAACTCGGGATCGAGGGGTCCTACCCCGCCCGCAACGACTTGACCCGCTTGGGTCCCGACTGTCAGCGGCGTGCGTCAGACTGGACCCCGGCAAGAGGCCAGCAGCAAGAGCAGGAGGCGGCTGAAGGTGAAGATCCGGGTAGAGCGCGATGTACTCGCGGAGGCGGTGGCGTGGACCGCCAAGAGCCTCCCCGCCCGTCCACCGGTGCCGGTCCTCGCGGGACTGCTGCTGAAGGCGGAGGAAGGCGCACTGAGCCTGTCGGGCTTCGACTACGAGGTCTCCTCCCGCGTCTCGGTGGAGGCCGAGGTCGAGGAGGACGGCACCGTCCTCGTGTCCGGCCGGCTGCTCGCCGACATCTGCCGGTCGCTGCCGAACCGTCCCGTCGAGATCTCCACCGAGGGCGTCCGCGTCATGGTGGTCTGCGGATCCTCGCGGTTCACACTCCACACACTGCCTGTGGAGGAGTATCCGGCGCTGCCGGAGATGCCGTCCGCGACCGGCACCGTGCCGGGTGAGGTGTTCGCGGCGGCCGTCGCCCAGGTGGCCATCGCAGCCGGGCGGGACGACACGCTGCCGGTGCTGACCGGCGTACGGATCGAGATCGAGGGCGACACGGTCACGCTGGCCTCCACCGACCGTTACCGCTTCGCGGTCCGCGAGTTCCTGTGGAAGCCGGAGAGCCCGGACACCTCGGCGGTCGCGCTGGTGCCCGCCAAGACGCTGCTGGACACGGCGAAGTCGCTGAGCGGCGGCGACAGCGTGTCGCTGGCGCTGTCGGGCTCGGGTGCCGGCGAAGGGCTGATCGGCTTCGAGGGCGCCGGGCGGCGTACGACGACGCGGCTGCTCGAGGGCGACCTGCCGAAGTACCGCACGCTGTTCCCGACGGAGTTCAACTCGGTCGCGGTGATCGAGACGGCGCCGTTCGTCGAGGCGGTGAAGCGCGTGGCGCTGGTCGCCGAGCGGAACACTCCGGTCCGGCTGAGCTTCGAGCAGGGTGTGCTGACCCTGGAGGCGGGGTCGAGCGACGACGCACAGGCTGTGGAGCGTGTGGACGCGGACCTGGAGGGCGACGACGTCTCGATCGCGTTCAACCCGGGCTTCCTGCTGGAGGGGTTGAGCGCGATCGACTCTCCGGTGGCTCAGCTGTCGTTCACCACGTCGACCAAGCCGGCGCTGCTGAGCGGCAGGCCCGCGAAGGACGTCGAGGCGGACGACGCGTACAAGTACCTGATCATGCCCGTGCGCCTGAGCGGATAGGCGCCTCTGAGCGGTTGGGCCCACAGATGCGCGCGTACCTCCGGGCGTAGGCTCGTACCCAGGTACGGAACGCCAGCAACAGCACCGAAGGAAGGCGTCAAGATGGAGCTCGGTCTCGTCGGCCTGGGCAGGATGGGCGGCAACATGCGCGAGCGCATCCGCCGCGCGGGCCACACCGTCATCGGATACGACCGCGACCCGGGCCTCGCCGATGTCCACAGTCTCGGTGAGCTGGTGGAAAAGCTGAAGGGCCCACGGGTGGTCTGGGTGATGGTCCCGGCCGGTGCCGCGACGCAGTCGACCGTGGACGAGCTGGCGGAGCTGCTGTCGCCGGGTGACATCGTGGTGGACGGCGGCAACTCCCGCTGGACGGACGACGAGAAGCACGCCGGGGAGCTGGCGGCCAAGGGCATCGGCTTCGTCGACTGCGGTGTCTCGGGCGGTGTCTGGGGCCTGGAGAACGGTTACGCGCTGATGTACGGCGGTGACGCCGAGCACGTGGCCAAGGTGCAGCCGGTGTTCGACGCGCTGAAGCCCGAGGGGCAGTTCGGCTCCGTCCACGCGGGCAAGGTCGGTGCGGGGCACTTCGCGAAGATGGTCCACAACGGCATCGAGTACGCGATGATGCAGGCCTTCGCGGAGGGCTGGGAGCTGCTGGAGGCGGCGGACTCGGTCACGGACGTGCGGGAGATCTTCCGTTCGTGGCAGGAGGGGACGGTCATCCGCTCCTGGCTGCTGGACCTGGCGGTGAACGCGCTGGACGACGACGAGCACCTGTCGGAGCTGCGTGGTTACGCCGCGGATTCGGGTGAGGGCCGCTGGACGGTGGAGGCGGCGATCGACAACGCGGTGCCGCTGCCCGCGATCACGGCGTCGCTGTTCGCGCGCTTCTCGTCGCGGCAGGAGGACTCGCCGCAGATGAAGATGATCGCCGCGCTGCGGAACCAGTTTGGCGGGCACGCGGTGGAGAGTACGAAGAAGTAGGGCAGCGGGCGGCCGTGTGCCGCAGCCGGTCAGGGAGGTCAGCGCGCAACCGTGCACGTCACGCATCTGTCCCTTGCCGACTTCCGTTCGTACGCCCGGGTCGAGGTCGCTCTCGGGCCGGGCGTGACGACGTTCGTGGGCCCGAACGGCCAGGGCAAGACGAATCTGGTGGAGGCCGTGGGCTATCTGGCGACGCTGGGCAGCCACCGGGTGTCGTCGGACGCGCCGCTGGTGCGGATGGGTGCGGAGCGGGCGGTCGTACGGGCCGCGGTGCGGCAGGGCGACCGGCAGCAGTTGATCGAGCTGGAGCTGAATCCGGGGCGGGCGAACCGGGCGCGGGTGAACCGTTCCTCTCAGGTGCGGCCGCGGGATGTGCTGGGGATCGTGCGGACGGTGCTGTTCGCGCCGGAGGACTTGGCGCTGGTGAAGGGCGATCCGGGGGAGCGCCGCCGGTTTCTGGACGAGCTGGTGACGGCGCGTGCGCCGCGGATGGCGGGGGTGCGGTCGGACTACGACCGGGTGCTGAAGCAGCGGAACACGCTGCTCAAGTCGGCGTCGGTGGCGCGGCGGCAGTCGGGGCGCCGGGGCGGTGCCCAGTCAGGTTCGGACGGCGGCGCGGGGGGTGCCGAGCTGGCGACGCTGGATGTGTGGGATCAGCATCTGGCGCGTGCGGGCGCGGAGTTGCTGGCGCAGCGGCTGGCGCTGATCGATGCGCTGCGGCCGCTGGCGGACAAGGCGTACGAGCAACTGGCGCCGGGCGGCGGCCCGGTGGCGCTGGAGTACCGGTCTCCGGTGGAGGGCGGTTCGCGCGAGGAGTTGTACGGGCAGTTGCTGGCGGCGCTGGCGGAGGCGCGCAAGCAGGAGCTCGAGCGGGGGGTGACGCTGGTGGGGCCGCACCGGGACGATCTGGTGCTGAAGCTGGGGCAGTTGCCGGCGAAGGGGTACGCGAGCCACGGGGAGTCCTGGTCGTTGGCGCTGGCGCTGCGGCTGGCGTCGTACGACCTGTTGAAGAGCGAGGGCAACGAGCCGGTGCTGGTGCTGGACGACGTGTTCGCGGAGCTGGATGTGCAGCGGCGGGCGCGGCTGGCGGAGCTGGTGGCGGTGGGCGAGCAGGTGCTGGTGACGGCGGCGGTGGAGGCGGATGTGCCGGAGCTGCTGTCGGGTGCGCGGTTCGCGGTGGCGGGCGGCGAGGTGTCCCGCGATGAGTGAGGGGACTCCCGAACTGCCGGACGGTGCGGGCCGGTCGGGCAAGGCGGGTCAGCCGGACCAGTCGGAGCGGCCCGAGGTGCCCGCGGAGGGCGCGCGGCCGGAGCCGTCGGGGGTGGATCTGGCGCGTGTGGCGCTGCGGGCGGCGAAGGAGAAGGCGCGTGAGCGTGGTGCGGCGGCGCAGCAGCGCAAGCAGTCCCGCCGTACGGGGCTGCGGTCTGGTGCGGGGCGGGACGGGCGTGATCCGCTGCCGTTGGGCGCGGCGGTGAGCAGGCTGATCACGGAGCGCGGCTGGGAGGCGCCGGCGGCGGTCGGCGGGGTGATGGGGCGGTGGCCGGAGCTGGTGGGGCCGGAGGTGGCGCAGCACTGTGAGCCGCAGCGTTACGACGAGGAGGAGCGGAGCCTGCTGGTGCGCTGCGATTCGTCGGCGTGGGCGACGCAGTTGCGGCTGCTGGCGCCGCGGCTGGTGGCGCGGCTGAACGAGGAGCTGGGGCAGGGCACCGTAAAGGTGATCAAGGTGCGGGGCCCGGAGGCGCCGGTCCGGAGGTACGGGCCGTTGCGGGCGCCGGGGAGTACGGGTCCGGGGGACACGTACGGCTGAGGCGGCGGTGCGGACGCGCGCGTACGGCCGCCGGTGGCGGGGGCGTGAACCGGCCATCGTCCAGGCCTCCGGAACCGCCTCCGGTACGGCCCGCGAGGGGTGCCGGGCGCGTAAGGGTGAGGCAACACACACAGGTGCGGACCGTTGACAGGCGGAAGCGCTGAGTGGCGCTGTGAGCCTCTTGGGCCCCCGGTCCGCATATAGGGAGTCGGCTGAGGCCATCCAAGGACGGCACATGAGGACTCAGGTACCGGCAAAGCCCCATTCATGGCCGGGCCACCGGTACACTGGACGGAAGCCGCCCCGTTGCGGAACATGTCGAACGACGCAGCCGCTCCGCTATGCCCAGGAGACGGCCTGTGCTGTGCCAGAAAGGGCGCTTCGTGGCCGATTCCGGCAACCCAAACCAGAGCAATACGTCCGATAACGGCCCCGAGGGCGATGACGTGGCAGAAGGCACCGTTGTGCCCGAGTCCGCAGCCGCTCCGGGTGTGCCGTCGTACGACGCCAGTGATATCACCGTCCTCGAAGGCCTGGACGCGGTCCGTAAGCGCCCGGGCATGTACATCGGGTCGACGGGTGAGCGCGGTCTGCACCACTTGGTGCAGGAGGTGGTCGACAACTCGGTCGACGAGGCGCTCGCGGGCCATGCCGACACCATCGAGGTCACGCTGCTGAGCGACGGCGGCGTACGGGTGTCGGACAACGGGCGCGGTATCCCGGTGGGCATCGTCGCGTCGGAGAAGAAGCCGGCGCTCGAGGTCGTCATGACGGTGCTGCACGCCGGCGGCAAGTTCGGCGGTGGCGGTTACGCGGTCTCCGGCGGTCTGCACGGTGTGGGTGTGTCCGTGGTGAACGCGCTGTCGACGAAGGTCGCGGTGGAGGTACGGCGGGACGGCTTCCGCTGGACTCAGGACTACAAGCTGGGTGTGCCGACGGCGCCGCTGCAGAAGAACGAGGCGACGGACGAGGCAGGCACGACCACGACGTTCTGGGCGGACCCCGACGTCTTCGAGACGACGGACTACTCGTTCGAGACGCTCGCGCGCCGCTTCCAGGAGATGGCGTTCCTCAACAAGGGTCTGACGATCTCGCTGACGGACGAGCGCGCGGAGCACGTGGACGAGGAGGGCAACCAGAACTCGGTCCGCTACCACTACGAGGGCGGCATCCGGGACTTCGTCACGTATCTCAACTCCCGCAAGGGCGAGCTGATCCACCCCACGGTCATCGACATCGAGGCCGAGGACAAGGAGCGGATGCTCTCGGTCGAGATCGCGATGCAGTGGAACAACCAGTACAGCGAGGGTGTGTACTCCTTCGCGAACACGATCCACACGCACGAGGGCGGCACCCACGAAGAGGGCTTCCGCGCGGCGATGACGGGTCTGATCAATCGCTACGCCCGGGACCGCAAGCTGCTGCGGGAGAAGGACGACAACCTCACGGGTGAGGACATCCGGGAGGGGCTGACGGCGATCATCTCGGTGAAGCTGGGCGAGCCGCAGTTCGAGGGCCAGACGAAGACGAAGCTGGGCAACACCGAGGCGAAGACGTTCGTGCAGCGGATCGTGCACGAGCACCTGTCGGACTGGCTGGACAGCCACCCGAGCGAGGCCGCGGACATCATCCGCAAGGGCATCCAGGCCGCGACGGCGCGGGTGGCGGCGCGCAAGGCGCGCGACCTGACGCGCCGCAAGGGGCTGCTGGAGACGGCGTCGCTGCCGGGCAAGCTGTCGGACTGCCAGTCCAACGACCCGGTCAAGTGCGAGATCTTCATCGTCGAGGGTGACTCGGCGGGCGGCTCGGCGAAGTCCGGCCGCAACCCGAAGTACCAGGCGATCCTGCCGATCCGCGGCAAGATCCTGAACGTGGAGAAGGCGCGGATCGACCGCGTGCTGCAGAACGCCGAAGTGCAGGCGCTGATCTCGGCGTTCGGCACGGGCATCCACGAGGACTTCGACATCGAGACGCTCCGCTATCACAAGATCATTCTGATGGCGGACGCCGACGTCGACGGTCAGCACATCAACACGCTGCTGCTGACGCTGCTGTTCCGGTTCATGCGCCCGCTGGTCGAGGCGGGCCATGTGTTCCTGTCCCAGCCTCCGCTGTACAAGATCAAGTGGGGCCGTGACGAGCACCAGTACGCGTACTCCGACCGGGAGCGGGACAGCCTGATCCAGCTCGGCCGCGAGCAGGGAAAGCGGATCCGGGACGACGCGATCCAGCGCTTCAAGGGTCTGGGCGAGATGAACGCCGAGGAGCTCCGGATCACCACGATGGACAGCGACCACCGGGTGCTGCGCCAGGTGACGCTGGACGACGCGGCCGCCGCCGACGACCTGTTCTCGATCCTGATGGGCGAGGACGTGGAGGCGCGGCGCTCGTTCATCCAGCGCAACGCCAAGGACGTCCGGTTCCTGGACATCTGAGCCGGCTCCGACCTCCGGTCGGCGCCTCCCCCTCCCCGGCAGCCGCGCAGCAGCACAGACAAGGACTTTGACCAGCGATGGCCGACGAGAACCCCCCTGAGAACGTGCCCGAAGAGGGCAGCACCGTCGCCGAGGGCGCCGGGCTCCGTGTGGAGCCGGTGAGCCTGGAGACGGAGATGCAGCGCTCGTACCTCGACTACGCGATGAGCGTGATCGTGTCGCGTGCGCTGCCCGACATCCGCGACGGTCTGAAGCCGGTGCACCGGCGTGTGCTGTACGCGATGTACGACGGTGGCTACCGCCCGGAGAAGGGCTACTACAAGTGCGCCCGCGTCGTCGGTGACGTCATGGGCACGTACCACCCGCACGGCGACTCGTCGATCTACGACGCCCTGGTCCGGCTGGCTCAGCACTGGTCGATGCGGATGCCGCTGGTCGACTCGAACGGCAACTTCGGCTCCCCGGGCAACGACCCGGCCGCGGCCATGCGGTACACGGAGTGCCGGATGGCGCCGCTGGCGATGGAGATGCTGCGGGAGATCGACGAGGAGACCGTCGATCTGCAGGACAACTACGACGGCCGGAACAAGGAGCCGACGGTCCTGCCGGCGCGCTTCCCGAACCTGCTGATCAACGGCTCGGCCGGGATCGCCGTCGGCATGGCCACCAACATCCCGCCGCACAACCTGCGCGAGGTGGCGTCCGGTGCCCAGTGGTATCTGGACCACCCGGACGCGAGCAGCGAGGAGCTGCTGGACGCGCTGATCGAGCGCATCAAGGGCCCGGACTTCCCGACGGGCGCGCTGGTGGTGGGCCGGTCGGGCATCGAGGAGGCGTACCGCACGGGGCGCGGCTCGATCACGATGCGCGCGGTGGTGGAGGTCGAGGAGATCCAGGGCCGGCAGTGCCTGGTGATCACCGAACTGCCGTACCAGGTCAATCCGGACAATCTGGCGCTGAAGATCGCGGACCTCGTGAAGGAGGGCCGGGTCGGCGGCATCGCGGACGTACGGGACGAGACCTCGTCGCGTACGGGCCAGCGGCTGGTCGTCGTGCTGAAGCGGGACGCGGTCGCGAAGGTCGTCCTGAACAATCTCTACAAGCACACCGACCTGCAGACCAACTTCGGCGCGAACATGCTGGCGCTGGTCGAGGGCGTGCCGCGGACGCTGTCGCTGGACGCGTTTATCCGGCACTGGGTGGCGCACCAGATCGACGTGATCGTGCGCCGTACGCAGTACCGGCTGCGCAAGGCGGAGGAGCGCGCGCACATCCTGCGCGGCCTGCTGAAGGCGCTGGACGCGATCGACGAGGTCATCGCGCTGATCCGGCGCAGCCAGACCGTCGACGAGGCGCGCGAGGGCCTGATGGGCCTGCTGCGGATCGACGAGATCCAGGCGAACGCGATCCTCGAGATGCAGCTGCGGCGGTTGGCAGCGCTGGAGCGGCAGAAGATCACCGCCGAGCACGACGAGCTGCAGCAGAAGATCAACGAGTACAACGCGATCCTCGCCTCCCCGGCCCGGCAGCGGGAGATCATCGGGGAGGAGCTGGCCGCCATCGTCGACAAGTTCGGCGACGACCGGCGGACGAAGCTGGTGCCGTTCGAGGGCGACATGTCCATCGAGGACCTGATCGCCGAGGAGGACATCGTCGTCACGATCACCCGTGGCGGCTATGTGAAGCGCACCAAGACGGTCGACTACCGCGCCCAGAAGCGCGGCGGCAAGGGCGTACGCGGGGCGAAGCTGAAGGAAGACGACATCGTCGACCACTTCTTCGTCTCGACCACGCACCACTGGCTGCTGTTCTTCACCAACAAGGGCCGGGTGTACCGCGCGAAGGCGTACGAGCTCCCCGACGCCGGACGGGACGCGCGCGGCCAGCACGTGGCGAACCTGCTGGCGTTCCAGCCGGATGAGCGGATCGCCGAGATCCTCGCCATCCGGGACTACGAGGCGGTGCCGTATCTGGTGCTGGCCACGAAGTCCGGGCTGGTGAAGAAGACGCCGCTGAAGGACTACGACTCGCCCCGCTCGGGCGGTGTCATCGCCATCAACCTGCGGGAGATGGACGACGGGCGCGACGACGAACTGATCGGCGCCGAGCCGGTGTTCCCCCACGACGACCTGCTGCTCGTCAGCAAGAAGGCGCAGTCGATCCGCTTCACCGCGACCGACGACGCGCTGCGGCCGATGGGGCGGGCGACGTCGGGTGTGAAGGGAATGAGTTTCCGGGAAGGCGACGAGCTGCTCTCGATGAATGTCGTCCGGGAGGGTACGTTCGTCTTCACCGCCACCGATGGCGGTTACGCGAAGCGGACGGCGGTCGACGACTACCGCGTCCAGGGTCGCGGCGGCCTCGGTATCAAGGCGGCCAAGATCGTGGAGGACCGTGGTGAGCTGGTCGGCGCCCTGGTGGTGGAGGAAACGGACGAGATCCTCGCCATCACGCTGAGCGGCGGTGTGATCCGGACACGGGTCAATGGGGTCAGGGAGACGGGCCGTGACACGATGGGCGTCCAACTGATCAACCTGGGCAAGCGGGATGCCGTGGTCGGCGTCGCCCGCAATGCCGAGGCCGGTCGTGAAGCCGAGGAAGTCGAGGCCGTCGTGGACGAGGCCGGAGCCGCCGAGTCAGAGGACGGTTCCGAGTCCGAGGCGGGCCAGCCGGGTTCCGAGTCCGAACCTCCGGCCACGTCGAGCGACGAGGAGTAAGGCGTGAGTGGTGCCCAGCCCCGGCAGCAGGCACAGCCACAGCCGCCGCAGGCTCAGCCGCAGGCGGGGCCGCAGCCACCGGCTCAGCCGCCGGGGCCGCAGCCGCCGCCGGCGGGCCCACCTCAGCCGCACCATCCGCCCCGTGCCTACCCGTCGCCGCAGTCGGACGACGTGCAGTCCGGCGGCCACGCTGGTACGGGCGGGGTTGCGGCCGCGGGCGTCGGCACGGGCGCGACGCTGGGCTCGGGCGCGGGCGCCGCTGACGCACGCCGTCTGGCGCGCACCGGGGCGCGTACGGTCCCGCGCACGCGCAAGGCGCGGCTGCGGGTGTCCAAGGCCGACCCGTGGTCGGTGATGAAGGTCAGCTTCCTGCTGTCGATAGCGCTGGGCGTCTGCACGGTCGTGGCCGTCGCGGTGCTGTGGATGGTGATGGACGCGATGGGCGTCTTCGCCGCCCTCGGCGACACCATCAGCGAAGCGACGTCCTCGGACGACGGCGGCGGCTTCGACCTGCAGCAGTTCCTGTCGCTGCCGCGGGTGCTGCTGTTCACTTCGATCGTGGCGCTGATCGACGTGGTGCTGGCGACGGCCCTGGCGACGCTGGGCGCGTTCATCTACAACCTGTCGGCCGGCTTCGTGGGCGGCGTGGAGGTCACGCTCGCCGAGGACGAGTGAGGCCGGGGACACGGTCCGGGAGCGGCTGCGCGGGAGCCCGTACGGAGGGCCCGTAACCGATTTTGGGGCGGGGCCTGAAGTGCGCTAATCTTTCGGTGCAGCGCGGGGCTATAGCTCAGATGGTTAGAGCGCATCCCTGATAAGGATGAGGCCACAGGTTCAAGTCCTGTTAGCCCCACAGCTCCGGACGGCCCGGGTGGAGACAATCGCCACCCGGGCCGTCCGCTTTGTCAGAGGGTGCCGTTGGGTATCATCGGGCGCCAAAGGTCCCAACGTCTAAGAATGACGAGGTAGCGCGGTGAAGAAGCTTCTCCTGGTCGCACTGGCCGCCATCGGCGGGCTCCTCGTGTACCGCCAGATCCAGGCGGATCGCGCCGAGCAGGATCTGTGGACGGAGGCGACCGACTCCGTGCCCGCAGGCTCGGGTGTGTGAGCTGCTGGAAAGTTCGGCCACGAGGCCCTGACCGCCGAGCGCGGTCGGGGCCTCGTCGCGTGTGCGGTGCCCGGCTGTGAGGCACCGCGGCCGGGCGCTGTTGCGGTACCGTGACGCCCTCCCCCTTGAAATGTGCTCTTGCAAAGAAATACGGTGCCTGAGCAAAGCTTCCGGAACGGCCGGGGTGCGAGGGGGCGGACATGGCACAACACCGTATGGCAAGGGTGGTTACGGCGCTCGGTGGGGCGCTGCTCGCCGTGACGGGCGGCGGAACAGCGGCAGTTGCGGCACCGGAGGGGCCCGCGGCGGTTGCGGATGACAACGGTTCGGGCAGCGGGCCCGAGAGCGGTTCGGACAGCGGCCGTACCCGCAGCGGCAGTTCCCCCGCGGCCGCGGCCGCGTCCGACGGCCGTACGGGCAGCGGGAGTTCCACCGTCATGGTGCTCGACTCGTCCGGCTCCATGGCCGACGGCGACGGCGCCGGCAGCACCCGTATCGCCGCCGCGCGCAAGGCAGTCGGCACCGTCGTCGACGGGCTCCCCGACGGCCACCCCACCGGGCTCCGCGTCTACGGCGCCGACAAGCCGCGCGGCTGCGAGGACACCCGCCTCGTCACGCCCGTACGGCCACTGGACCGGGCCGGCATCAAGGCGTCCGTCGCCGCCGTCGAGCCCAAGGGCGACACCCCCATCGGGCTGTCCCTGCGCAAGGCCGCCCAGGACCTGCCCGCGGCCCCCGAAGGCGCCATCGGCCGCCGCAGCATCCTGCTGATCTCCGACGGCGAGGACAACTGCGGCGCACCCGAGCCCTGCAAGGTCGCCGCGCAACTCGGCGCGAAGGGAGTCGATCTGCGCATCGACACCATCGGCTTCCAGGTACGCGGCAAGGCACGCGAGCAGCTGGAGTGCGTCGCGGAGGCCGGGCACGGCTCGTACTACGACGCGCCCGACGCCAAGGCCCTCGCCCGGCAGCTGGAACGGGCCGCGCGGCTGTCCTCCGACGGCTACCGCTTCAAGGGCACCCGCATCACCGGCGGCGGCAGCGCGGCACGGGCCGAACCGGTGGGCGCCGGGCAGTACCTGGACACCATCGGGCCGGGCGAGACCCGCTGGTACGAGGCCGAGCTGGACGCAGCGTCCACCGCCGAGTTCGCCGCCACGGCGGTGCCCCAGCCGGGCGTGCCCGTCGCGTTCGGCGACGGGCTGGAGGTGACGCTCGCCGGCACCGGCGAGTACGCGCCGACCTGCGAGCGGAACACCGTCTCGTTCGGCCAGGACGAGGGCGCCCACCCGCTCACCGGCGCCGCCGCGCGCATCCCGTCCGCGGACGGCGGCGGCAGCTGCGACAAGGCCGGCACGTACCACTTCGCCGTGACCCGGAAGAGCGAGGCGTCCTCCGACCGCGCCCGCTGGCCGCTGGAGATCCGCCACACCACCGAGGAGCCGCTGCGCAAGGGCGTCACGCCCGCCCAGTCCGCACCGGAGTACGGGGCCGGCGGCAAGGACGCGCGGCTGCCCACCGGCGCCCCCGAGACGACGCACGGCGGCACCGGCTTCAACGACGCCGCGAAGCTCGGCAAGGGCGTCTGGAAGGACACCCTGCTGCCCGCACAGACCCGCTGGTACCGGGTGCCGGTCGGCTGGGGCCAGCAGGTGCGCTACGACGTGGAGTTCGCCAACGAGCCCACACTGGACGAGGACACCTCCGCGCTGTCCTTCGTACGCACCGACGTCTACTCCCCCGGCCGCCACCCGGTGGCCGACGGCGCCGAGTTCACACCGCGTACCACGTACACGGGCGAGCCGACCGCCGTGTCGCACGGCACCGTCCCCGTGTCCTGGACCAACCGCTACGAGACGAGCGGCGGCGTCACCCCCGTACACCGGAACGGCGACTACTACATCGCCGTCACGCTCGGCGCCGAGGCCGCCCGTATCGCCGAGAACGCGGCGGTCGGCGTGATCCTCCGCGTCGACGTGAAGGGGCGGCAGAAGACCGGCCCGCAGCACAACGCGCCGCCCGTACGGGACGCGGCCGGCGGCGGCGACCGCGAGGAGAACGGCACCGGGGCGGGCGACGGCGGCGGCGACGGTGCAGGATGGTCCGGTCCGGTCGTCGCCGCGGTCGCCGGCGGTACGGGTGTCGCGCTGCTCGGCGGACTGGCGGCGGCGTACGTACGGGCCCGGCGCGGGCGCGGCGCACCGGCAGCCGCGGGCGCGTGGGCAGGCGCAGGCGTGCACGCCGGAACGGACAGCGGAACAGGCAGCGGAACAGGCACAGGTACGGGGACAGGCCCGGAGGACTCGACAAGGGGAGGCGCGTGGTGATGCGGCGCACGACGAGAGGCGGCGTGGCCGCGGCGGCCGCGCTGTGCGCGGTGGCGGCACTGCCGGGCACGGCGACGGCGGACCCGGGCGACCTGCCCGCCTACCGCACGGCCGACGACACGGAGCCCCGCAAGGGCACCGCCAGCAGCGCCGACGGACCGCGGCTCGCGAAGGGCGGCACGTACTCCGACGAGATCGGGCCGAGTGAGAAGAAGTACTACAGCGTCGAGCTCGACGCGAAGTCCACTCCCTGGCTGTCCGCGGTCGCGCAGCCCAAGCCCGGCAGCAAGGTCGCGTTCGCCGAAGGGCTCACGCTCACCCTCGAGGCCACCGACGGCACCGAATGCGCCAGCAACGACGTCGACTTCGGCGCCGACGGCGCGGCACGCCCGCTCGCCGTCAACGTCGCCCGCGTCACCGAGCCGGACGGCGACTGCCAGGAGCCCGGCGTCTACAACCTCTCCGTCGAACGCGCCGCCGAAAGCACCTCCGACCCCTCCAAGTGGCCGCTGGAACTCCGCTTCATGCAGGAACCCGGCCTGAAGAACGTCACCTCCACCAGCCCGCCCGAAGAGGGCGACCTGCCGACCGGCGCGCCTGACCTGCCCACCGGCGAAGCCCGGGACATCAAGGGCGGCACCGGCTTCAACGACGCCGCCGGCATGGACGCGGGCGTGTGGAAGGACCGGCTGCGGCCCGGCGAGACCCGCTGGTACCGGGTGCCGGTCGACTGGGGCCAGCAGCTGGTGATGAGCGCCGAGTTCGGCACCACCCAGACCACCGACGACACCGCCTACGCCGGCGACGGCGTACGCGTCGACCTCTACAGCCCCGCACGCGGCCACATCGGCGGCGAAGGCGCCATGTACAGCGCCGACGAACCGGAGCAGGTGCCCGCGGCCGCGCACCCGGTCACGTACCTCAGCCGGTACTCGTACGGCGACGCCGCCGCGAACGCGTCCGTCGCGGGCTGGTACTACGTGTCCGTGCATGCGCACGCCGAGGTCGGCAAGTTCGCCAAGGGGGCCGTGCCGGTCACCCTGCGCACCACCCTGAAGGGCAAGCCGAAGGCGGCGCCCGCCTACGACGGCGACGCGACCGAGGCCGGCTTCGGCGTCACCGGCGACGACAAGGAGCAGGCCGAGAAGGGCCAGACCGCGGCCCAGGCGGACGAGGGCGACAACCTGAAGCTCGTCGCGTACGCCGGGATCGGCGCGGGCACCGTGCTCATCGCGGGGCTGGCCGTGTGGACGCTCACCGCGAGGCGGCGGGCGGCGGCTGCGGGCGGTGCGCCGGGCGCGCCGGTACCGGGGGCCGGGACGGGGCCGCAGGGGCCGGGCGGGGGCTGGGGCCAGCAGCCGCCGCAGGGCTGGGGCTAGGGGCGTACGGGGTCCGCGTACGGGACCGGGCCGCGCGTACGGGTCCGGGCCGCGTACGGGTCCGGACCGCGGGTCCCGTGTTCCGCGTTACGAGGCGGTGAGCGCCCAGACGCCCACCGCGAGGCAGATCACCGCCACGATCAGCACCGGGATCGCCACCTTCGGGGGCGGTCCCGGTCGCCGTACGGGCGCGGGGGCACCGGCACCTCCGGGGTAGGCGGCCGCGGCCTGTGTGGCCGGGCCGGTGGGCGTGGCCGGACCGGTGGCGGCGACGGGCGCAGCGGGCGCCTGCCGCGCCCCGTACGGGTCGTACGGGCGGGTCGGCGTCGCCGGTGTGTCCGGCGCGCCGGAGGCGGGCGGCGGCGTCACGGGAGGCGCGGCAGGCGGTGCGGAGGGCGGCGTCGCGGGCTGCTCAGGCGGCGGCCCGCCGAACGCGCCCTGCGGAGGCGGCAGATGGAAGCTGTCCGTCCCCTGCCCCGTCCCCTGCACCTGCCCCTGCCCGTACGGCGGTGTGCCCGCGGGCGCACCGGCGGGCGCGGCCGCAGCCGGCGGCGCCGACCCGCCCACGGGCCCGTCCGGCCCGAACCCCTGCGGCAGCGGCCCGAGATGGTCGAAGACCTCCACGACCTCCTGCTCCAGCGTCCCGTCCCCGCCCAGCATCTCCGCCGCCCCCGCGAGCGCCTTGCGCGCACCCGTGGCCGTACGGAACCGGTTCTGCGGATCGGGCTGCAGCAGCGTCCCGAGCACCTGCCACAACGGCTCCGGCACCCGCTCCGGCGGGCTCTGTACGCCGCCCCGCTTGAAGCGCTCCATCAGCTCCATCGAGTCGGGCTTCTGCCCGGACAGCATGAACAGCCCCACCAGACCGACCGCGAACAGGTCCGCGGTGAAGTCCGGTTCGGCGCCCATCATCTGCTCCGGCGCGAAGTAACCCGGAGTGCCCACCACGTAGTTCGTCTCGGTCAGCCGCGGCTCGCCCTTGCGCATGGAGATGCCGAAATCTGACAGGCGCACATGCGGGCGGCCTGTGCCCGTCGGCTCCAGCAGGATGTTGGCGGGCTTGATGTCCCGGTGCACCACGTCCTCCGCGTGCACCGCCGTCAGCCCCGCCAGCAACTGGTCCAGCAGCACGCACACGAACGACGGCGGCAACGGCCCGTAGTCCCCGATGAGATGCGCCAGCGAACCCCCGCTGACCAGATCCATGGTGAACAGGACCTTGTCGTCGTCCGCCGCCCAGCTGGCCGGCGCCAGCACATGCGGGTGATCGATACGCAGCGCCTGCTCCCGTACGAAGCGCAGCAGCGTGTGCGCGTCGCTCTGCTGAAGCACCTTGGCGGCCACGTACCGCTTACGCCGGTGGTCCCAGGACCGCCAGACCTCGCCGGCACCGCCGCGCCCGATCGGATCCACCAGCTCGTAGCGTCCCGCGAAGATCTCGCCCATTCAGCTCTGGTGCTCCTCGTAGTGCTTCACCGCGTCCGACGTGCGGCCCGCCCCGTACACCCGCAGAAACTCTGCCAGTTCGGGATGAGACGGCGCCAGCGCCGCGGACGCCTCGATGATGTCCGCCGCGTCCGACACCGACCGCAGCAGCGACTGGATCTCCCGCACCACCCGCTTCACCGGCGTCTGCGTGGCGCCCGACGACGCCGTCTGTGACGTGTTGTTGAGCACACTCCCCCCGGCCGTACGCCGGATCTCGTCCATACGCTGCGTAGCGTCTCCGGCACTCACATCGCCCCGTGCCACATCCGCCGAGAGGTCCTGCAACGCCTGCACCCGCTGCACGACCGCCGGATTGCCGATCTTCGCCCGCTGCCCGCTCATCAACTGGGAGAGCATCGGCGCGGACAACCCCAGCACGGTGGCGAGTCGGGCCTGGTTCAACCCCAGGTCGTCGATCAGCCGGCGGAAGAGCGTCCCGAGGGGCTCCCCGTACCACTGGCTCTGCAGCTCCTGCGCCTTGGCAGCTGCTTCCTGCTGTGCTGCGTCCATCACGTCTCTCCCCTGGACTCCCCGGTGGTGTCGCTTCGCTGGCGCGAACTTGCCGTGCATCCTACGGAGGGTGATGGCCATGGGGCGATACCCGGTCGGAATTCGTCCGCGGGACCCGGTACTCTGGTGGCCAGCGGGGCCTTAGCTCAGTTGGTAGAGCGCCGTCTTTGCATGGCGGATGTCAGGAGTTCGACTCTCCTAGGCTCCACACGCGCGACCTGCGCGGGGGTTGCTTCGGCGGCTCCCGCGCCTCGTCGTGGCCATGGCCCTGGCCATGAATAGGTTCCTCAGCCATGACGAAGGCTGCAAAGCACCGCCGAGAGCGCGGCAGCATCCGCCCCCACGGGAACGGCTTCCAGACCCGTGTCTACGCCGGCCTCGACCCGCTCACCAAGAAGCCCATCTACCTCTACGAGCAGGCCGACGACTGGGGCGAAGCCGAGAAGGCCCGCACCCGCCTCCTCTCCCAGGTCGACGAACAGCGCCACCCGAAAAGCAAGATCACCGTAGGGCAGGCCATCGACCAGTGGCTGGCCGTCGCACGCCTCGAAGAGGTCACCCGCGAACGCTACGAGTGCGCGATCCGCCTCTACATCAAGCCAGCCCTCGGCGATACCGCCGCGGCGAAGCTCCATCCACAGACTGTGGAACTCCTCTACGCCCGCCTGGGGCGCTGCCGCGACCAGTGCGAGGGCAGACTGAACGGCCGCACCGACCCCGACACCGGCACGCGCCACATGTGCGCACCGCTGTCCAACGGTTACCTCCGCAAGCTGCACTACATCCTCCGGCCCGCCCTCGAACGCGCCTTCCGATGGGGCTACCTCACCCGCAACCCCATGGACCTCGTGGACTCCCCACCCGAGGACGACCCTGAGCCCGATCCGCCTTCCAACGCCGAGGTCGCCACCCTCCTGAACCACGCCTGGCACCGTGACCCGGACTGGGCGACTCTGCTCTTCCTGGTCGCCGTCACCGGCTTCCGCCGCGGCGAGCTGTGCGCGCTCCGCTGGATGAACGTCGACTTCGACGCCGGCGTGCTCTCCGTGCGCCGCGCCACGAACAAGCGCAACCGGCTCAAGAAGACCAAGACCAAACGCATCCGCCGCGTGGCCATCGACCCCATCACCGCCGACCTGCTCCGCGCTCACCTGGAACGCCAACGCAGGCGCGCCGCAGCTTTCGGCGCCGAGATCAGCCAGGCGTGCTTTGTCTTCTCGCTCGAGCCAACAGCCGCCGAGCCGATGAAGAAGAACACCGTGACCCAGCGGTACGGCCGTGACGCTCACCGCCAGGGCCTCCGCAGCAGTCGCATGCAATCGCTGCGCGACTACTCCGTCACCGAGCTCATCGTCGCCGGAGTCGACCTCCGCACGGTCTCGGACCGACACGGCCACAGCGCCGGCGCCACGACTCTCCGGCACTACGCAGCCTGGGTCGAGGAAGCCGACCGCCGCGCCTCCGAAATCCTCCCCGGCCGGCTTCCCGGGCCCAACGACACCCCACCCCCGCAACGCGAGCTTGCGACGTGGGAGAAGGTCGCTGCCGAGCTGCGCGAAGCCATCCAGGACGGCGTCATGCTGCCAGGCTCCCGCTTCCCCACCCTCGACGACCTGGCGGGCACCTACGAGATCTCCCACGGCACCGCGCCCTTGCCCAGCTCAAGAAGGAGGGCCTCGTCGACGCTGGCCGCGGGCGCGGAGCGACGGTCCGCTCGCCGCATGACAGTCGAGAACCCGCCACGTCGTGACGCTACTCAACGTGACAGAGATACCCTCCGGTGCCCTCTTCGGAGGGCGTCGGCCTCAACTCGTTCAGTTCATTCAGGGGAAATCGCTGACCTGCGGAAACGCGCTCAGGGGAGACGACAGGGCTGAGTCAGGGCATTCAGGGGAATTGCCGTTTCCCCTGAACGCCTCCACGGGAGCAAAACACCAGGTCAGCCAATTCCCCTGAATGAACTGAACGACCTCTGGGCCTGGGGCCGGGGAAGTAGGTAGCCGCCCACGCTCAGTAACGGCGAGATGTGGCTGGTCTGTGACCGACCATGACGTTCCTCTCCTGCCCTAGTCAGGCCAGCCAGGGCTCCCCACGCCGCATCACGCCGCCCGCCGGGATGCCCGCATCTCGGTGATCTGATCAAGGGGGTAGGGCGCCCGACTACGCTGCCCGAGGGGTGGAACCGTGCCAGCGTCCGCTGCGGCCTAAGTCCCGCAGCGTAGAGAAGCTGAGATCCGTGGGCTCGGTTGCCCGCTCCCTGTGTCGCGAGGGCCGCCCTTGGATATCTGGCCAGGGCGGCCCATTCGTTCTGCGTGAAGGGCTACTGCACGTGCGCGGCGTCCACGCTGTCGTCAATGCGGAACTTGACGCCGGTGGTCTGGCCGGCCACGGCGTCTGGATCGATCAGGTCCACGAACTCAGCGAGCTTGTTGTAGAGCCTGCCGCAGCGGGCGGAGTCCGCGACGTTATCCTCGTCCGCCTCGTCGTGTAGCGCGCCCAGGAGTTGGGTGAGGTTGTGCCCGGAAAGGATCACCTCCTGCATCCCGTGCCGGACTTTCCCGTCGGAGATCTTTTTGATTCGCCCGTCTGGCAAGTTCGGGTCCACAGCGAAGGCCCGTACTTCGGCGCTGTTCGGAGCGTATCGAACATAGAGGGGCCCGCCGTAGGTGCTCTGGGTCCAGGCTGGCTGCCACTGGCCGAAGGCCCGGGTGGCCATGAAGGTCCATGTGTCCTCGTGGCAGACCAGGGTCAAGTAAGAGACACCGGCCGCTGCCTTGAGGTTCTCGTTGTGCGTGGCCAGGGCGGTGGTGTTCTCCATGATCGCTTTCTGTCTCGCGGTCCGGTCCTCCTCCCGCCAGCGCTTCTCCTGCTCCCATTCATCCAGCTTGATCTGCCGCTTCATGGCCTGGTTGGCTCGATACTCCTCACGCCACGCCTTGAACACTCGCCCTCCCGATCGTCACTGAAAGTGAGTCGAGTATGCCGGTGTGTGTCCGCAGTCCGGTAGTGGCAGTCCGGCCGCCGACCGCGACGGGTGGGAGTACGGGATGGGATCAGGCTCAGGAGTCGAACTCGCCTTGAGGGGGTGGGGACGACGCCACCGTCACCATGCTGCACACTGCATAACCAGTGTCCACCACCCCGCCGGAGCGTACGCCGCTTGTCATTAAGGGTGAGCACAGTGATCGCGTGCTGGTTGTGGCCGATCATAGGGACGGCGAGGCATGTTCGATGATGGCATCGCCTTGTCGTTGTGGTCGTAAACCTGGGCGGCGCCAAGAGGATCGCGGCACTCCGGCGAAGGCGCGGGTGAGCGCCAACTCCGCCGACCTCCAAGAGCAGCGCATGGTGAACGGCTTGGGCGCGGTGTTGTACCACCGTGCAGCCGCGGTCAGGAGCAGCCGGTGAACGGCCCGTAGGTTCGGTCCCATGGGCCGTTCGACTGGTTGTCTGGTTTCTACTCCGGGGGCGGGGTCACTAGCTTGGCGACGGCGGGGTCGACGTTCGGAGCGCAGTTGAGGGTCGGCAGGTCGTGTCCGCTCAGGCCGTTCATCTCCATCGCGGCTTGGCTGAACAGGTGGGCTGCTTGCACGGACTGTCCTTCGGCCACGGTGGCGTAGAACCGTGCGGCGTAGTTGACGGCGTCGCCGTCGTCGATGGTGTCGGACATGCCGATGGCGAACGGGACCGTATCGATGAGCTTCATGGCCTGCGCGGCGGAGTCGCAGGAGTTGAGCAGGACCAGCAGCGGCTTGTCGTCTACAGCCGCGATGGCCCGGGCGAAGGCGTCGGCGTTGACGATGGCGCTTTCGTGGAAGTCGTCTTCGTCCTTCTCGAATGCGATCAAGTTCTCGGCGCTGTGCCCGGAAAAGTGCACTACGTGCGGACGGAACCGGGGCAACGCGTCGAGGAAGACCGCCGTCGTCGCGGCCGGATGAACTTCCAGCTCGACCAGGTCACGGTGTGTGGCGGCCTGCACGGCGGCGCGGATCCGCTGCTGCTCCCTCCCAACCCGCAAGTCGCCTTCGGACGAGGCACCCAGCAGCAGGATCCGTAGCTTCTCAGGTCTCGGCGCTCGAATTTCCTCCAGCATCGTGGACACTTGCCCCTCTGTCGTCGACAAACGGCCTTCGATCTCCTGCTGCGCTAAGGCTGCGCGACGTTCCGCCTGCTCCTGTTCCCGCTGGCGGACCTTGTCTGCCGCAGCACGCTCGGCTGCCTCTGCCTTGGCGAGTTTGGCTTCCAGCCCGCCGATCTCCTTTAGGAAGCGGGCGACCTTGCCGTCCCAGGTGCTGGCAGATTTGCTGGCAGCTGTAGCAGCGGCCTCGTGACGACTCGCCTCTCGCTGCTTACTCGCCGCCATGCTGCCGCTCTTCTTCCCCGCAGCCTCCCGGGCCTTGTTGGCGGCCGTCCGTTTGTCCGACTCCTTCTTCCGGAACTCCCCCGCCTTCTTCTGTGCTCCCGCGAGGTCCTTCCGTCTCTGCTCCAGTTGGCGCCGGTATATAGCCGTGCTCATGGCAAGACACCCCTTTTTCCTCAAAAGGTAACACCAGTCCTCTGACGGTCATACAGTGCAACACAACCAGAATTGGGGTGAGTTGGCCGTCGCCACCGACTACCCGTCGGGTGGTGAGGCAGTCATGCGGCACTCCGGAGAAGCTCGCCGAACAACTCGCCCGGCACGGCCAGCTCGCCGCCCTCTCGCCCGAAGGCGAGCTCATCGACCACATCGCGGGCCGCTACAGTGCCCTCGCCAACACCGCCCCCGCTCTCCAGCTGCTCCAGGCGCACGGCTACCTTCGGGCAACCCAGCCTCAGCGCCGGGGCACGCGTGGCCAACAGCCCGCCGTCACGTATCGCGTCCATCCCACCGTCCACGACGAGGCCGCACGCCAGCCGTGATGCTCGACAGCAAGCCGCAAGGTGTCGTGGTGAGCCCTCCACACATGTAGCACCGTCGTACGGAAGAGCCGAGCACCTCGAACGGCCGTCCCGCAGCGGGCTCAGACAGCTAACCAACAGCATGGCCAACGGAGTTGGACTAACGCTTGCCCATTCGGCAGAATGTGCTGCGGCACCGCGTGGTGCTGCGGCGTCCGAGTGCTGACCATGACCAAGTCGGTGCGCGACTCAGGGTTCGGAGTGAAAGGCGTCGCGACGAACTCCGTACGGGGGGCTGGCCCTGGTGCCGGTCGGAGGGCGCGCCCAACAGCGAACTTTGTTGAGGGGAAACGACGCACGACGAACCCTTCGATGCGTCGTGGCGCCCGTGTTCGACATTCTGAGTTCTGCTCTGCCCGAGTTCCTTGGTTCACTCGGTGCCGCCCTCACATTGGCTGTGGCTGACCGAGCCGCGCGTGCTCGGCGTCGGCGTCGGATCCGAGCCCGTAGGGAGGACCCTGAGTAGAGGAAACGCGGGCTTCGGCTTCGCGGGTGAATTGCCCGGCCGCTGCTGCCACCGTGGTTCTGTAAGGCCAACCCTGAGCCCGCGGCAACGCAAGCCGTGTCTCTGGGGTCATTCTTGCGTCCGTCGCCATTCCCAGGCGCTCAGTCGCGGCCATGGTTTTGGCCGTGAAACTCCGGCGAAACGGGGCCCCACAGGTGTCTTCGGGGCCATACTCGCTGCCGAAGTTGCAGGTAGAAGCCGTGAGCTACGGCGGCGGGCGCGTTTGCATGGCGGATGTCAGGAGTTCGACTCTCCTAGGCTCCACAACGGCTCCCGGAGAGGGGCTCCCCAACAGGGGAGCCCCTCTCCCGTCCACCCCGGCGACGACCCGCACTCCGTTCGAGTAAGCAGCGCGCCACACAGGGTGCGCGAAGCGCTTTCTTACGTCATCCGGTCCGCATCGATGGCGGCCAGGTCCTCCGCGAGCCACGGCGGGGCGAACGGGGAGCGGGCCCGTGCGCGGGCGCACGGCAGGCAGCCATGGACGAGATGGCCGGGACCTGAGCCGACCTCGACCACCGCGACCAGCACCCGTTCGTCCACCTGTTCCTTGCACACGGCGCACTCCCCGCCCGGAGACAGCAGCTCATCCGCCGCGGTCACCGCTCACACTCCACGTACTCCAGGAGCGCGGCGCAGTCGCGGGCGAGGTGCCGCAGCTGCACGTGCGCGGACAGCGGGGTGCCGCCGAGACCCTGACCGGCGTGGCGGCGGATGCGGTCGAGGTGCTCATGGTGCCGGCACCAGTCCACCGATCCGCGCCGCAGTGCGCTCATGACCGCTTCGGCGGCAGGCAGCAGCAACTCGACGTACTCCCGGAGCCGTTGCTCAAGGTCGGCCATCTCAGGCCGGGCGGGCAGCGCCAGCGGTCGCAGCGCGCGGTCGACCGTCGCGCGGATCTGTGCAACGTCCTCGGGAGTCGGCGCCGGAGGCGCGAGGGGCTCGCTCATGGTCAGGTCCCATCTGTTCTCTCTGTGTGGCCAGATGGTCGCCGGACGTACCGGGCACAACTGCCACAGCCTGTGGCAGTCCCGCCGCGCATTCAGATGACGCGACACCAGTCGGCGAAATGCGACAGCTCCTCGCGGGCCGCTCGCTTCAACCGCCGCAGCGTGGCGATGTCCTCCCGGACCCACTGGTGGTCACGGGCATGCTGCGGGGCGATGCGGCGAGCCGTCTTCAGCGACTCGAACGCCTCGTCACGCAGTCCGGACCAGAGCTGGGCGCGCCCGACCTCCACGTGGAACGACGAACGCCGCTCAGCCGGGAGATCCTGCGGCGGCACCCACTCGCGGGCGATGGCCAGTGCTCGCCGCAGATGATCGTTCCCGAGACCGACCGACACCGACACCTCGTGAATCCGCACCGAGGACGGCCCGAACGCCGTTCCCGCGTACACGTCCTCGGGAACGGTGTCCCCCAGCCGACGGGCCTCGCCCAGGTGCCGTTCTGCGCCGTCCGCGTCACCAGCCCGTCCCGCAAGCACGGCGGCCCGCATGTGCAATGCGCCCCGGGCCGCCCTGGCCTCCGGCGAGTCCGCCGCGGGAGTACGGTCGATCGCCGCCTCGAGCACTTGCAGTCCGGCGGCGTGCGCGCCAGCCGCGAAGAACGTCTCTCCCCGTACGTAGGCAGCGGCGGAATCCAGCAGGGGGTCCCCGGACTGCGTGGCCGCCCAGCGCATCAACTCGACGAGCCGGGCGGAGAGATCATGCGCGCCCGCCTTGTACGCGACGGCATCAGCAGCCCGGTACGCGGCGGTGAGCAGCTCCGCCAGCTCAGCACGCTCCCCGCCGTCCCGCGCCTTGTGCAGCGCCCGCTGCAGCTCCCCCAGCAACTCCGGGGCTCGCTGGGCGAGACGGAGGTACTGAGACCCCAGTCGCCACGACACCGCCTCGGCAACCGCAGTGCGCAGCGCGTCCAGCGGGCGCACCGGCCCGTCCTCCGGCACGTCGTACGTGGCGACCACAGCCGACAGCCCGGGGAGCGCCGCCTGCATGCGGGAGTCGCCGGTGACCCGTTCTCCCCGCAGCCGCGACGGGTCGACGCCGAGCGCCGCCGCGAGCGCGTCCAGCACCTCGTCGCCCGGCGTCCGGGCACCGCGCTCCACAGCGCGGACCATTCCGTACGACACGTCCGACGCTGCGGAGAGATCGCGCTGAGTCATGCGGGCGAGGCGCCGGGCGGTGGCGATGCGGTGCCCCACCTCCACGGCTCGGGGTGCGGCCATTCCGGCCTCCGTTCCGAGCGGCTACCCCGGACGTTACCCATCGCCGTACGTCGTCCACACCGGTTCCCGGCGTGTCAGGCGGCGGGCTACCGGCCTGTGAGCGCGGCGAGTTCGTGCAGTGAGTCGATGCGCCAGTCCGCCGCTGCCGCCTCCGCCGTGTCCGCCCACAGGTTGCCCCAGGGGCCGCGGCGCAGGTGTGCGGTGTGGAGGCCGGCGGCCGAGGCCGGGGCCACGTCGTTCGCCGGGTGGTCGCCGACGTACAGGATCCGGCGCGGCTCGGTCCCGGCGGCTTCCGCCACGCGTGCGAAGAACTCGGGGGACGGCTTGGCGACGCCCCACTCGCCCGATGTCGTCACGGTGTCGGCGGGCAGGTCCATGCCGCGCAGCAGCTCCGCGACGCGGGCCGTCTGGTTGCCCGCGACGACCACCCGCAGCCCCGCCTCGCGGAGCCCCGCCAGCGCGGGGCGTGCGTCCGGGTAGAGGTCGCTGTCGTCCAACCGCTCTCCCCGGCCTGCCGCCTCGCGGGCGGCGTACTCGGCCTGGAGGTCGATGCCCGGCCGGAGCATGCGGATCGCGTCGGCGTTGTCGCGGCCCTGCGCGACGACCGCGCCCACCAGCGCGGACAGCGTGTGCCGGGGGAGGCCGAGCCAGTCGGCCCAGTCGGCCCAGTAGCGGTCGTCGCGCGTGAGGGTCTCGCCGATGTCGACGGCGACGGTCGTAATCATCGCGGCCACCCTACGGGCGTACTCGTGCCAGGTGAGGCGTCACAAGGTCACCGGGCAGCCCGGTCTCACTCCGCCCGCACCCGTACGAAGCGCACCGGTCTGTGCGGGCCGCCCGCGGTGATTTCCACCTCCGCCGGCAACGCCGGTTCCACCGGGCGGAGTTCGCCGTGTTCCGGGTCCGAGCGGGCGGGGCCCACGCGGTCCGTGATCGCGTCGCCGACCTGGTGGCGCTGGACCGGGGTGAGCTGCGGGGAGCACAGTACGCGGCGGCCGTCCGTCAGTTGCAGGAGTGCCGCGCGAGGGCGGTCCGCCGGGCCGGTGACAGCGACCAGCAGCGCGTCGTACGACTCGGAGCGGCGGATCTTCAGCCAGCGCGACTGCGGGTCGCCCGGCCGGTAACGGGTCGCCAGGCCGCGGCACACCAGCCCCTCCACCCCCAGCGGTGCCAGCGTCGGCTCCCACTGCTCCGCCTCGCGTCTGACCGTCGTCGCCATCACCTGCTGCAGCGGCGGCCCCGCGTCCCGCAGCACCCCGGTGAGCAGCTCCCACCGCTCCCCCAGCGGCTCCTCGCGTACGTCGCGACCCGGCACCGCCAGCACGTCGAACGCGATGTACGACAGGGCCACCCCGTCCCGTTCCCGCGCGGCGCGGGAGCGCAGCAGCTCCGTGAACGCGAACGCGCCGTCCTTCCACGCGCACAGCTCGCCGTCCAGCACCACACCCGTGGGCAGCGCGGCCACGCCCGCGGCGATCGCCGGGAAGTCCGCCGCCCGGTCCCGGCCGGAACGCGACTGCAGCACCGCGCGTCCGCCGCCGCGCGCGAACGCCACGATGCGCAGCCCGTCCAGCTTGACCGAGTACTGCACGCCGCCGGGCAGCCCGTTGGAGGCCGGTACGGAACGGGCCGCGCGGGGCCGCATCACCTCCACCGGAGGAGACACCACCACCGCGCCGTCGTCGTCGCCCATGCCCGTCCGTGCCGTCCGTGCCGTCGGTTCGTGCGGGTCGTACGGTCCGGTCAGTGAGGCCGTACGGTCAGCCCGTACGCGCCCTCAGCGCGTCTCGTCCCCGCGCCCCGCCTCCGATTCCGCCTGCTTCGCCTCCACCTCGGGGTCCAGCACCGAGGCGTCCGCGGGGTCCGTGCCGGCCGCGCTCTCGCCCGCGCCGAGGCCGCCGCGGTCGCGTACCTCCGTGGCGGGCGGGGGCTCCACCAGCCAGTCCGGGTTCGCCTGCTTGTCCCACCAGCGCCAGGCGGCGTACGCGCCGCCCGCCAGCAGCCCGAGCAGCGCCAGCCGCTTCGCCAGCCGGCCCGTACGGGCACGCCGCGCCCGCTGCCGCGCCAGCCGTTCGATCTCGTCCGGGCTCACCTCGCCGCGCAGCGCCGCCAGGGCGGCCGCACTGCGCTGCCGCGCCTCGTCGCGCGCGGGCCCGGCCGCGGAACGCGCCTCCGCCAGCGCCGACTCCACACGCGGCACGGTGTACTCGGTGGCCTGCCGGGCCGCCCGCCGCGTCTTGCGGGCCGCACGCGTCGCGGTCCGGTCGACCTCGGGCGGCAGCGCACCGCGGGCCTTGCTCAGCCGCGGCCCGACGTGGCTCTCGTAACCGTCCCGCGCGGTGCAGCGCGCCTGCCGCGCCGTGGCCGACACCTTCGGGCCCAGCCGTGCGCCGGCCTCGTGCGCGTACTGCGAGGCGGTCTCCCTGGCCGTCTCCGCGTAGGGGGCCGCTGCCTCCGCGGCATGCCGCACGCTCGCCCTGGCGTTGTCGGCCGCGGCACGTGCGCTGTCGATGCGGGTCACGGGTTCCTCCTCCTCGGTGGTGTGCCTGGCGGTTTCGGAGGGATTCCTCCGAGAAGACACAGTGTCTCGCGTTCCACCCGTTCCGTAGATCATGCCTGGCCGTCGCATTCCCGGCATGCGTGCGGGGGCATCCGGGTCACGGGGGATCCTGGCCGCGCGCGGTCCGTGGGAGGATCGGACGAGTCACTGCAGACAGATGGAAGGTAGATCGTGGCCGAGCAGCTTTACGCCACCCTGAAGACCAACCAAGGCACCATCGAGGTACAGCTCTTCCCGAACCACGCACCGAAGACGGTCAAGAACTTCGTCGAGCTCGCCGAGGGCTCCCGCGAGTGGACCCACCCCGAGACCGGTCAGAAGTCGACCGACAAGCTGTACGACGGCACCGTCTTCCACCGTGTGATCAGTGGATTCATGCTCCAGGGCGGCGACCCGCTGGGCAACGGGACCGGTGGCCCGGGATACGAGTTCGGCGACGAGATCCACCCCGACCTCGCCTTCGACCGGCCGTACCTGCTGGCCATGGCCAACGCCGGGCCCGGCACCAACGGCTCGCAGTTCTTCATCACCGTGGCGCCCACCGCCTGGCTGACCGGCAAGCACACCATCTTCGGTGAGGTCACCGACGAGGCCGGCAAGAAGGTCGTCGACGCCATCGGCAGCACGGCGACAAACCCGCGCACCGACCGTCCGCTCCAGGACGTCGTGATCGAGAACGTCACCATCGAACGCCGCTGACCTCGCGAGAGCGGGCGCCGGCACCGGACGCGGCGCCGGTCCCGGCCGCGCGTCGGGGAATCGGGAACTGATCCGCCCTGCCCGTCCGTAGAACGGGCAGGGCGGATCAGGCTGAAGGGGAGCACCCATGGACCAGCACCAGTCGGTGGTCTGCTACCGGCATCCGGACCGGGAGACCGGCATACGCTGCACGCGCTGCGAGCGGGCCATCTGCCCCGAGTGCATGATTACGGCCTCCGTCGGATTCCAGTGCCCGGAGTGCGTCAAGGGCGGTTCCGGTACGGGACACCCGCCGCACGCGAACCAGCCCCGTACGCTCGCCGGCGCCTCCATCGTGGCGGACCCGCGGCTGGTCACGAAGGTGCTGCTGGCGCTCAACGTCGCGCTGTTCATCGCCGTGCAGACGGCGGGCGACCGGCTCACCGCGGACCTGGTGATGATCGGGCAGTGGCCGCACGACCCCTTCTACCAGCCGACTGAAGGCGTCGCCGAAGGCCAGTGGTACCGCCTGCTGAGCTCGGTCTTCCTGCACCAGGAGATCTGGCACATCGCGATGAACATGCTGGGGCTGTGGTTCCTCGGCCCGCCCCTGGAGGCCGCCCTCGGCCGCCTCCGCTTCCTGGCGCTGTTCCTGCTGTCCGGCCTCGGCGGCAGCACCCTCACGTACCTCATCTCCGACCCGGGCGCTCCCTCGCTCGGCGCGTCCGGCGCGATCTTCGGCCTGTTCGGCGCGACAGCCGTGCTGATGCGGCGGCTGCAGTACGACATGCGGCCGATCCTCATCCTCCTCGCGATCAACCTCGTCTTCACCTTCACCTGGGAGGACATCGCGTGGGAGGCGCACATCGGCGGCCTGGTCGTCGGCGCGCTGATCGCGTACGCCATGGTGCACGCGCCGCGGGAGAAGCGGACGCTCGTGCAGTACGGCACCTGCGGGGCCGTGTTCGCCGTGCTGCTGGCGGTCTGCGTGCTCCGCACACTCGCACTGACGGGCTGACCCGCGGCCGGATCCAGAGGCCGGTCCGCGGCCGGATCCAGCCCGGTCCGCAGCCGGTTTGCCGCCGGCCCGCAGCCGGTTCTCGGCCGCCGGGAGGCCGTACGTCACCCACGCCCCCGAGTTGTCCACAGCTCGCGGCAGATCTTGTGTACGGAGCAGCGAACGCCCGTTCGATCACGTACGGAAGTGCGTTTACCCTGCAAGGCCGGGGTGACCAGGCATGTCGCCGCCCTCAGCGCACGAGGGTGGAGGCGTGGGGCTCAGTTGAGTTATCCACAGATCTTCTGAGTTTTCCAAGGCTGTGGATCAACCTGTGGATAACTCAGGGGGCGGTGGGGCGCCCCGTGAGCTGCTACTTCCACTGCGTGGAGACGACGAACCCGCCCGCGATGAAGCCGAAGCCGACCACGATGTTCCAGTTTCCGAACGCCTCGACCGGAAGCGCGCTGTTCGTCACGTAGAACACGACGATCCACGCCAGGCCGAGCCCGAACAGTGTCAGCATCAGCGGCGCGACCCATCGCCGCCCTCCGCCGCCGCCCAGATCGATCTGGGTCGCCTTCCTCTCCGGCGGCGGCTTGAACTCGTCCTTCTTGCGGATCCGTGACTTCGGCACGAGGGACTCTCCTGTCGATGCGCTTCGTGACCGCGCTGGGTGAATCGTGGGGTCGGTGGTCCGTTAGCGTAGTGCGTCGTAGGGGCGAAGGGAGACAGGGGTACGGTGTCCAATTTTCGCATCAGGCCGGCCCGGCTGGCCACAGCCGGGATCTTCGCCCTCGCCGGACTGATCTTCTGGGTCAGCTGGGACACCGCGGCCGGCACCAACATCCGTACCGACGACTCCATGCTCCGCCTCTCCGACCTCATCCGGGAGCGCAGCCGCAAGAACGGCGACCTCGAGACCTCCGCCGCCGCGCTCCGCTCCCGCGTCGACGCCCTCGCCGAGCGCGACGGCGGCGCCACCGCGGAGGAGGAGCGCGAACTCGCGGCGCTCAAGCGGGCGGCGGGCACCACGAAGGTCTCCGGGGAGGCGCTGACCGTCACCCTGACCGACGCCCCGCCGGACGCCACCCCGCTCGTCCCGGGCGTACCCGATCCGCAGCCCAACGACCTGGTGATCCACCAGCAGGACCTGCAGGCCGTCGTGAACGCCCTCTGGAAGGGCGGCGCCAAGGGCATCCGTGTCATGGACCAGCGGCTGATCAGCACCAGCGCCGTCCGCTGCGTCGGGAACACCCTGATCCTGCAGGGCCGCGTCTACTCGCCTCCGTACAAGGTGACCGCAGTCGGCGACCAGGACGCACTGCGCCGTGCCCTGGACACCGCGCCCGCCGTGCAGAACTACCTGCAGTACGTGGACGCGTACGGCCTCGGCTGGAAGGTCGACGAGCACGGCTCCACGACCCTCCCCGGGTACTCCGGAACGGTCGATCTCCAGCACGCGTCCCCCTTGGAGTGAGCCTCGGCGTGCGCCCCTCGCCGGACCCGGCGGCCGTTAGTCTGGAGGGCGCGCCGTAGGGGCGCGTGATCGGAAGGGACGGCATCAGGGGATGTACGGCTGGATCTGGCGGCACCTGCCGGGCAACGCGTACGTGCGGGCGCTGATCTCTCTCGTGCTGGCGCTCGGAGTGGTCTTCGTGCTGTTCCAGTACGTGTTCCCGTGGGCGGAGCCGCTGCTGCCGTTCAACGACGTGACCGTCGACGACGGCGGAGGAGCTGGGGCGGGCTGATGGGCGCGCGGATTCTGGTCGTTGACAATTACGACAGCTTTGTCTTCAACCTCGTCCAGTACCTGTACCAACTGGGCGCGGAGTGCGAGGTCGTACGGAACGACGAGGTGACGACCGGGCACGCGCGGGACGGCTTCGACGGTGTGCTGCTCTCGCCCGGCCCCGGTACGCCTGAACAGGCCGGTGTGTGCGTCGACATGGTGCGGCACTGTGCGGGCAGCGGGCTGCCGGTGTTCGGGGTGTGCCTGGGGATGCAGTCGATGGCGGTCGCGTACGGCGCGGTCGTGGACCGTGCCCCGGAGCTGCTGCACGGCAAGACGTCGCCGATGCTGCATGCCGGCGCGGGCGTCTTCGAGGGCCTGCCGTCCCCGTTCACGGCCACCCGCTATCACTCTCTGGGCGTGGAGCGTGCCACGGTGCCGGCCGAGCTGGAGATCACGGCCTGGACGGAGACGGGCGTGGTGATGGGGCTGCGGCACCGCGAACACCGGGTGGAGGGCGTGCAGTTCCACCCCGAGTCGGTGCTGACGGAGTGGGGTCACCGCATGCTGGCCAACTGGCTGGCGGAGTGCGGTGATCCGGACGCGGTGGGCCGGTCCGCGGGGCTGGCGCCGGTCGTTGGCACGTGAACCACGACCGCCCGGAGTACGACGGCGCCTACGGGGGCCCGTACAGCGACCCGTACAGCGACCCGTACGGGGCCGAGCCGTACGGGGGTGAGGCGTACGGCGGCGAGGTGGACCCGTACGGCGCGGACGGGGGCGCTGAGGCGTACGGGGCGGCGTACGGGGCGCGGGACGCGTACGAGGCGGCGGTGGGCGCGCTGGCGGACCCGCTGACGGATCCGCTGCCGGGGCAGCGGGACGCGGGGCCGACGGGCGGTACGGGCGGCACGGACGGTGCCGAGGGGGAGTTCGAGCCGCACACGTCACCCTGGTTCCGTCCGCACCAGCAACCGCAGGCACCGCAGGCACCGCAGGCACCGCAGACGCAGCAGGCACACCAGGCGCCGCAGCAGGCACAGCAGCCCGTGCAGCCCGCCCAGCCGGTGCAGCCCGTCGAGCCGTCGCGGGGCGGCATGCCGTACGAGGGCGCCGCCGCGCCCACCGCCCCCACCGGGCAGCGCGGGGCGCCGAGTTGGGCCGTGGACGAGCGTGCCGCCGTCGAGCCGCCGCGCGTCGAGTGGGGCCGTACGGCTGGGGACGCCCCGGCGGCCGGCGCCGCCGCGCCCGGCGTGCCGGAGGTGTCCGAGACTGCGGCGCTGCCGACGGTGGACGTCCCGGGCACTCCGGGCGCTCCGGACCGTACGGCCCGCACCGACCGTCCCGACACGTCGACCATGCCCGTACGCCGCCCCGCGGGAGCGGAGCGGCCGGGCTCGCGCAGGGCGCGTGCGGCGCGTCCGGCAGGCGCGGAGCGCTCCTCCGGTATGGACGGAGGCGCGGACGACGACCGCCGTACGGTCGGTCTGCGGCGCCCGGACGAGGCCGAGTTGGGCCGCGCCGCGCGGCGCAAGGCGGCGAAGGGCGGGCGGGGCAAGGGCGGTAAGGGCGGCAGCCGGGGCCGCAAGGCGCCGCCGCCCGCGCCGCCGGTGCGGGCGGGCACGCGGCTGGAGGCGCGGCGGGCGGCGCGGGCGGCGAAGGACGGTCCGGTGGTGATCCTCAGCCGGTTCATCGGTGAGGTGTTCATCACGTTGGGCGTGTTGATGCTGCTGTTCGTGGCGTACCAGCTGTGGTGGACGAACGTGCTGGCGCACCAGAAGGCGGACAAGGCGGCGGACGATCTCGCGGACCGCTGGAAGGAACATCCGGAGCGGAAGCCGGGCAAGTTCACGGCGGGGCAGGGCTTCGCGATCATGTACATTCCGAAGCTGGACATCCGGGTGCCGGTCGCCGAGGGCGTGAGCAAGAAGGACGTGCTCGACAAGGGCATGGTCGGGCATTACGACGCGGACTCGGGCCTGAAGACGGCGATGCCGTGGGACAAGCAGGGCAACTTCTCGGTGGCGGGGCATCGCAACACCCACGGGGAACCGTTCCGCTACATCAACAAGCTGGTCGCGGGCGACGAGATCATCGTCGAGACGGCGGACACGTACTACACGTACAAGATGCACAGCCGGCTGCCGTCGACGTCGCCGTCCAACACGACGGTGGTGGATCCGGTGCCGCGGCAGTCGGGCTTCGAGAAGCCGGGCCGGTACGTCACGCTCACCACGTGCACTCCCGAGTTCACGTCGAAGTACCGTCTGATCGTCTGGGGCAAAATGGTCGAGGAGCGTCCGCGGAGCAAGGGGAAGCCGGACGCGCTGGTCGGGTAGCGGTGTCGGCAGTGGGACGGGGGTAGACGGTGGCTGAGAACGCCAAGGGCGCTGCGGGTGACGGGACTTCGGAGAAGTCGCCGGAGACACCCGTAGACGACGCCGGGGAGCGGGGCGAGGACACCGAAGCGCCCGTTGACGAGCCCGGTGACGGCGGGGAGCCGGACGGTACGTCTCCCGCCGAGCCTGACTCCGAGTCTGAGCCTGACTCCGAGTCTGAGCCTGACTCCGAGTCTGAGCCCGAGCCTGAGCCCGAATCCGACTCTGAGCCCGAGCCCGCCGCCGCGCCCGCGCGGTCCCGTACGCGGGGCCGAATAGCCGCGACGGTCAGCGTGCTCGGCGAGCTGCTGATCACCGCGGGGGTGATCCTCGCGCTCTTCGTCGTCTACTCGCTGTGGTGGACGAACGTGGTCGCCAACCGCGAGGCCGACCGCAAGAGCGAGCGCGTACGGGACGACTGGGCCGCGGACCGGGGCCAGGACGGGCCGGGTGCGCGCGACCTGAAGGACGGCATCGGCTTTCTGCACGCTCCGTCCATGACGAAGGACGACGTGCTGGTGACCAAGGGCACCGACGCCGACGAGCTGAACCACGGCACGGCGGGCTACTACACGAAACCCGTCAAGTCGGCGCTGCCCTGGGACCAGTCGGGCAACTTCGCGCTCGCCGCGCACCGAGACGGGCACGGCGCGAAGTTCCACAACATCGACAAGATCGGCAAGGGCGACCCGCTGGTGTTCGAGACGAAGAGCACCTGGTACGTCTACAAGGTCTACGAGATCCTGCCGAAGACCTCGAAGTACAACGTCGACGTCCTGGACCCGGTGCCGAAGGAGTCGGGCCGGAAGGAAGACAGCCGGTACATCACGCTGACGACGTGCACGCCCGTCTTCACCTCGAAGCACCGCTACGTGGTGTGGGGCGAGCTCGTACGCACGCAGGACGTCGACGAGGAGCGGACGCCGCCGGAGGAGCTGCGCTGAGCCCGAACGCGCGGCGCGGCAGGCCCCGTTGACCCGACTGGGAACCGGCGGCAACGCACTCCAACGCCAACACCAACGGCAGACGCAAGCGGCCCGGCGCCTCAGCGCCGGGCCGTTGCCGTTCCGCTTCCGTTCGCGGGACCGAAGTCGCCCCTCAGCCGTCCCTCAGTCGCCTCAGTCGAATCCGCCGATGATCCCGCCGTCGCCGCTGCCCGGGCCGCCGTTGCCTCCGTTGCCGCCGCCCGGGTCGCCTCCCGGCGGGCCGGGCCGGGCAATGATGGTGACCGTGTCGCCCTTCTTGGCCTGGGTGTTGGCGGGCGGGTTGGTGGTGATGACGGTGGCGTTGTTCTCGTCGGGCGCGCCCTGCACCTGGACGGTGAAGCCGGCGCCTTCGAGGGTCTTGCGGGCGTCCTTGACGAGCTGGTTGCTGACGTCGGGGACGCTGGCGGGCTGGTCGGCGGGCGCCTTGGCGATGGTCAGGGTGACCTGCCCGCCGTCGGGCGCCTTGGCCGGGGGTGCCGGGTCCTGCTTGAGGACCTGGTTGGCGGGGGTGTCGGGGTCTTCCTGCTCGACCTTGGCGACGGTGAAGCCGAGACCTTCGAGCTGCTTCTTGGCCTCTTCGAAGTCCTTGCCGACGACGGGCGGCACCGAGGTCTCGCTCTGGGTGGCGACGGTCAGCGTGACCTTGGAGCCCTTGCGTGCCTTGTCGCCGCCCGCCGGGTCCTGGCCGATGACGCTGCCTTCCTCCTCGTCGGACTCCTCGTTGTTCCGGCCGACTTCGAAGCCGGCGTCCTCGAGTTCCTGCTTGGCGTCTTCGAAGTCGTCGCCCTCGACGTCGGGGACGTCGACGGGGGCGGCGCCCTTGGAGATGGTGACGGTGACGGAGTCGCCGCGGTCTATCTCCTTGCCCGCCGCGGGAGTCGAGTCGCAGATGGTGCTCTTCTTCTGGGCGCAGAACTTGGTCTGGCCCTTCTCGACCTCGAATCCGCCGTTCTCGCCGAGCTCCTCGGCTTCCTGGAGGGTCTTCCCGGCGAGTTCCGGTACAGCGACGCTGCCCTCGTTGCCGCTGTCGGAGCTCCACAGGGCCTTGCCGATGAAGATCGCGCCGACGAGGACCAGGATCAGCGCGATGATCAGCAGGATGGTGGAGGTGTTGCTCTTCTTCGGCGGACGGCGCCGGCCGCGCGGCTCGTCGTCGTAGTACCCGCCGTCCTCCTCGCGCATCGGCGGCAGCATGGAGGTGTGGTTCTGGTCCTGCGACCGGAGCGCGGTGGTGGGCTGGTCGTCGGGGTAGCCGCCGTAGCCGACGGCGCCGAGCGCGGCGGTGGCGGCGACGGGCTGGCCGTCGAGGCACGCCTCGATGTCGGCGCGCATCTCGTCGGCGCTCTGGTAGCGGTAGTCGGGGTCCTTGACCAGGGCCTTGAGGACGATGGCGTCCATCTCGGGCGTGATCTCGGGGTCGAACGCGCTGGGCGGCTGCGGCTCCTCCCGTACGTGCTGGTACGCGACGGCGACCGGTGAGTCGCCGATGAACGGTGGCCGTACGGTGAGGAGTTCGTACAGCAGGCAGCCGGTGGAGTACAAGTCGGAGCGCGCGTCGACGGACTCGCCCTTGGCCTGCTCCGGGGAGAGGTACTGGGCGGTGCCGATGACGGACGAGGTCTGCGTCATGGTCATGCCGGAGTCGCCCATCGCGCGGGCGATGCCGAAGTCCATGACCTTGACCTGGCTGCTGCGCGTCAGCATGACGTTCGCGGGCTTGATGTCGCGGTGGACGATGCCGTTGCGGTGGGAGTACTCGAGGGCCTGGAGGATGCCGACGCACATCTCCATGGAGCGTTCGGGCAGCAGCTTGCGGCCGCTGTGCAGCAGCTCACGGAGGGTGGAGCCGTCGACGTACTCCATCACGATGTACGGGATGGAGACCTGGTCGACGTAGTCTTCGCCGGTGTCGTAGACGGCGACGATCGCCGGGTGGTTGAGCGAGGCGGCCGACTGGGCCTCGCGGCGGAAGCGGGCCTGGAACGACGGGTCGCGGGCGAGGTCGACACGGAGGGTCTTCACCGCGACCGTGCGGCCGAGCCGGGTGTCGTGCGCGAGGTACACCTCGGCCATGCCACCGCGGCCGAGCACCGACCCCAGCTCGTACCGGCCGCCGAGGCGACGCGGCTCTTCCATAAGTCTCCAGCCCTCTCCGTACGTCCGGGCCGCACCATTCGTACGGGCCGGCGGTGTGCTGCTCGGCATACGGTACCCGGCCGTGGTTACGCGCCTGGCCCGGCCGGGGTGACCGTTGTCACCTCGTGTTCTGCTGGCGCCGGATCACTGCTTTCCGTCGAGGATGGCCTTCATCACGTCCTTGGCGACGGGTGCCGCGAGCTTGCTGCCCGCGATCTCGTCACGGGAGGTGTCGGAGCTCTCGATGACCACGGCGACGGCGACCGGGGAGGAGCCGTCCTCGCCCTTGGCGTAGGAGATGAACCACGCGTACGGGTTCTTCTCGTTGTTCTCGCCGTGCTGGGCGGTGCCGGTCTTCCCGCCGACTGTGACGCCCGGGATCTGTGCGGTGGTTCCCGTGCCTTCCTTGACGACCGTCTCCATGGCCTCCTGGAGCTTCTGCGCGTTGTCGGAGGAGACGGGCTCGCTGAGCTCCTTGGGCTTGGTCTGCTCGACGACGTTGAGGTTGGGGGCGACGAGCTTGTCGACCATGTACGGCTTCATGAGCGTGCCGTCGTTGGCGACGGCGGCGGCGACCATCGCCATCTGCAGCGGGGTGGCGCGGTTGCTGGCCTGGCCGATGCCCGCCATGGCGTTCTGCGGCCGGTTGTCCTCGGGGTAGACGCTCTCGGCGGCCCGTACGGGGATGTCCAGTTCGCCGTTCCCGTAACCGAACTTCTCGGACATCTCCCGCATTTTGTCGTTGCCGAGCTCATCGCTCATCTTGGCGAAGACGGTGTTGCACGACCACTGCATGGCGACGCGGATCGAGGCGTTCTTGCAGGCCGGATTGTCGCCGTCATTGCCCAGATCGGTCTGGCTCTGCGGCAGTTTGTACGGGTCGGGGGAGTCCGTCTTGCTGTCCAGGTCGAAGTCGCCGCTCTCCAGCCCGGCCGCGGCGGTGACGACCTTGTACGTGGAGCCCGGCGGGTAGGTCTGCCGCAGCGCCCGGTTGAGCATGGGCGTGTCCTCGTTCTGCTCCTTCTGCAGCTTCGACCACGCCTCCGAGTCCTTCTCGCCGTTCCCGGCGAAGCTGGAGGGGTCGTACGAGGGGGTGCTGGCGAGCGCGAGCACGGCGCCGCTCTGCGGGTCGATCGCCGCGACCGCGCCCTTCTTGTCGCCGAGCCTCTTGAACGCCGCCTGCTGCGCCTTGGCGTCGAGCGTCGTGACGACGTTCCCGCCCTTCTGCGGCTTCCCGGTGAGCATGTCGATGGTGCGGTTGAAGAACAGCCGGTCGTCGTCGCCGGTGAGGATGCCGTCGTTGAGCGCCTCGAGCTGCGTCGCGCCGAACGCCTGCGAGGCGTAGCCGGTCACGGGCGCCCAGAGCTCGCCGTTCTTGTACGTGCGCTTGTACTTGAAGTCCGTGTCCTCGGTCTCCGTGGAGCCGGTGATGGGCTTGCCGTCGCTGGTGAGGATGTTGCCGCGGGGCTGCGCGTAGCGCTCGATGGCGACGCGGCGGTTGTCCTCGTGCTCGGACAGCTCGTCGGCCTGGACGAACTGGACGTAGTTGACGCGGGCCAGGAGGGCGAGGACGAGCAGGCCGCAGAACACGGCCACGCGGCGTAGAGGCTTGTTCACGGTCGGACCACCTGGGTCATCTCGGCGTCAGGGGATGGGGCTGGGGCGGGCGCCGGCCTGCGCGCAGTGTCGCTGATGCGCAGCAGGATGGCGATAAGGGCCCAGTTGGCGATGACCGAGGAGCCGCCCTGGGCCAGGAAGGGCATCGTCATGCCGGTCAGCGGGATGAGGCCGGTGACGCCGCCGGCGACGACGAAGACCTGCAGCGCGAACGCCCCGGCGAGGCCGACGGCGAGGAGCTTGCCGAACGGGTCGCGGGCGGCGAGCGAGGTCCGCATGCCGCGTTCGATGAGCAGCGCGTAGAGCACCAGGATGGCCATCAGGCCGGTGAGCCCCAGCTCCTCGCCGACGGTGGCGAGGATGTAGTCGCTCTTGGGCGCGATGCCGCCGATGAGGCGGGAGTAGCCCTGGCCGAGGCCGGAGCCGAGGATGCCGCCGGAGCCGAACGAGTACATCGCCTGCGCGGTCTCGGTGACACCGCCGTTGGCGGCGCGGGCGAGCGGGTCGAGCCAGCCGTCGACGCGGCTCTGGACGTGTCCCGCGAACGACGCGACGGCGACGGCGCCCGCGGCGCTCAGCCCGAGGCCGAACACGACCCAGCTGGTGCGCTCCGTCGCCACGTACAGCATGATCACGAAGAGGCCGAAGAAGAGCAGCGAAGTGCCCAGGTCGGTCTCGAAGATGAGGATCATCAGGCTGAGCGCCCAGATGGCGAGGATCGGCCCGAGGTCGCGGCCGCGCGGCAGGTACAGGCCCATGAAGCGGCGGCTGGCGAGGGCGAGGGCGTCCCGCTTGACCATCAGGTAGCCGGCGAAGAACACCGCGATGATGATCTTGGCGAACTCGCCTGGCTGCAGCGAGCCGACGCCGGGAATGGTGATCCAGATCCGGGCGCCGTAGCGGGCGGGGAAGAACATCGGCAGGATCAGCAGGATCAGCGCGACGACCATCGAGATGTACGTGTAGCGCTGCAGGACGCGGTGGTCCTTCAGGAACACCAGCACACCGAGGAAGAGCGCGACCCCGAGCGTGGACCACATCAGCTGGCCGGGCGCGAGCGCGCCGCCCAGCGCGGGCGTGGTGATGCCCGGCTCCTGGTCCAGCCGCCAGATCAGCACCAGCCCGAGGCCGTTCAGCAGGGTCGAGATGGGCAGCATCAACGGGTCGGCGTACGGCGCCCAGCGGCGTACGACCAGATGGCAGACCGCCGCGAGAAGGCCGAGCCCGACGCCGTAGCCGAGCATGCCCGCGGGCAGCGAACCGTCCTTCGCGAGGCCGACGTTGGCGTAGGCGAAGACGGGGATGAGCACGGCGAAGATGAGCATCGCCAGCTCGGTGTTGCGACGGCTCGGCAGGCCCCCGGGGGAGACCGTGGTGTTGCTGCCGGTGTTGATGTTGAGATTACTGCTCATCGCTGCTGCGGCCCCCTACGGTGCGGTGCACGTCTTGGCGAGCTCGCGCTGTTTCTCCGAGAGGCTGGGGCCGCTGGGCGTCGGAGAGCTGGAACTCGTGCTGGCGTCTTTGTCGGCGGGAGCGCCGGCCTTGTCGCCGGCTCCGGCGCCGCCCGTGGCGCTGCCGTCCGGAGACTTGTCCTGGCCCTTGTCCTGCTGGCCGCCGGCGTCACCGCTCGGCGGCTGCTGTTCCTTCTGCTCCGCGACGATCTTGCACACGTCGGCCTGTGCCTTGAGCTCGGCGACCTTGTCCTCCGCCTGCCCGAGGCTGTCGGAGGCGATGGTCTCCTCGACGCGCTCACGCTGGTAGAGCGGGAGGTACTTGAGTTCGATCTTGGGGTAGCTCTCCCGGACCTCGCTGAGGCTGATGCCCGCCAACTCCTGGCTGATGCCCTGGTACAGCGCGACGTGCTCGCCCTCGGAGCCGACGTAGTACTGCGACTGCGTCCACTGGTACCCCCCGTACAGCCCGCCGCCGACGAGGATCAGCGCGAGGCCGATGAACAGCGAACGCTTCGCCCACTTGCCCCGGTTGGAGGGCTTGACGAAGTCGTCGTCCGAGTACGAGCCGAAGGAGCCCGCCGGAGGCGGCGCGACGGCCGGCGCGGCGCCGCTGCCGGGCGGCCCGAAGCCGCCCTCGGGCGCGGTGCCGCCGGACGGCTGCGGCGGGACCTGGCGGCCGAGTTCGGCGGCGCGGGCCGCGGGCGTCTGCGCGTCACCGCCCAACTGGTGCTGGTTCTCGGCGACGGCGCCGACGATCACCGGGGTGTCGTTCAGCTGCTCGGCGAGGGTGTCGTTGCCGTCGACGTCGAGGACGTCCGCGATGATGCACGTGATGTTGTCCGGGCCGCCGCCGCGCAGCGCGAGCTGGATCAGCTCCTGCACCGTCTCGTGCGGGCCCTGGTAGCTGGCGAGGGTGTCCTCCATCGTCTGGTGCGACACGACACCCGACAGCCCGTCGGAACACAGCAGATAGCGGTCGCCGGCGCGTACTTCACGGATCGACAGATCCGGTTCCACGTGGTCGCCGCTGCCCAGCGCGCGCATCAGCAGGGAGCGCTGCGGGTGGGTGGTGGCCTCCTCCTCGGTGATACGGCCCTCGTCCACCAGCCGCTGCACCCAGGTGTGGTCCTGGGTGATCTGCGTCAACTGTCCGTCCCGCAGCAGGTACGCGCGCGAGTCGCCGACGTGGACGAGGCCGAGCCGCTGGCCTGTCCACAGCAGCGCGGTGAGGGTCGTACCCATGCCCTCGAGCTGCGGGTCCTCCTCGACCATGACGCGCAGTTGGTCGTTGGCGCGCTGCACGGCGCTGCCGAGTGAGGTGAGGATGTCGGAGCCGGGGATGTCCTCGTCCAGCTGCACGATGGTCGAGATCACCTCCGAGCTGGCGACCTCACCGGCGGCCTGGCCGCCCATCCCGTCGGCGACCGCGAGCAGCCGCGGACCGGCGTAGCCCGAGTCCTCGTTGTGCTCGCGGATCATGCCGTCGTGCGATCCGGCGGCGAAGCGCAGTGACAGACTCATGCGCACCTCGCCCGTCGGCTCCGGGTACATCCGCACGGTGCCCACCCTCCGGTCGTCATGTCTTCGGCCTGTCTATTTCCGCAGCTCGATGACCGTCTTGCCGATACGGATCGGCGCTCCGGGCGGAATCGGCGTCGGTGTGGTCAGCCGGGTCCGGTCGAGATACGTGCCGTTGGTGGACCCGAGATCCTCGACGATCCACTGGCCGTCACGGTCCGGATAGATCCTGGCATGCCTGCTGGAGGCGTAGTCGTCATCCAGCACGATTGTGGAGTCATGGGCCCGGCCGAGGGAGATCGTCTGGCCCTGGAGTGCGACGGTCGTGCCGGTGAGCGAGCCCTCGGAGACCACCAGCTTCGTCGGGGCGCCCCGGCCGCCGCGGCCGCGCCGCGCGGCCTGCTGCGGCGGGCGCTGCGGTGCCTGCTGCTGCCGCTGCGGGCGCGCGTCGTTCCGCCGGGCGGCGCGCTGGGTCACCCTCGTACCGAACAGGTCGCTGCGGATGACCTGCACCGCCACGATGACGAACAGCCACAGCACGGCGAGAAAGCCCAACCGCATGACCGTCAGGGTCAGCTCTGACATTGCCCCCGCTTCACCCTTCGGCTTGCCGGTAAATGATCGTGGTGCTGCCCACGACGATGCGTGAGCCGTCGCGGAGCGTAGCGCGAGTGGTGTGCTGTCCGTCTACCACGATGCCGTTCGTCGATCCGAGATCCTGGATCGACGACGGGTTTCCGGCGCGGATTTCGCAGTGCCGGCGGGAGACTCCGGGGTCGTCGACGCGCACGTCGGCCTCGGTGCTGCGGCCCAGGACGAGGGTGGCGCGGGAGATCTGGTGGCGGTTGCCGTTGATCTCGATCCAGCGCCGTGTCTCGGCGCGCGGCAGCGGCCCGGCGGCGCCCGGCGCGTACGACGGCGCCGAGGGCGCACTGGCCGGCATCGGCGGCGCGCCGGCGGGCCGGGCCGGAAAGCCGCTCTGACCGCCGGGGCCCGCGGGGCCGCCCGTGGCGCCGCCCTGGGTGGGTGCGGCGGGGCCGGCGCCCTGCGGCTGGGAGGTGCTGGAGGCGAGTGTGCGACTGCGTACGCGGTAAAGACCGGTGTCGAGATCCTCGGCCTTCTCCAGGTGCACCTTGACGGGGCCCATGAAGGTGTAGCGCTGCTGCTTCGCGTAGTCCCGGACCATGCTCGACAGCTCGTCGCCCAGCTGCCCCGAATAAGGGCTGAGCCGCTCGTAGTCGGGGGCGCTGAGCTCGACGATGAAGTCGTTCGGCACGACCGTGCGCTCGCGGTTCCAGATCGTCGCGTTGTTGTCGCACTCGCGCTGAAGGGCCCCGGCGATCTCGACGGGCTGCACCTCGGACTTGAACACTTTGGCGAAGGTGCCGTTGACGAGACCCTCGAGTCGCTGCTCGAACCGCTTCAGAACTCCCACGGTGCACCTCCTTCCCAGATGGCCGTCGCCCTAGTGCGACGGCTGCCGCTCCAGTGTCCCTGAACGCGCGCATGCCGCATTGCCGGTAGTGCTTACTGATCGTATCCACGCGTGGGGAAATCAGGTGGTTCCCCACGGTGCCCCCCTAGTCGAGTGTCACCCCTCACACCCTTGCACGGAACGCGCCGGGCGCAGGGTGATGCCCCTCCCAGTGTCCCTCAGCGCGGGCCGCCGGTGCGGCGATACGGATGTGATGACAGCCCGGACAGCGTGCTAATCTTTCGGATGTCGGCGGAGAGACAACGAGCTCCGGCCGGCGGCGTCCTTCCCCACAGTGGTGGGGGAGCACCCATGCGCGGGTGGCGGAATAGGCAGACGCGCTGGATTCAGGTTCCAGTGCCCGAAAGGGCGTGGGGGTTCAACTCCCCCCTCGCGCACAGCGGGAACGGGCGGCACCGTAATCACGGTGCCGCCCGTTTCGTGTGCGCGCTTCTTTCCGCGCGGGCCGCGGGCGTGCGTGGGCGCGAGGGCGGCGCGGGAGGCGTCCGTACGGCGAACGCGGTTGCCCCGTACGGCGGTTGCGGGCGCGTGCGGCGGCGCGGTGTATGCGGCTTCGCGCGAGTGCCCCGGCGGTGTGTCTCTCCTCACGTGATCCCCTGTCTATACGGCGGCGTACAGCAGCGTTAGCCTGAATCTATACGGCAGCGTATAGACAGGGGTTCGGCCATGAGACTCCCCAGGACCGCGCACACCTCCCGCCCGTGGCGGATTCACGAGATCGCCGGCGACTTCCGGCTGGAGGACGTGTGGGCGCTGCCCACGCCGGGTGGCCCCGACGACCTCGGGCGGCTGGTGCGCCAGTTCGCGGAGCCCGACCGGGCGCACGTCTCGAAGCCCGTGCCGCGGCTGCTGTTCGCCGTCCGCTGGAAGATCGGCGCCCTGCTCGGCTGGGACAAGCCCGGCGCGGGCGTCGGCTCCCGGGTGCCGACGCTACGGGACCGGCTCCCCGCGGACCTTCGCGACGGCGAACGCGGGCCCGACCTGAGCGACGTCCCGTTCACCTCCGTCTACCTGACCCAAGACGAGTGGGTGACCGAGACGGCCAACCGCACCGTGCACGGCGTCATGCACATCAGCTGGGTCCCGGACGGCGCCGGCGGCCACCGCGGACAGATGGCGGTGCTGGTGAGGCCCAACGGGCGGCTGGGCGCCGCGTACATGGCGGCCATCAAGCCGTTCCGGTACGCGGCCGTCTACCCGGCGCTGATCCGGGCCATCGGGCGCAAGTGGGAGGCGGGCTCCGCCTCCGGTACGGGCTCCGGTGCCGATTCCGGTCCCGATTCCGGTTCCGGCTCGGACAAGGGCTCGGGCCCGGGTGAGCGGGCGGCGTAGCGGCGCCGGCTCCAACATGCCGCGCCTGAAGGTGCGTTGGGGCCCCTCCGGGCGACGGGGGTGCTCGGAGGGGCCCGGAGGACGCCCCGTGTGCGCGGTGCGGCTCGTACGTGCCATGTGCGCCGTACGGTTACGCCGCGAGGCGGCCCGCCAGCGCCTTCGCCTTCGTCTCGGCGTCCTCGAACGCCTTCGCGCGCGACGCCTCGTACTTCGGCACGAGCGCGGCCATCGCCGGGACCTGCGGGGCCAGCGTCAGCTCCGGCACGATGAAGTCGGTCTCCAGGCCGAGCTTGTCGCGCAGAAGCATCTGCAGATACGGCTGCGCGTGGTCGTTGCCCTCCTCGGGGGTGCCCGGCGCGTACGAGCCGCCGCGGCTGGTGACCACCGTCGCGTGCTTGCCCGCGAGGGAGGGCTTCTCGGCGCCCGCGGTGCGGCCCATGGCGATGACGTGGTCGAACCACGCCTTGAGGCTGGAGCTGATCGAGTAGTTGTACAGAGGGGCGCCGATCAGAATCGCGTCGGCCGCCTCGGCCTCCTCGATCAGCCGCTCGCGCAGCTCGACCGCGGCGGCCTGCTCCGGGGTGCGGTCGGCGGGGGCGACGAAGCCCGCGTAGTAGGTGGGGGCGGTCATGTGGGGAAGCGGGTCGGACGCGAGATCGCGGTAGACGACCTTGCCCTCCGGGTGCTCGGCCTCCCACGCCTTGCGGAACGCGGCGGTGACGGCACGGGAGTGGGACTGGTCGCCGTTCAGCGAGGAGTCGAGGTGCAGGAGGGTGGCCATGTCGAGCTCTCCAAGAGTGTGTGGACGGGACGGAGATGAACTTCCGTACGTCACTATTGATAGCACAGTCACTTACTTTTCTGCACCCCCTTGTCTGTTTCTAGTACCCTGGGGGCATGGCAGAGCGGCGGCAAGCAACGGTCGAGGACGCGTCCACCGGCACGTCGGACTGCGACTCCATCTGCACCGAGCCGGAACCGGCGATCACCAGGGTCTTCCAGATGCTGGGCAAGCGCTGGACAGGGCTGATCATCGCCGCGCTCATGAACGGGCCCGGCCACTTCGCCGAGCTGCGCCGCGCCGTCCCCGGCATCAGCGAACGCATGCTCTCCGACCGCCTCAGCGAACTGGCGGCGCTCGACCTCGTCACCCGCGAAGTGGACGCCGGACCCCCGCTGCGCGTCAGCTACCGCCTGACCGACGCCGGCGCCGCCCTGCGCCCCGCGATGGCGGAACTGACCCGCTGGGCCGTCGAGCACCTGCCGGCGGAGGAATCAGCGCAGTGCCCCGAGTTCGACTAGCCCCTGCCTCCCTGACTCCCTTGCCTTCCCCAAGGTTCCCAAGGCCGCGGCGAGTCGCCCGGCCGCGTACGGCCCGTCTGCCGGAAGCCGCTGACCTGCGCTTTCCTGAGTTATCCACAGGGGTCGCGGTGTGGACTTGCCGCGGGTACCGTCATGGCAGCCGAGGTCAGGCAGCCCGCGCACGCGCCGGACGTCCGACCTCGTTCGTGAACGAGTGGAGGGGGCGGCCGCATGGAGCGGATCCCGGAGGTACGCGGCTTCGCGGCCCGGCAGAGCACGGAATCGCCCAAGCAGGCGGGCAAGGCACTGCGGCGCAAGCTGCCGCGGGCCGCACACGCACGGCTCGGCACGGCGGACGGCCGCCCGGACGCCGTGACCGCCGTCGAGGAGTCCAACCGCGGCCGGATCGAGGAGCTGACCCCCATCCGCGTCGGCCGCATGGCCGCCACCCCCTTCGCGTTCCTGCGCGGCGCCGCCGGACTCATGGCGTACGACCTCGCGCACTCCACCCCGGTCACCGGCATCGCCGCCCAGATCTGCGGCGACGCCCACGCCGCGAACTTCGGCCTGTACGGCGACGCGCGCGGCGGCCTCGTCATCGACCTCAACGACTTCGACGAGACCGTCCGCGGCCCCTGGGAGTGGGACCTCAAACGCCTTGCCACCTCACTCGTCCTCGCCGGACGAGAAGCCGGAGCCGACGAGGACCGGTGCGCCGCCGCCGCACAGGACGCCGCCGGCGCGTACCGCCGCACCATGCGGCTGCTCGCCAAGATGCCCGCGGCCGACGCGTGGAACGCCATCGCCGACGAGGAGCTCGTCTCCCACACCGACGCCCGCGACCTGCTCGGTACCCTGGAACGCGTCTCCGAGAAGGCCCGGCGGAACACCAGCGCCCGCTTCGCCGCCAAGGCCACCGAGGACGACGGAGCAGGCGGCCGCCGCTTCGTCGACGCCCCGCCCGTGCTCCGCCGCGTCCCCGACGAGGAGGCCGCGGGCGTCGCCGCCGCACTCGGCAGCTATCTGGAGACGCTGCCGGAGGACCGGCTGCCGCTGCTCGGCCGGTACGCGATCCACGACGTCGCCTTCCGCGTCGTCGGCACCGGCAGCGTCGGCGCCCGGTCGTACGTGGTGCTGCTCCTCGACCACCGCGGCAAACCGCTCGTCCTCCAGGTGAAGGAGGCACGGCCGTCCGCACTGCGCCCGTACCTCGCCGAAGCCGGCTTCGAGCCTGCGGAGGCCGCCCACGAGGGACGCCGCGTGGTGCTCGGGCAGAAGCGGATGCAGGTCGTCAGCGACATCCTGCTGGGCTGGACGAGCGTGGCGGGCAGGCCGTATCAGGTGCGGCAGTTCCGCAACCGCAAGGGAAGCGTGGACCCGGCGGCGCTCGCCGCCGACCAGATAGACGACTACGGCCGGATGACCGGCGCGCTGCTGGCCCGCGCTCACTCCCACAGCGCCGACCCGCGCGGCATAGCGGGGTACTGCGGCAAGTCCGAGGAGCTGGACGAGGCGGTGCGCGACTTCGCGCTGGCGTACGCCGACCGTACGGAACGGGACCACGCGGCGCTGGTCACGGCGGTACGGGACGGGCGGACAGCGGCCGAGCTGGGTGTGTGAGCGCGCGTTCCGTAGGCTGGCCCGGTGAGCAATCCGGAAGCCGAGCAGGCTGAGCACGCCGAGCACGTGGACCAGGAGGGCGCGACGGGCGCGGAGGACGCGTCCGGCGCCGCGGGCGACGCGGGCACCGAACGGCTCGAGAAGGCCGTGCGGGCAGCCGAGAACGCGCTGATCGAGTTCGAGATCGCGGTGGAGACCTTCCGGGTCGAAGTGGAGAACTTCTCCCGGCTCCACCACCAGCGCCTCGGCCCGATGTACGCGCGGCTCGACGAGCTGGACGCGCAGATCGCGGAGGCCACGGCCGCGCTCACCGGCGACCCGGAGGACCTGCGGAAGGCCGACGAGGCGCGGGCCATCGTGATGCCGATGCCGCGCGTGGAGGAGCTGTTCCACGGCTGGATCGACTCCGACGGGCTGTCCCCCGAGGGCGCGGCGATGCTCAACGAGCAGCCCGTGCAGCCGCCGAGCCGGGTGCGGCCCGACGAGGAGGCCCGCAAGGCGTACCGCGAGTTGGTCCGCAAGGCACACCCGGACCTGGCGCAGGACGAGGCGGAGCAGGAGCGCCGGGAGGCGTTCATGGTCCGCGTCAACAAGGCGTACACCTCGGGCGACACGGAGGCGCTGCGGCAGCTGGCCGCCGAGTGGGAGGCGGGCCCGGCGGAGGCGGAGCGGCCGCCGAGCCGCAGCGAGGAGCTGTACGCGCGGCTGGAGTGGCTGGCGGCACGGAAGGAGATGCTCGCGGCGGCCGTCGAGGAGCTGGAGGGCAGTGCGATAGGCGCCATGCTCCGGATGGCTCCGGACGACCCGGACGCGCTGCTCGAGGAGATCGCGGAGCAGCTGCTGGCACAGGTGTCGGAGCGGGAGGCGCAGCTGGCGGAGCTGCGGACGCCGCCGCCCGAGCAGGACGAGAAGTAGCCGTAGAGAGGCTGTTGTTGATGCAGTTGGGTCAGTTGCCCGAGGTGGGCGCCGCGGAAGTGCCCGCGGACGCTCTGCTGTTGGACGTCCGTGAGCAGGACGAGTGGGCCGCGGGGCACGCCGAGTCCGCGTTGCACATCCCGATGAGCGATTTCGTGGGCCGCTTCGGTGAGTTGACCGAGCGGGCCGGCGAGGGCGAGCGGATCTACGTGGTGTGCCGGGTCGGCGGCCGCTCCGCGCAGGTCGCGCAGTATCTGCTGCGGCAGGGCCTGGACGCGGTGAACGTGGACGGCGGAATGCTGGCCTGGGAGTCGGCGGGCCGGCCGCTCGTCGCCGAGGGCGAGGGCCCGGCCCAGGTGATCTAGCCGGCCGCGGAGCGCCGCGCTACGCGTCGAAGTCCACCGTCACGGCGGGCGTCAGGGGGTGGGACTGGCACGCGAGCACGTAGCCCGCCTCCAGCTCCTCCGGTTCCAGCGCGAAGTTGCGGTCCATCCGCACCTCTCCCGCGAGCAGCCGCACGCGGCAGGTGCCGCACACGCCGCCCTTGCAGGCGTACGGCGCGTCGCTCCGGTTCCGCAGCACCGTCTCCAGGACCGTCTCGCCGTCCTCCACCGCCCAGTTGCCCGAGCGGCCGTCCAGCGTCGCGGAGACCGTGGCCGACTCCGGCGTACCCGGCCCGGCGCCCGCCGCCGTGTGCCGTGCCGCCGCCACGGGCTCCTCGGCGTGGAAGATCTCCTGGTGGATGCGGTTCCGCGGCACGCCCAGCCGCCGCAGCGCCTTCGTCGCGCCCTCCACCAGCCCCAGCGGCCCGCACAGGTACCACCCGTCCACGCCGCCCACGCCGTCCTCGGAGAGCAGCGCGGGCAGCAGCCCCGTCAGCCGTTCCTCGTCGAGGCGGCCCGACGGCAGGCCCGTCTGCTGCTCCTCGCGGGACAGCGCATGGACCAGCTGAAGGCGTTCCGGATAGCGGTCCTTGAGGTCGGCGACCTCGTCCAGGAACATCGTCGACGCGGCCGAACGGTCGCTGCGCAGCAGGCAGAACCGCGCTTCCGGTTCGGCTCTCAGCAGCGTTCCGGCGATGGACAGTACGGGTGTGATGCCGCTGCCGCCCACGATCGCGGCGAAGTGTCCGGGGCGCGGTTCGAGGATGAAGCGCCCGGTCGGCGGCAGTACGTCCACGTGGTCGCCGACGGCGAGCTCCTTCAGCGCGTACGTGGAGAACTCGCCGCCCTCGACGCGGCGTACGCCGATCCGCAGCGTGCCGGGTGCCCGCGTGGCGGGCGCGCACAGCGAGTACGTGCGCCGGATCTCCTCGCCGCTGTCGCTGAAGCGGCGCAGGGCGATGTGCTGGCCGGGCGCGTAGGCGTACGTTTCCCGGAGTTCGGGCGGCACCGCGAAGGTGACGGCGACGGCGTCGTCCGTGAGCGGTTCGACGGCTGTGACCTGGAGCGGGTGGAACATGGTTCACAGCTCCTTGAAGTGGTCGAACGGCTCCCGGCAGGTCTCGCAGCGGCGCAGCGCCTTGCAGGCGGTGGAGGAGAAGCGGCTCAGCAGCGTCGTGTCGTCCGAACCGCAGTGCGGGCAGCGCACCGGGTCGCGTACGTCGCGCGCGTACGGTGTGCCCGCCGCCGTGTCGTCCGGCGTTCCGGTTTCGCGTCCGCGGGTGCGGGTGCGGGTCGGCCCCAGGCCGACCCGCACGGGGCCGCCGGCGCGGTCGGCTCCCGTACGCGGGGGCGCGACGCCGAACTCCGCCAGTTTGCGCCGCCCTTCGTCCGTGATGTCGTCCGTCGACCAGGGCGGCGAGAGGACCGTACGGACGGTGACGTCGGCCACGCCGTGTTTGTGCAGCACGCGTTCGACGTCGGCGGCCATCGTTTCGAGGGCGGGGCATCCGGTGTACGTGGGGGTCAGTTCGACCTCGACGCGTCCTTCGCCGGTCTCCCGTACGGACCGGAGCACGCCCAGTTCCGCCAGGCTGACCACCGGGAGTTCCGGGTCCGGGACGCCGCCCGCCAACTCGCGGAGAACGGCGACCCGTTCACCGCTCGTGGTGTCTGCCGCCGCGACAGCGTCCGTGCCCGTGCCCGTCACCACTTCGCCCCCGGGTGGCTCCGGTGCAGGTGCTGCATCTCCGCGAGCAGCCGTCCGAACGGTTCGGTGTGCAGCCCCTGCCGCCCCGCGCCCGCCGCCCAGCCGCCCTCCCGCGGCCCTTCGGGCACGCTGAGCGTCGCCCGCCCCAGGACGTCGGCGATGCGCTCGTCCCAGCCCGCGCGCAGCGCGGCCCAGTCGGCGTCGAGTCCGGGCAGCGGCTGGAACAGTTCGCCCGTGTACCGCCACAGGGCGTCCAGCGCGCGCTGCGTACGGGTGTGGCTTTCCGTGGTGCCGTCGCCGAGCCGCAGGGTCCAGTGTTCGGCGTGATCGCGGTGGTACGCGACCTCCCGTACCGCCTTGGTGGCCAGCGGGTGCGCGGTCAGTTGCCCGTACAGCAGCTCCTGCCAGGTGGAGAAGAACAGCTGCCGGACGATGGTGGCGGCGAAGTCGCCGTTCGGCTGCTCGACCAGCTGGCAGTTGCGGAAGTCGCGTTCTTCGCGGAGGTAGGCGAGTTCGTCCTCGTCGCCGAGTCCGGAGTAGAGGGTGCGGGCCTGCCCGAGCAGGTCCAGCGCGATGTTGGCGAGGGCGACCTCCTCCTCCAGGACGGGGGCGTGCCCGGCCCATTCGCCGAGGCGGTGGGAGAGGACGAGGGCGTCGTCGGCGAGGGCGAGTTCGGCCGTCGCGAGGGCGGTCACAGGTTCGCTCACAGGTTCCGCACCCCCTCCGGGACTTCGTAGAAGGTGGGGTGCCGGTAGGGCTTGTCGGCGGCCGGTTCGAAGAAGGGGTCCTTCTCGTCCGGCGACGAGGCGGTGATCTCCGTGGACGGCACCACCCAGATCGAGATGCCCTCCGAGCGCCGCGTGTAGAGGTCGCGCGCGTTGCGCAGCGCCATCTCCGCGTCGGGCGCGTGCAGGCTCCCGGCGTGCGTGTGGGACAGGCCGCGCCTGCCGCGTACGAAGACCTCCCACAGGGGCCAGTCGCTGCTCGCGCCGCTCATCGGGCCGCCACCTCCTCCGGCTGTGAACCCTGCGCCCGTTCCGCCGTACGGTCCCGTTCCGCCGTACGGTTCCGCTCCCGCGCCGCGTACGCCGCTGCCGCCTCGCGCACCCACGCGCCGTTCTCGTGTGCCGTACGGCGCTGGCTGATGCGCTGCTCGTTGCAGGGCCCGTTGCCCTTCAGCACGGCCTTGAACTCGTCCCAGTCGATGGGCCCGAAGTCCCAGCGCCCGTGCTCCTCGTTCCAGCGCAGGTCGGGATCGGGCAGTGTCAGCCCGAGTGCCTCGGCCTGCGGGACGCAGATGTCGACGAAGCGCTGGCGCAGTTCGTCGTTGGAGTGCCGTTTGATCTTCCAGGCCATGGACTGGGCGCTGTGCGCCGACTCGTCGTCCGGCGGCCCGAACATCATGAGCGACGGCCACCACCAGCGGTTCACGGCGTCCTGCGCCATGGCGTGCTGTGCGTCCGTGCCGCGGCTGAGCTCGAGCAGCAGCTCGTACCCCTGCCGCTGGTGGAACGACTCCTCCTTGCAGATGCGCACCATGGCGCGTGCGTAGGGGCCGTACGAGCAGCGGCACAGCGGCACCTGGTTGGTGATCGCGGCGCCGTCCACGAGCCAGCCGATGGCGCCGACGTCGGCCCAGGTGAGGGTGGGGTAGTTGAAGATCGAGGAGTATTTCTGGCGGCCGTTGTGGAGCTTGTCGAGGAGCTCGTCGCGGCCGGTGCCGAGGGTTTCGGCGGCGCTGTAGAGGTAGAGGCCGTGGCCGGCCTCGTCCTGGACCTTGGCCATGAGGATCGCCTTGCGGCGCAGGGAGGGGGCGCGGGTGATCCAGTTGGCTTCGGGCTGCATGCCGATGATCTCGGAGTGCGCGTGCTGCGCGATCTGCCGTACGAGAGTGGCGCGGTAGGCGTCGGGCATCCAGTCGCGGGGTTCGATCCGTTCGTCGGCGGCGACGGCGGCGTCGAACGCGGGACCGTACGTCCGCGCTTCCGTTTCCGCTCTCGTCTGCGCCGTCTCCGCTTCCGCCGCCCTCGCGGCCCCCGCGTCGCCGGGTGTGCCCGGTAGCACCGTCGTCATGCGAGGCTCCTCGAGTCAGCCGACCGACCGATCGTTCGGTTCAATGGTGGGCCGGTCTGCCACACGGTGTCAAGACCGGCCTGACAGTGGCTAACCTCTGGGGGGCGGTACAGCGAAGAGGGAGCGGGGAGGGCATGGAGCCTGACGAGGAACGGCGGAGCGGCGGCATCGCCGCGCTGTCGGCGCCGGGGCGGGTCACGGTGGCGATAGCCGTGGCGGCGGTCGCGGTGGCCGTCGCCGTGCATGTGACGATGGTCTTCCTGCACGTCGCACCCGAGAACACGCTCAGCAAGGAGCACAGCGAGACCATCGACGACTACGTTCTGCCCGAGTTCGAGCAGAACTGGAAGCTGTTCGCTCCCAACCCCCTCCAGCAGAACATCCACGTGCACGCCCGTGCCAAAGTCACCAAGGACGACGGCTCCGTCGAGACCACCGGCTGGGTCAACCTCTCCGCCATGGACGGCGAGAACATCCGCGGCAACCTCCTCCCCAGCCACACCGTGCAGAACGAGCTCCGCCGCGGCTGGGACTTCTACACCGGCTCCCACGACAACGAGCACCGTCCGGTCGGCCTGCGAGGCGAGCTGTCCCAGGCGTACATGATGCGGATCGTCCTGGAGCGCTTCGGTACGGAGCTCAACGGCGGCACCGTGGACCGCATCCAGCTCCGCTCGGCCGTCACCAGGGTGGCGCCGCCCGCGTGGAGTGACGAGAAGATCGACACCAAGACCGAGTACCGGGTGCTGCCCTGGTGGAGCGTCGGAAGCGACGACCTGAGGGGGAGCCGGTGACGGACGACAGCCGCCCCGCCGAGGCGCCTATGCTGCGGCCCTCGCAGTGGAAGTCCCGTGTGGAGACCACGCTCAACACCGGCCTCGAGCGCGTCACCGGCGGCGCGCTCGGCCCGTACCAGACGGCCGTCGTCCGCATCGGCTTCGCCGCCACCTGGCTGCTGTTCCTGCTGCGCGAACTCCCGCACCGGCAGGAGCTGTACGGCCCGGACAGCCCGTGGGGCTGGGACCTCGCCGAGCGGCTGAACGGCTCCAACGAGGCGTTCAGCGTGCTGATGTGGACGGACAGCAACGCGTGGTTCGAGTTCGTGTACGCGCTCTCGATCCTCGCCAGCGCCGCCCTGCTGCTCGGCTGGCGTACCCGCACCATGTCGGTCCTCTTCATGGTCGGCGTCCTGTCGATCCAGAACCGCAGCATCTTCATGGGCGACGGCGGCGACAACGTCATCCACCTGATGGCGATCTACCTCGTGCTCACCCGCTGCGGCCGCGTGTGGTCACTGGACGCGCGGCGTGCGGCCCGGCACCGTACGCGTACGGGCGGGGGCGCGGATACGGGCGCGGGCGCCGGTACGGCGTACGGCATGCCCGCCGCGCCGCCCCGTGACGTGACCGGCGTCGTCCTGTGGTCCCTGGCCGGGCTGAGCCTCGCCGCCGCCACCCTGCTGTCCGGGCTGACCGCCGGCTGGGCCGTGATCTTCTGGGGCCTGTGGGCCGTACAGGGCCTGTGGTGGGTGGTGAACCACCGCGCGCCCGGCGAACCGCGCGCCGTCTGCGACATCATCGCCAACCTCGTGCACAACGCCGCCCTCGCCGTGATCATGATCGAGGTCTGCTTCGTCTACGCGACGGCGGGCTGGTACAAGATCCAGGGCTCGCGCTGGCAGGACGGCACCGCCGCCTACTACCCGATGCACCTCGACTACTTCGCGCCCTGGCCCGAGCTCAACGAGATCTTCGCGGGCAACGGGCTGGCGATCATGATGATGACGTACGGCACCGTGATCGTGCAGGTCGCGTTCCCGTTCACCCTCTTCAACCGGCGGGTGAAGAACGTCCTCCTGTTCATCATGATCATGGAGCATCTGAGCATCGCCGTGCTGCTCGGACTGCCGTTCTTCTCGCTCGCCATGATCGCGGCGGACGCCGTGTTCCTGCCCACGGCGCTGCTGGTCTGGCTCGGAGCCCGCTCCTCCGGCCTCGCCGGGCGGCTGCGGCGCGGTACGGGATTCGGGAGCCGCGGCGACGCGGGTCCGGGCGGTCCGGGAGGGCCGGACGGGCCCGGGGAGCGCGCCGAGGGGCCGCACGGCGCGGCGGCCGTGCCGTCGCCGCCGGGACCCGTGCCGATCCCGACCTCCACCTCCACCTCTGCCGGCGAGCGGGCGTCGCGCGACTGACGGCCGTACGGGCGGGGGCTCGCGCCGTACGCGTGCGCCCGCCCGTCCGCACCGCGCATACGCTGGCCCGGTGACCCACGACCGCGACGCGCACGCCCCCGGCGGCGACGGCCCGGCGTCCGGCGCGGCGGCCGACCCCGCGCGCCGCTGGCGCGAACTGGCCCCGGAGACCGTCCTGCTGGACGGTTTCCACGCGCTCAAGCACGCCCTCCGCTTCGGCGCGCGCGTACCGCTCGCGCTCACCGAGGACCGCCCCGGCGCGCTCGCGCTCGCCGCCGACCTGGCCCCCGACCTGACCGCGACGCTCGACGCGCTCCTCGAGCCCGTACCGTCCGGCACCCTCGCCCGGCTCGTGCCGCGCCCGCACCCCACCGGAGTCGCGGCGCTCGCCGTACGCGCCAGCGGTCAGGCCGCCGCCCTGCGCGCCGATGGGCCCCGCACCGCCCCGCTCGTCGTGCTGGACGATCCGCGGCACCTCGGCAACATCGGCGCCGTCATCCGCGTCGCCGCAGGCTGCGGCGCCGCGGGCGTGCTCACCACCGGCACCGTCGACCCCTGGCACCCCAACGTGCTGCGCGCCGGCGCGGGCCTCCACTTCGCCACCGCCGTGGAACGCCGCACCGTCGCCGGACTCCCCGCCGGCCCCCTCTACGCCCTCGACCCGGACGGCGCCGACCTGCGCACCCGCACCCTGCCCGACGACGCCCTGCTCGCCTTCGGCTCCGAACGCCGCGGCCTCTCCCCCGAACTCCGCGCCCGCGCCGACCACATCGTCGCGCTCCCCATGCGCCCGCAGGTCTCCAGTTACAACCTCGCCACCAGCGTCGCCATCACCCTCTACCACTGGCTCGCACAGACCCCGCCCGCCTAGGCGCGCGCACCGCGTGTGCCCGCGTACCCGCCGGAGCTGTCGGAGCTGTCGGAGCTGTCGGAGCTGTCGGAGCCGCCAGAGCCGGTCCGTCAGCCGTGCCGTGCGAAGCGGGCGAGCGCCGCGGTGGCGTCCGTCAGCCGCCGTGGCGTGAACGTCCCGGGCTGTTCCAGCAGCAGCCGGGCGAGGTGCTCGGCGTTGTCCCGTACGAGGTGGGAGATCAGCTCGGCGTCGAGTTCCGCCGCGCCCTCGCGCTCGAGCAGGGTACGGACGACGGCGAGTATCCGGCGGCGCACCTGTTCGCGGCCGTCGCGTATGGCCTCGCGGACGCTGTCCGGGGCCCCCTCGATCGGCAGGAGTACGAGCCGGGAGATCTCCGGTTCACGCGCGACGCTCTCCAGATAGACGCCCAGTCCGGCGTGGAACGCGGCGGCGATCCCGTCCGCCTCCCGCGCGGCCGCGAGAGCCCTGGCGACGCGGTCGCCGGTGACCTCTTGGGCGCGCAGCAGCACGGCGCGCTGCAGCCCTGCCTGCGATTCGAAGATCGCGTAACTGACGGACTTGGCGACGTCGGCCTCCGCGGCGACGCGTTCCATCGTCATCCCGCGCCAGCCGTGCTCGGCGATGAGCCGCGCGGCGGCGTCGATGATCTGCGCGCTGCGCACTTCGCGCGGCCGGCGCGGGGCGTAGCGGCGCCGCTGCGTACGGGAGGCGGGGGAACGGGTCACTCCACGGTTATACCGGACCGAATATTCCCGGTGGTACATTCAGTCGGCCGTCGCCGCGTTGCCTGCCCGCGCGCAGGGCAGGACCGCGTCCCCGTCCCAGCAGCCAGCGAGGTGAGCCGGTCGTGAGCGGTATCAAGGACCTTGGGAGACGCCGGGTGTTCATCACCGGCGCGGCCGGCGGCATCGGCCGCGCCACCGCCGAGCGGGCCGCCGCCGAGGGCGCCGTGCTGCTCCTGACCGACCTGGACGCCGAGGGCCTGGACGCCACCGTCGACGCCGTACGCGCCGCCGGCGGCACCGTCGCCTACGCCAGGGCCGCGGACATCTCCTCGTACGAGCAGGTGCGGGCCATGGCCGACGAGATTCACGACAGTGGTCCAGGTGGTCCGGTCGACGTCGTGATGAACATCGCCGGGATATCGGCCTGGGGCACCGTGCAGACCCTGGAACACCGCCACTGGCGCGCGCTGGTGGAGGTCGACCTCATGGGGCCCGTCCACGTCATCGAGTCGTTCCTGCCCGCGATGGTCGCCGCCGGGCGCGGCGGCCACCTGGTGAACGTCTCCTCCGCCGCCGGACTCATCGGCCTGCCCTGGCACGCGGCGTACAGCGCTGCCAAGTTCGGGCTGCGAGGCATCAGCGAGGTGCTCCGCTTCGACCTGCGCCCGCACCGTATCGGCGTGACCCTGGTGTGCCCCGGCGCGGTCGCCACACCGCTCACGGAAACCGTGGAGATAGCCGGCGTGGACCGCGACAGCCCGAGGATGCGGAGGCTGCGCGCGGCGTTCCGCGCGCGGGCGGCCAGCCCCGAGCACGTGGCGGGCCGGATCCTCGACGGCGTACGGGACGGGCGCTACCTCGTGCACACGTCGCGCGGCGTCCGCGTCCTGTACGCCCTCCAGCGCGTGGCGCCCCCGCTGTACGTACTGGCGATGCGGGCCGCGAACCGTGCCGCGACGCGGCTGCTGCGCCCCGCCGTACGCACCGCCCCGCGGCCCGCGGGCGGAGACGCCCCGTGACCGCGCCGGAGCGCGCCCGCGACGCCGCGGCACCCCGTATAGCTCCCGGCACGCGCGCCGAAGTCGGTCTCCCCGTATGGCTGTTGAGCCACGCCGCAGGACTGGTCTCCGGGACACGGCCGCCCGCCCTCTTCCTCACGCTCGGCCGCCACCGCCGGCTGTTCCGCGGCTGGCTGCGCTTCGCCGGGCGGCTGATGCCGCGCGGCACCCTGCCGCGCCGGGAGACCGAACTCGTCATCCTGCGCACCGCCCATCTCTGCGGCTGCGCCTACGAGTTCGAGCACCACAGGCGCCTCGCCCGCCGCGCCGGGGTGACCCGTACCGACCTCGAACGCGTCGTCTCGGCGCCCGGACACGAGGCCTGGAGCGCGCGCGAACGGGCGCTGCTCGCGGCCACGGACATGCTGTACGAGCAGCAGGACCTCGACGACGCCATGTGGCGGCGGCTCCGCGCGCACCTCGACGAGGCCGCCGCGATCGAGTTCCTGCTGCTGGCCGGCCACTACCGGATGCTCGCCACCACCATCACCGCCCTGCGCCTGAGCCCCGACGCGCCCCGGGGGAGGCGGCGCGGCTGACGGCTGCGCTGCCGCTGCGACCAAGCCCGTCCGGCGTTTGAGGACGGCCGTCGGCCACGGAGCGCGTGCACTGTGCCAGGGGCTTTTCGGCCCACTGGCGGTCGGTGGCCGCTCCGGGCCGTCCTCAAACGCCGGACGGGCTGGATGAGCCCGGTGTCAGGCCGGGCGCCGGACCTCCACCGTGCGGAAGCGGTTCGAGACGAACGCCCCGTCCACCAGCGCCGCGTTCGCCGCCGGGTTGCCGCCCGACCCGTGGAAGTCCGAGAACGCCGCCGTCTGGTTCACGTACACCCCGCCCGTCAGGTTGAGCGAGAGCTGCGCGCACTCCTCCAGGCACGCGTCCTCGATCAGCCGCTCCATGTCCGGCGACGTCGTGTACGCGCCGACCGTCATCGCGCCCTTCTCCCGCACCGTGTGCCGCAGCAGCGCCACCGCGTCCGGCGTGGACTCGACGGCGACGGCGAAGGACACCGGCCCGAAGCACTCCGACAGGTACACGGCCTCCGCGTCCGGCTTCGCCGACTCCAGCTTGATGATCACGGGCGTACGCACGGTCGCGCCGGGGAAGTCCGGGTTGGTCACCGAACGGGACGCCAGCGCCACTTCGCCCAGGGAGCCCGCCGCGTCGATGCGTTCGCCGACCTGCGGGTTGACGATGGCGCCCAGCAGCGCGTTCGCCCGCGCGTCGTCGCCCAGGAGCTTGCCGACGGCGCCCGCGAGGTCCGCGACGACCTCGTCGTACGACTTGTCGCCGTCGTCCGTGCTGATGCCGTCGCGGGGGATCAGCAGGTTCTGCGGGGTGGTGCACATCTGGCCGCTGTAGAGGGAGAGGGAGAAGGCGAGGTTGCCGAGCATGCCGCGGTAGTCGTCCGTCGAGTCGATGACGACGGTGTTGACACCGGCCTTCTCCGTGTACACCTGCGCCTGCCGGGCGTGCGTCTCCAGCCACTCGCCGAACGCCGTCGAGCCGGTGTAGTCGATGATGCGGACCTCCGGCCGTACGGCCAGCTCCTTCGCCAGGCCCTCGCCCTCGCGCTCGGCGGCGAGCGCCACCAGGTTCGGGTCGAAGCCTGCCTCGTGCAGGACCTCGCGGGCGATCCGTACGGTCAGCGCCAGCGGCAGTACGGCGCGCGGGTGCGGCTTGACGAGCACCGGGTTGCCGGTGGCGAGGGAGGCGAAGAGGCCCGGGTAGCCGTTCCAGGTGGGGAAGGTGTTGCAGCCGATCAGCAGGGAGATGCCGCGGCCGACGGCCGTGAACTGCTTGCTCAGGTTCAGCGGATCGCGCTTGCCCTGCGGCTTCGACCAGTCGGCGGCGTCGGGGGTGCGGACCTGCTCCACGTACGCGTACGCCACCGCCTCCATGCCGCGGTCCTGCGCGTGCGGGCCGCCCGCCTGGAACGCCATCATGAACGCCTGCCCGCTGGTGTGCATCACCGCGTGCGCGAACTCGTGCGTGCGCGCGCTGATCCGCGCCAGGATCTCCAGGCACACCGCGGCCCGCGCCTCCGGCCCGGCCTCGCGCCAGGCGGGCATCGCCAGCCGCATCGCGGGGAGCAGCCGGTCGGGGTCGGGGTGCGGGTACTCGATGCCCATGCCGAGCCCGTACGGCGACGACTCGGTGGCCGTCCAGCCGTCCGTGCCGGGCTGCCCCGGCAGCTCGAAGCGGGTGCCGCGCAGCGCGTCGAACGCCGCCTGGCCCTCCTCGGCACCGAGGCTGCCCTCCTTGCCGGAGGCCGCGCCGTACGCCTTGGGGTGCTCGGGGTGCGGCGACCAGTACGCGCGGCTGCGGATCGCCTCGAGCGCCTGGTCCAGGGTGTCGCGGTGCTTCTCGAGCAGCTGTACGGGGCTGTTGCCGCCGGCGGTGGCGGGCGGGTTGGCCGGTCCGGTGGTTTCGGCGGTCACGATGACCAACTCCTCGTTGAGCTGGGGCTCTGGCTCTGGCTCTGGGCTGCTGCTGGTGGCGGTGCGGTGGCGGCACGTGCGCGGGGTGGCAGGACGCGGGGGCCGGGTTAGATACTGCTACCGAACGATCGGTCGGTGCAAGAGGGGCCGTGATCCGGTGACCGCACACGCGCGGGGGCCCGCCCCCGTACCCACGGATAGCATCGGCGGCATGCCCACTGTGCCCGCCAAACGCGACACCTACACGCCTGACTCCCTGCTCACGGTCGCCGTCCGGGTCTTCAACGAACGCGGCTACGACGGCACCTCCATGGAGCACCTCTCCAAGGCGGCGGGCATCTCCAAGTCGTCGATCTACCACCACGTACGCGGCAAGGAGGAGCTGCTGCGGCGCGCCATAAGCCGGGCCCTGGACGGCCTCTTCGGCATCCTCGACGAGCCCGCCGCGGTGGACGGCCCGGCCATCGACCGGCTGGAGCACGTCGCTCGGCGGACCACCGAGGTGCTGATGAGCGAGCTGCCGTATGTCACCCTGCTGCTGCGCGTCCGGGGCAACACCGACACCGAACGCTGGGCCATGGCCCGCCGCCGCGACTTCGACCAGCGCGTCACCGCGCTGCTCAGGCAGGCGGCGGCGGAGGGCGACCTCCGTACGGACGTCGATCCGCGGCTGGCCACCAGGCTGCTGTTCGGGATGATCAACTCGCTGGTGGAGTGGTACCGCCCGGACCGCGGTGGCCGCACCCCCGGACCGGACCCGGAGGTCGCGGACGCGGTGGTGCGTACGGCGTTCGCGGGACTGCGCACGTGACGGTCTCCGCGCACCGCCGGTGACTGTCCGTACGGGTGCCATACGGGTGCTGTACGCGTGCCGTACGGTGGCGCGGAGAGCGGCGCGTGCGCGCGCCGGCAGGTGTCTGCGGGGGCCGGGGGCGGGACATGGATCTGCCGGAGGAGATAGCGGCATGCCGCGCCGGGGACGGCGACCCGGCGGCGCTGCTCGGGGAGTTCCGCCGTACGGCCGTGCTGGTGCCGGTCGACGGCGACGTACCGCGGGCGGCGGTGTACGGCGGCATCCGCTGGATCTACGCCTTCACGGACGAGGCCGCCCTCCACCGCTTCGCGGACGCACGCGACGCGGACGCCCGTACGGACGCGCACGGCACGGCGCCGCCCGAACCCCGCGACTACCTCCCGATGCCGGGCGCCCGGCTGCTCGACCACGTGATCCCCGCGTCCGACGGCCCGACGGGCGTGGCCCTGAACGTGGCCGACGAGCACGGCTCGATGCTCTTCCCCCCGGTCCGCGGCATAGTCCCGCCGGAGGCGGCGGTGGACCGGGACCCCTCCCGGTGAGGGGCCGCTAGCGTACGGGCGCTGTGGCCGGGCGCGGGGTGGGTGTGCCGTCGTCCGGGGCGAATCGGCGTCTGGCGTAGGGAGCTTCACGTGGTCACCAGGGCGAGCCTGAGTCCGGAACCGTCCGTGTGGCGGGGGGCCGTCGCGGGCGTGGCCGCCGCGGTCGTGCTCACGCTGGCCGGTTGCGGTGGGAACGGCGGGGACGACTCCGCGGAGAGCCCGCCGAGCAAGACGCCGTCGCCCCGTACGGAGACGCCCCGTACGGAGACACCTCGTACGGAGACGCCCGGCACCGAAACCCCCAGCACGCGGCCGCCCCGTACGGAGACGCCGCCCGCCGACGACCGGATGCCCGCGACCGATCTGCCGCCCGACATGAGCGACCGGACCCAGCAGGACATGCTGGCCCTGAAGACGCTCGAACTGCAGGTCGCCCTGCGCGAGATCGACTCCTCCCTCGGGTCCGCCGAGGACGTGGACAAGGCCGGGAAGCAGTGCGCGGAGCTGTCGCGGGGGAGCAGCGACGCGGGGGCCGCCGCGCGGCGGTTCAGCACGCCGGGGCACCGGCTGACGGAGGCCGACGGCAAGCGGATCAACACGATGCTCAGCGAGCGCTTCTGCCCCTGAGCCGCCGGGGAGAGCTCAGGCGGGGAACTCCCCGCGCTTGACGGCGCTGACGAACGACGACCAGGCGGCCGGTTCGACGACGAGCGCCGGGCCGTGCGGGTCCTTGGAGTCGCGGACGGGTATGCCGGACGCGTACCCGTCGATGACCTCGACGCAACTGTCGTTATCGGGGCTGCTGTACGACGACTTGCGCCAACCGGTCAGCACGGACGCGTCCCCGATGATGACCTCGACGCAACTGTCGTTATCGGGGCCGCTGTACGAGGACTTGCGCCAGCCACTCAGCGCGGACGCGTGTTGGATGTGCTCAGCCATGTCTCTCGTATTCCTCCGCTGTCGCCCTGATGATCGCCAGGGACTCTTCAAAGGGCCTCGCGTCGCTCAAGGCTTGATCGTATGCGCCTGTGATGCGTTCGACTACAGACGGAGAGTCATGGACTCCCCCCAGGCGATGCCCCTCCGAATAGGCAATGGGCGGCTGATCCTCGAACCACATCAGCGACACCATCCCCTTCACGAGCAGACCCCCAGCGCCGAACGGCAGCACGTGCACGCGGATGCGCTCCCGCTCGCCTAGTGCCGCCACGTGACGCAGCTGTTCCGCCATGACGGCGGGCCGCCGAACGGGCGTCGTAGCACCCCCTCATCGAGCAGCGCCCACACGACGGGGGTTACGGGGTCCTCCAGCATCTTCCCTCGCTGGAGCCTTGTCACAACGTCTTTGTGTCGCTGCTCTTCACTCGTCGGAGGGTACGCGCGCCGCAGCACCGCATCCGCGTATGCCTCCGTCTGCAAGATGCCCGGCATAAAGGACAGGCCGAATTCACGGATGACCGTGGCCTGCTGCTCCAGTTCGAGAGCCTTGCCGAACCAGTCCGCGACTTCCCCCTTCACCGCCCCCGGCCGGAACGTCGACAGCACATTCCCCGTACCCAACGCCGCATCCAGCGCCTTGGCGTCGTCCTCGGTCGGGTGCCGTACCCCTCGCTCAATCGCGGCGATCAGGGAACGGGACATGAACGCCTTGTCCGCCAGTTCCTGCTGGCTCCACCCCTTGCCCTCCCGTGCTTCCTTCAGCCACTCCCCATAGCTCTTGGCCAAAGCACAACACTCCCTTGTCACAGCGCCATTGTGCCAATGGTGGCACTACCGAAACCGTCCCGTCCCGCCGTTATCTGACATGAGATCAAGAACGACGAAAGGGAGGGACCACGGAATGGCGGCACAGCGGCAAGTGGCGAAGAGGACCAGGGAAGCCGAGGAGGGGGCGGGAGGCGCTGCGGGCGGCGTTGCGGTGCGCGGGTATCCAACTGCCGTCGATGGACGTGCGTCCGGCGACTCGTGCGGATGGCTCCGGGTACGCGTTGGTGAGCCTCGGTGACTGCGCTCCGGTCGTGGCGAGCGACTTGGCGGCGGTCATCGCGAGGGGAGCGGCGCGGTGACTTCGGGTGCGTACGCCGGTCACGTCCCGTACGCAGTCGTACGTGACGTGGCTTCGGAGGCCACGTACGAGGCGGAGTGTGCCTCGTAAGAGGTCCTGTGCTGTGAGGACTCCGGGCCGCATCGGGACCCGGGACCGGTGGAGGCGTGGATGCTCAGCCACGCGGAGGTCACCGGCCACCACCGTTACCTGCGCACCTTCTCGGAGTACGCGGTGGTCCTCAAGCCCACGGCGGCGGAGATGACGCGATGACCAACTCGAAGGCCGGGCCGAAGCCCCGCACCGAGACGTGTGAGCACCGCCGGCTTGAGAAGCGCGACGGCAAGACCATCTGCCGCACTTGTCACCGGCAGATCTATCTGTAACGAGGAGCCCGCTCCTGCGGCGGGTGGTCGAACCGAACGTGCACACAAGAAGACCCCGCGACGGCTGGCCCCCGTTAGTGGACGGCCTCAGCTCGGTACGCCCGTACGCCCGTACGCCCGTACGCCCGTACGCCCGTACGCCCGTACGTCCTCATGCGACCGCGACGGCACCCGCAGACCCCGCAGCGGCAGGCGCGGGCCGAACGGCGCTGGGCGTTGGACATGGCGCTGCGCGGCATCGCTGTAGGACCTGCCACCATCCATGGCGTACACGTCCGCCCCGCCTACCACACCCCGCACATGGCGGTGAGCGCATGAGTGCCGCCATCAGGCCCGACCGCGCCGGGCACAGGATGTCGGGTACGGCGCGACGGCCGCCCCTAGCGTGAGTGTGGGTAAGGCAAGGAAGGAGGCCCGTGGTGCTGGAGCGGCTCAACGAGGCCATGGACCACATCGAGCGCCGCCTCGACCAGCGGATCGACGTGGCCGAGCTGGCGCGGATCGCCGTCACGTCGGAGTACCACCTGCGGCGGATGTTCTCCGCGCTGGCCGGTATCCCGCTGTCCGAGTACATCCGCCGCAGGCGGCTCACCGTCGCCGGCGCCGAGGTGCTCGCCGGGGAGCGGACGCTGCTCGATGTCGCGGTGCGGTACGGCTACGGCTCGGGCGAGGCGTTCGCGCGCGCCTTCCGCGCCATGCACGGCGTGGGGCCGGGCGAGGCCCGGCGTACCGGCGCTGCGCTGCACTCCCAGCCGCGGATGTCCTTCCGGCTCGTTGTCGAAGGGAGCAGCAGCATGCGGTACCGGATCGTGCACAAGGACGAGTTCCGGGTGGTCGGCAGGAAGGTACGGGTGCCCCTCGTGCACCTCGGAATGAACCCGGCGATCGCCGAGTTCGTACGGAGCATCCCGCCGGAGACACTCCGGCGCCTGGAGGAACTCTCCGACCAGGAGCCCGAGGGCATCCTCGGCGTCGCCGACAACCCCGAGAACGACACCGGGGAGGAAGGCACCGAACTCGACTACTACCACGCCGTGGTGACCGGTTCCCGGGCACCCGAGGACATGGACTCCCTCACCGTCCCGGCGGGGATGTGGGCGGTCTTCGAGAACTCGGGCGAGTTCCCGCAGGCGATGCAGTACCTGTGGCGGGACGCGTACACGGAGTGGTTCCCGTCCAACCCGTACCAGAGCAGGCCGGGCCCCCAACTCTCGCGGGCACGGCTGTCGGAGGACGGCGCGGAGGCGGACGCGGAGATCTGGATTCCGGTGGAGCGGACGGAGGGCTGAGCCGGGTCGTGTACGTACGGGGACGGGCGCGGGCGGCGGGTAGGGCTCGTACGGCGCGTACGTGCCGTACGCGCTTATCCCGTTGAGGCTCCCGGACGGCCCGTGCTACCCCTTGCGGGTCCGCGACGCCGAACGGAAGGGCCGGTCACGGCATGGTGCTCGGAGAGCTGGTGCGGCTGCGCCCGATGGAGCCGTCGGACGCGGAGGCCATGTGGCGCTGGAGCCACGACCCCGAGGTGATGCGCTGGATGAGCGACGGCCACCGCCAGTCGCTGCACCACGTACGCCAGCGCCTGGAGGAACGGCCGCGCAACGCGTACGGCGACGTCCTCTACGGCATCGAGGTCCGCGCCGACGCCCGCCTCATCGGCCTGGTCACGCTCCGCGACGCCGAACCGGAGACCGGCCGCGCCGAACTCGACCTCTACCTCGGCGAGAAGGACTGCTGGGGCCGCGGCTACGCCACCGACGCGATGCGCACGATGTGCCGCTACGGCTTCGACAAGATGCGCCTGCACAAGATCACCCTGACGGTCGTCACGGAGAACCACGCGGCCCACCACGTCTACCGGAAGGTCGGCTTCGTCGACGAGGGGGTGCTGCGCCAGGAGTTCCGCCGCGACGGCGAGTGGTACGACATGTACACGATGGGCCTCCTGGAGGGCGAACTCCGCTGACGGCGGCTCATGGCGACTCACTGCGGCTGACGGCGGTTCACAGCCGCCGGACGCGCAGCACCCCCGTCAGCAGCGGGAGCGTGAACTCGCCGTCGGCGGTCTCCGGGCGGCTTGCGAGGAAGGCGCGGATGCGGGTCAGGGTGGCTTCCCGTTCCTGCTGCGGCATGGTCAGCATGCCCGCGCGCGTCGCGAGGGTGGCGGCCAGGGAGTCGGCGGTGCGGCGTTGACCGTGCGGGAATTCGGCCTGTTCCGGTGAGCCGAACCGGGCGGCCTCGCCGGTCTTCGGAAGGTGCGCGGAGGCCGTCTCGGCGCGCCAGGCGGCGGGGGTGTCACGCGGGCCGATGGCCGCGCTTCCGCTGACCCGTGCGAGCCCGGCGACCCAGGCGACGCCGTCGTCCATGAGGTTCCACAGGCCGGCCAGGACGCCGCCCGGTGCGAGGACCCGGGCGATCTCGGGGCCCGCGGCGGCCATGTCGAACCAGTGCATGGCGTTGCCGGCGAGCACGGCGTCGACGGACGCGTCCGGCAGCGGTATCGACTCGGCGCTGCCCGGCAGGGCTCGGGCGTACGGCAGCGAGCGGCGCAGTTCGGTCAGCATCGCCGGATCGGGCTCGACCGCGGTGACGTCGGCGCCGGGCCCACCCGACACGCCTGATACGCACGACGCGCCCAGAGCGGCGAGCGTGGCGGTGAGTTTGCCGGTTCCGGCGCCGAGGTCGAGCACGCGCGGGCCCGGTGCGGCCGCGAGCGCCCAACGCACCGCCGCCTGCGCGTAGTCCGGCCGGTGCGCGGCGTAGGCGACCGCCGCCGCGCCGAACGACGAGGCGTGCCGCAGCCGTTCGTCCTGGTCCACGCGGCCACGCTACGGGTGCCGCCGCCGGCCGGCCACCCCGCGTCACCGCTGGGCCGGGCGCGATCGCCGACGAGCCCGCGCTGTTGGAGACGATGGCGCTGCGCGGGACGGCCCCCGCACATGGCGCTGCTCGTCGACATCGAGTACGCCGACGGCGGCCGGTTCTCCACCCACGTGCACCGGACTGTCCGCGCCGGGGCCGCCTCGCGGTACGCGGCCCGTCGCGCTGCTTCCACGCTTGGCCGCAACCCCCGGACGAGACCGCGCTCGTGGCGGCGGGCAGCGGGGTGACGCTCACGATGAACGCCGCTGGATCACCGGCCTGTCCTCCGCCCGTAAGACCCGGCGGAGCGGACAGCACCGGGACGGCGACGACCGTGCCGCAGGCGATGACCGTCGAGGAGGAGGGGCACAGCGTCGGCACGGCGGTCGTCGAATCCGGGGCAGACGCTGCTCGCCGCGGGACTCGCCGCGGGGCTGCCGATGCCGTGACGGCGGCCCCGTGACCGCCGACCCCGTGACCGTCGACCCCGTGATCGCGGACCGGTGATCGCGGACCGGTGATCGCGGGCCGCTGTCAGTGGCGGGTGGCAGCATCGGAAGCGTGACGATCTCCATTGCCGAATCCTGGGAGCGGGCGGAGAGTTGGCTCGTCCACCACGCCCCCGCCACGTACGCCGCGCTGGCTCCGCCCGCCGACCGCGCCGCCATCGCCGAGGCGGAGCGGGCAGTGGGGCTGCCCTTCCCCGACCCGCTGGTCGAGTCGCTGCTGCGGCACGACGGGACGGACCACCTCACGCTGCTCCCGCCGTTCTGGTCGCTGCTCAGCGCCGAGGGCATCGCGGACCACTGGCGGCTGCGCTCCCGTATCCACGGGAAGGGTGCCGAAGCGGCGGAGCCGGAGGCGGAGTCCGAGCTGGACGAGTCGGAGCACGGGCCGTGGTGGCACCGGCTGTGGATACCGTTCGCGGCGGACGGCTGCGGCGACTACCTCGTGCTGGACCAGCGCCCGACGGCCTGCCGCGGCCGGATCGGTGACGCGGACCACGAGCAGGGCGCGTTCTTCGAGAGCCACGCGATGTGGGCCTCGCTGCCCGCGCTCTTCGAGGCGTCCGTGACGGCCATGGAGACCGGCGAGGTGCTGGACTCGTACGAGCGGACCGTCACGGAGGAGGGGGAGCTGGACTGGGAGATCCTCTAGCTGCGCCCCGGCACGAGGCGCCCCGTACGGGCGGTCGCCACGCGTCGGACGACCGGCGCGCCCCGTCGGCGGGACGGCACCGGACGCGTCAGCGGGATGGCACCGGGTGTGTCAGCCGGACGGCACCGGGTGTCAGCGGGACGGCACCGGGAACGCGACCGGGCTGCGGTGACCCGCGCGGTTCACCGCGCGCACGCCGAAGAAGACGTTGTCCTTCGACAGGTCCACCGTGTGCCGCGTCGTGTCACCCGCCTCGGCCACGTGCGTCCACTCCGGCTCCGTGGTCTCGCGCCACACCACCTCGTACCCGGCGAGGTCCGGCTCGTCGCCCCGTTCCCACACCAGTTCCGTGGAGTTGGTGAGGGCGCTCGTCACGATCTTCACGCCCCGCGGCGTGCCGGGCGCCTGCGCCAGCGTCCAGAGCGCGGCTCCGTTCACGCGCGCCACCCGCGCGATGTAGCGGAAGTCGCAGAACTCGGCGAGGTCGCCGTACTGCTTGCCGTCCTCCACCCGTACGTCCTGGTGCTGGTGCGCGTAGTCCTCGGCGGGCTCGGTGAAGCGGGCGCCGGGATAGCCCTGTTCGAGGAACGGGATGTGGTCGCCGCCGCGCAGGTAGCGGTCGCGCCGGTAGATCACCCGTACGTCCATGCCCGTCGCGTCGTTGACCGCGACGTCCCGGACGAAGCGGGCGAGCTGCCGGGACGGCGAGTCGTTCTCGCCGCCGACCGACCGGCGGATGTCCGCCTCCTCCTCCGTCTCGGAGGTGGGCACGCCCTCGGCGAACAGCCGCACCGTGTACGGGTCGCGGGTGCCGTCGTCGGCGGTGGGGCTGCCGATGATGTCGTTGGTGAACATGGCCTGCACGTCGGTGTCTCCGGCCTTGAACCGCTCCGCCATGTGCCCCGCCCCGTACAGCCCCTGCTCCTCCCCCGCGACGGCCGCGAACACGACGGTCGCCGCCGTCCGCCGGGTGGCCATCAGCCGCGCCAGTTCCATGACGACGGCGACGCCCGACGCGTCGTCGTCGGCGCCCGGCGCGTCGCTGGTGGCGTCCATGACGTCGGACGCGCGCGAGTCGTAGTGGCCGGAGACGACGTACACGCGGCCGGGCGCGGTCGTGCCGCGCAGGGTCGCCAGCACGTTGGTGATGCGGGTCGGTTCGGGGATGCGCTCGGCGGGCTCCTGGACGTACGACTGCAGTTCGGCGGTCATGCGGCCGCCGGAAGCCGCGGCGTACCGGCGCAGCTGCGCCAGTATCCAGTCGCGTGCGGCGCCGATGCCGCGCTCCGGGTCGTCCTGCGCGGAGAGGGTGTGCCGGGTGCCGAACGAGGCGAGCTTGCGTACGGTCGCCTCGATCCGCGCCGGGTCGATCTCCTTGAGCAGCGCGCGGAGTTCGCGCCCGGGCGGCTGCGCGGTGGCCGGCCGCCCGCCGTGGCCCCCGCGGTCCGCGGGCGCGGCGGCGGCCGGCGCCGCTCCGGCGCCGGTGAGGGCGAGGCCGCCGGCCGCGGTGGCGGCGGCCGCGGAGAGGACGGTCCTGCGGTCCGTTCGCGCCGTTCGGTCGGCTCGGGGCGTACGGTTCGATTGCGTCGCACGGTCCGTACGGTCGGTACGGTCGAAGTCCGGCATGGGTGCCTCCAGCACGCTCCGGCGTGGTGACGCTGCGGTGCCCCCGTGGTGACGGGGACATCGTTACGGGCGCGGGGCGCCCTGGCAAGGGGCGCTCGGCGAGCGGCGCTCGGCGGGGGCGGACGCGTTCAGCCGCCGTCCCCCGCGTCCACCGCGCCGTGGTGCCGGTCCAGGAACGAGCCGATGGCTCGCGCGAAGCCGTCCGGGTCGTCGTCGTACAACCAGTGCCCGCAGCCCGGCAGTTCGACGAGTTCGGTGTCCGTACGGCCGGCCGCCATCCGCTCCGCCGTGCTCCGGCTGAGCATGAAGCTGTGCTCGGCGCGCAGCAGCAGCGCGGGCTGCCCGGACGCGTACCAGGAGGCGGAGTGGTCGCCGGTGAAGGCGCGTTGGGAGACCATCATCTCGTCCGGGTCGAACAGCAGCCGCCAGCCGTCCCCGTCCCGGACGGCGCTCTCCAGGAAGTAGCCCGCGTCGGGCACGCCCCGCTCCTCGATCGCCCGGCGCAACTCGTCCGGCGACCCCGCGCGGCGCGGCCACCCGGAGACGTCCAGCACGGGATGCGTCTCGGGCTCGGCGTTCAGCACCGTCATGTCGGCCACCACCAACGCGCCGACCAGCTCCGGGTACCGCTCGGCGAGCCCGAACGCGACGACGCCGCCCATGGAGTGCCCGACGACCGCCGCCGGCGCGAGGCCGAGCGCACGCAGGAAGGCGGCCGCGTCCTCGACGTAGTCGCCGGGGCTGAAACCCCCACCGTGCCCGGATAGCCCGTGCCCGCGCTGATCGAGCGCGACAACGCGGTACCGCCCGCCGAGCGCCGCGGCCAGCGCCCCGAACGCGCGCCCACGCCCGAAATGCCCGTGCAGCGCGAGTACGACGGGGCCGGTACCCCCGAAGTCCAGGTAGGCGAAACGGCGTTCGCGGAGGGTGAGGAACGTCTCGACAGGCAGCATCAGTCTGATTCCGTGGTGGGAGTGGCGGCAGCGGGGGACGGACCATCGTGCCAGCCGGGCCGTACGGCTGCCGAACGGATTACGGGCGCTCGCCCCCCGTACGCGGTGCTCCGCCTCCGCGTACGGGGAGCCCACCGGCGGCCGGTTCCGTTCGGTGTCCGGGAGAATGGGGGTGACCCGCACCCGTACCCCGGCAGGAGATCCGTGTCCCCGACCCCCGCCGTACCCGAGCGCGCCGACCTGCGGGCCGACTGCGCCGGCTGCTTCGGTCTGTGCTGTGTCGCGCTGCCCTTCGCGGTGTCGGCGGACTTCGCGCGGGACAAGGCCGCCGGGGAGCCCTGTACGCATCTGGACACGGACTTCGGCTGCGGTATCCACTCCCGGCTGCGGCAGGAGGGCTACCGGGGCTGCACCGTCTACGACTGTTTCGGTGCCGGGCAGAAGGTCTCCCAGGTCACCTTCGGCGGACGGGACTGGCGGCAGGCGCCGGAGACGGCGGGGGCCATGTTCGCGGTGCTGCCCGTCATGCGGCAGCTGCACGAGCTGCTCTGGTACCTCACCGAAGCCCTCACCCTCCCCGCCGCCGCTCCCGTGCACGGGGAGCTCCGTGCGTCACTGGAGCACACCGAGCACCTCACCCTCGGCGGCCCGGACGAACTCGCCTCCCTCGACGTGGCCGCCCACCGGGACGGCGTCAGCGCGCTGCTGCTGCGCGTGAGCGAGCTCGTACGGGCCGGGGTGCCGGGGGCCCGGCACCAGAACCGCCGCGGGGCGGACCTGATGGGGGCCCGGCTGCGGCGCGCGAACCTGCGCGGTGCCAGCCTGCGCGGCGCGCTGCTGATCGCCGCCGACCTCACGGGCGCCGACCTGCGTACGGCCGACTTGCTCGGCGCGGACCTGCGGGACGCGGACCTGAGCGGCGCAGACCTGACGGACTGCCTGTTCCTCACCCAGTCCCAGCTCAACGCCGCGAAGGGGGACGGCGCGACGCGGGTGCCGCGGGCGTTCGTACGGCCCGCGCACTGGTAGCCGTACGCCCGCGCCCGTATCTCACGCACCCGTACGCCCGTACAGGCCGGGTCGGCGTGCCCGTACGCGCCGTCAGTTGTGCTCGGAGACAAGCACCGCCCGCGTGTCCGGCTCCAGCGCCCTGAACACGTGCGGCACATCGCCCGGATAGGCGGTGTAGTCGCCGGGGCCCAGCTCGACGGGGTCCGCGGAGAGGCCGACGTACGCGCGCCCCGAGCACAGCACGACGTGCTCGACGACGCCCGGCATGTGCGGCTCCGACTCGCGCGGCGTGCCGGGCTGGGCGGTGACGAGGAACAGGTCGCGGCGCGCGTTCGGGGGTGCGGACGACAGGAGGGTGGCGAGGTAGTCGGAGCGTTCCGAGGCGAACGCCGGCCCCTCGCCCGCCCTGATCACCTGGACCGTGGGCCGCGGCGGGTCGACGAGCCGCGCGAAGGGCACGTCGAGGGTGACGCTGAGGGCCCAGAGGGTCTCGACGCTCGGGTTGCCGGTGCCGGACTCCAGCTGGGAGAGCGTCGACTTCGCGATGCCCGCCCGCCGCGCCACCTCCGCGAGGGACAGCCCGGCGCGGCGCCGTTCCTGCTGCAGGGACGCGGCGATGGCGGCGAGCGGGGCGCGGGACTCCGTACGGCCGGTGCGCGCGCCGCCGGCGCGGGTGTCGGCGCCGGTGCCTGTGCCGTCGTCTTCGCTGCCGGGGCCTGGCCGCTGTGCCATTCGTTCGCTCCAGAAGTCGACTGTTCGGTTTGACGGACCGATGCGGTCTCGTTCAGTCTAGAAGGCATGCGTTCGATATGGCGAACCCTGGACCGCCGGCTCCGCTGGGAGATCGGCCTCGTCTGCCTGGCGGACGGCGTCGTCGGCATGTCCTACGGCGCGATCTCCGTGGGCCTGGGCCTCGACCTGTGGCTGCCGCTCGCGCTCTCCGTACTCGTACTCGCCGGCGCCTCCGAGATCCTGTTCGTCGGGATCGTCGCCGCCGGTGGCAGCCCGGTCGCGGCGGCCGTCGCCGGGCTGCTGGTCAACTCCCGGCACCTGCCGTTCGGGCTGGCCGTCAGCGAGGTGATCGGCCGCGGCAGGCAGCGCGTCCTCGGCAGCCACGTCATGAACGACGAGTCGATCGTCTTCGCGCTCGGCCAGTCCGACCCCGCCCGCAAGCGCGCCGCGTACTGGGCCTGCGGCATCGGCATCCTCGTCTGCTGGCCGCTGGGCACGCTCGCCGGCGGGCTGCTCGGCAGCGTCATGGGCGACACCGACACGTACGGGCTGGACGCGATGTTCCCGGCCGTGCTGCTGGCGCTGGTGTTCCCGTCGCTACGGGACGCCCGTACGCGCCGTACGGCGCTCGCCGGGGCCGTCCTCGCGCTGGCCGCCACACCGTTCCTGCCCGCCGGGCTGCCCGTGCTGCTGGCGCTGACGGCGTTGCTGCTGCCGCTCGGGGGCGGAAGGCGGCGGCGCGGGCACAAGCCGGAACAGCCGGACGGGCCGGGTGAGCAGGACGGGCCGGGTGAGCAGGACGGGCCGGAACAGCCGGACGGGCCGGAACAGCCGGACGCACCCGGTGCGCCGGGCCGTACCGGGTGCGGGCGAGAGGAGCCGGTCCGATGAGCGCGCACACGGCCCTGGTGCTGGGCGCGGTCGCCGTACTGGCCGCCGGGACGTTCACGTTCCGGTTCGCCGGGCCGCTGCTGCGGGCGCGGCTGCACGTGACGGAGCGCGCCGAGCGGCTGATGACGACCTCCGCCGTCGTCCTGCTCGTCGCCCTGGTGGCGACGACGGCACTGAGCGAGGGCGCGGAGTCCGCCGGGGTGGCGCGCCCGGCGGGGGTCGCGATGGGCGGCGTACTGGCGTGGCGGCGGCTGCCGTTCGTGGTCGTCGTCCTGGCGGCGGCGGCCACGGCGGCGCTGCTGCGCCTGCTGGGCGTGCCGTGACCGGGCGCCGCAGCACTCGCCTGGGCGGTAAGTGGCCCGTTAGAGACGGCCGTTGGCGCGGAGCACGGTCACCGCGCCCACCGTGGCGTAGCCGCGCCACTCCAGCGCCCCGGCCGGTGACTGCGCCGCGAAGTCGACCGCCCAGCCGCCGTCGTGCTGCTGTCCCGCGGCCAGCCGGTCCAGCTCCGCGCTGATCACCTCGGCGTCGATCAGGCGCCGTAGCGGGCGGTCCGGGAGCGGGGCGAAGTCCAGCGGGCGCATCGACTCGCCCTCCGCGCCGCCCTCGACCGCCATGCGGCCCGTGTGTGGCAGCCACGCCGCCAGCCGCTCCAGTTCGGGCCCGGCCCAGTCGTGTGTGCCGTGCAGGGTGTCCAGCAGGTCGAGGACGAAGCGGAACTCGATTGCGTGCGGCGGCGCGTCCAGCGCGGCGATCGCGCGCCGGCAGAAGTCCGTGGCCCGCGCCAGCCAGCGGTGGTCCCGTACGGCCGGGTCGTGGCGGCCCACGCGGTGGGCGGCGCCGGCCACGACCGCGGTCATGTGGAGCGACGGCGCGGCCGGGTCGGCCGCCGCCCAGAACGGCGCCGCGCCCGCCAGGTCCGGGCCCTCCATGGGCAGCGCGAACGGCATGCCGCCGTCCGGCAGCGCCACCGACTCCAGCCAGTCGCACACCGCCTTCGCCTGCGGATACGTTTCCGGCCCGCACTCCGCCAGCGGTTCGAACGCGTGCAGCGCCGCGACCGGCTGGCTGCCGCGCGCCCGCAGGTCGGGTTCGAGGCCCCAGCCGTAGCCGCCGTCGGGGTTGCGGTACGCGTCCAGGGCGGCGATCACCGCGTCCGGCGTGCAGCGGCCGAGCAGCAGTTCGAGGCGCCGCCGGTCCAGGAGGCGGGCGTGCGTGGTCATGAAGGCGGTGGCGGCGGTGAGGTCGGGCTTCTTGGTGTCCATGTGCCCAGCCTCCGCCCCCGTCGGCCCCGCGGTCTTGAACGAAACGGACTCGCCGCCGGTACGCGCCGTACGGCCGCCCCGCGCGCCGGCGACCGTACGCGGGGCCGTACGCCCAGGACCGTAGGCGGGTCGTACGCCCGCGCCCGTACGGCTCAGACCTCGCCGAGGTCCGAGCTGACCCAGCGCTGCGGGCGCATGTGGAGGACCACCATGTCGCCCTCCTCCGCCTCCATGTGCGCGACATAGCCGTCGACCTTGTCGGCGGGCAGGTAGCGGGAGGAGATCTCCACCAGGTCGTCATGGGTGCCGGCGGCCGTCTCGATCACGGCGCCCTCGACGGAGACGTAGCGGACGGTCGGCTCCAGACGGTCGACCAGCAGCGTGAACCGGCCCGCCTTGGCGATCAGTTCGGCCTTGCGCGAGTCGCGGCCGGTCAGCACCCAGACGTCGCCGCCGGGCGCGTACTGGTACCAGACGGGGACGGTCAGCGGCGCCCGCCCCCGCTGCCCCGAGTCCACCGACAGGGCGGCGACGTGCGGCTCGGCAAGGAACTGCTCACGTTCTTCACGGCTCAGGGCCATGGTCTGCTCCTCGGTAGGTGACGTCGGGCGCCGCATACGCGCGCCCCCCGTACACCTAGCGGAAGTGAGCGCCGCCGACCGTTATTCCGCGCCCCGCGGCTCCGGCCCGTCACCCGGTCGCCGTCCGGTCGCCGTCCGGCCGCCGCGCGCTCGCGCCGCGGGCCGCCCGCTCGCCGGGGTCAGCCGGCCGGTACGCGGACCTCGTCGCGCACCTTGGCGGTCTTCCGCGCGAACGCCTTGAGGTCCACCTCGGCCGGGTCCATGCCCTGGGTCGCGGGGCTGCTGTCCATGACGATGCCCTGCGTGTGCGGGTCGATCCAGGAGCACATCGGGAACGTACGCTGACCGTCCCCCTGCGCCGAGTTGCGGTGCACCTCGCACGCGAGCTTGCCGCCCTCCAAGGTGAACAGCCGGCGCGCGACGGCGACACGGACGCCCGGGTCGTCGGTCATGCCGTCGAGCATTCCGTAGCGCGGGAACGTCGGATCGGGCTCCGTCGAACTCAGTCCCTGGAAGATGAACTCGTCCCCGCCGCCCTCCGCGCCCTCGGCGGCGGGACCGGATGCCGTGTACAGGCCGGCCTTCGCCTGCAGCTGATCGGCGAAGTCGGTGCCGCGCGGGCGGTCCCGTTCGGTGTTCTCGGTCAGGTCGCGGGACAGCTTGTAGCGGCCGCCCTGCAGGGTCTCGGGAAGGGACAGCTTGTAGACGGGGCCCATGGTCTCCTCCGAGGCGGGGGAGGACCGTTGGGGCGCGGCGGGGTCGGACGAGCCGTCGGACGGGTCGTACGCCTCCCAGACGATCCACGCGACCATGGCCAGCGCCAGCACGCCCGCCACGACGGCGACGGCCGCCAGCCGCCCGGAGTTGTTCCCCCGCGGCGGCGGCCCGCCGGGCGGCGGCGGGCCGTGCGATGGCCCGTGCGACGGTCCGTGCGATGGCCCGTGCGGCCCGTGCACGCCGTGCTGTCCGTGGCCGCCGGGCATCCCCTGCTGCCCGTGACCGCCCTGCGGCGGCCCGTACGGTCCGGGCTGCGCGGGACCGTACGAGCCGCGCTGCGCGTACGGACCCGGTCCGCCGGGTCCGCCCTGGCCGCCGTGCGGCCGCGGCGGTGGTGGCACGGACATCGTCGTCCTCCGTCGTCGTCCTCCGGCGTCTGCCTTCGTAAGCCGACGAGCGTACCGAACGGACCACGGCGCCCGCCCCTCGGGCCGGGAACGGCTGAACGGCCGGGCGCCCGCGGCCCGTTGCCCGGACGACGCCCAAGTCCCACCCATGCCCCCGTACGCGCTGTGCCCCTGCGCCCCCTACGAGCCGTGCCCCTGCGAGCCGTGCCCCTACGAGCCGCGCAGCGTGATGCTCCCGTCCTGCGCCGTCGCCTCGATGCTCCGCGGGCTGGACTTCCGCCGCGGCAGCGACACGTCCACTGAGCCGTCCGCCGTGTCCGTACGTATGCGGTACGGCGTGCGCGGCGCGGTCACGGTCGTGCTGCCGTCCTGGCTCTCCGTACGGACCGAGGTCGGCGGCTCCCGGAAGCCCAGCGTCAGCGAGCCGTCCTGCGAACGGGCCGACACCGAACGCGAACGCAGCTTTTCCGCCCGTATGTCCCCGTCCGCCGTACGGAGCTTCAGGTCCGCGCCCGCGCCGCGCACCTCGACGTCCCCGTCGGCCGTACGTATCGACAGCGGCGTGCTGAAGCCGCTCGCGCTCACCCGCCCGTCCTGCGACCGCACGTCCACCGCCACGTCCCGTGGCACCTCGACCCGGTGCCGCGCGCTGCAGTCCACCATGAGGCCCTTGCACGTGACCTTGAGCCGCAGGGTGTCGCCGCCCTCCAACTCCCAGTCGGCACCCACTTTTCCGTTCAGCTTGGACGCCTTGAACCAGCGCGTGACATCGAGCTGCCGCGTGCCGGCGGCGTCCGCCTCGCGGTCGACGGGCACCAGCTCCAGCCGGCTGTCGCCGGTGACCACGGTCAGCTGCCGCCCGGTCAGCGCGAAGCTCTTGTGCTTCGCCTTCCCGTCGCTGACCTGCTCCATCGAGCAGCCGGACAGCGTCGCGGCCACGGCGATCAGGGCCAGTGCCAGCGCGGCGCCGGCGGTCGTCTTCGTCATGCCCTCAACCTACGAACGCCCCCGCCCGCCCGTAATGCGGCAAGCCACCGAACGGGGGTGGGGAAAGCCCCCGGTAGCGACTCGACCGTCCGTTCACCAGCCGGCGGCCGCGGCCGCTCTTACGGGCAGTCCCGCCGCACCAGCGCCCACACCTCTTCGGCTGTGGACAGGGTCAGTGCCTCCGCCGCCAGTGCGGCGCAGTCGTCCCGCGCGAGACCGCGTACGCGGGCGCGTACCTCGTCCAGCGCGCCCGACGCCACCGACAGCGCGTCCACGCCCAGCCCGATCAGCAGCGGCGTCACCAGCGGGTGCGCCGCAGCGTCGCCGCAGACCGACACCGAACGGTGGTGCCTGCGGGCGGCGTTGACGACCTGCCCGATCGCCTCCAGCACCCGTGGGTGCGCCGCGAGCGCGGGTGTCGCGGAGGGGTCGCGGCGGTCCAGGCCCAGCAGCTGGCAGGTGAGGTCGTTGCTGCCGATGGACAGGAACGCTGCCGTGCGGGCCAGTTCGTCCGCAGCCGCGACAGCCTCCGGGAGCTCGACCATGACGCCCAGCGGCGGTGCCTCGACGCCGAGTTCGGCTGCGGTGCGGTAGAGGATGCCGCGGCAGGCGTGGAGTTCGCTGACGTCGGCGACCATCGGGATCATGATGCGCAGGTCCGGTGCCGCGCCGCCGCCCGCCTTCGGCCCCGCGTCTCTACGCGTTGGTCCCGCGTCCTTGCGGGTCGGCCCCGCGTCCGTACGGGCCGCCTCCAGCAGCGCGCGGAACTGGTCGCCGAACGCCTCCGGTGCCGCCAGCATCAGCGGCAGCCCGCGCCCCAGCGCCTGCCCCTCGGGGCGCTCCCCCACGAGGAACGGCGGCAGCTTGTCGTCCGCGAAGTCCAGCGTCCGTACGGTGACCGCTCCGCCGCCCAGCCTGCGCAGCACGGGCGCGAGTGCCGCGGTGTGCTGTGCGCGCGTCGGCCAGGAACGGGCGGTGAGGAAGGGGAGTTCGGTGCGGAGCAGCCCGACGCCGTCGGCGTTCGCCTCCAGGGCGGCGCCGGCCTCGGCGGCGGTGGCCACGTTGGCGTTGAGCACCATCCGGTGGCCGTCGACCGTCTCGGGCGGCAGGTGCCGCTGTGCGGCGACCGCCTCGCGGCGGGCGCGTGCGGCGTCCATCGCGGCGAGCGCGGCGGCCCGCTCGGACGGTTCTGGGCGGCTGACGGCGAGCGACGCGGAGGCGTCGACCAGCAGCTGCTCCCCGTCGGGGAGTTCGGTGAGCGCCGGATCGACGTCAAGCAGCAGCGGGATGCCCAGGGAGCGGGCCACGATCGCGGCATGCCCGTTGGGCCCGCCGGTGACGGAGGCCGCGGCGACGACCGTACGGCCCGGTTCGAGCAGGTCGGCCGCGCCGATCTCGTGCGCCACCAGGACCAGCGGCTGGCCGGGCGGCGGCAGCGTACTGCCGGACAGTTCGGCGAGTACGCGGCGGCCGACCTGGCGTACGTCGGTGGCGCGTTCGGCGAGCGTCGGGTCGCTGAGCGAGCCGATGACCGTGGCGTACGCCTCGGCCGCCTCCCGTACGGCGGCCGCCGCGGCCGTGCCGCGCCGGGCGCCGGCGACGGCGCGGGACCGCAGGTCGGGGTCCTGTGCGAGGAGGGCGGTCACCTCCATGATGTCCGCCTGGTCCTCTTTCCCGTCGGCGCGCAGTGACGCGGACAGGCCGAGCAGCCGGTCGGCGACGGCGTCGAACGCCTCCGTGACGCGCCGCTCCGCCGTCTCGGCCGGCTCCGCCGCCGGCTCGGGCCGTGCCAGCGGCCGGTCCGTACGGTGCAGGATGCCCAGCGCCGTACCGTCCGCGGCGGGCTTCCCGGCGAAGCCGCACCGTACGGCGGCCACGCGGGACGGCGTACGGGGGGCCGGCATACGGGGCGCCGCCTCCGTACGGCTCCCGGCCGCCGTACGGTCCGCGGCCGACTCCGTACGGTCCCCTCCGGCCGTACGGTCCGCGGCCTCCGTACGGTGCGCGATGCCCTCCGTACGGTGCTCGCCCGGCGGTCGCTGGGCGGGCGTCACTGCGCGGCCGCCGCGGCCGCCGTGTCCGCGAGGGCACGGAACACCAGCGCGGTGGACGTCGCGCCCGGGTCCTGGTGCCCCACGCTGCGCGTGCCGAGGTACGACGCCCGCCCCTTGCGCGCCTGGAGCGGCGTGGTCGCGCGCATGCCCTCCTCCGCTGCGTCGGCGGCCGCGGCGGCCGCCTCCGCGAAACCGCCGTCCGCGTCGGCGATCCGCAGGAACGCCTCCAGCGCGGGCCCGTACGCGTCGACCATCGTCTTGTCGCCCGGTGCCGCCGCGCCGAGCCGCTGCAGGTTCTCCAGCCCGGCGGCGAGCGCGTCGGCGAACTCCCGGGTGCCTGCCGTGGGCTCGTCCAGTTTCTTGCCGATGGCGCGGAAGACGCTGCCGTACAGCGGCCCGGAGGCGCCGCCCACCTTGGACACCAGCGTGCTGCCCGTCTTGACGAGTACGTCGCCGACAGTGGCGGGTTCCTGCCCGTCCAGCACGTCGAGGACGGCGGAGAAGCCGCGGTGCATGTTCGCGCCGTGGTCGGCGTCGCCGATGGCCGAGTCGAGCTGCGTGAGCTGGTCCTTCTGTTCGTCGACGGCTGCGGCGACGGCCTGCACCCAGCTGCGGGCGAGGGAGATGTCCACCGGATCTCCTTTGTGTGGCAGGGCGGTTGAGGGTGGGTGGGAGCGTGCCCGACGGTTGGTTGCCCACGTCGGGCACGCTCCCGGCTTGTGACCGGTGCGCTCCCGGCCGGTACGGCTCCGGTCGAGGTGCCGGCTGCCGCCGGTACGGCGGATCAGCCCCAGTGCAGGGCAGGCGTGTCCACCGGCGCGTCCCACAGGGCCAGCATGTCGGTATCCGTCCTGCACAGGGTGAGCGAAACTCCGGCCATGTCCAGGCTGGTGACGTAATTGCCCACCAGACGGCGGGCGATCCGCACCCCGCGCTCGGCGAGGGCGTCCGCCACCTCCTTGTAGACGACGTACAGCTCGATCAGCGGCGTCCCGCCGAGCCCGTTGACGAGGACGAGCGTCTCGTCGCCCGCGGCGAGCGGCTGGTCCTCGAGGACGGCGTCCAGGGCGGTCGCCACGATCTCGCGCGCGGGGCGCATCTTCTCGCGCCGCCGGCCCGGTTCGCCGTGGATACCGACGCCCACCTCGATCTCGTCGTCGGGGAGTTCGAAGCCGGGACGGCCGGCGGCGGGCGTTGTACAGGAGGTGAGGGCGACGGCGAACGAGCGGGAAGCGCCGTTCACCGCGCGCGCGGCCTTCGCGACGGCCGCCAGGTCGGCGCCCTGCTCGGCCAGCGCGCCGGCGATCTTCTCGACGAACAGGGTGGCTCCGGTGCCGCGCCGTCCGGCCGTGTGGGTGGAGTCCCGTACGGCCACGTCGTCGTCGACGAGGACGGTCTCGACGCGGATGCCGTCGTCCTCCGCGAGTTCGGCGGCGACCTGGAAGTTGAGGACGTCTCCGGTGTAGTTCTTCACCACGAACAGCACGCCCGCTCCGGCGTCCGCGGCCCGTGCGGCGGCGACGATCTGGTCCGGGACGGGGGAGGTGAACACCTCGCCGGGACAGGCGGCGGCGAGCATGCCCGCGCCGACGAAGCCGCCGTGCAGCGGCTCGTGCCCGGATCCGCCGCCGGAGACCACGGCGACCTTCCCGGGCCGGGTGCCGGAGGCGCGGGTGATCACCCGCGCCTCCGTGTCGACGCGGAGCCCGGGGTGGGCAGCCGCCATCCCGGACAGGGCGTCGTCCAGGACCGTCTCGGGTGAGTTGATGAGCTTCTTCACGGCGCGGCTCCCGGGTCCGTGTTCACAATGAATGAACGATGTTCGGAAGCTAAGTGTCGTGCTCGTTACTGTCAAGAGTCCGGCGGCAGCACACGCGCCGCGCACCCGGCGGCACGCAGCGGCGGCCCGCCGCGTACGGAGGCCCCCGGATCAGGCCCCCGGATCAGGCGCCCGCCCGGCGTGCGGTGCCCCGCGGCGCCCCCAGGTCGCGCGAGAGGCTGCGCGCCGTCTCCCGTACGGCGACGGCGAGTTCCTGCCGCGGCTCCTGCCGGGCCCCCTGCCCCGCCGGGTCCGCCAGCAGCCGCTCCACCGGGCCCACCACGCCGATCGCGCCGGCCACCCCGCCGGACCGGTCGAACACGGGCGCCGCGATCCCGGCGTCGCCGAGCGCGGACTCCTGGTCCTCCACCGCGTACCCCAGCCGTCTGGCCTGGTCGAGCTGCTCGCCGAGCGCGCCGGCGTCGGTGATGCTGGCGCCGGTCAGCACGGCGAGCGCCGCCGACAGCAGCCGCTCCCGCTCCTCCTCCGGCGCGAACGCCACCACCGCCTTGCCCAGCGCGCACGTGCTCCACGGGATGCTCGCGCCCACCTCGAGGATCTGCACGGCGCCCTCCGGCCGGAACGCGTGGTGCACGACCAGCATGTGGTCGCCGTTGAGCACCGCGACCCACACCGCCTCGCCGGACTGGGTGGCGAGCAGGTCGGCCCAGGTGACCGAACGGGTGCGCAGCTCCTGCGTGTCCAGGTACGCGTTCCCCAGCAGCACCAGGTCCGGTCCGAGCTGGTACTTCGCGCTCTCCCTGTCCTGTACGACCAGGCCCTCGGCCTCCAGGGTGCGCAGCAGCGCGTGCGCGGTCGGCTTGGCGACGCCCATGCGGTCGGCCAGCTCGGTCACGCCCAGGCGGGGACCGCTCGTCGCCAGCTCCCGCAGGATCCGCGCCGCCCGCTGCACCGCCTGCACCATGGAAACTCCTCGCCGTGGTCGTGCGGCGTGGCCGCGGATGGCGTTCGGTCATCTGTTTGTCGTTCGGTATTGCTGAACGGGATTCCGGAATCTAGTATCCCCGTTCATGACCAGTTCAGTCGGCATCGTACTCGTGTCCCACAGCGCCGATCTCGCGCTCGGGCTGCGCGGGGTCGCCCAGCAGATCGGTTCGGACACCGTTCCCGTCGTGGCCGCCGGAGGCACCGACGACGGCCGGATCGGGACGAGTTACGACCTCGTGCTGGAGGCCGTACGCCAGGCCGACCAGGGCGCGGGCGTACTCGTGCTGCCGGACCTCGGCAGCTCCGTGCTCACCACCCGCACCGTCCTGGACGACCACCCGCGGGACGACGTGCGGATCGTCGACGCGCCGTTCGTGGAAGGCACCGTCGCGGCGGTGGTCACCGCGGCGGGCGGCGCCGACCTGGACACCGTTGCCCACGCCGCCGAGGAGGCCCGCCATGTCCGCAAGCTCTGACACCGCACCCCACGAGACCGCCGCACCCCGGCACGAGTCCACCGTCGTCCTCCCCGCCGACCTGCACGCGCGCCCGGCGGGCAAACTCGCCCAGGCCGCGGGCCAGTTCAGCAGCGCCGTCGAACTCGACCACGACGGCCGCACCGTCAACCCCACCGGCGTCCTCGCCGTCATGGCGCTCGGCGCCACCGCCGGCAGCACGGTGGTCGTACGCGCCGAGGGCGCGGACGCGGAGGAGGCCGTCGCCACCCTGGCCGGGCTGCTCGCCACCGCGGAGTAGCGGCCTCCGCGAGCCCGCCGCCGCTCCTCGACTCGCCGGTCAAGGTTCCGGATCGAGGTCCGTTTCCTCGAAGACCAGCAGCGTGCGCGTGCTCAGCACTTCCGGGATCGCCTGGATGCGGGTCAGCACCAGGTCCCGCAGGGACCGGTTGTCCGCCGTGTGCACCAGCAGCAGTACGTCGAAGTCGCCGCCCACCAGCGCCATGTGGGCGGCGCCGGGCAGCTCACGCAGACGCTCCCGTACGGCGCGCCACGAGTCCTGGACGATCTTGAGTGTGACGTACGCGGACGTGCCGTGCCCCGCCCGCTCCTGGTCGATACGGGCGCTGAAGCCGCGGATCACCCGGTCGTCGATCATCCGGTTGATCCGCGCGTACGCGTTGGCCCGCGACACGTGCACCTGCTCGGCGACGGAACGTATCGACGCGCGGCCGTCCGCGCGCAGCAGCCGCAGGATCTCTCGGTCGACGGAGTCGAGCGGGCGGACGGGCGGACGACGGTCCTCCGGTTCGTCGGGCGCGGGAGGACTGGCCATTTGTTCGTCGGGCATACGGTCAGGCTTCCCCGTCGTGGACGTCCTGCACCCGCGGATCGGCTTACCGGACCGTTTGTCCACAGCGTGGGGGTGCCGGTAGCCAAAATGTGCCAGCGACCGAACAATCGGTAGGGAACCCAGAAGGTTCGCGAAGGTTCATCCTGCCTGTAGCGACCCCTACGAGGAGGTGCTCACCGTGACGGTCCTCGAGCAGCCCGGTGCCTACCGTCTCGCCCCGCCGCCCGGCTGGCGCCCCCGTCTCGATCCCGCGCCGCTGCTCCCGGACGCCGAACCGTTCCGGCTGCTGGGGACCGACGCCGACCTCGACCCGGAGACGCTCACGCGGCTCTACCGCGAACTGGTCCGCGGCAGGCGGTACAACGAGCAGGCCACCGCCCTCACCAAACAGGGCAGGCTGGCCGTCTACCCGTCGTCCGCCGGCCAGGAGGCCGCCCAGGTCGCCGCCGGGCTGGTGCTGGCGGAGCGGGACTGGCTGTTCCCCAGCTACCGCGACACCCTCTCCGCCGTCGCGCGCGGCCTCGACCCGGTCGAGGTGCTGTCGCTGCTGCGCGGCGACTGGCACAGCGGCTACGACCCGCGCGCGACCCGCGTCGCCCCCCTCTGCACGCCGCTGGCCACGCACCTGCCGCACGCCGTGGGGCTGGCGCACGCCGCGCGGCTGAAGGGCGAGGACGTGGTCGCGCTCGCGCTCGTCGGCGACGGCGGCACCAGCGAGGGCGACTTCCACGAGGCGCTCAACTTCGCCGCCGTCTGGCACGCGCCGGTCGTCTTCCTCGTACAGAACAACGGCTTCGCGATCTCCGTGCCGCTCGCCAAGCAGACCGCCGCGCCCTCCCTCGCGCACAAGGCCGTCGGCTACGGCATGCCGGGCCGGCTCGTGGACGGCAACGACGCCGCGGCCATGCACCGCGCGCTCGGCGACGCCGTCGCGCACGCCCGCCGGGGCGGCGGACCGACCCTGGTCGAGGCCGTCACGTACCGCATCGAGGCCCACACCAACGCGGACGACGCCACCCGCTACCGCACCGACGACGAGGTACGGGCGTGGCGCGAGCACGATCCCCTCGCGCTGCTGGAACGTGAGCTGCGCTCCCGCGGCCTGCTCGACGACGCCGGGGCGGAGGAGGCCGCGCGGGACGCGGAGGAGCTGGCCGCGGGCATGCGCGACCGCATGAACCAGGACCCCGAGCTGCGTCCGATGGACCTGTTCGCGGACGTCTACGCGGAGCCGACCGCCCAGCTGGACGCGCAGGCCGCGCAGCTGCGGGCGGAGCTCGACGCGGAGGCGCAGGCCGCGGCGGAGTCCGATACGGAATCCCAAGCGGAGGCCCGTGGGGAAGGCGGCGCCCGATGAGCACCGTCGACGCGGCCGCCCCCGGCGGCACGGACACGGACCCGGGCGCGGCGGCCGCGCGCAAGCCCGTCTCGATGGCGCAGGCCATCAACCGCGCGCTGCGCGACGCCATGGCCGCGGACCCCGCCGTACACGTCATGGGCGAGGACGTCGGCGCACTCGGCGGCGTCTTCCGGGTGACCGACGGGCTGGTACGTGAATTCGGCGAGGACCGCTGTACGGACACGCCGCTGGCCGAGGCCGGAATCCTCGGTACGGCGGTCGGCATGGCGATGTACGGGCTGCGGCCGGTCGTGGAGATGCAGTTCGACGCCTTCGCGTACCCGTCGTTCGAGCAGCTGATCTCGCACGTGGCGCGGATGCGGAACCGTACGCGCGGCGCGCTCCCGATGCCGGTCACGATTCGCGTCCCGTACGGAGGCGGAATCGGCGGTGTGGAGCACCACAGCGACTCGTCCGAGGCGTACTACGCGGCGACGCCCGGCCTGCACGTCGTCACGCCCGCGACGGTCGCGGACGCGTACGGGCTGTTGCGCGCCGCCGTCGCCTCCGACGACCCGGTCGTCTTCCTGGAGCCCAAGCGGCTGTACTGGGCGAAAGAGGAATGGTCACCGGAAGCCCCCGAGGAGGTTCCGGGCATCGGCCGCGCGGTGGTACGCCGGCGGGGCGGCTCGGCGACGCTGATCACGTACGGGCCGTCGCTGCCCGTCTGCCTGGCGGCGGCCGAGGCCGCCCGCGAGGAGGGCCGGCACCTGGAGGTCGTCGACCTGCGCTCGCTGGTGCCGTTCGACGAGGAGACGGTCGCGGCGTCCGTACGGCGCACGGGCCGCGCCGTCGTCGTCCACGAGTCGGCGGGCTTCGGCGGGCCCGGCGGGGAGATCGCGGCCCGGGTCACCGAGCGCTGCTTCCACTTTCTGGAGGCGCCGGTGCTGCGCGTCGCGGGCTTCGACATCCCGTACCCGCCGCCGATGCTGGAGCGGCACCACCTGCCGGGCGTGGAACGCGTTCTGGACGCGGTCGCGCGGCTGCAGTGGGAGAGTGGCTGGACGATGTCCGGCGATGGCGGCGGCGACGGCGGTACCGAAGGCGGCGAAGGCGGCGGTAAGTGATGGCGGAAGTCCGCGAATTCACCCTCCCGGACCTGGGCGAGGGCCTGACCGAGGCCACCATCGTGCGATGGATGGTCGCGGTCGGCGACGTGGTCGGCGTCGACCAGCCGGTGGTCGAGGTCGAGACGGCAAAGGCGCTGGTGGACGTCCCGTGCCCGCACGGCGGCGTCGTCACCGCGCGGTACGGCGAGGAGGGCGACGAGGTGCCCGTCGGCGCGCCGCTGGTGGCGGTCGCGGTCGCGGGCCGCGCGGGGGACGCCCCCGCTCCCGCCGCGGCTTCCGCTCCGGCCTCCGCTTCCCGCCCGGCCGCCGCCGCTTCCGGGGCTGCCGCGTCCGGGGCCGCCGCGTCCGGCGCGGAGCAGGAGGGCTCCGGCAACGTGCTCGTCGGCTACGGCACCCAGGCCCCCACGGCACGCCGCCGCGGCCGCGTCCGCGGCGCCGGCACGGTGCCGGGCCCCGGCGCGCGCCCCGATACGGGCCCCGGCACGGACCCCGGTACGGGCGCGGGCCCGTATCGGGGCCGTGCGTTATACACATCC